>CAYZWF010000010.1:0-14842 GCA_964482135.1 uncultured Rhodospirillaceae bacterium
ATCGCCAAGATGGGCCCCTTCGAGATTATTTACGATGGCCGGGGCGGCATGCCCGCGCTGTGCTGGAAGTTAAAAGACGGGGTGGAAGGCGACTTTACGCTCTATGACTTCGCCGACCGCCTGCGCACGCGGGGATGGCAAGTGCCGGCCTACGCCATGCCGGCGGAGCGCAGCGATCTGGTGATCCAGCGCATCCTTGTGCGCCATGGCGTCAGCCGCGACCTCGGCTGCCTGCTGCTCGACGACATACGGCGCACCCTCGACCATTTTGCTGCGCACCCGGTGGACACGCCATTGACCGAAGACGAGGCGGGCGGCAACAACCATACCGGCCGCCAGGCCAGCTGAGGCGCCGCAACGAAAAACCCCGCTGGCGTGAACCTGCCGGCGCACTTATTGGGGGCGCCATAATTAAAAACCCCGCCGGCGTGAACCGGCGGGGCTTGGTAGATACGGTGATGTCCGTAGAGAGGTCTGTTTAGACCCTACTCCACAACCACCAGGTTCTCGGCGGAGGATTTGCCGTTCTGGCCGGGGACCAGTTCGAATTCCACCTTCTGCCCTTCGTGCAGGCCGGGCAACCCGGCACGCTCAACGGCGGAAATGTGGACGAAGGCATCCTTGGAGCCGTCATCGGGCTCGATAAAGCCATAACCCTTGGTGGGGTTGAACCATTTTACTGTTCCAGTAGTCATATCTCATTGTCCTTTTAAACGATTGTAGTGACGCAAGCAGCTTCAGGCCGCGTTACGAATTCCTGGTCTCACAATGTCTCGGGGTAACGTGGCTAAGCGCATGGGCGTCATAGGAAGATACGCCAGGATAATGTGTAACCGAATGGATTATCTGGCGGTTTTTGTGTTCATTTGCAAGGAAAATCCACGGCGGCGCTGTTTTTCTGTTTTTTGCGCGAGGCCTTACGATGGACAAAAAAGGCCGGTATGATAGCGTGGCCGGGAGACAATAAGGCTCTTAGGTTAATGGATGTAGTGATCGCCGAAACACGGCGGCAAACCACAACAGGGGAGGGAATCATGACTGTTGCACATGTAACCAAGCTCACGGCCTCGTCCGGGGAAAGCTTTCAGGGCGCCGTGAAAGAGGCGCTGAACAGAGCGGCGCAAACCCTGCGCGGCATTTCGGGTCTCGAGGTAGTCTCGCAGAAGGCCAAGATAGTGGACGGCAAAATCGCCGAATACCGCGTTACCGTCGAGGTCACCTTTATTATCGAGAGTTGAGAACCGCTCGCGTCGCCACGGGCATGAAGGCTTAAGCCTTCACAGATCGAGAAAGGAATCGAGGCGGTGCTTCATTTCCTTCTCGCTCATGGGGAAGCCGCCGCTTGAGGAGAGGGGCAGCGTGTCCTCGGCCATGTAATAAAGGATTTCGGGACGGATATCGTGCCGCGCCGCCAGTTTGCGGCGCACCTTCGCGTCCTGGTGACCCGCCAGTTCCTTCTCCTGATCGTAGGAAAGCGGAGCCTTGCCAAAAGACACCCCCTTCATCAGGCGGTCGAGAATTTCGCTCACGCTGGCACCCCCTCGGCATGGATAGCGGATTCCTGACCCGCATACATAGAGTCTTTCTAGCCAATATTGACCCGCTCCGATGGTATGTGGCTCGGCGGTCCGCCAGGCGCGCCGCGCGGCGCGATGTGGGGCATCGGGCAAACGGCGCAACACAGCGAACGCCCGCCACGGGCCACCCTGACGGGGCCGGAGCATTTGGGCTTGGCGGGTGTCGCGCTTATTGACCGTAGCGCCGCTACGCTCCGCAAAGCGTTCCTGCTCCAAGCCCAAATGCTCTCGGTCGGAGCGAGTCCATATTGGCTAGAAAGACTCTATACCCTGAACAGAAGTACAAAGCAGGCTCTTTACACGCAATGAACGTAATAATCCGCAATGAACGTAATTAAGAGGTGCAATTCACGGACCATTATACCCCCTTGCAAAGGTGTTTTATTAAGGTTTGACCACAAACCGGACCAGGGGCCGAATACTCCAGGGTTAGGGGTGCGTCATTATGTCCCGGTTTTGCTGCCCAGAGCCCGGGACAACGGGGATAACAGGGGGGTCCAGCGGAGTGCACTTCATGGAGTGCCACCATAGAATTAGTTTATTTTTATTCTAAAAAAAGATTTCCTTTTGTTATTTTGAAAAAGAAATGTATAACTCCCCACGTATAACCCTACATTGTTTAGGGAAAATAGAACGGGAAAATAAAAACGGGAAGCCAGATTATGGACAAGATTCTCACAGGCAACTGGAAAAGCATGCGGCCGTATGCCTCCGCCCTAGACCGGCTCAGGAATGCGGGGCTGCGTCCCACACGCCAGCGTCTGGCTCTGGCCAAGCTGTTGTTCGAAAACGGCGACCGCCACATTACCGCCGAGGATCTCCATTCCGAGGCCCGCAATGCAGGCGTCAGCGTATCGCTTGCCACCGTCTACAACACCCTGCACCAGTTCACCCAGACCGGGCTGTTGCGCGAGGTGGTGGTTGAATCAGGCCGCGCCTATTTCGATACCAACACCACCCAGCACAGCCACTTCTTCTTCGAGAAGAGCGGCCGCCTGATAGATATTCCCGCCGATGCCATTGAAATCTCCCAACTTCCTTCCGCGCCCAACGGCGCCGAGATATCGGGCATCGACGTCACCGTCCGCATCGACGCTTAATTAACCCATATACAGCTAAATTAAATGAGGCATTATCGTGTCTTATTGGCGAGCTTAGAATCATTCTCAGCTTGACGCACCGCCTTGCCGGAGGCATAAAAAGGGCCGCGCACAATCACTATCACTGTTGACAGGAGGACAACACAATGAGCCTGAAAGGCACGAAGACCGAGGACAATCTGAAAGCCGCTTTCGCCGGCGAATCGCAGGCAAACCGCCGCTATCTGTATTTCGCTCAAAAGGCGGACGTGGAAGGCTATAACGACGTGGCCACCGTATTCCGCTCCACCGCCGAAGGCGAGACTGGTCACGCTCATGGCCATCTCGAATTCCTCGAGGAAACGGGCGATCCCGCCACCGGAAAGCCCATCGGCTCCACTTCCCAGAATCTGGACGCCGCCATCGCCGGTGAAACCCACGAATACACCGACATGTATCCCGGTATGGCCAAGAGCGCCCGGGAAGAAGGCTTCGACGAGATTGCCGACTGGTTCGAGACCCTGGCCAAGGCCGAGAAATCCCATGCCGGCCGTTTCCAGAAGGCCCTCGACGAACTCGAAGGCTAAGACGCTACCCGTCTGATCTGCCGCTCTGATCCTCTGCCACCACCACTCGAGGCGGCGGGAACTGTTCTTCCCCCCGTCCTGGCAGGGGACGGCGGTGGATTTTACGCCGCCCGTGCTTACCACGCAGAGGTTCTCCTATGAGTGAAGGCGGTCTTGAGGCTCCCACCCGCCACGCCCTCGCCTGGCGGGACCCGGAATTCACCGACGCCGACAAAATCGACGCCGAACTGCGGCGCGTTTTCGACATCTGTCATGGCTGCCGCCGCTGTTTCAATCTGTGTGACAGCTTCCCCCGCCTTTTCGACCTCATAGACGAATCCCACAGCGGCGAGCTGGATTCGGTGGCGAGCGAAGGATTCGCAGCCGTGGTGGACGCCTGCACCCTGTGCGACACGTGTTTCATGACCAAATGCCCTTATGTGCCGCCCCATGAATTCGACCTCGATTTCCCCCATCTCATGCTGCGCTACCGCGCCGCCGATCTGAAGGCGGGCAGAGTCAACGTATTCCACCGCCAGCTTACCCTGACCGACCGCAATGGCCGGCTCGCAAGTCTGGTGGCGCCGCTGGTCAACTGGGCCTGCGGGGTGGGTAACGCGCTGACGCGGCCGATAATGGAATGGATCGCGGGAATCCACCGCGCGGCCGCCCTGCCCCGGTTCTGTGCCAGGACATTCGTCAGCCGGGCGGCGAAGGAAACCCCCGAAGTCAACGCCCAGGCGCCTGCTTACGGCCGCAAAGCGGTGCTGTTCGCCACCTGTTTCGCCAATTACAACGACCCCGGCATCGGCCTCGACGCGCGCACCGTACTGGCCTTGAACGGCGTCGAAACCGAAGTGGTCTATCCCGGATGTTGCGGCATGCCCCAGCTTGAGAGCGGCGACATCGGGGCCGTGGCCAGCTCCGCGGAAAAAACGGCCGCCGAGCTCGCGCCCTGGATCGAGAAGGGTTATGACGTGATCGCGCTGGTTTCTTCCTGCGCGCTGATGATGAAATTCGAATGGCCTCTCATCCTGCCCGGCGACAAAACCATCGAGACCCTGTCTGGCGCCACCTTCGACATCGCCGAATACATGGTGGATATGGCCGCCAAGGAAGGCCTGGCCGACGGCATGAAGCCATTGGGGGGCGGCGTTTCAGTGCATCTTCCCTGTCATGCCCGGGCCCAGAACATGGGCCCCAAGGCGGCCGAGATGCTGCGCCTGGTTCCCGATACCGAAATTCACGTGATGGAGCGCTGTTCGGGGCATGGCGGCTCCTGGGGCATCATGAAGGACCATTTCGAGATCGCGCTGGAACAGGGCAAACCGGTGGCCCGCCAGGCGGCGAAGAACGCCGGTTCCTGTGTGGCCTCGGAATGCCCGCTGGCCGGCGACCATATTCTTCAGGTCATGGAGCGGCTCGATTCAGACGGGGCGGAACCCCCCGCGAAAGTCCCTGCAAAAACCCCTGAGAGAGCCTTCCATCCGATCCAGCTTCTCGCCCGCTCTTACGGGCTGGAACAGAAATAGGAGCGCCCCCCGTGAGCAAGCAGGAACACAAACTCACCCCCGAAGACATTCTGCCCATGGCCGAATACGAGCCCCAGCGGGCCGAACAGCGCAAGGCCATGTCTGCCATAAAGAAGAACCGCCGGGTGGCGGTGGGGCCCGACGCCAGTTTCTATTTCGAGAGTTTCGAGACCATGTGGCACCAGGTGCACGAAATGCTATTCATCGAGGGCGGCGGCGAGGCGCAGATTCCCGGCGAGTTGGAGGCCTATAATCCGCTGGTCCCCAACGGGCGCGAACTGGTGGCCACCTTCATGATCGAGATCGACAACCCCGAGCGCCGGGGGCGCGTTCTGGCCGGGCTTGGCGGCATCGAGGAATGCCTCGTCCTGCGCCTCGGCGACGACACCATCCCCGGGGTGGCCGAGAGGGATATTGACCGCACCACCGCCGAGGGTAAGGCCTCGGCCGTGCAGTTCGTGCATTTCCCCTTCACCGACGCCCAGATTGACACCTTCCGCGCAGGGAAAGCGGACGTGTCCATCGTCATTACCCATGACAACTATTCCCATATGGCGGGGTTGGCGCAAGCCACCCGGGCGGCGCTGATGACGGATTTCGCCTGATCGACCGGCCAGGTCGCCAGCCGGTTTTGCTGTCAGTTGATGTCTTCCTTGGGATAGACGCCCCAGAACTCGAAGCGGCGCAGCCAGCCGCCGGTACCGGCAACCTCGAGGCGGCACCACTCACCCTCGCATTCCTCGATCCGCCCATAGACGCCGGGTTCCACCTGGGCCACCACCTTGGCCTCCAGCGAAGGCTCGCCGCGCAGGGCGCGCGGTTCTCCGGTGGTGACCATGGTGCGGCGGCCCGACACCATGCTGCGGTGTACCCAGCCTTCGGTGCCCTGCCAGTCCCGGACCTTGCGCCAGTTTTCGAACTCGGCGACGATTTCCACGGGGATTCCCTTGCGTACGAAGACCCATTCCACCGGATAGCGTACGCCGGGTCCGGTGCGCAGGTTGACCTCCGAGGCGCGCAGGGAGACAAAACGCGGAACCGGCAGCACGTTTTCCGCCGCCACCGCGCCCGGCGCGACCCCCATCTGCCCCCCATAGCCGCCCCACAATCCAAGGACAAAAACCGCCAAAATGCAGAACAGCCGCCAGAAACTGCGGCGGCTGGAAACCCGGTTGAGGGCGGAGGGAAGGATGGGTGTCGTCATGAGGGTAAGACAATCAAAAGGGGGCGCCAAAAGCAAGGATGGCGGACAGCGGCGGCCGATTTCTCTCCACATTCGCTGGACAAGCCGGTGTCATCTTGTTATGGCCCACTGCAACGAAACCATGGATCAACAGACCGCCCGTCTCTCCCCCTGAAACCGGGGCGACAGGGGGGCATTGCGGAGGAATAGATGGGCCTAAAAAAACCGCTGGTGGTAGTGACACGCAAGCTTCCCGACACCATCGAGACGCGCATGATGGAGCTGTTCGACGTCACCCTGAACCGCGACGACAAACCCATGACCCAGACCCAGCTCGTGAACGCCGTCAAGAAGGCCGACGTTCTGGTGCCCACCGTGACCGACCGTATTGACGCGCGCCTTCTCTCCCAGGCCGGACCGCAACTGAAGCTCATCGCCAATTTCGGCACCGGCGTGGATTCCATCGATCTCGGCACGGCGCGCACCCGCGGCATCACCGTCACCAACACGCCGGGCGTTCTCACCGAGGACACCGCCGACATGACTATGGCCCTGATTCTTTCGGTGCCCCGGCGGCTTGCCGAAGGCGAACGCCTGATGCGCTCGGGCGAGTGGCAGGGCTGGAGCCCCACCTCCATGCTCGGTCACCGTATCTGGGGCAAGCGGCTGGGCATTATCGGCATGGGCCGCATCGGCGCGGCGGTGGCCCAGCGCGCCCGCGGATTCGGGCTCGCCATCCATTACCACAACCACCGCCCGGTGGAAAAATCCCTCGAGGAAAAACTGGAAGCCACCTATTGGGAAAGCCTGGACCAGATGCTGGCCCAGATGGACATCATTTCCGTCAACTGTCCTCACACGCCGGGCACCTTTCATCTGCTTTCGGCGCGGCGGCTCAAACTTCTTCCTGCCCATTGTTACGTCATCAATACCTCGCGCGGCGAGGTGGTGGACGAAAACGCCCTCACCCGCATGCTCCGCGACGGCAAGCTCGCCGGGGCCGGGCTTGACGTGTTCGAGCACGAACCCGCCGTCAATCCGAAATTGTTGGAACTGGATAATGTGGTGCTGTTGCCCCATATGGGGTCGGCCACCATCGAGGGCCGTATCGCCATGGGCGAAAAGGTGATCATCAATATCAAGACCTTCAGCGACGGCCATCCCCCGCCCGACCGCGTCATCGAAACCATGCTTTAGAGCGGGGAGCGGGGAGCGGGGAGCGGGGCGACTCACGCCAACCGCGCCAACCGCGCACCCAGATAAAGACGATTAAATAAAAACGATGCGCCCCTGATCTCCGGCATCGGCGAGGAAGCTCACCACCCCGCCCGGGGTAATTTCGGTGTCGCCGCGCAGTTCCGCGTCTTCCAGTCCCAGCGCCCGCAGACCCATCTCGCAGACCATGAAGCGCACGCCCAGTTCGGCGCAGGCGGTCATCAGCTCCTCGAACCCGGCCACGCCCGACGCCACATAGCCGCTGTCGGTCTCAAGCGCCGAACGTCCGTCCCCGCCGGCAAGATCATGCCACCCTTCCCCGGCCAGAACCGCGCGCGACGCCTTCATGGTGAAAAAGACCGTCACCGGCACATTGGTGGCGGCTGCCGCGCTGGCCATCACCAGCGCGTAATGAACGCGGGAGAAATCACCGGAAAAAATCATCAGCGAGAGGCGGGGATGCGGGTCAGTCATATGGGTATCAGTCATGGGCGGAAAGATCGGTGATGGTGGGGGCTTTTCCGCAGAGCGGGCATTCGGGGTCGGGCTTGACGCTGATCTTGCGCACCGTGCTGTCGAGTGCGTCATAGATCACCATCCAGCCCGAAAGTCCGGTGCCGATGTCCAGGATTTCCTTGATCACTTCGGTGGCCTGGAGCGAGCCGGCCACACCGGCCACCGCCCCCAGCACGCCGCCCTCGGCACAGCTCGGCACCAGGCCCGGCGCCGGAGCTTCGCGGAAAATACAGCGGTAACAGGGATTATCCCCGCCCTGATAGGACTTGAAGGTGGCGATCTGGGCGTCGAAGCGCAGCAGGGCCGCCGACACCAGGGGACGCTTGGCGAGATGACAGGCGTCATTGACCAGATAGCGGGTGGCGAAATTATCCGAGCCGTCGGCCACCACATCATAGTCCTTGAGCAGGCCGAGGATATTTTTTGAATTCAGCCGGGCCTTGTGGGGAACCAGGCGAACGCCGGGATTAACCGCGGCCACGGCCTTTTCCGCGCTCGCCACCTTATCCATCCCCACATCCGCCGTGGCGTGGAGAATCTGGCGCTGGAGGTTGGAGACATCCACCACGTCGTCGTCTATGACGCCCAGCGTACCCACCCCGGCAGCCGCCAGATAGAGCAACAACGGCGAGCCGAGACCGCCGGCGCCCACCACCAGAACCCTGGCGTTGAGGAGACGGGCCTGGCCCGCGCCGCCCACCTCGTGCAGGACGATGTGGCGGGCATAGCGCTGGAGCTGGTCCTCGCTGAAATCCTCTACCGAAAAAACGCCGTCCTCGCCGCCCACTTGTCCCGTGTCCTTCCGGTTCAAGATTCTTCGAACAGGGCGGTGGAGAGATAGCGCTCGGCGAAATCGGGAAGAATGGTGACGATCATCTTGCCCGCCATATCGTCGCGCGCACCGATCTCCAGCGCCGCGGCCAGCGCCGCGCCCGAGGAAATACCCACCGGCAGCCCCTCCATGCTCGCCGCCTTGCGGGCGGTGGCGAAAGCGGTTTCGTTGCCGATACGGATAATTTCGTCCACCACATCGGTATTCATGATGTCGGGAACGAAGCCGGCGCCGATACCCTGAATCTTATGGGGACCGGGCAGGCCGCCGGAGAGAACCGGGGAATCTTCCGGCTCCACGGCCACCATTTTGACCTCGGGCTTGCGTTCCTTGAGCACTTCGCCGACGCCGGTAATGGTGCCGCCGGTGCCCACGCCGCTCACCACCATATCCACGCCGCCGCCGCTATCGGCCCAGATTTCCTCGGCCGTG
This sequence comes from uncultured Rhodospirillaceae bacterium, assembly GCA_964482135.1. Lineage (GTDB taxonomy): Bacteria > Pseudomonadota > Alphaproteobacteria > UBA11136 > UBA11136 > UBA11136. The sequence continues at coordinate 8,933 of CAYZWF010000010.1, forward strand.
GTACGGCGGTGAATCTCCGGGTTGGCTGGGTTCTGGAACTGTTGCAGCATGATGGCGTTGGGCAGTTCCGCCGACATCTCCTCGGCCCGGGCGATGGCGCCCTTCATGCCATTGGCCGCCGGCGTCAGTTCCAGCTCGGCGCCCAACAGAATCAGCATTTTACGGCGCTCCAGGGACATGCTCTCGGGCATGGTGAGGATAAGGCGATAGCCGCGCGCGGCGCAGACAAAGGCCAGGGCTATCCCTGTATTACCGCTGGTGGGTTCAATCAGCACCGAATCGGGCTTGATGGCTCCCGATTTTTCCGCCGCCTCGATCATGGCGAAGCCGATGCGGTCCTTGACCGAGGCCAGGGGATTGAAAAATTCCAGCTTGGCCACGATGTCGGCCTTGCACCCGGCATCCCCGGCCAGCGCCTTGACCCGGATCAGCGGCGTGGCGCCGACGGTCTCGACGATATTGTCATAGACCCGACCGCGGAACGAGGCGCCGGTATCTTTGCTTGAATCTGCCATTTTATGTCCTTCCTCCCGTTGATCTGCCCCTGTTGGTCTGGGCTGTTGCCTTTAAGTTAAATCGTAAAATCGAGTTTCTGGTGAATTTCGCTTTCGATTCCCTTCTGATGGGCGAGCAAACAGAGGTCTTCCACGGTGATGGTATCGAGGCGTTCCATGACCTCGTTTTGAAGCTCCTGCCACAGGGGGCGCACCACCTTGTGTCCGATGGCCGACCCAGCCTCTTCCTCAATGGGATTTCCGGCGGTTTCCATATTACGCACCACCCGGCTGATTTCACCCACGGAAATGCGGCGGCGCTCGCGCGCCAGACGATAGCCGCCCCGGGGACCACGCACCCCGATCAGGATTCCGGCCCGCACCAGATGCTGCAGAACCTGTTCGAGATAGCGCCGGGGAATGCCCTGGCGGCGCGTAATCTCGCGGTTCTGCACCGGCAGGCTCCCGGCGTGATAGGCGATATCCACCACCGCCTCGATGGCGAACAGCATCTTTTTCGATAGTTTCAGCATCTCATTTCCATATTATTTCCCGTTCTTCCTCAGCTTTCAGACGACGTGCCGGTGGAGCCGAAGCCGCCTTCCCCGCGCGAGCTGGGCGCAAGGTCGTCCACCTCCTGCCAGCGCACCGAACTCACCGCCGCCACCACCATTTGGGCGATGCGCATACCGCGGGTCACGATGAAACCCTCCGTCCCCTGATTGGCGAGGATGACCCCCACCTCGCCCCGGTAATCGGCGTCAATGGTGCCCGGCGCATTGGGCAGGGTAATTCCGTGTTTCAGAGCCAGCCCCGAACGGGGCCTGACTTGAGCCTCGAAACCCAGCGGCAGGGCAATGGCGAAGCCGGTGGGAATCAGGGCGCGCTCGCCGGGTTCCAGAACCACGTCTTCGGTCACCGCCGCGCACAGGTCCAACCCCGCGGCATGTTCGGTGGCGGGGGCTGGCAGGGGCAGGTCTTTGCCATGTGCGAGCCGGGTGATAGCCACCGGAACAGAATCGCCGCCGCCAAAAAGAGGCGCGACGGGGGATTCCTCGGGGGACTCTTCGGGGGCCTCCTCGGGCTTGGGATGTTCAGGCGGCATGATGTTTATGCCACGGGGGAAAAATGATCGGCAATGCGCCGGGCCAGACGTTCGGCCACCTGCAACTTGGTCATGGTGGGCCAGTCTTCCGCGCCGTCGCCGTCGATGAGCTGCACGGTGTTTGTGTCACCGCCGAAGGTGCCGGTGGAAGGAGAAACATCGTTGGCGAGAATCCAGTCACAGCCCTTGGCCTGGCGTTTGGCGGCGGCCTGCTGCGCCACGTTCTCGGTCTCGGCGGCGAACCCCACCACCAAGGCAGGGCGCAGATTGCCCGCCTGTGAAAGACCGGCGAGGATATCGGGGTTCTCCGAGAGCGCCAGAACCGGAGGCTCCCCGGAGGTTTTTTTCAGCTTCGACTCGGCCATCCCGTTCACCTTCCAGTCACCCACGGCGGCGGCGCAGACGGCCACATCCACCGGCAGCGCCGATTGACAGGTGGCGAACATCTGGAGGGCGGTTTCCACGCGCAGCACGTCCACGCCTTGCGGGTCGGGCTCATTTGTGGGTCCGGAAACCAGCGTCGTCTCCGCCCCCATGCGCGCCAGGGCTCCGGCGATGGCGTGGCCCTGTTTGCCCGACGAGCGGTTGGCGATATAGCGCACCGGATCGATGGGCTCGTGGGTGGGGCCGCTGGTGACCAGGGCGCGGCGGCCGGTCAGCGACGTATGGGGAACCAGAATTTCCTCGATGGCGGCCATGATGTGGGGCACCTCGGCCATGCGGCCCTCGCCCACCTCGCCACAGGCGAGATCACCGGCCTCGGGGCCCACGCGTATGACGCCCCGCTCCTCCAGCAACGCCATGTTGCGCCGGGTAGCGGCATGGTTCCACATGGCCACGTTCATGGCCGGGGCCACCAGCACCGGGCGGTCACTGGCCAACAGCACGGCGCTGGCCAGATCGCCCGCCAGACCACCGGCCATCTTGGCCAGGAAATCGGCGCTGGCCGGAGCCACCACGATCAGATCGGCATCCCGGGCCAGCCGGATATGGCCCATCTCGTTTTCATCGGTGAGCGAGAACAGATCCTCATAAACTTTTTCCCCGGACAGCGACGACAAAGACAGCGGCGTGACGAACTGCGCCCCGCCGGCGGTGAGGATACAGCGCAGTTCCACACCGCGCTCCTTCAAGCGGCGCACCAGGTCGAGGCTTTTATAGGCGGCGATGCCGCCGGAAACGATGAGCAGAAGGCGCTTTCCCGAAAGCACGGTTAACCTCTTCGGAATGTACGGAACTTTGTTGTGGTTAGGCTAAAGGCGCGATGCCTTTTCTGCAAGTTTATTTGTAAAACACCCAGCTTCGCGCAACATTGGTCACAGGTTCTTTGGCCATAGGTTCTGCGGCGGGTTGGTTCCAGCCCATGGGTAATGGCGGAGTCTTCCACTTCCGCTCCTGGGTCTTTATCAGGCCCGACGCACTCTGGTTTGGGGCCGACGTGCTTTTTTTGGGCCGACGTACTCTGGCCCCTGGGCCCCTGGGCTCCCGGTTTACGAAAAGGCTTCCATTGATTCAACGGCCCGGGCCAGCACCTCATCAAGCTTCCCGATTTCCATGGGCTTGGTGAGGTAGTCATGGAACCCGGCCTCTTTACCCTTGGCCACATCACTTATCATGGCATTGGCGGTGACGGCGATGATCGGCGTATCCTTCATGCTTTCCTCCGCCCGAAGGGTCTTCAGGGCCTGGTAGCCGTCCATCCCGGGCAGGCCGATATCCATCAGAATAATCCCCGGCTTCTCCGCGAGGGCGAGTTCGATGCCGTCTTCCGCGGTGGTTGCCTCCAGCAATTCATATTGGGGACGCCGCGACAGGATTCTTCTCATCAGTTGCATATTGGCGGGGTTGTCCTCCACATAAAGAACCTTGTGAACACCGGCTGGGGTTGCCGAAACGCCCTCTTGTTCTCCGGGTTCCCTGGGCTCCCTGGACTCTTCGTCAGGGGCCATTTCAATTTTTTCGCCCTGGTCGAATTCAACCCAGAAGGTGGCGCCTTCCCCGGGGGTGCTATACACGCCGATCTCGCCGTCCATATCCTCCACCAGCCGTTGCGCGATATTAAGGCCGATACCGGTTCCCTCGATGGTGCTGTTCTCGTGGCCGAGCCGTTCAAAAGGTTCGAACAGAAGCTTTAATTTATCCTCCGCGATGCCTTCACCGTTGTCCTCTACGTTAATACGGACCTTTCCGCCGTCCCGCCGCTCAAGAGACAGCGTTACATCTCCGTCGTCACGGTTGTATTTAATGGCATTGGACAGGAGGTTGAGCAGAACCTGCTTCAGCCGGGTGTAATCGGCCTTGAGATACGGCGATTCAGCGCCCCGCACATGGTCGTGGATGGTGATCCCTTTCTTGATTCCCTGCGCCTGGATCGACAGAACCGCTTCCTCGACCAGCGATTCCACATCCACATCCTCCACCGAAACCGCCGTCTGCCCGCTTTCGATCCGGGAGAAGTCAAGCACGTCATTGACCAGGCTGAGAAGATGTGTGCCCGAGGTCAAAACCTGCCGGACGGAATCCAGCTGATCTTCGCTGAGAGGATCCTCATCGTCGCTCTCCAGAAGCTGCGCGAAGCCGAGAATGGAATTCAGCGGCGTGCGCAGTTCATGGCTCATGGAGGAGAGGAACTGGGTCTTGGCGAGGCTGGCCTGCTCGGCTTCCTCCTTGGCCTCCCGCATCTTGTGTTCCGCCTTGGACCGCTCCGCAAGCTGAGCATCCACGGCATCGAGAAAGCTGTTGCCGGCGACGGCGACCTGATCCAGCTCATCCTGCAACCCCTCTTCCCTGGTGGGCAGATGGGTGTGTTTTTCTCTTGTGGGGTCGATGGCCTTAAAGGCATTGACCATGTTCCCAAGCGGCACAATGACCCGGCCCCTCAGAAGCCAGAGAAAGAGGAAGGTCGTGATAACGAGAAGGACGGCAATGAACTGTGACGAGGTGCTGACGCTCGCGGCCAGACGGGCAACCTCATTTCTGATTTTCTCGGTGCTGAGTTGACGCCCCGCGACGACATCAGCGCCAAGCTCTTTCAGGGCCTCGATTGCCGGGGTGTCGTCCACGGCAATCTTCTTGTCGATTGCTTCGGCCGAAAACCCATCAAGATACAGACGTTCGGCGACAATGGCTGACGTGCCGTATTTATCCAGCACTTCCTCAATGGCAACAAGTCTCTGTTCTTCTTTTTCCGAGATTCCGGTGGATCTGTAGCCGCTGATGGAAATGGATATCTCCATCAGGGCCGAATGGACCCTGATCAGCCGTTTCGTTTACCCACGAAGAATATAGTTTTTAAGGTTATGGATCATCCCCTCATAGCCGAGGGAGCCCCGAATCAGGTTGAGGAATACGGATTTTCTGACGGCCCCCTGCTCGTGCTTTTTCCAGTCTTCATTGAGGGCCCGGATATCATCCACCCAGATGGCGGCGGAGAAGACGGTGAGTGCGGTTATGGAGACCAGAGCCACGGCCAGAATCTTGGCCAGCACGGATATGGTTATTATCCTTTGCCCCTTGTTCATGGGCGCCGTTCCCGAGCCGGGAAACCGTGTCCCGCCACCTTTGCCTCGATTGCTTCATACCGCCGGCTGGCCAGATCCACCAAGGCGAAAACATCGCTGGGCGTCTTGTCCCTGAAATTATGCCGGATAAAAAACGGGCCGATGGGCTGTGGGGTCTTATATCTGTCACTGACCAGTTTGACGACGCCGGCCAGCACATGCCCCGAACGCATATAGACAAGGCTCGGCGTTACGACGCCTTCATCTTCCTTGAGAATAAACAAGACCTCGTCGGCGAATGTTTTTTCCGCTCCATGTTCTGATTTATCCTTGGCCAGGACATGTAATTTTTTGTTGAAGGCAGTGACTTTGGCGAGGACATTTTTGGGCGTTTTACCGAAGAATTTATTGGGCTCTATTTGCAAAATACGGGTGAGCTCCACCTCATCCTCGACCGTGCTCTCGGCAAGGGCGACCAAAGCGGCGTTAATATTGGTCCAAAGGCCGTATACATTGCTCGGCGTCAGCCCCAGCTCCACCTCCGCAACCGCCTTTTGCGGTGTGGTAAGGAGAAAAAAGGCAAGGGCAATACCTATGAAAAGGAAAGCTTTCATCATGCTATTCGTTGTGGGAGTGGGGCATAATCACATCCAGCGTTAGGGACACGATTTCCTGCGGTTATGATCAGACTAGAACTGGTTCTTCCGGGTTACAATTACAGCAGGAAAATTTGGTTAATTCCTTAATAGCACGATGGTTTTCAGCCTGGCCCCGGCCAGGGTACAGGGGCCAGAGTACGTCGGCCCCCAAC
>CAYZWF010000010.1:14942-17891 GCA_964482135.1 uncultured Rhodospirillaceae bacterium
CCAGAGTACGTCGGCCCCCAACAAAGAGGGCCCCTAAGTCAGGAACTGCGGCCTTAAAACTGCCCCCCCGCTCATGGGCCAGGGTACGTCGGCCCTAATAGGAGGCCAGGGTACGTCGGCCCTAAAAAAGTCCTCCGGCTAGAGAAGGGCAAAATAGGCCAGAGCCGCTGCTGCCGCAATCCCCACCACGGCGATGCCGGTGATCAGCCCGGCGGCAAAGCCGTCAGATTTTTTCGTGGACGTATCCCCCGCGGACCTATCCGATGACGACACGCCCATGGCGCGCGCCAGATCCCGTACTGTGTCGGGATGGAGCCTGAGGCCATCCTCGGCCATATGGGCGAGAACGCCCTCAACATGGCGGATCATGTCCGGCAGCCGCTCGGCCAGGGAGAGAAGCTCGTCAACCGCCGAGCGCAGGCGGCCTTCCACGCCGCGGTGTTCGCGCACCCAGTCTTCGATCAGGGGGCGCGTCATCTGCCACATATTTACGCGGGGGTTGAGCGAACGGCCCACGCCTTCGGCCACCAGCATGGTCTTTTGCAGCAACAGCAGCTGGGGCTGTACTTCCATCTCGAATTTTTCCGTCACCTGGAACAGCTGAGAGAGCAGCCGGGCAATGGAAATCTCGTGCAAGGGCAAGCCCAGGATGGGTTCGCCGATGGCGCGACAGGCCTGGGCGAAGTCCCGCCGTGACTGGCTTTCCGGCACATAGCCGGCGCGGAAATGGAGATCGGCCACCTTCCTATAGTCGCCCGCCATAAACCCCGCCAGCATGTCGGCCAGATAAATCCGCGTTTTCTCGTCCAGCCGGCCCATGATGCCGAAATCCACCACCGCCACGGCGCCCGAATCCTCCACGAAAATATTTCCGGGATGGGGGTCGGCATGGAAAAATCCGTCACAAAAGACCTGACGGAACAGGGCCGAGGTGGTGATGGTGAGAATCCGGTCCGGGTCCAGCCCGGCCTTCGCGAGGCCGTCCAGGTCGTCGATGCGGATGCCGCCCACGCGCTCCAGGGTCAGCACCCTTTGTGCGGTGCGCGACCAGTCTACCCTGGGCACGTGAAAATCCGGATTGTCGGCGAAATTGCCGCGCAATTCCGAGGCCGCCGCCGCCTCCATGCGCATGTCCATTTCCACGGCCACGGTCTTTTCCATCATCCCCACCGCCTCCACCGGCTTCAGCCGCCGCATCTGGGGGTGGCTGCGCAGGGACATGCGGGCCAGCCAATAGAAAAAAGCCACATCGGCGGCGAAGGCGTCCTCGATTCCGGGGCGCAGCACCTTTACCGCCACTTCCTCGCCTTGCACCGTGACGGCGAAATGCACCTGGGCGATGGAAGCGGCGGCCACGGGCACATCGTCGAACTCGCGGAAGCATTCCGCCAGCGGACGGTCCAACTCGGCCTCCACGGTGGCGCGGGCCTGGTCTCCGGGGAACGGCGGCAGGCGGTCCTGGAGGGTGGCGAGATCGGCGGCGAATCTTTCGCCCAACAAATCGGAACGGGTGGACAGCGCCTGGCCCAGCTTGATGAAACTAGGCCCCATTTCCTGCAGAGCGGCGGCCAGCCGCAAACCGGGCTGTTCCATATGGCGGCGGTGCCCCAACAGCCCGGCCACCATACGCAAGGCGGGGGGAATGCTGATAACATCGAATACGAACAGGGCGTCATGGCGGGCGAGAATACGAATAATCCCCACCAGCCGGGCGGTATGGCGCAGGGCGGCCCGCATCAGATCCGCCAGGCCGAATGCAGGGCGGCGATTCCGCCCGAAAGGTTGCGATAGGAGACGCGCTCGAATCCGGCCTCGCGCATGTCATCGGCCAGCGCCTCCTGGGTTGGAAAACGGCGGATGCTTTCCACCAGATAGCGGTAGCCTTCAGCGTCGCCGGTCACGGCACCGCCCAGCGCCGGAATCACGTTGAAGGAATACATGTCGTAAAGACGGTCGAGAACGGGCAGCACCACATGGCTGAATTCCAGGCACAGGAAGCGCCCGCCGGGCTTCAGGACACGATAGGCTTCGCCCAGGGCGGCGGTGGGGCGGGTGACGTTACGCAGGCCAAAGGCGATGGTATAGGCGTCCATGCAGCGCTCGGGCAGAGGGATGGCCTCGGCGTCGCCGCAGACCCAGGAAAGGCCGGAGACGATACCGCGGTCAAGGGCACGGGCGCGGCCCACATTCATCATGGCGGCATTGGCGTCACAGACGATGACCCCGGAATCTGCGGCATCGGAATCTGTGACTTCGGAATCCGTAATCTTAGAATCCGCGGCCCCCTTCTCGATCTGTGACAGACGCGCCAGAAAGCGGCAGGCGATATCGCCGGTGCCCCCGGCCATATCCAACAAATGCATGCCCGGACGCGGCGCCAGCGCGTCCAACAGCACCGCCTTCCACAGGCGGTGCACCCCCAGCGACATGAGGTCGTTCATGAGGTCATAGCGCGAGGCCACCTGGTCGAAGACCCCGCGTACCAGCGATGCCTTTTCCCATGTCCCCACGGCGCGGAATCCGAAATGGGTGGCGTCGTCGCCGTCACTATTACTGGTGGCGGCGGCACCCTCATTGAGACCTTCCCTGTCCATGGCATGAACATACCCCAGCCCCCCTTATTGCGCCACCTTGGGCCATTGTGCCAGCGCCGACGCCTGGGCTAGCTTGCACCCCATGCCCGAACTTCCCGAAGTTGAAACCGTGTGCCGGGGCCTGGCCCCCTATCTCGAAGGCCGCCGCCTGGCGCGGGTGGAGGTGCGGCGCGGTGACCTGCGCATTCCCGTGCCTGAAGATTTCGCCCGGCGCGTCACGAAGCGCCGCGTGGAGCGCCTGTGGCGGCGCGGCAAGTACCTTCTTATGGGCTTAGACGACGGCGCCACCATCATCGCCCATCTCGGTATGTCGGGACGGCTGGTGCTGGCCGGAAACGAGATCAGCGGCCAGGGG
>CAYZWF010000010.1:17991-61069 GCA_964482135.1 uncultured Rhodospirillaceae bacterium
CGGCCAGGGGGACGGCCAGGGGGACGGACAGAGCCGCCATGATCATCTGATTTTCGAGACCGGGGAGGGAACGCGCATCGTCTTTAATGACCCGCGCCGTTTCGGGCTGTTCACCCTCGCCGCGCCCGGCGAGCTTGAAAATCACCCCCTGTTGGCGGCCATGGGGCCGGAACCCCTGGATTCATCCTTCGACGGCGCGGCCCTGTCGGCGGCGCTGGGGCGGCGGAACACTTCCATCAAGGCGGCGTTGCTGGACCAGCGCGTGGTGGCGGGAATCGGCAATATCTACGCCTGCGAGGCCCTGTTCAGGGCGGGAATCTCGCCCCGCCGCAAGGCAAAAGGCGTGGCCGGGCGGCGCGCGGCGCGGCTGGTGCCGGCGTTGAAACAGGTGCTGGCCGAGGCCATCGAAGCCGGGGGATCGAGCCTGCGCGACCACCGCCGTCCCGATGGCGAGCTGGGCTATTTTCAGCACGGGTTCGCCGTCTATGGCCGCGAGGGAGAGCCCTGTCCGGGATGTGACTGTGACACCGGCGAAACCGGAGGCATCCAGCGCATGGTCCAGGGGGGGCGTTCGACTTTCTTCTGTCCTCGCCGCCAACAGTGATGTATGAGGGCTGTACTATGAGACGGCTCTCACGGACCTTTTCATTACCGATTCCGGTACGCCCGGCCATGGTCTTTGCCGCCGCCATTGCGCTGGCCGCCGCGACCATGGGGGCCAAGCCGGGCCAGGCCGGGGAAGGCGCGGCCGAAGAATCCTCTTTCGTGGCCGGATTCGAGGCCCTGCCCCTGATGCCGGGCATGCATAACGTGGCCGGGAGCAGCGTCGTCTTCGATACCCCCACCGGACGCATCGTTGAATCCGCCGTGACGGGGATTGCCACGCCCGGGGAAATCAAGGCCTTCTATGCCCAATCCCTGCCCCAGCTGGGATGGGAGCTGTTCCTGGAAACCGAATACCGGCGCGAGGACGAGGTCTTGAAGTTGGAGATCACCACCGACAGAGACCATGACGGAGACTATGTAGTAGTACATTTCTTTCTCTCCCCTAAATAAAGCGCAAATAATCATAATCTTGCCCTGTCAACACCCGGGCGGCACCCATGCGACGGCTTGTCCTCCCGATGGCTTGACGAGGTGGTGGCGGCGGACTATAACCCGCGCCTTGAGTCCTTTCCCGGCCTTCTAAGCCCGTGAGACAAGGAACCCAATCGAAACGAAACCCCGACTGAAACGAAACCACAGAACGAAGCGATCATGGCGAACATTGAATCAGCGAAGAAACGGATACGCAAAACGGCGCGTCAGACCGTGGTTAACCGCAGCCGCCTCAGCCGCGTCCGCAGCTTTGTGAAAAAAGTGGAAGAGGCCATCGGTGCCGGTGATCGCGATGCCGCCAGCGCGGCGCTCAAAGCCGCCCAGCCGGAACTCATGCGCGGCGCCGCCAAGGGTGTCATGCACCGCAATACCGCCTCCCGCAAAATTTCGCGGCTTTCCGCCAAAATCAAGGCCCTTTAGGCCTCTCTTCCCGCCCCCATCAAGACATTTTCTGCGAGTTTCTGCGGGCCCCGGACCTTGCCTCCGCGGCCCGTTGACCTATGGGGAATGCGCCGGGGGACTTTCCGACGACCCGCAAGAACGGCAGACCGGCAAGGGGGTGCCGGGATGCGCCCGCGCCGCAAATCTCCCGCCAATCCCCCGCAAATTCGCCCTATGAATCTTTGGCGACGTCCACCGCCCTTCCCTGTCCGCGCGTGACCCTTCCCGTCTCCCGCCGCCCATTCCCGTCGCGGCTGCCTAGAGGGCGATGCCCCCACAAGCTCCACACAGGCTGCCCTAAAGTTGAGACGTTAATCCTGCCCGCGTCCATCCGTGGCATTTTTTCCTCTCATGGGGCATTTTTATGAAACTTTTTTCACGTTCCCCTTTCCTTCTTGTTGCCAGCGGCGCCAATCATGGGTAATGTATTCCCAGATCAAGGGGGGAGCCGGAACTTACCATAATAAGTAAATCAAAGCATTTTATACAAATTTACAAGTAAAACGTTTGTATAAATCTGTAAAAAGATTAACCTTTGAGTTCTGGCTTAACATGTGAATCGTTTGTATTGGAATGGCCCAATTATTCACCGTCCGCAACTCCCCGAAGCGTGAAAAGTATTGTTGGTACGGTCGTGTCGCCGCGGCCCTGAACGGGAGTTAGATTACAGTGACGGGCTCTGATTACGCTGGCGATTTATCCCCCAAGGAAACATGGGAGCTCCTGAGCTCCGATCCCAAGGCCCGGCTGGTGGATGTGCGGACCATGCCGGAATGGGCCTTCGTCGGCGTTCCCGACCTCAAATCCCTGGACAAACAGCCCCATTTCATTTCCTGGCAGCTGTTTCCCAATATGCAGCAGAACCCTGAATTCGCCGATCAGGTGCGGTCTTCCGGGGCCCAACCCGACGACCCCCTGTTGTTCATCTGCCGTTCCGGCGGGCGCTCGCGCATGGCCGCCATCGCCATGACCGGCCAGGGCTATACCCGTTGCTATAACGTAGCCTTCGGATTCGAGGGCGACCACGACGCCGAAGGCCATCGCGGCAAAGCGGGCGGCTGGAAGGTGGACGATCTACCTTGGGTACAGGAATAACCCATGTCCGATCCCATTTCCCGTCCCACTGCAGAAACCGAACTCAACACCCAATGGGCCCGGATCAGAGAATCCCTGCGTGAGGAATTCGGCGAAGCCGCCTTCCGCAGCTGGCTCAAGCCCCTGACCTTCGAGGGCTGTGACGGTGGCGAGGTGCGGATTTCCGTCCCCACCCGTTTCATGCGCGACTGGATCGCCACCCATTACGCCGAACGCTTCCACATTCTGTGGCGCGAGGAAAACACCGATATTTCCAGCATTGAAATCCTCGTCCGCCCCGCCGGGCCGCAAGCCGCCCCAAATTCAGCCCCGGATTCAGCTTCCCACTCCGCTTCGGACTCCGCGTCTCCTGCCACTCCCACCCCTGCGGCCCTTCCCGCCTGGGCATCGGGTGCGGGGGCGGCCGGCGTCATGGCTGGCGATCCCACTTCCGCCAATGGCGGCAACGACTGGCAGAAAGACATCCGCGCGCCGCTCGACCCCCACTACACCTTTTCCAATTTCGTGGTGGGAAAGCCCAACGAGCTGGCCTTCGCCGCCGCCCGCCGCGTGGCGGAATCCGATCATGTGCCCTTTAATCCGCTGTTTCTCTACGGCGGGGTGGGGCTCGGCAAGACCCATCTCATGCATGCCCTAGCCTGGCATATCCGCCAGCGCACCCCGGCCCGGCGCGTGATCTATCTTTCCGCCGAAAAATTCATGTACCAGTTCATCCGTGCGCTGCGCTTCAAGAACACCTTGGCGTTCAAGGACCTGTTCCGCTCGGTGGACGTGCTGATGATCGACGACGTGCAATTCATCAGCGGCAAGGATTCCACCCAGGAGGAATTCTTCCATACCTTCAATGCGCTGGTGGACCAGAACCACCAGATCGTGATTTCCGCGGACAAATCCCCCAACGACCTGGAAGGCATCGAGGAACGCATGCGTTCGCGCCTGGGATGGGGGCTGGTGGCCGATATCCACCCCACCACCTACGAGCTGCGGCTCGGCATCCTGCAATCGAAGGCGGAATCCCTGAAGGCCGAGATTCCTCCCAAGGTGCTGGAGTTCCTGGCCCACAAGATCACCTCCAACGTGCGCGAGCTCGAAGGCGCGCTCAACCGCATCATCGCCCACGCCACGCTGGTGGGGCGTCCGGTATCCCTGGAATCCTCGCAGGAGGTTCTGCACGACCTGCTGCGTGTCAGCGACCGCCGCGTCACCATCGAACAGATCCAGAAACGGGTCGCCGCCCATTTCAATATCAAACTCAGCGAGATGTCCTCGGCGCGGCGCGCCCGGGCCGTGGCCCGGCCCCGCCAGGTAGCCATGTATCTGACCAAACAGCTCACCTCGCGCTCGCTGCCCGAGATCGGGCGCAAGTTCGGAAACCGCGATCACACCACCGTCATGCATGCGGTGCGCAAGGTCGAAGAACTGCGCGCCGGCGACAACAGCTTCAACGAGGATGTGGAGCTGTTGCGGCGCATGCTCGAAGGCTGATCCGCCGCTTTTTCACCCACCGTCTTTTTGTGTGATTTTTGGCTGTTTTCCGGCCCCTTTCCGGTCGCAAAAAACACCGCAAAAAACACGGAAAAAGCTTCGGAATTCCGGCCCTTCTGCTATAATTACGACCCCTTTCAGACGGGCCGCAAAAAGGGCGATTGCCCTCTCTTCGGAACCGTCATTTTTATACCCATTTTCACCCCTTTTTTTTTGCATAGATTCTGCTCCTAGAACCGCCATGAAACTGACCATCGAACGCACGGCTCTGCAAAAGGCCCTGGCCCATGTCCAGAGCGTGGTGGAACGCCGCACCACCATTCCCATCCTTTCCAATGTGATGATCGAAGGCGGCGACGGCGGTCTGTCGCTGACCGCCACGGATATGGATATCGCCATCGTCGAGAAGGTGCCCGCCGACGTTGCCGAACCCGGCGCCACCACCCTGCCGGCCCATACCCTCTATGACATCGTCCGCAAATTGCCCGAAGGCTCGCAGATTTCCTTCGAGGGCGGCGAAGACGGGCGCATGGAGATTGACGCCGGGCGCTCGCGGTTTTCGCTCTCCTGTCTCGGCACCGACGAATTCCCGGTGATGACCGACGGCGATCTGCCGCACGGCTTTACCCTGTCCTCGGCCCTGTGCCGGAGCCTGATAGACCACACCCGGTTCGCCATGTCGTCGGAGGAAACCCGCTATTACCTCAACGGCATCTATTTCCACGCCACCGCCGAGGACGGCGCCCCGGTGCTGCGGGCGGTGGCCACCGACGGCCACCGGCTGGCCCGCATGGAAACGCCCCAGCCCGACGGCGCGGCGGACATGCCCGGCGTCATCGTGCCGCGCAAGGCGGTGACCGAGCTGCACAAACTGATCGAGGACAACGAGGTGGATATCGCGGTGACCCTCTCCGACACCAAGATACGCTTCGCCTTCGACGATGTGGTGCTGACCTCGAAACTGATCGACGGCACCTTTCCCGACTATCAACGGGTGATTCCCGAAGGCAACGACAAGCATCTCGAGGTGGACTGCAAAACTTTTGCCGAGGCCGTGGACCGGGTGTCCACCATTTCCACCGAGAAATCACGGGCCGTGAAGGTGGCCCTCGACAAAAACAGCCTGACGCTTTCCTCGTCGAGCCCGGAAAGCGGCACCGCCACCGAAGAGCTGGAGGTGACATACGGCGCCGACCCGGTGGAAATCGGATTCAATTCCCGCTACCTGCTCGACATCACCCAACAAATCGAAGGCGGCACGGCGCGTTTCGACCTGGCGGACGCCTCGTCCCCCACCATCGTCCGCGACGCCGCCGATGACAGCGCCCTTTACGTCCTGATGCCGATGCGGGTGTGAGACAGGCGCTCCATATCCACGACCCGGAACACGGCTCCCAATCCGGCCCCCAATCCCTGACGCATCCCTCCGGAAAAGACATGGCGGCGGGCACGGCCACGGACGCGGCACCAAACTGGGCGGTGCACCGCCTGACTCTCACCGATTTTCGCAATTATTCTAGCCTACGGCTTGAGCCCGATCCTTGCCCGGTGGTGCTCACCGGGGCCAATGGCGCGGGCAAGACCAACCTTCTCGAGGCGCTTTCTTATCTGGCGCCGGGACGGGGCCTGCGCGGCGCGCGGCTGGGCGAGGTAACACGGCGAAATGCTACCCCCGGCGCGGCATGGGCCGTCGCCGCCACCCTCGACACACCCGTGGGCAAGGTGGATCTGGGCACCGGCCTGGAGCCCATCCAGAATTCGGGCCAAAATCCAGATGAGGAGTCCCATGAAGACTCAGAGAACAGCCACAACGGCGGCGCACGCCGCGTGGTCCACATCAATGGCCAGTCCGCGCGTCCCGGCGCGCTGGGGGAATGGGGGAGCTCGGTCTGGCTGACCCCGGATATGGACCGGCTGTTTTGCGAGGGCGCCGGCTCCCGGCGGCGTTTTCTCGACCGCATCGTGGCCGGGTTTGATCCCGGACACAGCACACGCACCTCCTCTTACGAACGGGTTTTACGCGAACGCGCCCGCCTGCTGCGCGAAAAAGGCGGCCACGCCGACCCGGCATGGCTTGACGCCCTGGAGGAAACCCTGGCCCAGACCGGAATCGCCATCGCCTGCGCGCGGCGGGAAATGGCGGCCCTGCTGAATCAGGCCTGCGAACAGAACCACGGACCCTTTCCCATGCCCCGGGTCGAGGCCGCCGGCGATGTGGAGAGCTGGCTCGACCAGGGGCCGGCGCTTGACGCCGAGGAGCGTTTCCACGCCGCGCTTGCCGAGACCCGCGGCCATGACGCGGAGAGCGGACGCACCGCCCACGGCCCCCACCGTAGCGATCTCGAAGTCCATATGAGGGTCGGCGAATCAGCTGCCGAATCAGCACCCGAAGTGATCGCCAGGGAATGTTCCACCGGGGAACAGAAGGGACTGTTGATTTCCATCCTTCTCGCCGTGGCCGAATTGATCCGCGGCGCGCGCGGCGCGGCGCCGCTGCTGTTGCTGGACGAGGTGGCGGCCCATCTCGACGAGGAGAGGCGCGCGGCGTTGTTCGAGCGGCTCGGCGCACTCGGCGCCCAGGCCTGGCTTACCGGCACCGATCCCGCCCAGTTCGCGGGCCTCTCGGGCCGGGCCCATTTTTACCACGTGGCCGACGGTGCGGCGGCAGCCGTTTAAACCATGACCCCCCGATTATGACCCCCAGATTATGACCCCCAGACCATAACGGAACCGAAGATGAGCAAAAAAGACAAAGCCCCCCCCGAAGCCCCCGAAATAAAGGGCGCGCCTGAAAACGGTAATGGCGACTATGACGCCGAACAGATCAAGGTGCTGCGCGGGCTCGACGCCGTGCGCAAGCGCCCCGGCATGTATATCGGCGATACCGATGATGGGTCGGGCCTGCACCATATGGTCTACGAGGTGGTGGACAATTCTATCGACGAGTCGCTGGGCGGGTTCTGCGACCTCATCACGGTGACCTTGAACCCCGATGAATCGGTGACGGTGGTGGATAACGGGCGCGGCATTCCCGTGGACATCCATGCCGAGGAAGGAATCTCGGCCGCCGAGGTCATCATGACCCAGCTTCATGCCGGGGGAAAATTCGACCAGAACTCGTACAAGGTATCGGGCGGCCTGCACGGCGTCGGCGTCTCGGTGGTCAATGCTCTCTCCGAGACGCTGGAAATCACCATCTGGCGCAATGACAAGGAATACTTCATGCGCTTCCACGACGGCGAGGCCGAGGCTCCGCTGGACGTGGTGGGCAAGGCGCAAGACAAGACCGGCACCAGCATCACCTTCCACCCCTCGCCGGGAACCTTTACCAACACGGTGTTCGATTTCGCCCAGCTCGAACACCGCCTGCGCGAGCTCGCCTTCCTCAATTCCGGGGTGACGCTGGTCCTCAACGACCGCCGCGGGGTCGAGCCCAACTCCGTGGAAATGCACTACGAAGGCGGCATCGAGGCCTTCGTCCACTATCTCGACCGCTCCAAGACGGCGCTCCATGCGCCGCCCATCACCATCACCGGCGAGCGCGATGGGCCGGTGGTGGAGGTCTCCATGCAATGGACCGACAGCTATCACGAGACCATGCTGTGCTTCACCAACAACATCCCCCAGCGCGACGGCGGCACCCATCTCGCCGGATTCCGCGGCGCGCTGACCCGCACCATCAACACATTCGCCACCGAATCCGGCATCGCCAAGAAGGAAAAGGTGGCGCTGTCGGGCGATGACGCGCGCGAGGGCCTGACCTGTGTGCTCTCGGTCAAGGTGCCGGACCCCAAGTTTTCCTCCCAGACCAAGGACAAGCTGGTGTCTTCGGAGGTACGGCCCGTCGTTGAGAGCATCGTCGGCGAAAAGCTCGGCCAGTGGTTCGAGGAACATCCCGCCGAGGCCAAAAAAGTGGTCTCCAAAGTGGTGGAGGCGGCGGCCGCGCGGGAGGCCGCGCGCAAGGCCCGCGACCTGACCCGGCGCAAGGGCGCGCTCGATGTGTCGTCGTTGCCCGGAAAGCTCGCCGATTGCCAGGAACGCGACCCGGCCTTGAGCGAGTTGTTCATCGTCGAGGGCGATTCCGCCGGCGGTTCGGCCAAACAGGGCCGCGACCGCGCCACCCAGGCCATCCTGCCCCTGCGCGGCAAGATATTGAACGTGGAACGGGCGCGCTTCGACAAGATGCTGAGCTCGGCGGAAATCGGCACCCTGATCACGGCGCTGGGCACCGGTATCGGACCCGAGGACTTCGACATCGAAAAGGCCCGCTATCACAAGATCATCATCATGACCGACGCCGACGTGGACGGCAGCCATATCCGCACCCTGCTTCTCACCTTCTTCTACCGCCAGATGCCCGAGCTGATCGAGAAGGGATACCTCTACATCGCCCAGCCGCCGCTCTATCGCACCAAGCGCGGCAACAGCCAGGTCTACTTGAAGGACGAGCGCGGGCTCGAAGACTTCCTCATCGACGCGGCGCTGGACGAGGTGGTGCTCACCCTTTACGACGACAGCCAGCGCGCCGGCGCCGACCTGCGCGAGCTCATCGACCTGGCGCGGCTGGCGCGCAATCTGCTGGGGCCCATGACGCGGCGCATCGGCAATGCCGGTGTCGCTGAACAGGCCGCCATCGCCGGGGCGCTCAATAACGACATTTATACCGACCCGGCCCGCGCCGGCGAGGCCGCCGCCTATATCGCCAAGCGGCTCGACGCCCTGTCGCCGCAGTACGAAAAGGGCTGGAGCGGCGTCTTCGACAGCGATTCGGGGCTGGTGTTTTCACGCCGCCTGCGCGGGGTGCCGGAGAAATACGTGGTCAGCCGCGACCTCATCGAGGGCTCCGAGGCGCGCAAGCTCGATGACATGGCGGCCGAGCTCCAGGCGGTCTATATGCGTCACGCGCGGCTCACCACCAAGGACGGCGACATCACCATCACCGCGCCCACCGGCCTGGTGGATGCGGTGATGGATTTGGGACGCAAGGGAGTCTCGGTCCAGCGCTACAAGGGGCTGGGCGAGATGAACCCCGACCAGCTCTGGGAAACCACCCTCGATGCGCAGGTGCGCACCCTGCTCCAGGTCAAGGTGGACCACGGCGACGCCGCCGAGGAAGTGTTCTCAACGCTGATGGGCGACGTGGTGGAACCACGCCGCGAATTCATCCAGGACAACGCCCTGAAAGTGGCCAATCTGGATATTTAGGCCCAGGGTACGTCGGGCTCAATAATCACGCCGAGCCGCATACATAAATTAAAC
Organism: uncultured Rhodospirillaceae bacterium; assembly: GCA_964482135.1. Classification (GTDB taxonomy): domain Bacteria; phylum Pseudomonadota; class Alphaproteobacteria; order UBA11136; family UBA11136; genus UBA11136. The sequence goes on from CAYZWF010000010.1 coordinate 27,370, forward strand.
GCTGTCTGTGTGGTTCTCGGGTCCAAAAAAAGTGACCGTGATATCGCTCCCAAAATATGGCTTGCGGTCCATAATATTTGGAGCCAACCATTCATCAATTGTCGGTGCATCCGACTCAGCGTGCGGCACAGGAAAGCCTATTACATCTAGCGCAATTTGGAATTTAATTTTCCTAGAATCGAAAACGATTTTCTGCCAGATAGGAAACTGCGCCTCAAAGACGGCGGGGGGCAGAACGATTGTAAAGCCCACTGATTTGTTTTCGTTATCCTCCTCATCAAGAAATGATGAAATCATAAAATGATTTTTGTCAGGAGCCGCCGATATCCGTTTGAGAAACCCGTATCCGATGGGGTCTATCTCAGTTTCTTCTAGGTTGTCATTTGGCCGTATAGACCAGAGTGCCTCAGCGCCCTTTATATGCTCCGCATCAAAAACATTTGCTCTAGGCCGAAATGTTTGGGGGCCGGTCCCAGTGACGGTCGGAGTTCCATCCTTGAATAAGAATTGAACCTGCCCTTCATGGATATACCACATTGTTGAATCCCCTCATCAGCCCTCACAGCGGATTTTGGCCTGATATGTCCCAAACGGTCCACGATCGATTTTGTAGGCACGGATTTTCTCACCGAACCCTCCAGCATAGTCCCTATCAGGCTCAATGACTTGTTCCCATCCACTTGGGCAGAGCCTCCAAGCCTCATCGTGCATTTGCCGAGACATGTAGAGGAGGCTATGGAACACTATTCCCGCCACTATTCGTTTCTCGGCCCGGAAGGGTTACGTCGGGCCTAGGAGCGGGGCCTCTTTTTCAGGAAGGCATATATCTTGTCGCCCACGCTTATTTTTTCCGCGAGGATGCCATCGCAAACAACGGAAAACAGGATGCGGGTTTGGTAGTTTTGGATGAACCTGTTTTGCGTGTCATCAACGCCAAATACTGCCCGTAAAATCTTCTGCAGGAAACGCGGCAGGTGAAAAAATATTTCCCCCCTGTTTAATCGGCGTTGCACGTCAAAGCCGTATGTGTCGGCAATGTAATTGATGGTTTTTTTTGTAAACCACATGATGTGGCCAATTTTTCGATTGGGGTGGGGGAATTCCCGCCACGACCCGCCCTCGGCTTGCGCCTGAGGTGATTCTACGTCCGGGACGGAGAGAAACAGAATCCCGCCGGGTTTCAGCAGTTCCGCCGCTTTAGCCAGGAAATCAGCGGGCGACAGGACATATTCCAGAACGAAACGAAAGGCGATGATATCGAATCCTGGTTCAAGGTCACAGTTCAGAAAATCGCTGACGATGATCCGTTCACTCAATTGGGGAGATGCGGAATCCGGTGCGCCGGGGTCAATATCAATTCCCGTCACTTCCGCATCGGGCGCCAAGCAAGACAGGGCATCAAGAAACAACCCGCTGCTGCATCCCACCTCAAGGATACGGGGGTGTTTCTTGTTCTCGCTCAAGGCAATGCAGGTTCTTGCCATGGAACGGATGTCGGAACCGTAGCGCCAGTAGAGCTTCTCAAGGTGATCGAAGAGAAAGCGGTGCCGATTTGGATTTACCGAAGCTGTCGAGAAGGTGCGGTTGTGAACGTAAATTTCCTCGATGTCATTTTGCGTGGGCCATGGAGACATGAAGGCCAGGCCACATTCATGACAGCGCAGGACGTCGAATGTGAAAATTCCCCGGGTGAAATTATCATCCTCGACTCTTAAATATAATGATGTGCCGGTATCTGCGCAGAGTGGACAGGGGACGCTGTGGGCCATGGATTCCGTCATAAAATGATGAACACCTGGTCGTGCGATTACCCCCCTTAAGTGGTCCCCCATGAACATTAGTACATGACCGGTTTCCGATCCACCAAAACTGTGGCTTCCGGAGCCGGTGGGCTGGCTTCTTTTGGGGGCCACAGTTCCTGACGTACCTATCTCCCGAAGCTGCGACACAGCGAAGGGAGGCTCTGGGCCCTCTTTTCTGGGGCCGACGTATCTATCTCCCGAAGCTCTTTTAAGAGCGAAGGGAGACCCTGGCGCTATTGACTTTCCCCCCTCCCCATGCTAGGAATATTATCCTTTATTATTCCCCTTTTCAGGGAAGAAAGCCGTCATTCAAAATGGCATTACCGTTTTGAATGCGGAAGCCCGTGACTACGGGCCGCCGCCACTGCGGCGTAGCCAAGAGTGCGGACGCACTCGCCCGGCGTCGAGGGAAGAAAGTACGGCGCTCTTTGACAGTGTAAATAGGAAAGTGAATCCCGCCTCCGCCACATACAGCGGTGATGCTGCGGCGCGGCATCCCATGTGAACAAATGATGACAAATGATGACAAATGTTAACATTTTCACACCTTTCAAGGCGTGATTTGTTTAAAATCAATGAGTTAGGACAAAAACAATGGGGGTGCACCAGCTATTCCTGCCCCAATTCCGCCGTGATTATGGGCTTCCCTTGGGCCTTGGCGCGGGGAATTCTGGGGCGGCGGGCTAACTCATGGCATCACCTTCGGACAAAGACGGCAACAACCGCCGGCTGGACATTCCCAGCGCCGGGCGCGAGAAAACGCGCAGCAAGAAAGCCAAATCCGCATCGCCTAAGAAGCCGAAAAAGCCGGTTAAAAAGGCCGCGCCCAAAAAGAATTCCCCCAAAACCCAACAGAAAACCCAACCAAAAAAACCCCAGAAGAAGAAAAGCTCCCTGCTGGGCTTCTGTCTCAAATGGACGGTGCTGGCGGTCATCTGGGGCGCCATCGCGCTGGGCGGAACCCTCGGCTGGTACGCCCTCGATCTGCCCGACATTGATAAACTTTCGGCGGCCACGCGGCGTCCTTCCATCACCCTTCTCGACCGCGCCGGCGGGACCATCGCCACCTATGGCGACCTCTACGGCCGCCCCATCCAGACCGGGGAAATGCCGCCAACCCTGATCGAGGCCGTTCTCGCCACCGAGGACCGCCGCTTCTTCCACCATTTCGGGCTTGATGCCGTGGGGCTGGCGCGGGCAATGTGGGTCAACCTCAAGAGCGGCCGCATCGTCCAGGGCGGCAGCACCATCACCCAGCAGATCGCCAAGAACCTGTTCCTCACGCCCGAACGCACCCTGCGCCGCAAGATACGGGAAAGCGTGCTGAGCCTGTGGCTGGAACACAGGTTCACCAAGGACCAGCTCTTCACCATCTATATGAACCGGGTCTATCTCGGTGCCGGCACCTATGGCGTGGAGGCCGCCGCGGCCAAGTATTTCAACAAGAGCGCCCGTGATCTGGATTTGTATGAATCGGCGCTGATCGCGGGATTGCTCAAAGCGCCCTCGCGATTCGCCCCCACCCGCAATCCCGAGCTCTCCCAGCGCCGCACATCCCAGGTCCTGGCCAATATGGTGGCGGCGGGCTATCTCACCCCCGACCAGGCGGAACATGCGAAACGGACCCGGCCGAAGCTCGAAACCCCCAAGGCCGCGCCGCGCAGCACGCGCTATTTCGTGGACTGGGTTCTGCCCCGTATCTCAGGCTATATCGGCGCCTCCGACCACGATCTGGTGGTCGCCACCACCCTCGACCGCACCCTTCAGGAAAGCGCCGAGGCCACCTTAGTCGGCCTTGCCGAGACAGACGGGCTCCAGGCCGATGCCCGTCAGGCGGCGCTGATCACGCTCAGCCCCGATGGCGCCATACGGGCCATGGTGGGCGGGCGCGATTACGGCGACAGCCAGTTCAATCGCGCCACCCAGGCCAAGCGCCAGCCCGGCTCGGCGTTTAAGCTTGCGGTTTATCTGGCGGGGCTGGAAAGCGGCATGACGCCTGAGGACTCTTTCCAGGACGCGCCGGTGACGGTGGAGGGCTGGAGCCCGCGCAATTATAGCGGCACGTACGTAGGCGCGGTGTCCCTGAAAGAGGCGCTGGCCCGCTCCATCAACTCGGTGGCGGTGCGGGTGAGCGAGGGCGCGGGCAGACATCGCGTGCGCGAGGCCGCGCGGCGGCTGGGCATCACATCGCGCCTGCCGCAGGGACCGGCGCTGGCGCTGGGCACCGCCGGGGTGAGCCTGATGGAAATGACGGGGGCCTACGCGGCGCTGGCCAATGAGGGAGAAGGGGTGTGGCCCCACGGCATCCGGGAAATCCACAGCGGCGGGGGCGAGCTTCTCTATCGCCGCGCCGGTTCGGGGCCGGGCCAGGTAATCGCGCCCGGCAACGTGTCCCGGCTCCATGACATGCTGGGTGCGGTGATCGAACTGGGCACCGGAAAGGCGGCGCAGATCGGCCGCCCGGCGGCGGGCAAGACCGGCACCAGCCAGGATTTCCGCGACGCCTGGTTCATCGGCTACAGCGCCGAGCTGGTCACCGGGGTATGGTTCGGCAATGACGACAACACGCCCATGGCCAAGGTCACCGGCGGCGGCCTGCCGGCGCGGCTATGGCGGGAGTTCATGCTGGCGGCCCACCAGGGGCTGGCCCCACGCCAGCTCCCCGGCGCACGATTTGTGGCGGAGACGGCTGAGGCCTTTTCCGCCCCCGCCGGAATTACGGTGGAGGCCACGCTGGAGGATGAAGCGGAGGACGAAACCCCCTCTGGAAAACGCAAACCCCGCGCCGGCGCCGGGTTCTGGGACGATCTCATGCAAGGGATCGGCATCGGCAGGTAACGCCCCTCTTATCCCCCGTCAATGAGATGGATGAAGGAGCCCATCACGGTGCCCGAACGCAATCCGGCAGGCCCCAGCGCCTCGCCCCGGGCATCATGACAGGCAAACAGGGCGTCTCCCGGCCCTTCCTCCACGATACCCGCATAGTGGAATTCATGGCCGCGGAAAAGGGCGTCCTTAGCCCCCAACACCGTCTCCGCCGCCAGCCGCGCCTCGCGATAGCCCAGATGCAGGGAGCGCTCGGCGAAGGTGGTGGTCAGCGGCAACAGCCCCGCCATGGCGTGGGAGACGCCCTCGCCATCAACCAGCGTCCCGCCCAGGACCATATAGCCGCCGCATTCCCCGAAGATCACGGCGTCCCGTCCGGCGGCATCCCTGAGGCCCGAGAGGAACCCCTCACTTGCCGCCAGTTTTCCCCCGTGAAGCTCGGGATAGCCGCCGGGCAGATAAACGGCATCCGCGGCCTCGTCCGGCCCCTCCCCGGCCAGCGGCGAAAACAAGGACAATTCCGCCCCGGCCCCGCGCCAGCCCTCAAGCACCGAGACATAGGAAAAGGCGAAGGCCTCGTCCCTGGCCACGGCGATGCGCTGGCCCAGAGGGGGGATCAGAAGCGGCGCCAGGGAGGGAGGCGGCCCTTTTATCCGCGCGGGCCGCGCCAGGGCCACCAGGGCGTCGGTATCCACATGGGCGGCCATATGTTGGGCGGCGGTTTCGAGGAAGGTTTCAAGCCGGGGATGTTCCGCCGCCTGAACCAAGCCGAGATGGCGCTCGGGCAGGGTCAGGGCGGGATCGTGGGGCACGCAGCCGAGAACCGGTATGTCCGGTAGGGTTGCGGCCACGGCCTCGCGCAATATGTGGGCATGGCGGGCGCCGCTCACATTGTTGAAGACCACGCCCGCCACCTCCACATCATCGCGATGGGAGGCGAACCCCCGCACCACTGCCGCCGCCGACGCCCCCTGACGGCGGGAATCCACCACCAGCACCACCGGCCATCCCGTATGCACCGCCAGATCGGCGCTCGATCCGGAACCGCTGGCGGCGCCGTCGAACAGCCCCATGACGCCTTCGCACACGATGAGCTGCGCCGCCTGCCCCATATGACCGATAAGGTAATCCAGACTCTCCCCGCGCATGGCCCAGGGGTCGAGATTGACGCAGGCGCGTCCGGTGGCGGCGGTATGGAAGGCGGGGTCTATGTAATCAGGCCCGGTCTTGGCCGAGGCCACCGCGAGACCGGACTGGCTCAGATGCCGCAACAGGGAAAGGGTGAGGACAGTCTTGCCGCTGCCGCTGGCCGGGGCGGCGATGATGAGACCCGGAGGAGATGTCATGTGGAGGATGTCATGTCTGTGCCGTCACAGATGTTGTTCCATGACGATCATCATATTTTCCGGTGTTATGCCGTAGGGAAAATGGGTGACGAAGCTGCCGTCGGGCGCCATCAGATAGACCAGCGCCGTGTGGTCCATCAGATAGTCGTCGGGGCCGGTCTCCACCTGTGAGCGGGCGTAATAGATGTGGAAATCTCCAGCGGTGGCGGCGATTTCTTCCGCCGTCCCGGTAAAGGCGAGCAGGCGCGGGTGGAAATGGGCGGCATAGTCCTTCATCCGCTCCGCCGTATCGCGCTCCGGGTCGATGGTAATAAAGACGGGAACCACGTTTTCTCCCTCATCACCCAGCAACTCCACCGCCGCGCTCATGTCGCGCAGGATGGTGGGGCAGACATCGGGACAGAAGGTATAGCCGAAGGTGATGAGCAGGAACTTCCCCGCCAACGCCTCGCCGCCACCCACATGGCCGTACTGGTCGGCAAGGATGATGGGAGCGCCGATGGAAATGGGTTCGCTCTTTTGCTGACGCGGGTCGTCACGCAGCACCCAGACCGTTACCACCAGCGCCAGTGCAACGAAAACAACAAGGAGCACCGACCTCCGGGAGGGTCCTTGATTCTTGGTATCGGTCATGTGCCACCGCTTTTAAGGGGGTCGGGGTCGAGTTGCTTGCCGGACAGCGCGCCCAGCCAGTCGAGACCACCGCGTAATTTAACCACCGGCCCCACCACGAACAGTACCGGCGGCCGGATACCGCTTTCCTTCACTGCATCGGCGCATTCCCCAAGGGTGGAGGTGAGAACCTGCTGGTCCTGTGTGGTGGCCTTGGAGATGACGGCCACGGGCTCGCCCTTGCCCCGGCCCGCCGCCATGAGGTTATCGGCAATTTCCCCAAGGTGGGTGAGCGGCATATAGAAGACGATCACCGGCGACACGCGGGCCAATGCTGTCCAGTCAATGGCGTCGGGGATATCTCCGCCGGCCATATGTCCGGTGACGAAAGTGACGATGGAATTGGTCTCGCGGTGAGTGGCGGGAATTCCGGCATAGGCCAGCCCGCCGACGCCCGCGGTCACACCCGGCACCATACGGAAGGGCACCCCGGCCGCCACCAGGGTCAGGGCTTCCTCGCCGCCGCGTCCGAAAACGAAGGGATCGCCGCCCTTCAGGCGCAGCACCCGCAGACCCTCCCCCGCCAAACTCACCAGAAGGCTGGAAATATCGGGCTGGGTGGGCGAGAGCCGGCCGCCGCGCTTGCCGGCGAATTCCAGCCGCGCCTTCTTGTTCGCCAGTTCGAGGATGCCGCGGTCCACCAGCGCGTCATAGACGATCACATCGGCATGTTGCAGGGCATGCAGGGCATAGAGCGAGAGCAGCCCGGGATCGCCCGGCCCCGCCCCCACCAGCCATACCCAGCCCGGCTCGAAGGGAGCAAGCTCCAAGGGAAGCCCCTGTTCGATGAGTTTTTGCTGTTGGTCCATGAAATTCTTCCCGAGGTCACAGTGGAAGGGCGCAGTCTATCCGCGACGGGGGCGTTGGGAAAGGTCCAGCGGATTGCTAGACTGGCGTCCATGTCGAGACGGCCACAAAAAGACCTGCGTAAGGGCTACACCACCGGAGCATGCGCCACAGCCGCGGCGGCGGCGGCCTTTGAGGCACTTCTGGGCGGCGATTTTCCCGACCCCGTTACCATTACCCTGCCGCGCGGCGAGCGCGTCTCCTTCGCCCTTGCCACCAGGGAAAAAGGCGAGGACGCCGAGGGCGCCCATGCCACGGCGGGAATCATCAAGGATGCCGGGGACGACCCCGATGTTACCCATGGCGCGGAAATCCGCGCCACCGTGCGTTTGCGGAAGGACGGCAGCGGCGTGGTGTTTCGTGCCGGAGAAGGCGTAGGTGAAGTGACGCGACCCGGCCTGGCGCTGGAGGTGGGCGAACCCGCCATCAACCCCGTCCCGCGCGAAATGATGAGAAACGAGATCACCGCCATCGCCGCCGTTCACGGCGTGGCCGGCGATGTGACCATCACCATTTCCGTCCCCGGCGGCGAAAAACTGGCGCGAAAGACCCTCAACCAGCGCCTTGGCATCGTCGGCGGGCTGTCCATCCTCGGCACCACAGGCGTCGTCGTCCCTTATTCCTGCGCGGCATGGATCGAGGCCATCCACCGTGGCGTGGACGTGGCGCTGGCGGGCGGGCTTACCCATATCGCAGCCTCCACCGGCCGCACCTCGGAGCGCGGGGCACAGAAACTGCACGGGCTTGCCGATGCCGCGCTTGTGGAAATGGGAGATTTCGCGGGCGGGCTGCTTAAATACCTGCGCCGTCACCCCGTGGAGAGACTGACCCTGGCCGGGGGATTCGCCAAGATATCGAAGCTAGCGGCGGGCCACCTCGACCTTCATTCGGGGCGTTCCAGGGTGGATTTGTCCCGGCTTTCCGACCATCTTAGAAAGATGGGCGCGGACGAAGAAGCCATTGCCGCCCTGGCGGGGAGCCCCGGCGGGGCGTTTCTGGACTTCGCGCGGGATCATGATCTGCCCCTGGCCGACCGCATCGCCGAAGAAGCGCGCCAGGTGGCGCTTGAGATTTTGGGCAATGGCAGCGGCATATCGGATATGCTGGTGGAGGTAGCCATTTTCGACCGCGGCGGCAAACTGGTGGGGCGCGCCGCAGGATGATCGGGTTTTCGGAAGGGAAAACACGGCAATGACACGGACTCTGCTGATACTTGGGGGCACCGCCGAAGCGGGCGAACTGGCGCGCCGGATGGCGTCGGCCCATGGCGAGACATTGCGGGTTATCACATCGCTTGCAGGAAGGATCGAGACTGCAGGGATGCGGGCGGGAAGCCGGAACGGCGGCATTCCCGGAGAGGTCCGCATCGGTGGCTTCGGCGGCCCGCAGGGCCTCGGAGACTATCTCGAACAACAGCAGGTGGACTGGCTCATTGACGCCACCCACCCCTTTGCCGCCACCATTTCACGGCATGCGCGGCTTGCATGTGAAGCCCGGGAGGTGGAGAGGATCGTTCTCGATCGCCCGCCATGGCGGAAACATCCCGGAGACCAATGGGTGGAGCTTCCCGACATGACAGCAGTGGCCGAATCCCTGCCCTGGGTGGGGCGGCGCGTGTTTCTGACGCTGGGCGCGGGTGGTCTCGAAGCCTTCGCCAGGCTGCGCCAGCCGGGTCAGCAGAAATCATGGTTCCTGGTGCGCCTGATCTCCCCCCCCGAGGGGCCTCTGCCGCTGGGGACGGAGGGCGAGGATTACGAGGTCGTGCTTGGACGCGGCCCCTTCAGCCTGGACCAGGAACGGGCGCTGATAGAGCGCCACCGCATTAACGTGCTGGTGGCGAAGATGAGCGGCGGCGAGGCCACCGAAGCCAAGATCATCGCCGCCCGCGAAGCCAGAATCCCCGTGCTCTTTCTCTCGCGGCCACCGCCCGAACCCGGTCCCAGGCTGGAACGGATGGAAGACATCCTGGCCTGGCTTGATATGCGCGTGAAGCGGCTTGACGATAGCGCCGCCGGTCGGTGCTAATAGGGAAAATTTCAAAGGCTTGGATGGAATAATTATGCGTATTTTTATTATCGCTCTTGTGGGGGTGGCGCTTCTCTGTCCCGTCTCCGCGGCGGCGCTGGAAAGCGATATTTTTCCCGAACTGGTCTATATCACCGCCGTCCGCGAGGGCGATATGGAGAGAGTGGAAAGTTTCCTGGAGCGCGGCTTTGACGTGAACGCGGTGGACGGCGACGGCCTGACCCCGCTTTTCTACGCCGCCAAGAACGGCGACGTAGACATGGCGGAAATCCTGCTCAAATACCGCGCCAGCATCAAATTTAAGGACAGATTCGGCAACACGGCGCTGGTCTGGGCCTGTGAACGCGGCCATACGGGGGTGGCGGAAATCCTGATCGAGGCCGGCTCCGATATCGATGTCCAGAACCGCAACGGCTTCACCCCCCTGATGCGGGCCATTGAGGCCGGACAAACAAAGATGGTGGAATACCTCATCGAAAAAGGCAGCGATCTGACGCTTCAGGATTATACGGGACGCGATATTCAGATTCTGGCTGATATCGGCCGTAGCCGGCATATCCAGAAAATCATCAGGAAAGCCCTCCAGGACAATTAGACGCCCAGTGGGCGCCCGAAAACGGGTAAGGCTATTTCTTCTCCCGCATGATGTGGCTGTGGCCGGGATCGTAGAGGCGGCTGTCGTCGAAACCTTCCTCGCCCAGGGCAGGTCCTACGATAATGAGGGCGGTGCGCGTGATTCCGGCCTTTTTGACAGCGTCACGGATGGTGGCCAGCGTGCCGCGGATAATGGTCTCGTCGGGCCAGCTCACCCGCCACGCCACCGCCACCGGGCATGTCTCCCCGTAAAGTGGGATCAGATCCCGCACCAGAGAGGCCAGATTGTTGATGGAGAGATGGATGGCCAGGGTGGCGCCGCTTTTCCCCAGCGTTTCCAGGTCTTCGCCCTCCGGCATGGATGAGGATTTGACCGAAGTACGGGTAAGAATCACCGTCTGGCACACCCCCGGCAGGGTGAACTCGGTCTTCATGGCCGCCGCCGCCGCGGCAAAGGAGGGCACGCCGGGGGTCACGTCATAGGGAATGGAAAGCTCGTCGAGGCGGCGCATCTGTTCGGCGATGGCTCCGTAGAGAGAGGGGTCGCCTGAATGGACCCGCGCCACATCCAGCCCGCGTTCATGGGCCTCGCGCATGGCTTCGATGATCTCATCCAAGGTCAACGGCGCGCTGTCCATGACCCTGGCGTCCTTTGCGGCCTGCGCCACCACCTCCTGCGGCACCAGGGAACCGGCATAAAGCACCAGCCCGCACTTACGGATCAGTTCAAGGCCGCGCAATGTAATGAGGTCCGGCGCACCGGGCCCGGCGCCGATGAAATGGACGGTCATATCAGCCCGCGCTCCTTTTCCTGTCCGTGTCCGTGCCAGCGGCGGATGCCGGCTTTTCCTTGTCGCCATAACCGCGCGGCGTATAGACCCACAGGCTTTCGCCCCGCTGCACTGCCGCTGTATGGCTGTTGCCCACCAGAACCAGCGTCAGCATGTCGGCCTGGGAGGTGGTGAGAGCCTCCAGGGTGGTTACCGTGACCTCTTCACCCTCACGCCCGAGATTGCGGGCCAGCACCACCGGGGTCTCCGCCGGGCGGCCGCAAAGCAGGATGTCCCTGGCCTCTTCCAGAAGGTCGCGACGGCGCTTGGAAACCGGATTATAGAAAGCCACCACGAAATCTCCTTCCGCCGCCGCCCGCACCCGCTTGAGGATGTCCTCGCGGGGGGTCAACAGGTCGGAAAGGGAAATGGCGCAGAAATCGTGACCCAGCGGCGCACCGATGCGCGCGGCGGCGGCCTGAAGGGCGGAAATGCCGGGAACCACCGTCACCTTGACCCGGTTCCAGCCTTGCCTTTCCTCGCGGTGGAGGAGTTCAAACACCAAAGAGGCCATGGCGTAGATACCGGCATCCCCCGACGAGATCAGCGCCACCCGTTTCCCCGCCGCGGCCAATTCGAGGGCGGCGCGCACCCGTTTTTCCTCCTCCCCCAAAGGGAAGGCATGGCGTTTGGCTCGCGCCGTGGCGGCGGCCACAAGATCGAGATAGAGGTCATAGCCCACTACATCGCTGGCACGGGTGAGCGCTGCGGTGGCCTCGGGCGTGCGCCAGTCTTGCGGCCCCGGGCCGATGCCCACCACCACCAACTCGCCACGGGGGACGCCAATGGTACCGGCATCCAGGGGCGCCGCGGCCAAGGCCAGGGCACAGGTGGCGCGGGCCGACTTGACCTTGGGCACCACCAGTTCGCTCCCCTCGCCCGCCGCAGCCAGCGCCGCGCCTTCACAAACGCCGTGACAGCCGGTTTCGTGGAACACCACCGGCGAGGGGGTTTGCAAATGCGGGGCCTGGGCCTCCAGCGATGGCGCATCGAAAAACCGCACCGGGACGCCCAGAGACTCAGCCAAGGCATGCACCGCCGCCTCGTCGGACTTGAGCTCCAGGGAACAGACACAGGCCACGGCCAGGGGGCTTAAATTGTGTTCGGCCAAAGTCTTGGTCACCAGTGTTTCCAGCTCCGCAGCCTCCACATGGCGTTCGCAGCCCACCCCCAGCGCCAGCACTGGCGGGTGGAACAGAAGCTCGCTTTTCCCCGGCGGCGTAGCTGCGGCGCTGACCCAGATGGAAAGGGGTGCGTCATCGTGAAATTCCAGACCCGAGCCGGTGAGCCAGCCGCCGTCGGAAACCTCGCAACGGAGCGCCACTTTTTCCCCGGCAAGGAGCGCCGCCGTCACGGTTTTGGCCATCTCGCGGTTGGCCAGACGCCAACCCGGCGGTGGCATGTCCAGCGCCAGGCCGAGCCGCACGTCGCCCGCCGTGGTCACGGCAGCCACGCCTCCCGTCTGACCGGCTAGAAACGAGGCCAAGGCTATGCCGCCGTGATGGCCGCCGAGCAAGGGCACGGCGACGCTGCCGTCCTCGGCCAGCGCCACCACCGGTGGCTCCTTGGCCTTGTCGCTCAAGACAGGCGCCAGGGCGCGGATAAGAATCCCCGCCGCGCAGAGGCCAATCACAGGACGGCCTTGGGCGAACAGATTCCGCAGATGGGCGCCGAGATCGCCGAAAACCGTATCGGCATCAGCCACACGTGGAGCGTATCCATGGACCTCGGCGCCGGGTAGAGCGGCGGCCAGACGCCGGGCGAGGTCATACCCCTCCCGGGTCAGGGCGAGGAAAACTGCACCTTCTGGAAGTAGAGATTTTGCCGACGTCATGAAGAGGTGCCTTCCCGGTTATGGAGCAGGATCATGGAGAAATAGGAGGCGGAGTCGGGGTCTACCTCGTCGAGGGGGAGAATGCGTTCCTCGGCCATGGAAACCCGTTCCACATAGCGGGCCTTTTCCGCCAGACCGAGACGGCTGAGAAGACCGTGCAGCTTGGCGAAATGCCGCCCTACCTTGACGATGACGGCGCCATCGAAGCCTTCCAGCCGTGCCGCGATCACCTCCTCGTCCAGGGTCGCCGGGATCAAAGCGAGACAGTCATTGCCCGCGGCGAGAGCCAGCTGCGCCGCCGCCGACCCCGCCGCCGGGGCGGAGACGCCGGGCACCACCTCCACCGGGAAGCGGTCACCGAGCCGGGCGAAGAGATACTGGAAGGAGCCGTAGAGGAAGGGATCGCCAAGACACAGCAGGGCCACGTCACGGCCCGCGCCCAGATGCTCCGCCATCTCTTCGGCGGCTTGGTCATAGGCGGCCTCGGCGGGTTGGCGGTTTTCGTCATAGCTGGTGCGGATGACGATTTCGGTCTGGTTCTCCGGCAGATGGGGCTCGACGATACGCCGCGCCAAGCTCTCACCTTCCAGCGGCGCGGGATAAGCCAGGAGGGGTGCGGCGCGCAGGTATTTCAGGGCCTTCAAGGTAATCAGTTCGGGGTCGCCGGGACCGATACCGAGACCGTAGAGGGTGCCAGGGGTGGGGTTTTCAGAAGCGGGACTCATTGGGGTTTCTCTACGGCGAGCTGGGTCACGGGATGTTTGTCATGCCACACCAGAGGGGTGTCACCAGAGCCGGGTTCGGCATGGGAGACGGCGATACGGGTGAGCCGCCCGCTCTGTTCTCCGCCCTCAGCACTGAAAAAGGCGGCGAGGCGATCTTGGCCTTTTTCCGTCACCGCATTGGCCACCAGCCGCCCGCCGGGCGTCAATGCCTCCCAACAGGCCTCCAGCAGGCCCTCAGCGGAAACGCCGCCGCCCACGAACACCGCATCAGGCGGGGCCAGACCGGCCAGCGCCCCAGGCGCTTCGCCGGTAATCACTTCGAGCCGGGGCACACCCAGAGTTTCCGCGTTTTCCGCAACCCGTCCGGCGCGCACCGGATCGCGCTCCACCGCCACCGCTTGTGATGTGGGTTCGGCGCGCAGCCATTCGATGGCGATGGAGCCGCTGCCCGCGCCCACATCCCACAACAATGCCCCCGGCAAGGGCGCCAGCGCCGCCAGGGTAGCCGAACGCACCACCTGCTTGGTCAACTGTCCGTCATTGAGAAACGCCGTATCGGGCAGGCCGGGAACCCGGGGCAAGACGGTTGCCTCTTTTGCAATCCTACATTCCACGGCCACGGTGTTGAGATCGTGGCAGGGGGTGTCATCCCAGTTATCAGCCGTGCCGTCGCAGCGCTCCTCATGGGGGCCACCGAGCCGCGCCAACACAACGAGACGGCTGGGGCCATAGCCTTTGTCCCGCAGAGCCGCGGCCACGGCGGCCGGGGTGGTACCGTCCTCGGAGAGGATAAGCAGCCGCGCACCGGGGCGGAGATGTGCATTAAGAAGGGCCAGCGGTCTGCCATGCAGGGTCAGGGTTTCCACCTCCGCCCGGGGCCAGCCGAGCCGCGCACAGGCCAGGGAAAACGCCCCGGCGACGGGAAATATCGCCATTTCGTCGGCGCTGAAACGCCGCGCCAGGGCCGCGCCGACGCCGTACTCCATGGGATCGCCGCTGGCCAGCACCACCACGCGCTTGTAGCGATAGCCGGCGATAACATCCAGGGTGCCGGAGAAGGGCGTGCCCCAGGTCAGGCGCTCCGCCCCGCAAGGCGGCACCAAGGCCAGATGCCGTTCCCCGCCCACCAGCACTTCGGCTTCTTCCACGTACTGTCTGCACCGGGCAGACAACCCGTCGAGTCCGTCCTCGCCGATGCCGATGACCCGCAACCAGGGAGAGGTGGTCATGGGTTCGTCGCCTGTGTCACCGGCTCCCGGACTTTCTGGGCGCGGGCCAGAGCGTTAAGGGCGGCGGCGGCCAGGGCCGACCCGCCGAAACGGCCGCGCAGGGTAAGGCAGGGAAGCCCGTGCGACGGAGCCTCGGCGATGAGCGCCTCCTTGGATTCGGCCGCGCCGATATAGCCCACGGGAAAGCCGAGGATGAGGGCCGGGCGCGGCGCGCCCTCGGCGATCATCTCCAACAACCGGAAGAGAGCCGTGGGCGCATTGCCGATCACCGCGATGGCGCCGTCCAGATGATCCAGCCAATCATCGAGGGCCGCCGCCGAACGGGTAATGCCGTGCGCCTTGGCCCGTTCCGCCACGCCGTCCTCCCGCAAGGTGCAGATCACCTCATTGCCCGCGGTCAGACGCGAGGCGTCGATGCCCTGGGCCACCATGCTCGCATCGCAGAGAATGGGCGCGCCGGATTCAAGGGCTGCCTTCCCCGCCGCCGCCACGTCGCCGCACCAGGTCAGGTCCGGCACGATGTCCGGCAGGGCGCAGGCATGCACCAGCCGCATGGCCACGGGCCGCAGGCTTTCGGGGAGCCCTGAGAAATCCACTTCCTCGCCGATGGTCTCGAAGGAGCGGCGGGTGATGTCCTCGGGGCGGCGCAGGTAGTCGAAGCTCATCTAGGCGGATTCCTTGGCCGGATCATGGCCGTGATCGTGGGTATGGTCATGGCCGTGGTCATGATCGGTGCCGATGCCGCGCACGTGATGATGATGCCCGGCCTGGGGCTGGCCCTGGGCATCCTCGAATCCCACCACCTGTTCGCGGTATTTGCACAGCATACAGTTCATGGCGTTGTCACCCTCGGCGATTCCCGTCGCCCGCTCGGCCAGGGAATCGAGAACCTTGGGATGGTCATTGAGATAAGAAGCGGCGACGAATTCTATCTCCGGATGCCTGGACGCCACCTCGGCCATCTGGGCATAGATGCGCTTCACCAGCACCCCGGTGAAAAGGAAATAGGGGAAGACGATAATGCGCCGGAACGACATGGCCGCCACCCGTTCCAGACCTTCATCCACGCGGGGATGGGCGACACCGCTGTAACAGGCCTCGGCCCAGCCCAGACCCAGCCCTTCCCACAGCATGCGGGCGACCTTGGACACATTGGAATTGGCGTCGGGGTCATTGGTGCCACGCCCCACCACCATCAGGAGGGTGTCGGCCGCCGGCACGCCGTCGCCGGCGGTTTCCATGGCGGCAGTAATACGGTCACGGGCGGCCACCAGCAGTTTTGCCTCGATGGAGAGATCGCGCCCGCAGGAGAGGGAGATATCCGGGTGGGAAGCGGCAAAACTGTTGAGCTCCCAGGGGATATCATTTTTCACATGGCCGGCGGCAAACAGCATGGCTGGCACCGCGAGAATCTCCGTCACCCCCTGCTCCACCAGCTTTTCCAGCCCTTGCTGGATGGTGGGCCGGGCAAATTCCAGAAAGCCCGATTCAACGTCATATTGCGGCAGCCTTTCGCGCATGCCCCGCGCCAGAGACTGGAATTCCGCCACAGCCTCTTCATCACGGCTACCATGGCCGCAGATCATTACGCCCGTCTTAGTCATTAATGTTGTTCCCTTCTTTTAGGTGGTGATCAGGGGGCGGAGGTCATTTGCCGATTGACCAAGGAAGCCCCGGCATACCATTCTCGAATGATGACGGAATTCGCCGCCGCAAATACCCTTGCCAGCCCGCATCTTCTGTTCCTGCTTCTGGTCGCCCTGGCGGTGGAAGCGATCGTGGGCGGCATGCCGCTTTTGTTCCGTATCGTGCCCCACCCCGTGGTTATCGCCGGGGGGCTTGTGGGCTTCCTGGAACGCCGCCTCAATCGCGAATCGCGTAGCGAACGGGCACGTCTTATTCGCGGCTTCCTGGTGGTGGCGGTGATGATGGCCCTGGCCGCCGGAGCCGGTTACGCCATCACCGGAATCGCCCGCGACCTGGCTCAGGGCTGGCTGGTGGAGGTGTTTTTCGTAGTGACGCTGGTGGCCCAGCGCAGCTTGTACACCCATGTGCGCAAGGTGGGATTGGCCCTGCAGGCCGATGGCCTCGGCTCGGGGCGGGACGCCGTCAGCCACATTGTGGGCCGCGACCCGGAGTCCCTCGACGAGCACGGGGTGGCCCGCGCGGCGGTGGAATCCTGCGCCGAGAACTTTTCCGACGGGGTGGTGGCGCCGGTGTTCTGGTACGTGCTGCTCGGGCTTCCCGGTCTCTTCGTCTACAAGACCGTCAATACCATGGACAGCATGATCGGCCACAAAACCGAGCGCTATCTTTCCTTCGGCATGACCGCGGCGAAGCTGGACGATGTGATGAATTTCATCCCCGCGCGGCTGGCCGGACTGATGCTCGTAGCCGCAGGGTTCTTCGTACCCACGGCCAATCCCGGCCGTGCCATAGGCACCATGCTGCGCGACGCCAAACATCATTCTTCGCCCAATGCGGGATGGCCCGAAGGCGCGGTGGCCGGGGCGCTGGACCTTTCCCTGGCGGGGCCGCGCCATTATGGCGGCAAGGTGGTCGAGGACCAATGGATCGGCAACGGCCGCGCCCGGCTGACGGTTCAGGATATCCGCCGCACGCTTTTTCTCTATGCCGTGGCCTGCCTGATTCAGGCGGGAATTATCGCCACGCTTCTGATGACGCGGCTGGCCGCTCCGGGGCAGATGTCGCGGGAGGGACAAACCATCCTCCGCACCCTCGACGAACTGAAAAACCTGTTCTGAAGCCACGGTATCGACAGTATCGGCGGTATTAGCGCGCACGGGCGATCTCCAGCAGGCGGTCGAGATCGAGGCGGGATTCGCACAGCCCGGCCACTTCATCGAGAGCGGATTCCACCCCCTGGGCGTAGGACAGGTCCGTTCCCGGGCCTGTTCCAAAGCTCCCCTTCAACCCCTTCAGATAGTCGTGGCGATAGGCGTCATCGGCGAAGAGGCCGTGCAGGTAACAGCCCTCGACCAGACCATTGGCGGTGGTGGCTCCGCCCTGTTGCCCCCGGGGCAGAGACATGGGCCTGGCGCAGTCGGGACCGCAGGTTTCGCCGAGATGCATTTCATAACCACCCTGGAACATGCCGGCATCGGCGTCATCGGTTCCCGTGGCCCGCAGCAGGGTCTTTTCATCGCTCATCACCGTTTCCACGTTGAGCAGGCCAAGCCCCGGTGCGGTGCCCGCCTGACCTTCCAAGCCATGGGGATCGGAAATGGCGTGACCCAGCATCTGGTAGCCCGCACACAGCCCCAGAACCCGTCCGCCACGGCGCAGATGGGCGTGAATATCCGTGTCCCAGCCCTGTTCGCGCAGGAAGGCGAGATCGGCCATGGTGGACTTGGAGCCGGGGATGAGGATGAGATCGGCGTCCAGGGGCAGGGGCTCCCCGGGCGGGATCATATCCACCGCCACGCCGGGTTCGGCGGCCAGCGGATCGAGATCGTCGAAATTGGCGATACGGGGCAGGCGCGGCACGGCGATACGTAGTTGCGGGCGCTGTGTATCGGCAGGGGTGTTTTTGCCCTCCAGGGCCATGCTGTCCTCGTCGGGCAGGCGGCGCGCGGCCTCCGCATGGGGCAGGATGCCGAAACAGGGCAGGCCGGTTTTGCCTTCGATAATGGCGAGAGCGGAATCAAACAGGCGCTCATCGCCCCGGAATTTGTTGATCACATAGCCCTTCAGGAGCCCCCGTTCTTCATCGCTCAACAGGGCATGGGTGCCCACCAGGGCAGCGATGACGCCGCCGCGGTCGATATCGCCCACCAGCACCACCGGCACATCCGCCGCACAGGCGAATCCCATATTGGCGATATCGGCGCCGCGCAGGTTTACCTCCGCCGGACTGCCCGCCCCCTCCACCAGGATCAGATCGGCATCTCGTCCCAGCGCGTCGAAACTCTCCAAAACCCGGGGCAGGAGGCCGGGCTTGCGCTTGTGGTAATCGCGGGCCGAGACACTGCCTTCCACCCGGCCCTGGACCACAAGCTGGGAGCCGGTATCGGACTGGGGTTTGAGCAGGATGGGATTCATATGCACCGATTCTTCCACTCCGCAGGCCTGAGCCTGCAACGCCTGGGCGCGGCCGATCTCCCCGCCGTCCATGGTAACGGAGGCGTTGTTGGACATGTTCTGGGGCTTGAACGGACGCACCCGCAGACCGCGCCGTGTAAAGGCACGCCCCAGCCCCGCCACCAGCAGGGACTTGCCCACATCCGACCCGGTGCCCTGAATCATCAGGGCGGGAACGCGTGCGGCGCGGCCCTCGCTATGTTTCCCTCGTCCGTCCATAAAGGGACTAGTTGCCCGCCAGAAGGGCGCGCAGCTTGTCGGCCTCGGCGGAAGAATATTTCTTCTGCACCACGATTTCGGTGGCGGTGGCGCGGCTGCCGTAGAATTCCTCGTTGAGACCTTCACGCCCGTGGATCACCGCCCCCTCGAAGGAAGCTCCGGCATAGGCCCCGCGCGCGCGGGAGAAGGAATACATATCGGCAAGCTGAGCCGTGGTGGCGGCCTCGGCGCCGATCCCCACCGGCCCCACGGCCACGCTCACATCTGCGCCCAGTTTCACTTCCTGGTCGATGATGGAATCGATGCCGCGATCGGTCATGATAGCGAATATGGTTTCCGAATCCTGACCACCGAACTGCAGGCCGAAGCTTACCGCGCCCAAGGTAAAGAAGGCGGGATAGCCCCATGTTCCGTCGCTGTTACGGGCAAACAGCAGGCCGCTGCCCCCCTCGGCGCCGAAGAAGAACCCGGCTTTGAGAAGGCTGGGGAAAATCAACGCACCTTTGGCGTCTTTCAATAGAGTTTGGAGCGTGTGGTAGTCGGGATCGCTAAGCAAATTGCTGAGCGTGATCTCGGACTTGATCACCAGTTCCTTGGCGTCGTTTTCCGCCCGCACAGCCGTGGGCTGAAAGGCCAAAAAGCCAAAGGCGAGAAGGATGAATAATAGTCTGCGAAGGATGTTCATTGTTCCAATCATGGATTTGACTCCCCTGGAGTTACAGTTGGATAAAAAAATGGGCCTTAGAATTCGACGCCCGGCTGGGCTTTTACACCCTCGCGGAAGGGATGTTTAACGAGCGTCATTTCGGTTACGAGGTCGGCGGCCTCGATCAGTTCCGGCTTTGCGTTACGACCGGTGACCACCACATGCAGCCCCGGCCGCCGGGACACGAGAACGTCGACTACTTCGCCTATGTCGAGGTAATCATAGCGCAAGGCGATATTCATTTCGTCGAGAATCACCATGGCGTAAGTGGGATCAGCAATCATCTCTTTGGCGGTCTCCCAGGCGGCCTTCGCCGCGGCAATATCGCGCTCCTTATCCTGGGTTTCCCAGGTAAAGCCTTCGCCCAGCGCCTTGAAGGTCACCAACTCGGGGAAGGTCTCCAGAGCCCGGCGCTCGCCGGTGTCCCAAGCGCCCTTGATAAACTGGACCACGCCCACACGCATGTCATGGCCCACGCAGCGCAGCGCCATGCCGAAAGCGGCCGACGACTTGCCCTTGCCAGGGCCGGTATGGACCATGAGCAACCCCTTTTCCTCGGTTTTGCCGGCAAGTTTTTTGTCGTGAAGCGTCTTGCGCTTTTCCATCTTCGCCTTGTGACCGGTGTTGTCGGTGGGACTCATGGCGTTAGGACCTCCCCGTTCATCTGTTGTGCCCCCGCCCCGGTCGCCAGCCCCGAAAGCCTGTGGTAGGCGGCGTTGGACCGGGGCCGCCACAGGCCGCGCTCCAGCGCCTCCATCAGCTTGGCGCTCATTTCACGAAGCGCCGCCGGGTTGGCTTCCTCCATGAAGCCGCGCACGTTATCGTTCTGGATATAGGCATCAAATACGGCATCAAAATGGTGATCCTTCACGGCATGGGCGGTGGCCGCGAAGGCGAAGAGGTAATCCACCGTGGCCGCCATTTCAAAGGCCCCCTTATAGCCGTGACGCATGACCCCGGCGATCCATTTAGGATTGACCACGCGGGCCCGCACCACACGGCCGATTTCTTCTTCCAGAGTGCGTATCTTGGGTTGTTCGGGCCGCGAATGGTCGTTGTGAAACACCACCGGGGCCTCGCCCGACACATGACGCACGGCCGCCGCAAGACCGCCCTCGAACTGGTAGTAATCGTCGCTGTCGAGGAGGTCGTGCTCGCGGTTGTCCTGGTTCTGCAGGACGGCCTCGATCCCGGCGAGACGGGTCTCGAACAGGGCGTGTTCGGCGGCGCCTTTCACACCACCGCCATAGGCATAGCCGCCCCAGGCGATATAGGCGCGCGCCAGGTCGGCGTCGGTCTTCCAGCCGCGCTCGTCCATAATCGCCTGAAGCCCGGCGCCATAGGCCCCCGGCTTGGAGCCGAAGACGCGGGCGGCGGCACGAGTGCGGGCGGCATCTTTTGCTTCGCCGCGCGCCGCCATGGCCTCGGCCTCGTCACGTACATGAGCGGCCAGGGGATTGTCCTGGGGCGTCTCATCCAGCGCCGCCACGGCGCGGGCGGCGGAATCGAAAAGGTCGATGAGACCGGGAAAGGCGTCACGGAAGAATCCGGAAATACGCAGGGTCACATCCACCCGGGGACGGCCCAGAACCGACACCGGCATAATCTCAAACCCGGTAACGCGGCGCGAGGCGGGCTCCCACCGGGGCTGCACCCCCATCAGGGCCAGCGCCTGGGCGATATCGTCACCACCGGTGCGCATATTGCTGGTCCCCCAGGCGCTTAAAGCCAGACGCCGGGGCCAATTGCCGTGCTCCTGGGCATAGCGTTCCAGCAGCAGGGTGGCCGACTTCCAGCCCAGGGTCCAGGCCGCTGGTGTGGGCACCACGCGGGTATCCACCGAATAGAAATTGCGCCCCGTGGGCAGCACATCGGGCCGCCCCCGGGTCGGCGCGCCCGACGGCCCCGGCGCCACGAAGCGCCCGTCGAGTCCGGCCAAAAGACCGGTGATTTCGGCCTCGCCGCAGGCCATGACGGCGGGACGCAGGCTTGCCTTCATATAGTCGAGCACCGCGGTGGTGCGAACCCACATCTTCTCCGGCTTTGCCTCACCGCCCACGAGACGGCAGGCCAGCGATTCCAGCCGCTCCACCGTATCACCGGCGCTACGCCAGACGCCGCTTTGGTCCAGCACATGGGGCTGCGGCCCGTCCCAGACCGCGGCCATGTCACAGTCCAGAGGATCGAAGGAAAGTTCCAGATCATCGGCCAGGGCGCGGATCAGGGAGGCGTCCCCGTTAACCCCTTCATTTCTCGGTGTCCGCAGCAGAGCCACCAGAAGATCGGTGAGCTGGCCGTTTTGCGGCGACTGGCCGAAGATATGGAGGCCGTCCCTGATCTGCATTTCCTTCAGTTCACAGAGATAGGCGTCCAGCTTTTTCAGGGCCTCCTCCTCGCCATCTCTGTCGGCAATACCGCAATCGGCGTCGAGTCCCGTCATTTGCAGACGTTCCAGAATTTCCCGGCGCAATAAGGTAAGGCGGCGAGGGTCGAGTCCGGCGGCCTCGTAATATTCATCCACAAGCTGTTCCAGCTCCGCCAGCGCGCCGTAGCTTTCGGCCCGGGTCAATGGCGGGGTGAGATGGTCGATGATCACCGCCGCCGTGCGCCGCTTGGCTTGGCTGCCCTCACCTGGATCATTGACGATGAAGGGGTAAAGATGGGGTAGGGGCCCCAATGCCGCCTCCGGGAAACAGGCCTTGGAAAGCGCCAGCGCCTTGCCCGGCAGCCATTCGAGATTACCGTGCTTGCCCATATGGACCACCGCATGGGCCGCGAAAGAGCCGCGTAGCCAGGCATAGAAGGCGAAGTAGCTGTGCGGCGGCACCAGATCGGGACTGTGATAGCTGGCAGCGGGATCAATATTGTAACCTCGCGCCGGTTGCAGGCCCACGGCCACCTTGCCGAAGCGAATCACGGGAAGGGCGAAGACTTGGCTTCGCTCGAGAAAGAAGGGGTCTTCTTCGGCCCCGCCCCAGCGTTCCGTGATTTTTTCCTGCAACGCCCCCGGCAGAGTGGCGAAGAAGGCCGAATATTCGTCCAGAGATATCGTTTCGGATATGGAACGATTGGACAGGTCGTGAAAATCATTGGTGGGACCAGCGCAAATCTGGGCCACAAGCGCCGCCCCGTCTTCGGGTAGAGATTCTGTGGGCAGGGACTCCGTGGTGTATCCGGCGCCTTTCAGGGCGCGCAGCACATTAACGGTGCCCGCAGGCGTATCCAGACCGACGCCATTTCCAAGCCGTCCGTCACGATTGGGATAATTGGCCAGTACCAGCGCGATGCGGCGCTCGCTGGCCGGGCTCCGCCGCAACTCCACCCAGGCGCGGGTCAGATCAGCGCAAAACGCCACCCGGTCGGCCACCGGCTCATGGGCCACCAGATCGCATTGGGTGGCCTCGTCGCGCCGGCTGCGCTCCTTGAAGGAAACGGCGCGGGTGAAGAGACGCCCGTCCACTTCGGGCAGAACCACGCTCATGGCCAGGTCGCGAGTGTTGAGCCCCGCGCATCCCTCCTGCCAGGCATCTTTGGTGCCGCCGCTGAACGCCACTTGCAGCACCGGACAGTCGGCGAAATCGAAAGGTGTATCCGCCCGCTCCTCTCCGGGGACCGACAGGGCGAAGCCGGTGGCGTTCACCACCACGTCGGGCGGCGCGGCGTGCAGTAATTCGTCAACGGTGGCGGCGGCCACCGGGTCCTTGAGGCTGGCGGCATAGATGGGCAGGGGGTTGAGGCCGCGCTCGGCCAGCGCCGTCACCAGGGCGTCTATCGGCCTGGTATCGGCGGCCTGTACCAGCGCCCGGTAGAACAAAATCGCAGCCACCGGCCGTTCCGGAACCCAGGCATCGCGCAGATCGTCCAGCGTGGGCTGGTCGCAGCCCGGCCAGTAAAGCCCGGCGCGCAGCAGCGGGACTGGCTCGCGCCAGGAATCCTCGCGGCCTGTGAGGCTGGCGGCGAAGCGCAGGAAATTGGCGGCGTTTTCCACCCCACCCTGCACACAGTACTGCCACAGGCGATGGGTGGCCTCCGGCGCCAGCGTGGAGAGGGCCGCCAGTTCGGCGTCGGGCTGATCGTCGCCGGGAAGAAAAGCCAGGGCCACATTCTTGCGCCGCGCGGCGCTCGCCAGTTCCTCCACGCCATAGGGCCAGTACCCCCTGCCGCCCAGGAGCCGTACGATCACCAGCTTCGCTTGTTCGATCACGGAACCCACATAGAGGTCTACTGACAAATTGTGAGATAGATTTAGAAGGTTGGCCAGCCGCAGGGAGGGCGGGGCTTCCCCCTTTTCCCAGAGCATATCCCGCGCCGCGGCGAGGGAGGCAAGATCACTGTCGGCGGCGGAAAGAACCACCACATCGCCGGGAGTCTGGCCGAGGTCCACGGCCTCCGTGCCATCACTGATCCCCCCGGGTTGTGCCGCCAGCAGATGCATGATTTAGCCGCCTATCACCATTCTGGAAATGGCTTCACGATCCAGCCCCTTGAGACCGATCACCACCAACGCGCCGTCACGACGCTCCCCGGCCTCCCAGGGACGGTCGAAATAATGGTGAAGGCGCGTGCCTACTCCCTGCACCACAAGCCGCATGGCCTTGTCCGCCACCCCGACAAATCCCTTGACGCGCAGAATGTCATGGGCGGCGGCGGCCTCTTGCAGACGCGCGAGAAGGTCCTCCACATCACCCAGGGGGGATAGCGGCAGGGTGAAACTTTCAAAATCATCGTGATCGTGTTCTTCCTCGCCATCATGGACCGAAGGGCGGGCGTGGAGGTCGTCCTCCGCCGCCGCGCCCAGCCCCAAAACAATACGAGGCTCGATGCGGCCTTCCTGGGTGGCGATCACCTTGACCCCGGGACGCAGGTCCCCGGCCAGACCCCGTTGCACGCTTTCCAGTTCCTTAGGCGTCAGAAGATCGGTCTTGTTGAGGACCACCAGATCGGCACAGGAAAGCTGGTCACCGAAGACTTCCTCCAGCGGGTTATCATGATCGAGCATGGGATCGGCGGCACGCTGGCGGGCCACGGCCTCGGGGTCGTCGGCGAAGCGTCCGGCGGCCACGGCAGCGGCGTCGATCACCGTAATCACGCCATCCACGGTGACGCGGGAACGCACCTCGGGCCAAGCAAAGGCTTTGACCAGGGGTTTGGGCAGGGCCAGCCCCGAGGTCTCGATGATGATGTGCTCGGGGGGCTCTTCCCGCTCCATCAGTGCCGTGATGGTGGGCAGGAAGTCATCGGCCACGGTGCAGCAGATACAGCCGTTTGCCAGTTCCACGATATCGTCTTCCTTACAACCCGGCACCCCGCATTCCCCCTTTTCCCCGCCCGTTCCATCACCGCCAAGGAGAGCCTCGCGGTCGAATCCGAGATCGCCGAACTCGTTGATGATGAGGGCCAGCCGCCGGCCTTCCGCGCACGCGATAAGGTGGCGAATGAGGGTGGTTTTTCCGGAGCCAAGAAAGCCCGAGATAATGGTTGCCTGAATCTTCATGTCATTCCTTCACTAAGGTTGGGTCTTTGAGAATGCTGGGCAACCCCGCCATCATGAACACCACCCGGTCGGCGCAAGCCGCCAGTCTTTGATGGAGCAGGCCGGCATGGTCGCGGAAGGCGCGAGCGGTGGCGTTCTCCGGGACGATGCCCAGCCCCACCTCGTTGGAAATAAAAACCACGGCGCCGGCGAGCCGGGGCAGAGCCTCTTCCAGAGCGTTGATTTCGGCGGCGATATCACGGCCCGCCGCCATCAGGTTGGCAAGCCAGAGAGTAAGGCAGTCGACGAGAACGGGCGTCTCCGGGCCTGCCTGGCCAAGGAGCGTCTCGACCAGGGCCAAAGGTTCCTCGATGGTGGTCCAGTCGCCGCCGCGCCGCGCCCGGTGATGTTCGATACGCGCGCGCATTTCCGGATCGGCCAGGGCTTGGGCGGCATCGGCAGTGGCCAGATAGACGCCTCGTCCCTGTGAAGCCGCTCGTACCAACGCTTCGGCATAGCTGCTCTTACCCGAACGTACGCCACCCAGAATCAGAGTCACGGCGGGAAGGGAAACATTTTTCTGTAGGGGTTTTGATGCCAGCATGCGGCACGAACCTCCACCCGAGGGTCAATTATGGCCTGAGTAAACCGGGGAGGTCTCCTGGCTCGGGATCATCCATGAACACGATGCCTTCCCAGCCCTGCGGCCAGTGGCATATTTATCGTGTTCTCACCCTTACAGTTGCGGGGGCAGCGCCGGTCTGGCGGGAAAAGGCGGGATTATACCGCCTCTCGCGCGTCACCGGACTTCCCTGTCCCGGTTCGATTCGAGCGAACCTAGCATGCCCCCAGGGGATACACCAGCAAAGCTAATGTTCTTAAGTCGGGCAGGTAACGTCCATATTCCGGGAAAGATTTATTACAGGGTGTCGCCGTGCTCCACCTTCGTCAGGACGACAAAGGTTTCCAAAAGTTCCAAGGCTTCGGAATCTCCTTCATCAATCAGAAACCGGATATGGGTGCCGCTGTCGTCCACTCTGATGATCTCGGCGTCGAAGGACCGGTCAAGACTGAGAATAACCACATCAACTTCTGTCCCGGCTGCGGCGTCAATTTTACTCTCGATCCAGGCTCCAGTTACGGAAATGTCCAGAATCTGGCTTTCCACCTGCGTGTCACCGAACTGGACTGAGCACGTTTTGTCGGATGAATAGCGTTCGTATTCGCGGCGGTCTCCGTCACCAAGATCGCGGGGTGGTCTCTTCGTGGAGCCTAAAATGTCTGAAATTTTTCCGATAACATCCACCAAGAATGGGCCTTGTTCATCACACGTAACCAAGCTCCGCATTAGACCTCAACGGATGTAGGGTTGTATAGCCTAGAAAAAGTGTCCTCCTTAAAGAAAAACGAGATTCACCCCGCCTATGCGCCACTGAACGGGCTCCCCAGGAACAGCAATTCGATCAATCCGGGTCACGGACAGGTTGTCCACGGCAAAGCACAGCGCCCTTTCCGGCTCGAGGCTCAGAGAAAGCCCCAGGGCCGCACGGATGACGCCGCCATGGGCAAAAACAATACGTTCTTCCTGGGGGTGGCCTCGGGAAAGGGTTTCCACGGCACGCCCCACACGGCCCATCACCTCTGCCAGGCTCTCTCCCTGGGGTGGGCTGGCCGAGCCTGGTGTTTTCCAGAACAGTTCGTTCTCCCGGGGGAACCGTTCGGCCATTTCGTCATGAGTGAGCCCCTGCCAGAGACCGAAGTCCTGTTCGGCGAAGTCCGGCTCCACCAGGGGCTCGGCATCATGGCCCATCGCGTTAGCCAATGCCGCCGCCGTCTGACGGGCGCGTTTCAGCGGGCTGGTGATCCACAGGGCGTCCCGGGGCAGACATGAAACCAGACCGTTCAGGGTGGATACGTTGGAAACATCGGCATCCACATCCATTTGTCCGAAGACGCGTCCCCGGCGCTCGGGGATGGGGGCATGGCGCAGCCACCACCAACGGGTGGTGCGGGGCATATCCTTGGTCATAGAGTGGCGGCGGCCACCAACAGGACGGCCACTTCGCAGGCCTGCTGGGTGGCGCCCAGGACATCGCCCGTATAGCCGCCCACGAAATGACGCGACAGCGCCACCATCGCCACAATGACGGCGGCGACGGCAAGAAGCGCAAACAGGCCCGCCACGGGACCAAGAAAAAGCAATGTCAGCGCCGCGCCCAGAGCAACGGCGGCATAGACCCGGTCCTGACTCGGTCGTCCCGCTGACACCGCCAGACCGCTACGGCGCGCCGGCTTCATGTTCGAGGCAAGAACCGGCAGGCTGGCGCGCGAGACCGCCAATGCCGCAATCATAACCGCGGCCACCCGCCCCGGATCGGCAAGGGAGGCCAAGATCGCCACACGAATTCCCACCGAGAAAATCAGGGCTAACACGCCATAGGCGCCAATGAAACTGTCATGCATGATGGCGAGACGGTTTTTCTTGTCGCTGCCGCCAATGAACCCATCCACGGTATCGGCAAGCCCGTCTTCATGCATGGCCCCGGAAAGAACGACAACCGCGGCCAGGGCAAGAAAGGCAGACGGCAGCGGTGACAGACCAAGCCAGGCGGAAAGCCCGTAGACCATGCCCCCGGCGATGCCGAGTGCCGCGCCCACCAGAGGGAAGGCGCGCATGGAGGCGGCCACGGCCCCTTTCGCTTTCTTTCCCGGCGCGCCGAAGGGAATCCGGGTAAGGAAAACCGTGGCAACGCACAGATCGTCCCACCAACCGGAGAGAATCTCCCCCGCTTCGGCGGCGTCGAAAATTGGATCATCGCCGTCGCCGGGCTCGGTGCCGGGCACATCGGGCGGAAGAGAAGGTTTTTTCCTTGCGGCCATGGGCGAAGCCCCTGATAGATGGCTGGATTACGGGATTGTCTCTAGAGCATATCTTTCCCATACGGGATCATTTGACCGAGGTTATTTTGCGTTGTCACAAGGCCCGTGTCGCCGAATGATGCGGGACATCATGCAAGACACGGGAACGCGGTGCCAGCGCAAAAGAACCCGGCCTTCGGTGGTATAAATCGGTCCCTCGGCTGCGTTGCGACGCTTACCCGATATCCAAATATCGCGTTGCGCGCCGCGTCTGTCCGAATGAACCGATTTACAGCCATCAAAAGTTTCCGTATGAGAAAGATATGCTCTAGACAGGAATGTTTATAAGACAGATGAACGCCGCCGCCAATTCCATCTTTTTCTTTGTCCGTGGGCTCGATCAATTTTATGACACAGATACAGCCCCCCACATGCTTCGATGATATCCGCACTCTGGTTAAGGTGTGTCCCGCCGCCAACGAGAGCGCGGCGGCGGCGGCACGGGAACGGGAATCCACGTTGACCAAGCCTGCGGGTGCGCTTGGCCGCCTCGAGGAACTCTGTGAATGGCTCTGTGCCTGGCAGGGACGGCATCCCCCTCAGGCCGAGAGACCGCTGCTGTGCCTGTTCGCCGGCAATCATGGGGTCGCCGAGTTGGGCGTCTCCGCCTATCCCGCGGAGGTGACGGTACAAATGGTGCGGAATTTCATCAATGAAGGCGCCGCCATCAACCAGCTGTGCCGGGAAGCCGATATGGAAATGCGGGTCCATGAAATGGCCCTGGAAACCCCCACACGAGATTTCACACGGGAACCGGCGCTGGACGAAGCCCAGTGCATGGAGGCCCTGACCTATGGCATGACCTCGGTGGAAGCGGGAATGGATATACTGTGTCTGGGAGAGATGGGAATCGCCAACACCACCTCCGCCGCCGCGCTGTGTGCCGGCCTGTTCGGCGGCAAGGGCAAGGAATGGGTAGGGCCGGGAACCGGAATGGCGGGCAAGGGGTTGCGCCTCAAGGCGCGGGTCGTGGACGCAGGTCTGGCGCTTCACTGCGACCATCTGAAAGACCCGCTTGAAGCCTTGCGGCGTCTGGGAGGGCACGAACTGGCGGCCATTACCGGCGCCGTTCTCGCCGCCCGCCTTTTGTCAGTTCCGGTAATTCTCGATGGCTTTACCTGTACCGCCGCGGCGGCCGTTCTTCACGCTCTCTCCAAGGGGTCGCTGGACCACTGTCAGGTGGGCCATGTCTCCGCAGAACCGGGGCACCGGCGGTTACTGGAGAAAACCGGCAAGAACGCACTGTTGGACCTCCATATGCGGTTGGGCGAGGGCACGGGCGCGGTGCTGGCCCTGGGGCTTGTCAGGTCGGCGATCGTCTGTCACACCGGCATGGCCAGTTTCGCGGAGGCCGATGTCAGCACCAAAGAGGGGCTTGATGACCAACAGGACGGGTAATACCGGGGGACGAGCCTGGCGTTTGTTGGGAATGGATCTTGTTCTTTACGCATCCCTGTGGGCGTCAATGTCCGCAGGCGCCCAGGCAGGGGAATTGCAGGTGAAAGTGAAAGAACTGCGCAACAATGACGGTCTCGTGCGGCTGGCCCTTTATGACCGGGCCGACCGCTTCCCCATCAGCGGGGAGGCCTTTGTCATTTCCGACGTGCCCATTCCCCAGGAAGGATTAAGCGTATTTTTTTCCGACCTGCCGCCCGGAGAATACGCCCTGGCTCTGTTTCATGACGAGGATAGTGACAATATTTACGACAAGGGGTTTCTGGGCCTGCCCTTGGAGGGGTTTGGGTTCAGCAATGACGCCACCGTGTTTTTTTCAGCCCCCAGCTTCAGCGCCGCCGCCGTGACGGTCGGCGAAGGACTCACCACCATCACCGTCCATATGAGATACTGGTCACAGGCTCCATCCAGGGAACGGAGGGAAGATGGCGGACAATAAAACCATGGGTGATTTCATCCAGACCTTCGTGCCCTGGCCCGCCCCCGGGGAGAACGACAGGATCCGCCTACGCACACTGGTGCGTATTCGCTGGGTGGCGGTCGCTGGCCAGTTATTCTCCCTGGTTCTGGTTCATTTCTCTCTGGGCTACCACCTGCCCATGGCGCCGGCCCTTGCCCTGGTGGCGGCTTCGGGACTGCTGAATCTGGTGGTTACCCGCAAGCGTTCATATCAGGTCTGGCTCGGCGACAGGGAGGCGGCGGCGCATCTTGGTCTCGATATCGTACAGTTGAGTCTGTTGCTGTATTTCACCGGCGGTCTGATCAACCCGTTTGCCCTGTTGATTATGGCTCCCATCACCGTTTCGGCCACTACCCTGTCGCGGTGCAGCACTCTTATGCTGGGGCTTCTGTCCATAGCCAGTATTTCCGCGCTTGCTTTCTGGCATTTTCCCCTTCCTTTTCCTCCGGGGGTTCTCGATCTTCCCTTCATCTATATTGCCGGGATGTGGATGTCTCTGGTCCTGACCATTGTCCTTCTCACCACCTATAACTGGTATCTGGCGGAGAGCGGACGCCGCATGTCCAGGGCGTTTTCCGACACACAGATGGCCCTGGCGAGGGAACAGCGGCGATCAGCGCTCGGCGCCTTGGCGGCAGCAGCGGCACATGAGCTTGGTAGTCCGCTCGGGACTATTGCCGTGGTGGCGAAAGAAATCGATCATGACATCCCCGATGACAGCCCCCTGGCCGAGGATGTGGCCCTTCTCATCAGCCAGAGCGAGCGCTGCCGTGAAATTCTCGCCGAACTGGCCGGGAGGCCAGGGAAGGATAGAGGGACACTCTTTCATCCCATTCCCCTTTCAGGGCTGGTGATGGCGGCGTCCACACCTTACACGGATGCCCCCGTGGAGGTGGTCTTTGAGAAAAGGGCAGAAAAAACCGAAGAGGGAGAAGCCACACCTTCCGAGCCGCAGGTGGAACAGAGTCCCGAATTCATACACGGCATTGGCGGACTTGTGCACAACGCCACAGGCTTCGCCCGTGAGCGTGTTGTAGTGGTGACACGCTGGAGCGCTACGGACGCAACCGTGGAAATACTTGACGACGGCCCCGGATTTCCGCAACACGTCATTCAGCGTCTCGGCGATCCCTATTTATCCACCCGTTCGGGAAAGGAAGGACATATGGGGCTGGGAATTTTTATTTCCCAAACCTTGCTGGCACAAACCGGTGCTATGCTATCCTTTGGTAATCGCTGGAACGGGGGGGCCATAGTTACGGCACGATGGCTACGGTCGGCGCTGGACCCCCCTCGTGTTACCGATGGAAGCTGACTTAACGGAAAATGGATTTTATGACGATGCGAAAGGATGATGAAAAAAATATGGAGCGCGGCTCAGAGCATTCCATCGCCGGCGGCGAGGGGCGGCGTCTTCTTATCCTTGATGACGACGCGCCCCTACGCCTGCGTCTGGCCAAGGCCATGGAAAAACGCGGTTTTGCTGTTTCCACAGCGGAAAGCGTCAGTGAGGCTCTGAAAATCGTATCGAGCCAAAGCCACGATTACGCCGTTCTGGACCTTCGGCTCGAAGACGGCAGCGGGCTGGACGTGGTAACAGCCCTTCATGATTCCAATCCCGATACCCGCATTGTCATGCTCACCGGATTCGGGAACATTGCTACCGCCGTTTCCGCCGTCAAGGCTGGCGCCATTGATTACCTGCCCAAGCCCGTGGATGCCGACGTGATCGAGAAAACGCTTCTCGCCGATCCCGATTCGCCGCTGCCGCCGCCCGACCAGCCCATGTCGGCCAACCGGGTGCGCTGGGAACACATCCTGAGAGTCTTCGAGCAGTGTGATCGCAATGTCTCCGAGACCGCGCGGCGCCTTAACATGCACCGGCGCACCCTGCAGCGCATTCTTAACAAGCACGCGCCGAAATAAATCTGTTTCTTGAGGACATCAAAGGGATTCGGTAATAAAGCTCAAGAGCAAAATAAGTCCCACGCCCACGATTATCACGTACCAAAACATTTTAAGCTCGCCGATAGGTTTTTCCCTATCGGTTGGTGGGCGAGCTGTTTTTTTTCTCTGGATATCCCCGGCGGTGGGCTTGGGCCGAACGGGAGACTTGGCCTTTTTAGGCTGTTGTTTTGCCTCGGTGGCCTGATTGCTCTCACTTACCTTTGAGCTGCGAAAGACGATGCGGACTTTGGTGAGATCGGTTTCGCTGTCGTAGGTCTCTTCGACAATCCGAATGGCGGAATGGCGACCACTTTCCTCCATCCGCGTCGCATCGAAGGTAGCCAATTCCTTGTCATCAAAGATGGAATCGATTTTCCATTCGCCGCCCCTATAGGTCTGAATCTCGTACGCGACTATCGTTCCCAAAAAACACGCCCCCAAGAGACCGGCTTGCGAGAAGAAAATGATGAGTTGGTTATAAGATAATTTCCCAGTACGTCACTAGAGCATTCCTGCAGACAGAGACTATTCCGGCTCTACTTCCCTGCAATTTGCGGCGCACAGCAGATGGGTAATGGCTTCGTCATTTTCTCCCAGAGGAAGAATAGCGCTGCGAAATAGGACTTCATTGCCTTCGGCATTAGTGTATTTGTCGCCATAGGTGATGGGAACACGCTTGCTGAGAACCTGTTGAAAAAAGGACGCTCCATTAGCCACCAGGCTTTGAGGTGGATCTGCGGAAAGCGGTTTTCCGGTTAAATCCTCACCGCCATGCTCCTGCAATTCGTGCCCGCAAGT
This sequence comes from uncultured Rhodospirillaceae bacterium, assembly GCA_964482135.1. Lineage (GTDB taxonomy): Bacteria > Pseudomonadota > Alphaproteobacteria > UBA11136 > UBA11136 > UBA11136. Next base: position 60,177 of record CAYZWF010000010.1, read on the forward strand.
CGCGATAATGGGATCGGATTCGCACCCTTCCACCTTAAGAACCAGACAACACGGCCACATGTCGGAAATGGACTCGGGATCAACATCGGACAAACCGGGATCGGCCCGTTGGTCACGGAGCCCACGCCAATAGGTGAGGATGCGAAGGCTAAGCCGGCGCTCCATATTCGGTGGTGCTGTATCTGATGTGTCTGTCATGACCCTCCCGAAAAACCAGTTATGTGATATTTCCCAATTGACGCGACCGCATTCCGGAACAATGCGCCGGGCATGAAATTAAGCACCGCCACGGTCAATTTACAGTTTCTCTGCCAGATCGTTCATGGTCACGAGAAGCCAGATGCCAAGACCGATGATGACGGTAAACTTCAGAATTAGAAAAACCACACTGCTGAGAAACGCGGTAACGCCCTTACTAATGGCCGTCGTTACCCGCTCCATCAGAGGAATATCCTCCGGCTTGACCCGCTTCTTATGCTTGCGCTCGCCTTCGCTCCTGGCTCCCTCGGGGGAGGACTCCTCGCTGCCCTTGCGGCTGCGGCGGAAGACAACCTTCATCCTGTAGGTGTCGTTAGCCTCGTCGAAGACCTCCTGAACAACCCGAACGGCGGACGTGCGCTTGTTCTGAATCAGCCGCTGGGCTTCGTAGATACCCTCGTCCTTATCATCCTGGACGGAACTGATAACCCATTTGCCGTTTTTATATGTCTGAACTTCGTAGTTCATTCCAGAATCACGCTTCTTTCCCGTCTTTAAGTCGGACTACGTCCTGAAGCACACTGTATAACGGTCCTGTTCACACAAGCCACCCTTAAAAAGGCCCGAGATTCAACACGCCAGAGTATTCCCGGAGAGCATTGACCAGCCCCTCTTGAGTGGTCCAGTTCGAATGT
>CAYZWF010000011.1:0-58076 GCA_964482135.1 uncultured Rhodospirillaceae bacterium
TGACATTCATAAGGAAAATTCCTTATCTATGTCAGCCCCTTTATATTTCCCGCTGATTTTTTAGTTTTCTTCCCCGTTTCATGAACGGGTTCGCAGCCGCCATCCGGCGGCTATACTCCGGCCATGGATATTGTGGTCACCCCCGACGGGTTGGAAGCAACGACGGGCGCTCTGGTTCTCGGGGATTTTCGCTGTTGTTGTTCGTTGGGGCGAAGCGGCGTCACCTCCGAAAAGCATGAAGGAGACGGCGCCACGCCCCTGGGGCGTTTTCCGCTGCGCCGGGTTTTATACCGTCCCGACCGCCTTGATCCACCGCGCTCGGCTCTTTCCGTCATGCCCCTGAAACCGGAGGACGGATGGTGTGATGACTCCGGCGATTCCCAATACAATCAACCCGTCATTCTTCCCTATGACGGACACTGCGAATCCTTGTGGCGCGAGGACGGGGCCTATGACGTGATCGTGGTGCTGGGCCATAACGATGCGCCCGTGGTTCCCCATGGGGGCAGCGCTATTTTTCTTCATCTGGCGACGCCCGGCTACTCCCCAACGGAGGGCTGTGTGGCCGTGACCCGGGGTGATCTTCTGGGACTACTCGCCGCCGTGGAGCCCGAGACGGCTATGGAAATCCGGGCTTACGAAAAGAATTAGGCAGCGCCCGGGTTAAGACGGGGGCCGAAGACCCCGGTACCCACACGCACATGGGTGGCCCCGAAGCGTACCGCGATGGCATAGTCACCGCTCATTCCCATGCTCAAAGAAGCCAGTCCGTTGCGGCGGGCGATCTCGTCGAGCAAAGCGAAATGCAGCGAGGGTTCTTCGTCCTGGGGCGGGATGCACATGAGCCCCACCACCGGCAGCCCCAGATCATCGCGGCAGGCGGCGATAAGGGAATCGGCCTCGGCGGGAAGAACGCCGGCCTTTTGCGGTTCCTCGCCGGTATTGACCTGGATCAGACAATCGGGCCGGCGGCCGCTTTTTTCCATGGCATCGGCCAGGGCGCGTCCCAGCTTCAACCGGTCCAGGCTTTCAATAACGTCGAACAGCTCCACGGCATCACGCGCCTTGTTGGTCTGCAGGGGCCCGATCAGATGCAGCACGATGTCGGAGTGACTGTCTTTGAATTGCGGCCATTTGGCCTTGGCTTCCTGGACCCGGTTTTCGCCGAAGACCCGGTGGCCCGCCTCAAGGGCCTGGCGCACTTTGTCTTCATCCTGGAGTTTTGATACCGCCACCAGTGTTACCGCCTTCGGGTCACGGTCCACGGCTTTTGCCGCGGCGGCGATTTCTTGCCTCACCGCCCGGAGGTTTTCAGGGATGGTGGCGGGAGACTCGGTTTGGGGTTTGCGTTCTGTCATAACGTACGCACCATTACGAGGGGCGCTGCCGGACTGCAAGGAGAGAATGTAATGTCGCATCCTCCGCCAAATCGGTGAGAACGCCCGTAAACGGATAAAAAGAAAGCCCATGACAGCAAGCTTTCACGGTTCATGTCAAAAGCTGGCACGTATCTCCGCCACCCTCCCGCGGCACAGCCGCGCGAAGAGTGGAGCGTATGGCATACGGGGGTTGCCTGAGGTCATTCTTCCTGGGGCCATTCTCATAGTGGACGAAAAATGCCGTACCGAAAGCCTTGCCGCCATCGCCGCCCTGCCCCGGGGCAGCGCCGTTCTTTTGCGCGATTACGGCAATCCTAAGCGCCGCTCCCTCGCCCGCGAACTGCTGAAATTGTGCCGCCGCCGGGGGCTTCGCCTGATTTTGGCCGCGGCGAACCGGAAAGATGTGGGCTTTGCCCTGCATCTGGGTGTCCTGGGTGTTTGCGGCCTCCATCTGCCGCAAGCCGCGCTCTTTGCGCCGGCACGGATGATCGGGAGCCTGCGCCGATTCCCGCCCCAGTGGAGTCTCACCGCCAGCGTTCATTCCCGTTTTGCACTGGAGACGGCGTCACGCCTGGGGGTTCATGCGGCGCTGTTGTCCCCTGTTTTTCCCACCACCAGCCATCCCGGCCGGGACGCGTTGGGTCCGTTGCGGTTTTCCCTGTTGGCGCGGGGCGCGCCACTCCCGGTCTATGCCCTGGGCGGCATCCATGCCGGCAACGCCCAGCGGCTCACCCACAGCGGCGCGGTGGGGATTGCCGCCATCGAGGGGTTCGCTCTTGAGGGGGGCGCCCTTGAGAGGAACCCCCTCGAGAGGGTTGCAATCCCGCCGTCTTCGTCTTAATCGAAGGGTGCGGAGATGGTTCCGCGAGCGGGGGGTGATGGTGTGGCGTTCGGGATGCTTCCCCTCTATGATCCGGCTTCCGTTTGGGAACTTTTTTATTTACGGCCAGAGCGGTTCACAAGATGACGCGCGATAATTCCAAGGAACGCTATAATTTCCGGGAAACGGAGACAAAATGGCAGCGTACCTGGGAAGAGGGCGCCTGTTTCGCCGTGGATGACGTGGCCACGGGTCCCAAATTTTATGTGCTCGAGATGTTTCCCTATCCCTCGGGCCGCATCCATATGGGCCATGTGCGTAATTATACTTTGGGCGATGTGGTAGCGCGGTTCAAACGGGCGCAGGGGTTCAGCGTGCTGCACCCCATGGGCTGGGACGCCTTCGGCATGCCCGCCGAAAACGCGGCCATCGAAAACAAGGTGCCGCCGGGCCAGTGGACCAGGCACAACATCGAGAGCATGCGCGAACAGCTCAAATCCATGGGGCTGTCCTATGACTGGTCGCGGGAGATCGCCACCTGTGATCCCGGCTATTACCGCTTTGAACAGAAAATGTTCCTCGATTTTCTTGCCAATGGCATCGCCTATCGCAAGGAATCACTGGTCAACTGGGATCCCGTGGACCAGACGGTCCTCGCCAATGAACAGGTGGTGGATGGCTGTGGCTGGCGTTCGGGCGCACCGGTGGAACGGCGCACATTGCATCAGTGGTTCCTGCGCATTACCGATTTCGCCGACGATCTTCTGGAGTCTCTGGAATCGCTGAAGGCTTGGCCCGATCAGGTGCGGCTGATGCAGGAGAAATGGATCGGCCGCTCAGAAGGCGCTCATGTGCTGTTCGCCATCGAAGGGCGTGATGACAGGCTCAAGGTCTTCACCACCCGCCCCGACACCCTGTTCGGGGCCTCGTTCTGCGCCATGGCGCCGGATCATCCCCTGGCCGCGGAACTCGCCGCAAATGACAAGCAACTATCTGAATTCATTGAGAAATGTCAGGCTATGGGGACCAGCGAGGCGGTCATCGAAGCGGCCGAGAAAGAAGGTTACGATACCGGAATAAAAATCACCCATCCCTTCGTCGAGGGCAAGACCCTGCCCCTTTATGTGGCCAACTTCGTGTTGATGGAATACGGCAGCGGCGCCATTTTCGGCTGTCCCGCCCATGACCAGCGTGATCTGGAATTCGCCCGCAAATACGATCTGCCGGTGATTCCCGTGGTCTCACCCGACGGCAAACCCTTCGAGATCGAGGACACGGCCGCAGCCGGTGACGGCGTCCTGATGGAGTCGGGCTTTCTCAACGGGCTGAAGAAAGACGACGCCATCGCGGCGGCCACCAAGCGTCTCTCCGAAGCCGGCCAGGGTGAAGCCGTTACCTTGTACCGCCTTCGCGATTGGGGGGTTTCGCGCCAGCGCTATTGGGGTTGTCCCATCCCCGTGATTCACTGTGAGACATGTGGAATCGTGCCGGTGCCCGAATCCGACCTTCCGGTGACCCTGCCCGAGGACGTTTCCTTCGACCAGCCCGGCAACCCGCTGGAACATCACCCCAGCTGGAAGGATGTGGACTGTCCGCAATGCGGCAAGCCGGCGCGGCGGGAAACCGATACCTTCGACACATTTTTCGAATCTTCCTGGTATTTCGCCCGCTTTTGCTCGCCCCATGCCGAGACCGCCTTCGATGCAGAGGCCGCGCAGTACTGGATGCCGGTGGACCAGTATATCGGCGGCATCGAACACGCCGTCCTGCATCTTCTCTATTCCCGCTTCTTCACCCGCGCGCTTCTTAAATGCGGCTATGGCGGGGTCAAGGAACCCTTCACCGGCCTCTTGACCCAGGGCATGGTCTGTCACGAAACCTATCGCGACGAGGCGGGGGACTGGCTTTTTCCCGACGAGGTCAGCCACCAAGACGGCGGCGCTCTGGTAAAGATTTCCGACACCTCCCCCGTCACCGCCGGCCGCGTGGAGAAAATGAGCAAATCGCGCAAGAATGTGGTCGACCCCGCCGCCATCATCGAAGAATACGGCGCCGATACGGCGCGGCTCTTCATGTTGTCGGACAGCCCGCCCGAGCGCGACCTTGAATGGTCGGATACCGGCGTGGAGGGGGTCTGGCGTTATCTCAACAAGCTGTGGCGCATGATGACCGAGCCGCCGCTTCCCCTGGCCGCTGTGGATGCCGAAACACCCGGCGACATCGCTGGCGCGGCGCTGCAGACCCGGCGCCTGACCCACAAGACCATCGCCGCCGTTACCGCCGATCTCGAAGGGTTTCGCTTTAACCGCGCGGTGGCGAGAATACGCGAGCTGACCAATCATCTTTTCGCCCTGGAGACTGGTGGCGAGGCCGGTGACGGTGAGGGAAGCGACGCGGCGTCACGGGGCTGGGTGCTGCGCGAGGGTTACGAAGCGGTGGCCCGGCTGCTTGCTCCCATGACGCCCCATCTGGCGGAAGAACTCTGGGCCCTTCTCGGTCATGGCGAAAACCTCGTGGCCGGCCCCTGGCCCGAGGCCGATCCCGGTCTTATCGTCGATGAGGAAGTGACGGTGGCGGTACAGGTCAACGGCAAGCTCCGCGCCACCATCCAGCTGCCCCGCGATACCGGCCAGGAGGCGGCCGAATCGGCGGCGCTGGAATTACCGGAAGTTTCGCGCGTGTTGGGTGACAAGCCGGTGCGCCGTGTTATCGTGGTCGCTAACAGGATTATCAATGTGGTGGCTTAAACATTTTCCCCGGACCTTGTCCTTGCTGGTCCTTGTGGCGCTGCTTTCAGGTTGCAGTTTCCGTCCCCTTTACCTCAAAGGCAAGCAGAACCCCCAGCCCGAACTGGCGGCCATAGATGTCCGCCCTATTGTCGACCGCGAAGGACAGATATTAAGAAATCTGCTGCTCGACCGGTTGACGCCTAAAGGGTCGTCCGCAGACCCGGTTTATGTTTTGGATGTTTCCGTCGAATCTTCCATCAGGAGCCTGGGTATCCGCCGCAACGACCGGGCCACGCGAGCGTTGCTGAGGGTTTCCGCCATATACTCGCTGCGCAGAAAACAGGACAGCGCCCAGCTTTTTAACGGCGCCAGCCATGCCGACAGCGGCTACGACATTCTTGATTCCGATTTCGCCACTCTGGTGGCGGAAAAGGATGCCCTGCAGCATTCGCTGGAGGCCATCGCCCAGGATATCAAGCTGCGTCTTTCTTTCCTTTTTTCCAGCGACCCCGGAGGCAACAAGGCCGCAAGGAAGTACTGGATCAGACAGAAAAAAGAAAAGGAAGAAAAGCGAAGGCTCGAGGAAGAGCGCCTGCAACGGGAGGGAGACAGAGCGCGGTGACGCGACCGGGAGCCAGCTGGGGACCACGCCATGAAAATTAAACCGGCCCAGATTGCCGCTTTTATGCGCCAGCCCGACGGCGCCGTTCGGGCGATTCTGGTCTACGGACCCGATGGCGGGCTGGTTCGCGAACGCGCCAAAACCCTCGCCCGCAACGTGTTGGGAGACGACCCGGAGGATCCCTTCCGCTGTGTCACGCTTTACGGTGAAACTATCGCCGCTGATCCGGCGCGCCTGGCCGACGAAGCCGCGGCGCTGTCCCTGACCGGGGGGCGGCGCGTGGTCCTTATCCGCGAGGCGGGCGATAGTGTGGCCGCCGTATTCAAATCCTTTCTGTCGGAGCCGGTGGGCGATTCCCTGGTCATTGCCGAAGGCGGAGAACTCGCCAAGCGATCCACTCTGCGCAAGGCCTTCGAGGAGTCCCCTGCCGCCGCCGCCCTTCCCTGTTACAGCGACGAAGGGGCCGGGCTGGTGGGAATTATCGAGGAAACCCTGCGCGGCCAGGGTGTTTCCGTTTCAAGAGAGGCGTGCGCCTATCTTTCCCGTTCGCTGGGGTCGGACCGGAGTATTACCCGCACCGAGCTCATCAAGCTCGCCCTTTACGTGGGCGACAAGGGCACGGTGGAGCTAGACGACGCCATGGCCTGTACCGCCGACAGCTCCGCCCTGTCGCTGGATGACGTGGCCAACGCCGTGGGCAGCGGCGATGTGGCGTTGTTGGAGAAAAGCCTGGAGCGTGTTTTTCTCGAAGGCGTTTCTCCCATTCAATTATTCCGCTGGACCGCCGGTCATTTTCGCCGCCTGCATTTCGTGGGTGGTCAGATGGCCCAGGGGATGACCGCCGACGGCGCCATGGCCAAGCTGCGGCCGCCTTTGTTTTTCAAGGTAAAGGACAGGTTTCGTTCGCAACTTCGCATGTGGCCGCCGGAACGGGCCTCGGGCGCCCTGGAGCGGCTGACCGATGCCGAGCGCGACTGCAAGACCACGGGTTTTCCCGCGCAAACCATCTGTCATCGCACGCTGTTGGCGCTGGCGGCTTCGGTTCGTCCGGCGTCACGACCCACGCAGAGGGCGAGGTAAAAAACCCTTTGGGTCAGCTTTCTTCGGAGGGCGTCTCGGCGGACTCTTCCCCGCCAGCCGGTTCTTCGCCCGCTTCCTCTTCCTCCACGGAATCCAGATCCATGCTCGAATAGGTAGCCTCGCCGGAGTCTTCTTCGGGCGGGGCGGGCTCTTCGGCAGCGGCTTCTTCGGCAGCAGGCTCTTCAGCAACGGCTTCGGTAAGTTCCTGGTCCGCCGCCTCTTCCGCGGGCATCTCCTCGGCAGCAGCTTCTTCAACTCCGATGTCGAGAGGCTCCGGTTCTGTGGAAGCGGCTTCCGCCTCTTCCGTCATGGCCGGAGTTTCTTCGGCAGCTGTTTCCGGCGCCGTCTCCATGTCCATGTCCATATCTATTCCGGCATCTGTTTAGGCACCCATATCGGGAGGCGCCAGCGCGCCTTCTTCTTCGCCACCTCTATGGCTGAGGCGCTCGAGAATATCTTCCAGCTGTTCCAGACTCTGATAGTGGACCACCAGGCGGCCGCCCTTGCCCTCGCGATAGCTAATGGAAACGGCAAGCCCCAGAAGCGCCGTCATTTCCCGCTCCAGAGCCAGCGTGTCGGAATCTTTTTCCGCCGCCGCCTTATCCTTCTTGGGCCGGGCTCTTTTGTTTCCCGACTGAACCAGGGCTTCGGTCTGACGCACATTGAGGCCTTTTTTCACCACCTGTTTGGCCAGGGTCTCGCTTTTTTCCGCCCCCGCCAGGGCGCGGGCATGACCGGCGCTGAGTTCGCCCTTGTCCACCAGCGCCTTGACGCTGTCGGGAAGGCCCAGCAGGCGAAGCATGTTGGCCACATGGCTGCGGCTTTTGCCTACTGTCTTGGCGAGGTCTTCCTGGGTGTTTGAAAATTCGTCGATCAGGCGCTGGTAGCCCTCGGCTTCCTCCAGGGGATTGAGATCCTGGCGTTGGAGATTTTCCACCAAGGCGATTTCCAGGGCTTCGCCATCACTGAGGTCTTTGATGATGACGGAAATTTCGTGAAGTTCCGCCTTCTGCGCCGCCCGCCAGCGCCGTTCGCCGGCGATGATTTCATAGGCCATGGGCTTGTCGGGATGGCGCCGCACCAGGATGGGCTGGATGATCCCCTGTTTCCTGATGGACTCCACCAGGCCCGAGATTTCCGCCTCGTCGAAGACCCGCCGCGGCTGGAATCTTCCGGGATGGACGAATTCGATGGGAACGGTCTTGGTCAGGCGTACCCGGTCCAGTTCGGCGTAATATTCCTCGTCATCGCCAAGCAGCGCCGAGAGGCCCTTGCCTAATTTGCGTTTCTTGCCTTCACCGTTTTCCGTGCTCATCTACTGAACTCCGAAGGTGGATTCCCGCCGCAACATTTCGCCGGCGAGATGAATATAGGCTTCACTGCCGGCGCATTGATGATCATAGAGCAGTACCGGCTTGCCATGGGAGGGCGCTTCCGAGACCCGGACGTTCCTGGGTATGACCGTTTCATAGACTTTGTCGCCAAGATGCTCGCGAACGTCTTCCGCTACCTGACCACACAGGTTGTTGCGTCTGTCATACATGGTCAACACAATACCTTGTAGTTCGAGAGAAGGATTGAGGCCTTTCTTCACCCGCTCCACGGTGCGCATTAAATGACTCAGCCCCTCGAGGGCATAGAATTCGCACTGCAAAGGCACCAAAACCGTGTGGGCAGCGGTCAAAGCATTCAAGGTGAGGAAGCCCAGGGCCGGAGGACAGTCGATCAGCACGTAATCATAGTCGCCGATGGCGTGGGCGATGGCGTTACGGAGGCGAAATTCGCGTTCAGGCAAATCCACCATTTCAATCTCCGCACCCGAGAGATCGATATTGGAGGGAACAATGTGGAGGCCGGGCACGAAAGACGCCGCTGTTGCCCGTTCCAGCGTCTCTTCGCGGATCAGGAGATCATAGCTGCTGAGCTGTCTGTCCTTATGTCCGAGGCCGAGCCCGGTGCTGGCGTTGCCCTGGGGGTCGAGATCGATGACCAGGACCCGCTTGCCGGCGGCGGCCATGGCCGTTGCCAAGTTAATGGTGGTGGTGGTTTTGCCCACCCCGCCCTTTTGGTTGACGATCGCCATGGTCTGCGTTGGCTGGTACACCATGTTGCCACCTCTTTTCATTGCTTATTTCCCGAAGACCTTCGAATCAGATGATCGAGTCTCAGAACGGTTCCGGACGGAGAGCTGAGACTGGTGATGTTTTCCACCTGCATAGTCCACTTTTTTTCCGCTTTGGTCAATTCTTCCCTGACTTTACGGCCCTTGAGAAATAAACAGACGGTTTCGGCCCCCAGGAACGGTTCGGCATAGTCGAGACTCCTCGCCAGGGGCGCCAGGGCGCGGGCCGTAATCACGTCCACGGACCCAGAAATCATGGAAGGGTCGAGGTATTCCGCCCGTGATCCGTGGATGGTGAGGGCGGTTTCCGTCTCCCGCGCCACCTCCCTTAGAAAGGCGCATTTGCGCTGGTCGCTTTCCACCAGATGCACTTCGCCCGCGCCCAGAATGGCGAGAACCATCCCCGGGAACCCGGCCCCACTGCCGATGTCGAGAATCACGGGTTTTTCCTTTCCCAGGGCGCGGATGGGGGCCATGAGCTGGGCCGAATCCAGCATGTGCCGCCGCCACAGGTCGCAAAGAGTTCCCGCCCCCACCAGATTGATCTTTCTCTGCCATTTTTCCAGAAGCGCCCCATAGCGGCGTAAACGGTCCAATGTTTCACGTGAAACAGGAATCACTTCACAAAAACTTTCCGGAGACATGGGGGCGTGTCGTTCCATGGGAAAGGCGCCTGACCTTGATAATCCTGTGAGGACCATGCGATTTCGAAGGGCGCCCGACCGATTAGGGCACTCTTTATATATAGACACTATCTGGTATGTAGGAAAAAGGGAAACACAAGAACTGAAACCGCCGTTCCGGAGCTGCCGGGTCAGTCTGATCCCGTGTCTTGCAAACGTGGCCGCACGGGACCATTTTCCCGGCGCTGCACATGGCGCAGCAGGGCCATCACCGCCGCCGGGGTGAGGCCAGGAATGCGCGCCGCCGCGCCCAGGGTCTCGGGCCGCACGGCATTGAGTTTTTCCCGCGCCTCGGTGGTCAAGCTGCCGATGGCATCGAAATCGAGATCGGGATCAAGGCGCAGGGCCTCGTCGCGACGGAAGGCCTGGATGTCGGCATCCTGTCTCTTGAGATAGGAGTCGTAGGCGGCGTCGATTTCGATCTGCTCCGCCACCTCTTGCGGGATTCCTTCGAGCTCGGGCCAAAGGGCCGCCAGCCGGTCCAGGGTGATGCCGGGCGTGGCCAGCCATTGGAAGACGCTGCGCTTCTTTCCGTCCCTGCCGGCCTCCGTCCCCAGGGGGGCCAGTTCGCCGGGGCTGGCCTGAAGACCGTCGAGCATCTCGCGCGCCGCCTCGAGGGCCGAGGTTTTTTCCTCACAGAGGCGGGCGCGCTCACCACCCACACAACCTATCTCCGTTCCCAGGGGGGTGAGACGCAAATCGGCATTGTCGGCGCGCAGACGGATGCGGTATTCGGCCCGCGAGGTAAACATGCGATAGGGTTCCCCCGCGCCCCGGGTTACCAAATCGTCGATCATGACACCGGTATAGGCCTGGGAGCGGTCGAGAACAAACGGTGCCGCGGCGGAGAGGGAAAGCGCCGCGTTCACGCCCGCCATCAACCCTTGAGCGGCGGCCTCTTCATAGCCGGTGGAGCCATTGATCTGTCCGGCGAGAAAAAGGCCGGGCAGACGTCTGGTTTCGAGGGACGGGCGCAGCTCCCTGGGGTCCACGAAATCATATTCGATGGCGTATCCGGGCTGGACCATGCGCACTTCCTCGAGGCCGGGAATGGTGTGCAGCAGATGTATCTGCGCTTCCTCGGGAAGGGAGGTGGAAATGCCATTGGGGTACACCGTGTCGTCGTCGAGCCCTTCGGGCTCGAGAAAAATCCTGTGGCCGGTCCTGTCGGTAAACCGCGTCACCTTATCCTCGATGGAGGGACAATAGCGCGGTCCGCTGCTTTCGATCTGGCCCGAATAAAGAGGCGAGGCATGGAGGTTCTCGCGAATCACCTCATGGGTCCGCTGCGTGGTGGCGGTGATATGGCAGGGGAGCTGTGGCGTGGTGATGGCCTCGGTGAGGACGGAAAAGGGGCGCGGCGGATCGTCGCCTTTCTGGACCTGAAGCTCCCGCCAGCGGATGGTGCGGCCATCGAGCCGCGGCGGGGTTCCGGTCTTGAGCCGGCCGAGTTGAAACCCAGCCTGTTCGAGCCGCCGGGACAGGCCGAGGACGGGTGCGTCGCCATGGCACCCGGCGGGAATCTGTTTGTCACCGAGGTGGATCATGCCGCGCAGGAAGGTGCCGGTGGTGAGAACCACGGCGGACGCGGAGAGAACCGATCCATCCTCCAGGACCACGCCGCTCACATGGGGAGATGCGGCGGCGCCCTCTTTCACCCGCAGATCTTCCACCGCGCCCTGGCAAATCTCGAGGCCGGGTTGATGGGAAAGCAGATCAACCATGGCCCGGCGATAGAGTTTTCTGTCGGCCTGGGCCCTGGGCCCCTGTACCGCGGGCCCCTTGCTGCGGTTCAATATGCGGAACTGAATCCCGGCGCGATCGATGGCGCGGGCCATGAGTCCGTCGAGGGCGTCCACCTCCTTCACCAGATGCCCCTTGCCCAGTCCGCCGATGGAGGGGTTGCAGGACATTTCACCGATGGTATCCAGGCGCTGGGTCACCAAAGCCGTGCGTGCGCCTGTGCGCGCCGCCGCCGCCGCCGCCTCGCAGCCGGCATGGCCGCCACCCACCACGATCACGTCAAAATCGGTTTTCCGGGCAGTCATGACGCGGGCTCCGGGTTCGAGGCTTTTTCTCCATCCCCACATCCTATGATTTCGGCGGGAGGGGGAGTTTCGAGAAAAGCCGGGGCAGGGAGTACTGTTTCACGTGGAACAGAGGACTCTCCAGGGGGGCCGGAGGGCGGGAGTACTGTTTCACGTGAAACAGCCGAATCGGGCCCCAGGGACGAGGATAGAGGCGAGGACAGAGGCGGGGATGGGGGTGAGGGCGGGGAATTCAAGGTCATGACCACGTTACTTGCCGATACAGAAATCACTGAAAATCACATCCAGGAGATCTTCCACATCCACGGAGCCGGTAATCCGCCCCAGACACCTGACGGCCAAGCGCAGGTCTTCCGCCACCAATTCCGCCGTCACGGCACTTTTCCCCATGGCGGGCACCGCGCCCCGTCCATAAGCATCCACAGCCGCTGGGATGTTATTTTCTTCCACAGCCTCCGAGCCCAGGCTTACAAGAGCGCGGGCCAGGGCGGCGCGACATTCCCGCAGTGCCTCACGGTGCCGCTGCCGGGTGAGGCTGGGTGTTTCCACCGAAATCTGGGAAAACCACGAGGTGAGCCTGTTTTCCAGACAACCCAGCAGCTGGGAAAGACCGGCGCCCGTTTTCACGGAAATGGCAAGCTGTTCCTGGATCGACTCCTGTTCCTCAAGGAAGGAGGAGCATTTTACGCCCCATTGTGATTCGAATTCGGGAAACTGAGGCAGCAGATCGGCCTTGTTTATGAGAAGAAGGGTTTCCCCTTCGCAGAAACGTAAGACCTCCTTGCAGTGCTCCAGCGCCACGTCCGGGGACACCACCACCAGTTTGAGATCGGCCTGGCTGGCTTTTTCGGCGGCCCGGCGCACGCCCTCGCTTTCCACCTCGTCGCTGGTGGCGCGCAGACCCGCCGTATCCACCAGGGTTACCGGATAACCGCCGAGGTCGAGATGAACCTCGATCACGTCCCGGGTGGTGCCGGCGGTGGCCGCCACGATGGCCGCGTCTTTCTGCGCCAGCGCGTTGAGCAGGCTCGACTTCCCCACATTGGGAGGGCCCAGAATGGCGACACAAATGCCATCGCGCAGGCGCTCTCCGCGGCGGCTATCATCTAGATGTTGTGTTATCTCACCATGGACCCCCAAAATATCGTGGAGTTTTCCGGCCGTGGGGTCGGAGGGCACGTCTTCATCGGAAAAGTCTATCCCGGCTTCCATATGGGCCAGGGCCGAAACCAGCCGTTGACGCCAGGACTCGTACTGTTTCCCCAGCGCCCCTTCCATCTGGCCCAGGGCCTGGACGCGCTGGGCCTCGGTCTCGGCGGCCACAAGATCGGCGATCCCCTCCGCCGCGGTAAGGTCGAGCTTGCCGTTTTCGAAGGCGCGGCGGGTGAACTCCCCAAGCTCGGCCAGACGTGTATGGGGCTGTCCGGAGAGCACCTCCAGGGTCCGCGCGAGAACGGCGCGGCCACCATGAAGATGCAGTTCCGCCATATCCTCGCCGGTGAAACTGCCCGGCGCGGGAAACCAGATCACCAGCCCGCGGTCGATTTCCTCACCCGTGGCGGGATCACACAGGCGCCGCAGGCAGGCCTGGCGGGACGGGGGCAGGGCGTCCTGGAGGAGGGCGGACAGCACCGAGCCGGCCTCACCCCCGGAAAGGCGGATCACGGCGACTGCGGACTGTCCCAGGCCGCTGCACGGTGCGTATATGGTTTCTGCTGTCATCTCAGGAGGGTCTTTCTACAGCGCCGGGCCCGATTTAGCCAATATCCCCAATATTCGAAGACAAACCTCTTGCCTGGCAAACATATATGGGTGGTGCCTGAAATTAAAAGGTTGAGACATCCCGTTCCGTATCCAAGATTAGTAGGGGGTCTGAATGGGGAAGAAAGCCGGAACGGAATCTCTCCTCTCACATTAAAGGGACACGGCGCACACCCATGACGGAAAACCGACTCAAGGACGAGACCAGCCCCTATCTGCGGCAGCATGCCGATAATCCCGTTCACTGGCAGCCCTGGGACGACCAGGCCCTGGACCTGACCGTACAGCGCAACAGGCCGATCCTGCTTTCCATCGGATACGCCGCCTGTCACTGGTGCCATGTGATGGCCCATGAGAGTTTCGAGAGCCAGGAAACGGCGGCCCTGATGAACGAGCTTTTCATCAATATCAAGGTGGACCGCGAGGAGAGGCCCGACCTCGACGCCATCTACCAGTCCGCCCTGAACCTCATGGGCCGACAGGGGGGATGGCCCCTGACCATGTTTCTCACCCCGCAACGCCAGCCCTTTTGGGGCGGCACCTATTTCCCGCCGCAGCCGCGCTATGGCATGCCGGATTTCCGCCAGGTGCTGCGCGCCATCGCCGATCTTTTTGAAACCCGCGCCGGCGAGGTGGAAAGCAACGTTGTCTCTCTTCAGGCGGGGCTGCACTCTCTTTCGGCACCGGCCAGGGGTGACGGCTTTACCGCGGAATTTTTCGATCCTTTCTCCCGCCAGGTGCTGTCTTTTATGGATCCCGTTCAGGGCGGCACCCGGGGGGCGCCCAAGTTCCCCCAGGTTCCGGTGCTGGAAATGCTGTGGCGGGCGTGGAAAAAGGCCGCCGACAAGGACTTCCATGATGCCGTGACCCTGACCCTACGCGTCATGTGCCAGGGCGGGATATACGATCATCTAGGGGGTGGTTTCGCCCGTTATTCCACGGACGAGGAATGGCTGGTCCCCCATTTCGAAAAGATGCTCTACGACAACGCCCAGATGGCGGAGATCATGACACTGGTGTGGCGCGAAACCCGAGAGCCGCTGTTGTCGGTGCGCGTGGCCGAGACCCTGGACTGGGTGCTGCGGGAAATGGCCGTGGAGGGTGGCGCCTTCGCCGCCACCATAGATGCCGACAGTCCTGGGGATGCCAACAGTCCGGGCGGGGAAGGGGCCTTTTCGGTCTGGGACGAGAAGGAAATAGACGGCCTGCTGGGGGATGACAGCACTTTTTTCAAGAACGCCTATGACGTCTCGGCGGCTGGCAACTGGGAAGGGCGGAATATCCTGCGCCGCCCGGCGGAGGAACTCCTGCGCGGCGACGAAGACGAGGCGCGGCTGGCGCATGGTCGCGAGATTCTTTTCCGGGCCCGCGCGCAACGGCAAGCGCCTGGCCGCGACGACAAGGTGCTGGCCGACTGGAACGGACTGGCCATTGTTGCCCTGGCCGAGGCCGGAGCCGTTTTCGAGAACGCACAATGGGTGGAGGCCGCCCGGAACGCCTTTGCCTTCATCCGCGACACCATGATGGTTGATGGCCGGCTGATGCATTGCTGGCACGGGGGACGGGCCAGGTTCGCCGCCACTTTGGACGATTATGCCTCCATGGGCCGCGCCGCCGTGGCCCTGTTCGAAATTTCAGGCGACGAGTCCTATGTGGAACAGACCGAAGAATGGGTGGGAATTCTCGACCGCCATTACGGGGACCGTGAAAACGGCGGGTATTTCTTTACGCCCGACGACGCCAGCGATCTTATTCTGCGCACCAAAACCGCCCACGATCACGCCACGCCGTCGGGCAACGGGATGATGGCCCAGCTTTTGGCCAAGCTTTTCCTTATTACCGGCAAGGATGCCTATCGCGAAAAAACGCAGGCTATTCTCGACGCCTTCGCCGGCGAAGCGGCTAAGGGGTTCCCCTCACTGGCCACCCTGGTGAGCGCGGGCGACATCCTGGCCCGGCCTCTGCATGTGGTCATTATCGGCGACCAGAAAGATGAGAAAACCCAGGCCCTGATCGGGGAGGCTCATGGTTTGGCCCTGCCCAATGTGGTGTTGAGCGTTTATGGCGAAGCGGGCGAACGGCCGCAGCTTCATCCCCTGAACGGAAAGCAAATGGAGGGTGGAAAGCCCACGGCTTATGTGTGTAGCATCTCGGGCTGTACGCCCCCGGTGACCGATGCCAAGGAACTGAAAATCTGTCTCGAGGAGATGGTGCAATGAACAGTGTGATTCTTCACCAAGCCGTGGGCGCAATCGCCATCCGGGAAGAAAACGGTTTCATCACGGCCCTCGGCTGGCGCTCCGGAAAAGACCGGCCTGAGGAAAATCGGTCTGGGGAAGACCGTAAAGACGGAGAGTCTCCGTCACATCCCCTGTTGCAGAGGGCCGCCGGCCAGCTGGACGAATATTTCCACGGCAAACGGCAGGTGTTCGATCTGCCCCTGGAACCCCAGGGAACCGAATTCCAGAAATCCGTCTGGCGGGCCATTGCCCGAATACCTTATGGGGAAACCCGGAGCTATGGAGCCCTCGCCCGGGAGTTGGGAACGGCGCCACGGGCGGTGGGAACGGCGGCGGGAAAAAATCCCCTTCCCATTCTTATTCCCTGTCACCGGGTGGTGGGGAAAGAAGGTGCGCTGGGCGGCTATTCAGGAGGAGACGGCATTTCCACCAAGCGCAATCTGCTGCGCCTGGAGGGCCATTCGGCGTTTTAGACCGCGGGTCCGGGAACAGCCTGTTCCCGACCCGGATCAGTTGTTCATGGATTCGAAGAAATCGTCGTTGGTTTTGGTTTCCTTGAGCTTGCTGACAAGGAAATCCATGGCGTCGGTGGTGCCCATGGGCATGAGAATCCGGCGCAACACCCACATTTTCGACAGCACGTCCTTATCCACAAGCAGTTCTTCCTTGCGGGTGCCCGACTTGGTGATGTCGATGGCGGGGAAGCTGCGCTTGTCGGCCAGCTTACGGTCGAGAATGATTTCCGAATTACCGGTTCCCTTGAATTCCTCGAAGATCACCTCGTCCATGCGCGATCCCGTATCGATCAGCGCGGTGCCGATAATGGTCAGCGAGCCGCCTTCCTCGATGTTGCGCGCCGCGCCGAAGAAACGCTTCGGCCGCTGCAGGGCATTGGAATCGACACCACCGGTGAGCACCTTGCCCGAGCTCGGCACCACGGTGTTATAAGCGCGCGCCAGACGGGTAATGGAATCGAGAAGAATCACCACATCGCGTTTGTGTTCCACCAACCGCTTAGCCCTCGAGATCACCATATCGGCCACCTGTACGTGGCGCGTCGCCGGTTCGTCGAAGGTGGAGCTGATGACCTCTCCCTTCACCGAGCGCTTCATGTCGGTGACTTCCTCGGGCCTTTCGTCGATAAGAAGCACGATCAGATAGGCCTCGGGATGGTTGGCGGTGATGGCATGGGCGATGTTCTGCAACATCATGGTCTTGCCCACGCGTGGCGGCGACACGATGAGGGCGCGCTGGCCCTTACCCATGGGGGTAATCAAATCAAGGATGCGCGCGGTGTGATCCTTTAACGTGGGATCATCCATCTCCATCTTCAGGTGTTCTTCGGGATAGAGCGGGGTCAGGTTGTCGAAATTGATGCGGTGTTTGACCTTTTCCGGATCCTCGAAGTTGATCTTGTTGACCTTCACAAGGGCGAAATAACGTTCGCTGTCCTTGGGCGCGCGGATTTCCCCCTCTACCGTATCGCCGGTGCGCAACCCGAAACGCCGGACCTGGTTGGGGGAAATGTATATATCGCCGGGACCGGGAAGATAATTGGCTTCCGGAGAGCGCAGGAAACCGAAACCGTCCTGGAGGGTTTCAACAACGCCGTCGCCGTATATGGCGGTATCGCTGTCCGCGAGTTTTTTGAGGATTGCGAACATCATGTCCTGCTTACGCAGGTTGCTCGCGTTTTCTATTTCAAGTTCCTCGGCGAAAGCGAGAAGCTCCCCCGGGGGTTTGGTCTTAAGTTCCTGAAGATGCATGATTCGATTCTGAGGCTGGAGTCAGGGAGAAAGCCTGGAAAGAGGCGAGAGACCGCCGAAAGGTGGAAGGTTTCCAGACTGTTGGCCGGGAACGGCCAGAGATGGAAAGGCTTGCGAAGGAAGCCTGAAGAAGAGAAGTGGTGGAAATGTTGGGCGGAGATGCCCGGATAGGAGTCCATGTGATTTACCCGACCGGGGAAATCAAGTCAAATAAAGATTCTCTCCCGCCCCCTACCGGCCGGCCCTCCACCACTCCCGGGCGCCCCTAGTGCTCTCAAAAGGGCCTGACCACCACCATGATGACGATGACGATCATCAGCAGGGTCGGCACCTCGTTGGCGATTCGGTAGAAACGCGCCGGGCGCTGGTTGGCATCGGCTTCGAATTCCCTGCGCCAGCGCGCCAGAAGCCCATGAAATAGAAGCATCCCCCCCACGAACACCAGCTTCAGGTATATCCAGAATGTGTTCCAATCCACCACGCCCGGCGTATAGAGCAAAAAAATTCCGGTCATAAGAGAGACCATCATGGCCGGAGTCATAATCGCTCTCAACAGCCGCCGTTCCATGGTTTTAAGCATCTCCGAGGCCGGTGAGCCCGCCGCCGCGTCACAATGATAAACGTAGAGCCGCGGCAGATAGAGAAGCGCCGCCATCCAGGAGATAATCGCCATGATGTGCAGGGCCCTGGTCCACAGATAGGCCTCGGTCAAAAACGCCGTCATAATTCCATATTCTCCCTTATCGCGGACAATGGACAAGCCCCTGCGGGCACAGCCGCGAGCCCTCACGGGAACAGACAGGATCGGCGGTGGCGGCGGCGCTGACCACCAGCTCCTTCAGGGCCGCCATGAAGGGCTCGGCGGTGGCGAGGGCGGGAAGGCGGATATAGGTTTCCACGCCCTGTTGCTCGGCGAATTGGCGGTATTCAATATCCAGCTCCACCAGGGTTTCCGAATGTTCCGAAACGAAGGCAATGGGAAGAATAATAACGGGAGCCTTGTCTGCGCCGGCGCGGGCGATCTCTTCCATGGTCGAGGGGCCGATCCACTCCAGGGGCCCGACCCGGCTTTGATAACACAAGGCACTGTCGAAGGCTGGCGTGTCAGGCGTATTTTTGAGTTCCGCCACGATGGCCGCGGCGGTCTGTTCCACCTGCCATTGATAGGGGTCACCGCCATCAACGATGTGTTTAGGCAGACCATGGGCAGAAAACAAAACCCGCGGCGGAGGGTTCCGGCCGTTGCCGCTTTCGAGACCACGCCCAGGATCACACCCAAGATTGCAAAGGGCCTCCCTTATGCGGGCGGCCTGTGCCGTAACCATTCCCGGGGCCGTGGGATAGCAACAGATGGTGGTTGTGGGTGTGTGGAGACCGGCTTTTCGGGCGGCGCGCGCCCAATCCTTGGAGGATGACCCGGTAGTTGTTTTCGAGAACTGTGGATAGAGGGGAAGAAGAATGATCCTGTCGGGACCGAAATTCCAGATCTGTTGTGCGGCCTCGTCGCTTCGGGGATTCCAGTAGCGCATGGCGATAAAAATCCGGTGTTCACCGTCCTCTTCACTCAACAGGCGGGAAAGGGCGTCGGCCTGGGATTTTGTATTGGCCAGAAGCGGCGAGCCACCCCCGAGATGAGCATAGATTTTCCGCGCCTTGGGCGCCCGCAGGGACGAGATAAGAGCGGCCAGAAAAAACCGCACAGGCCAAGGCTTTTCCAGAATATCTGGGTCGTTAAACAGATTGAAAAGAAAAGGTCTGACCGCGGCAGGGGTGTCCGGCCCTCCGAGATTAAAGAGGACCACCGCTATTTTTTTTTGGGCCATTGCCGCGTCCGTCCCTCCGGATGTTATGGCGACCAGGAACGAACGAACGCGGCCAGCTCGGCCACGTGTTCCGGGGGAGTCATGGGCAAAACGCCATGACCAAGATTAAAAATAAAGGGCGCCTTACCAAGAATTGAAAGAATGCCGCCCAGGGACTCCTTCATCGTGTCTCCCCCGGTAACCAGCAGATGGGGATCGAGATTTCCCTGTACCACGCAGAGTGTCTGGATTTCCCGCGCCACCCAGGAAACAGGCATGGTTTGGTCGAGGCTTACGGCGTCCACGCCGGTTTCCTTTACGTAATCCACATAGAGCGGGCCGGCTTGTCTGGGAAAGCCTATCACCGGCACATGGGGATATGTTTCATGGAGGCGGTGAACAATTTCTTTGGTCGGTTTTATAACCCATTGCCGGAACTGTCTCTCGTCAAGAATCCCGGCCCAGCTGTCGAAAATCTGTAGAACTTCCGCCCCGCACTCAATTTGTTTCCCCAGATAATGGACCGATGCCTCCACCAGCAAGGAAAGGAGGTTTTGAAATTCCTGTGGTTGTGAAAGAGCGAAGGTTTTCACGGTCGTGAAATCCCGGCTGCTGCCGCCTTCGATCATATAGGTGGCCACTGTCCAGGGCGCGCCACAGAATCCGATCAGAGCGGTATTTTCATCCAGTTCTTCCCTGACTCGGGAAACGGTCTCATAAACCGGTTCGAGATATTTATGGAAGGCGTCGGGATTAAACTCTCCAAGTTTTGAAACACCAGGGAAATCCTCCAGCACCGGCCCTTCACCTTCCTGGAAATTCACACCTTGTCCCAGGGCGTAAGGAACCACGAGAATATCCGAAAAAAGAATCGCAGCATCCATGCCATAACGTTTTATGGGTTGTAATGTGACCTCCGCGGCGCGATCCGGTGAAAAACACAGATCGAGAAATCCTTTTCCCCGATTCCTTATTTCCCGGTATTCAGGCAGATACCGTCCGGCCTGACGCATCAACCAGAACGGGGAAGGCGTCAGAGGCTCCCCCTTAAAAACCTGGAGCATGGGTTTTCTAGGAAGCGCGTGCATGGATTGTTTGGCTGGTTCTGTAATCATGGGGTTCGTTCTATACCGGGTAATACCTACTATAAATATATAAATATAACTATATAGAGGTAGTAGTGGATGCCTGTGGAAACCGGGGATTTCGGCTTATTCACAGAAAATTAAAAATATTGTCGGCGTTTTAGAAAAACGGCCAGCCACGGGTATAAAATGTCATTCCATGGCAAGAATCGTTGCCATGGAGTATATTCGAATAATCTTAAACACGTGAATCATGTGGAAAAGAAACAGGATTGGATGAAATATCCTGAATGTTATTGAAATTGAACATCATGTTTTCCAGTTGGGATTAATACGGGTAGAAAATTCGGCTTATGGGGAGTGTTTCGGCCCGATCCTGTTTTTGCTCTACTTTTCCCCCACTTTTACAGGTTATCAATAGACGTTATTTTTCATGGAGACGTTTCACCTTCACCTTGTATCCGATGCCACCGGCGAAACCGTCGGTAATTTGGCGCGCGCCTGTATCGTCCAGTTTTCCGATATACATCCGCAAGAACACAGCTGGAATCTTGTTCGCACGAAGAGAGAGCTGGATAAGGTCATCAGGGGAGTTAAGAAAAATCCCGGCATGGTTCTCTATACCCTGGTCAACCGGAAGTTTCAGAATCATCTCGAAAAAACATGTAAAGACCTTGATATTCCGTGTGTCTCGGCGCTGGATCCTATCATTACCTCCATGAGTGGATTTTTCGGCTTGAAGAGCCAGGAAAAACCCGGACACCAGCATGTTATGGATGCCGAGTATTTCCACCGCCTCGAAGCCATGAACTATGTCCTGACCCATGATGACGGACAATCGGTTGCCGATCTCGACAAAGCCGATGTGATTCTCGTGGGTGTTTCCCGCACCTCGAAAACACCCACCTGTCTCTATCTCGCCAACCGGGGGATCAGCGCCGCCAATATTCCTCTGGTTCCGGGGTATCCCCTGCCGCCGGAACTGTTCGAAGTGGAAAAGCCCCTTATCATCGGGATGACCAAGAATCCAAAACATCTGACCCAGGTCAGAAAAAACCGGCTCGATGTTCTCAACCAGGACCATGAAACGGACTATGCCGATCCCGAGGCGGTGCAGGAGGAAATTCGTAACGCACGCCAGGTTTTCACCCGCCATAAGTGGCCGGTCATTGACGGAACCCGAAAATCCATCGAGGAGATAGCGGCCGTCGTTCTTCAGAACTATGTCCGGCACAGGGAGAATACCCCTTAGGGATGGCAGTTTTACGCCCGGTGATTCTGGCCTCCGCCAGCGAAACGAGACGGAAAATGCTTGAGCGTACCGGTCTCGCGTTTGAAACCGCCGCCGCCACGCTGGACGAGGAAAAACTTAAGCAAAAACTGACCGCTAATAGTGTGAGCGGAGAAGACTTCCCCCTGGCCCTGGCCGAGGCAAAGGCCCGCGAAGTTGTGGAAAACCATCCCGGCTCGCTGGTGATCGGCGCCGACCAGATACTCGAATGCGAAGGGCAAAGATTTGACAAACCACAGGACTTGGCCGAGGCACGGCGCCGACTCGAAACGCTGAGCGGAAAAACCCACAGCCTGACCAGCGCGGTCTGCGTCCTGGATCATGACCGGGTGGCCTGGAGCCACAGTGACTGGGCGTTTCTCACCATGCGATCATTGAGCACGGATTTTATGGACTCCTATCTGCAAGCCCTGGGGGAGAAAAACCTCCGCGCCACCGGGCTTTATCAGCTTGAAGGGATGGGGAGCCGGCTTTTCCTCTCGGTTGAGGGAGATTTTTTCACCATACTGGGGTTGCCGCTTTTTCCCCTTCTGGAATTTCTCCGTTCACAGGGACTCATGGAGACATGACATCACCGGAAAAAACCATACATGCCGGCGTCATGGGGTGGCCCGTGGCCCATTCGCGCTCGCCGCTGCTCCATGGTTTCTGGTTGGAACAGTACCGGATTGACGGCGACTATGTGGCCCTGGCGGTAACGCCGGAAGATTTCCCCCAGACCTTCGCTAAACTGCCGGGGCGGGGCTTCTCGGGCGTTAATATTACCGTTCCCCATAAACAGGCCGCCCTCGACGCCATTATTGCCGCGGGAGGCGTGGTTACTGAGACGGCCCGCCGCCTCGGCGCCGTCAATACCGTGATCTTTCACGAAGATGGCTCCGTGGAGGGAGATAATACGGACGCCTTCGGATTCATGGAAAACCTCAGGGAAAAAGCCCCCCGATGGAATCCGGACGGCGCCGTGACGGTTCTCGGCGCGGGCGGCGCGGTGCGGGCGGTTTGCGCCGGTCTTCTGGAAGCAGGCGTTAAGGAAATACGGCTCGTCAATCGCAGCGAGGAAAAGACCCGCGAATTGGCACGGATGTTTGGCCCCTCCATTATCCCCGTCCCATGGGATGAAAGAGAAGCCTCCCTGGCGGGTATCTCGTTGCTGGTGAACGGCACTTCCCTGGGGATGTCCGGTTCTCCGCCGCTGGACATGGCTCTGGACTCGTTGCCTAAAACCGCCGTGGTCTACGATATTGTCTATGCGCCGCTGGAAACACCCCTGCTGCGAGCGGCGAAGGCACGCGAAAACCCGGTGGTGGATGGCCTGGGCATGCTTATTCATCAGGCCCGCCCCGCCTTCGAGGCATGGTTCGGGGTGCTGCCCGACGTCACTCCGGAACTACGTGAAATTCTCGAGGCCGACCTTTGCAAGGAAGAGCGCAAGGGAGACGCGCCATGATCGTTGCCGGGCTTACCGGGTCCATCGGCATGGGTAAATCAACGGCCGCAGCGACTCTGCGCCATCTTGGCTGTCCGGTGCACGAAGCCGATAAAGCTGTCCATCATCTGATGGAGAAAGGAGGCGCGGCGGTTCCTCTCGTGAAGAAAGCCTTTTCCGAGGCCGTTCCAGGGATAATCAAACAGGGCGCCGTGGACCGCGCGGCTCTGGGCAATTTTGTTTTTGGCAATGACGAGGCATTGGACCAGCTGGAAGCAATCCTGCATCCGCTGGTGCGCGATGACGAGGAATCCTTTCTTTTTCGCATGGCCATGCGCCGCGAAAAACTGGTGTTTCTCGATATTCCCCTGCTGTTCGAAACCGATGTCGAGGGGCGTCTCGATGTGACGGTTTTGGTAACGGCGCCGCCCTTTGTTCAGGCCGCGCGGGTGCTTCGCCGCCCCGGTATGACGAAGGCGCGGCTGGCGGCGGTGTTGTCCCGCCAGATGCCGGACGCCGAGAAAAAACGCTACGCTGATTTTGTGATTCAGACCGGCTTGAGCCGGGGATGGACCTTGCGCCAACTCAGACAGACGGTCAGACTGATTCTTCAGGAACTTGAAAGTTAGCCCATGCGTGAAATTGTTCTGGATACCGAAACCACGGGGTTGAGCCCCGCTAATGGCGACCGTGTGGTTGAAATCGGCTGTATCGAGCTCATGGACCATCTTCCCACGGGTGAGGAATTTCACACTTATATCAACCCCGAGCGCGATATGCCCACACCGGCATTCGAGGTTCATGGCCTGTCGCAGGAATTCCTCTCCAGCCACCCCGTTTTCAGCGCGGTGGTGGAGGATTTCCTGGTCTTTATCGGCAATGACCCCCTGATCATCCACAACGCCTCTTTCGATCTTGGGTTCCTCAACGCCGAACTGGCGGCCTGTAAACGGGCGGAAATCCCCGAAAGCCGCGCCATCGACACATTAATCCTCGCGCGTAATAAATTCCCCGGCGCCCAAGCCAGCCTGGATGCCCTGTGCCGCCGCTTCGGAATCGATCTCAGCGCCCGTGAAAAACACGGCGCCCTTCTCGACTCCCACCTTCTGGCCGAGGTCTATCTGGAACTTATCGGCGGCCGCCAGCACGGCCTGGGTCTGGGAAGTGACGCGGCTGTGATCGGGGAAGAAAAACCTCTGCCCTCAGGAGATACCCCCGGAGACCATGAGGAATTCGACGCCCACGCGCCTTCGGCGAGGCCGCCACGTCCCCACGCACCCAGCGCCGAGGAGCTGGCGGCTCATAAGGAAATGCTGGCGCTTCTGGAAACCCCTCTCTGGAATCAGTAGGGGAAAATCAACAGAGGTTGAAACTTAGGCGTTACCGGCCACCGGCTGGGCGGCGGCCTTGTTGCGCCGGTAGAGATCCGCGAAATCGAGGGGATTGAGCATCAAGGGCGGGAATCCGGCGTCACGGGTGGTGTGGCCGACAATGGCCCGGATGAAAGGAAACAGAAGGCGCGGGCATTCGATCATGAGGACCGGCTCGAGGGATTTCTCGGCCACGCCTTCGATGGTGAAAAGCCCGGCATAGGTCAAATCGGCGATAAAGGCGGTGCCCTTTGCGGATTCGGCCTTGATGACGATGACCACCGAGACTTCATAGCTGTTTTCCTGGAAGTCAGCCATGGATTCGGCATTTACCTTCAGGTCCACGTTGATTTCAGGGGCCTGATCCTGCTTGATCAGCACCGCCGGGGAGTTCGGACACTCGAAAGACAAATCCTTGAGATACTGAGCGTGGATGGTGATGGGAAGGCTTTTCAGTTCCTTGTTGGCGCCTTCCATAGATATTTCCGCGCCATCTCCGCCATTGGTCTTGTCCTTGGCTATGGGTTTATCGTCCGTCATAAAAAGCTCCCGGCTGGTGGACAAGAATCGGGGCATGCCGCCCGTGGCGGCCCGTGCCTGTGAAAGAAACCCCGTGGCTATCATGGAACGCCACTCCTGGCAACCGGGCCACCGGTCGTGAAAGACGGAGTTTCTTTATGATCAGTTCTGAATTTTGCGGGAAGGCTCAGGAAGAGGGCGGCTTTTCGTTATCATTGGTCATATCCTCTTTTTCTTCGCCACCCTGTTCGGGATCGTTGGCCAAGGAAGGGGGCTTGGGCTCCTTCCCGCTTGCGGTCAGGTCCTCGAACTTTCCCTCGATAACGCCGTCGTTTCCAAAATCTCTCTTTCCTCCGTGGGAAAAAGAAGCATCCTCATGAACGAAAACAACACCCGATGAAACCAGGCGATTGAAAATGACGTGGCTTAACAGGTTCCGCAAACCGGGCAAAAAAAGCAAAAGGCCCAGGCCATCGGTAAAAAACCCCGGTACGATCAACAGCACGGCCGCGGCAAAAAGACAGACCGCATTGAAAAGCTCCACCTCGGGGTATTCCTGCCGGGCGAGGCCTTCCTGCAGTCGTTGAAAGGCGGTAAATCCCAGATAGCGCAACAGCCAGGCGCCACACAGCGTTGTCAGGACGATAAGTCCTATGGTCGCCCCCAGGCCCAAAGCCTCACCAACCATGATAAAAAGGGTGATTTCCACCAGCGGCAGAGTCAGGAAAGCGATCAGAATTACAATGGCCATACTTGCTCTTTCTTCGCCAACGGCTTATCTAAGGAAGGAGAATTCATACATGTTTTCAGGGAACATCCAAACCGGCGGACGCAGAAACTCTGTGGGGAACGCAAGTGTCAATAGATGGGCCAACAGCCCGGAAAACAAGCACTCCCTGGAAATTCAGTGATATTCTGATGACATTCCAAGAAACAACAGCTGTCGGGAAGACATGATTATGGGCGACGGCTTTCCATTTGACATTATTTTTCTGGGCTTGGTGGCTGTATTCCTGATTCTGCAGCTGCGCAGGGTTCTGGGGCGGCGCACCGGCCACGAAAAACCGCCCCCCGATATCTTTAGCCAAACCAGGGCTGATGAAGAGGACGACGGCGGCAACGTGGTTCAGCTGCCGGAAAGTGAATACAAGCCCGTGGAAGATGAGGATACCTTTGTAGATTCTTCTGGGGATGACGCGGCCGGAGAAGAAGGCCCGCGGCAAACGGATGATGACAAGACGCTTCCCGGGGTGAGGGATATCCAGGCCGTTGACGGGGATTTCGATGCCGATGATTTTATTCAGGGCGCATCGGCCGCCTTCGAAATGATTATCGAGGCCTTTGCCAGCGCCGACATATCCACCCTGCGCTCCCTTCTCAGTGATGATGTCTATGGCGATTTCACGTCGGCCATAAGGGCGCGGGAAGACTCCGGGGAAACCCTGGAAAATTCCCTGGTTGGCCTCAAGAAAGCGGAAATTCTGGAGGCCGGCCTGGACGGACGCGTTGCCACCCTGACCGTCAAATTCGTGTCCGACCAGATAAGCGTCACCCGTGACGCGGAGGGAGACGTCATCGGCGGCGACCAGGAACATATTGTCCAGATGGTGGATATATGGACGTTTTCGCGAACACTCCGTTCCCGCGATCCCAACTGGACCCTGGTGGAAACGCGCAGCCAGAATTGATGTGATGCGGGTTCCAGCGGGTGTTCTGACCGTCCTTCTGTCCCTGGCCTTAATGGCCTGTCCGCCTCCCGAGCCCCCTCCCAACCACCTTACCCTTACTGCGACGGAATTTTCCCGGCTTCCGGGCTGGGGCGAGGACACCCTTTGGGCGGCGGTTCCCGCCTTCCTGCGTTCCTGCGCTACTCTTAAGTCGCGCGAAGGTTCCGCGCCCTTTTACCGCAACCAGCGCGTGGCGGTGGAGGGAGCATCGGAAGAGGCCGTTTTCTTCGGCACGGTGGCCGACTGGAAGCCACCTTGCGAAGCGGCGAGGAGAATTGCCAAAGGGGATAACGAAGCCGCGCGCGGGTTTTTCGAACACTGGTTCCGGCCCTATCTGGCCGCCAATAACGACGACGACGAAGGCCTCTTCACCGGCTATTACGAGGCCCAGCTTCACGGCTCGCGGAAACCTTCCCAGCGCTACCGGGTGCCGCTTTATCGCCGTCCCAATGACCTGGTTACCATCAATCTCGGGCTGTTCCGGGATGACCTGCGGGGACGCCGCCTCGCGGGGAGGGTTCGCGACCGTAAACTGGTTCCCTTCGACTCCCGCGCCGAGATCACCCAGGGCGCGCTTAAGGATAAGGAACTGGAACTGTTGTGGGTGGATGATGCAGCGGATGCATTTTTTCTCCACGTCCAGGGATCGGGCCGGGTGATTCTCGATGACGGCGGCGTGGTGCGGGTGGGCTATGACGGCCAGAACGGCCATTCCTATGTTTCCATCGGGCGCAAGCTCATTGATTACGGCGAGATGGAGCTTGAGCAGGTCTCCATGCAAAGCATCCGCGCCTGGCTGGCGGCTCACCCCGAGAGGGCGGAAAAACTTCTGGCGACCAACCCGTCCTTTATCTTCTTTCGTGAAATTCCCGTTGAGGATTCCCAAACCGGTCCGCCGGGGGCACAGGGCGTGGCCTTGACGCCGGAGCGCTCTCTCGCCGTGGATCTCGCCTTCATGGCCTTGGGGGTTCCGCTGTGGCTCGATACCACCGAGCCCACAGAACCGGCGGAGACCGCCGATTCCGGTAAGCCCTTGCGGCGTCTCGTGCTGTCCCAGGACACCGGCGGCGCCATACAGGGACCGGTGCGGGGAGATTTTTTCTGGGGTTTCGGCGGACGCGCCGAGGAAAAAGCGGGGCGCATGAAACAGCCGGGGCGCTATTACGTGCTGTTGCCCAAATCCGTCCGCCCCCATCCCACCCCCAATTCCACAGATAAAAAAGACTCATGACCGGCTCTTCGGGAAAACGGCCGATCTCCGACAAGGAGCAGGAGCTCTGGGAAACCGTTACCGATACGGTGCGGCCCCTGCCTGGAAACAAAGAGTCCGATCATGAAAAAACCGGGCCCGAACAGGAAACGCCCCCAACTGAATCCGGGGCTAAATCCAAACCGGGATCACCGCTGCCGCTGAAAGAACCTTCCCCGCCGCCGCCTTTGC
Organism: uncultured Rhodospirillaceae bacterium; assembly: GCA_964482135.1. GTDB lineage: Bacteria > Pseudomonadota > Alphaproteobacteria > UBA11136 > UBA11136 > UBA11136. Next base: position 27,912 of record CAYZWF010000011.1, read on the forward strand.
CACCGCAAAGAGGGCTCGGCGAGATGGCGGGGGTGGACCGCCGTACCGCCGCCCGGCTGCGGCGCGGCAAGCTTGCCATCGAGGGTGAGCTGGACCTGCACGGGTTCAAACAGCCACAGGCGCGCCAGAAGCTGGACGCCTTCATCGAAGACGCCGCCCGGGACGGCAGGCGTTGTCTTCTGGTGGTTACCGGAAAGGGGGAACGGGCCGGTGTGGAAGAAGGCTGGCGCGGCTCGGGCGTGTTGCGCGAGGCGGTGCCGGCCTGGCTTAACGATCCCGTCAACCGCGACCAGATTCTGGCCTTTTGCCACGCCCAGCCCCGCCACGGTGGCGATGGCGCGCTTTATGTATTGCTGAAACGCAAGCGTTGAGGCGGGGGCGGAAAGGTGTTCCCCGCAAAATCACCTTAAAGAATGAACTTGCTGAGATCGGCGTCCTTCACCAGTTCGCCCACCTGTTCGCGCACATATTCGGGTGTGATCTTGAATTCGCTTCCCGACTTGTCCGACGCCGAGAAGCTGATGTCTTCGAGTAGTTTCTCCAGCACCGTATGAAGCCGCCGCGCGCCGATATTCTCCACATGCTCGTTGATCTGGGCGGCCAGGGAAGCGATTTCGTCGATCGCCTTCTTGGTGAAGCTCAGAGTCACTTCCTCGGTGGCGAGAAGGGCCTCGTACTGACGCACTAGGCTGTTCTCGGGCTCGGTGAGGATGCGCACGAAATCATCCCGCGTCAGCGCCTCGAGCTCGACCCGGATCGGCAGCCGCCCCTGGAGCTCGGGCAGCAGATCGGCGGGCTTGGTGAGGTGAAAGGCGCCCGAGGCGATAAACAGGATATGGTCGGTTTCCACCGCGCCGTGCTTGGTGGCCACGGTGGTGCCCTCGATGAGGGGCAACAGGTCGCGCTGGACGCCTTCGCGGCTGACATCGGCGCCGCCGCGCTCGGGCCGCGCGCAGATCTTGTCGAGCTCGTCGAGAAAGACGATACCGTTCTGTTCCACGCTTGAAATGGCATCCCGCACCACCCGGTCCTGGTCGAGAAGCCTTTCGCTTTCTTCCTCTATAAGCACCTCGTAGGAATCCACTACCGTCATGCGCCGCGGCTTCGATCCGCCGCCCAGCGCCTTGCCGAAAATATCGCCGAGGTTGAGCATACCCATCTGTGCGCCCGGCGCGCCGGGAATCTCAAAGGTGGGCAGGCCCTGGCTCTCGCTGACCTCGATGTCGATTTCTCTGTCGTCGAGCTCGCCATTGCGCAGCATGCGGCGGAATTTATCACGGGCGGCGTCCCCCGCGCTCTCGCCCACCAATGCGTCAATAACCCGCTCCTCGGCCGCCAGCTCCGCTTGGGCGTGGACATCCTTTTGCATGCGCTTGCGGATCATGGATATGGCGATCTCCAAAAGGTCACGGATGATCTGTTCCACGTCGCGGCCCACATAACCCACCTCGGTGAACTTGGTGGCTTCTATCTTGATGAAGGGGGCTTCGGCGAGCCGCGACAGGCGGCGCGAGATTTCGGTCTTGCCGACACCGGTGGGGCCGATCATCAGGATATTCTTGGGCAGCACTTCCTCGCGCAGGTCGTCGGGAAGCTGTTGACGCCGCCAGCGGTTGCGCAGGGCAATGGCGACGGCGCGTTTGGCTTTGTCCTGGCCGACAATGAAACGGTCGAGTTCGGAAACGATTTCTCTGGGGGAAAAGGCTTGCATAAGGGTCCTAGAGTTTTTCGATGGTGAAATTGGTATTGGTGTGGATACAGATACCCGCCGCGATCTCCATGGCCTGAAGGGCGATGGCCTCGGCATCCAGGCCCTTGATGCCGACCAGGGCGCGAGCCGCGGCCAGCGCATAGGCGCCGCCCGAACCGATGCCCACAAGCCCGTCTTCGGGCTCCAGCACATCGCCGGTTCCCGTCAGAACCAGCGAGACATCGGCGTCGGCCACTGCCATCATGGCCTCGAGACGGCGCAGATAACGGTCGGTGCGCCAGTCCTTGGCGAGCTCCACACAGGCCCGGGTGAGCTGGCCCGGATACTGTTCCAGCTTGGCTTCCAGGCGCTCGAACAGGGTAAAGGCGTCGGCGGTGGCGCCAGCGAATCCGGCGATCACCTTGCCGTTGCCCAGACAGCGGGTCTTGCGGGCATTGGCCTTGAGAACGGTGTCGCCGAAGGTCACCTGGCCGTCGGCGGCGATGACCACGGACTTGCCCTTGCGCACGGAAATCACCGTGGTGCCGTGGAGCGGCATCGGGGCGGCTGGGGATACGGGCGGCGAAGAGGTGGGGGACATGTTTCCTCCGGACAAAGGGGCGTAATGGTGGGGCGTAATGGTGCTGGTGAAAACGGGGCTTTTGCTATGGAGCACGATCAGGGGCGCAAGAAGATATCAGAGGATGTGTCTTTTTCCACCCCCGCTTCAAGGGAGCAACGGGAAAATCATGGTTTGTCATGCGGGGGCTAGGGACGGCAAGTCTAATTTCTGGCGCTGTATGTCCGATCCTGCTAGGTATGAGGCCTTGAGTATAGGCCGCGAGAAAGCAATTCCATGCGCCAGGCAACCGTAAAACGAAAGACCAAGGAAACCGATATTTCGGTGACCGTCGACCTCGATGGCTCTGGCATATCGGACATCTCCACCGGCATAGGTTTTCTCGACCATATGCTGGAACAGCTTGCCCGCCACAGCCTCATGGACATTACCGTGAAGGCCAAGGGCGATCTGCATATCGATTTTCATCACACCACCGAGGATACGGGAATAGCCCTCGGCGAAGCCGTTTCCCAGGCGCTCGGTGAACGCAAGGGTATCCGCCGTTATGGCTCGGCGCTTTCGCCCATGGACGAGACCCTCACACGGGTGGCGCTGGACGCCTCCAACCGCCCCTTTCTGGTGTGGAAGGCGAGCTTTCCCACGCCCAAGGTAGGCGACATGGACACCGAGCTGTTCAAGGAATGGTTCCAGGCCTTCGCCCAGAATGCCGGGATCACTCTGCATGTGGAAAATCTCTACGGCACCAACAGCCACCATATTGTGGAATCCAGCTTCAAGGGGCTGGCGCGCGCCTTGCGTGTGGCGGTGGAAATCGACCCCCGCCGTGCCGGGGAAATTCCTTCCACCAAGGGCAGCCTGTAGCGCCGCCTTGCGTCTCCGGGCATGAAGACCCGGAGGAACGATACGTCAGAGACCAAAGCTCATGCAGATATATACGGTTCATACCAAATCCTGGTCGCCTTCCTTCGTTCTGGAAAGGGAAGAGATGGAAAAAACCGTATTCGTGAAGGAAGGCTTCTGCTGGGTGGCGATGCTGTTCACGGTTCTGTGGGCCGGTTGGCATGGCATGTGGCGTCACGGGGCGATTCTGCTGGTTGTCGCGCTGTTGCTGAGTCTTGTTTTCGACGCCATGGAGGTGGCCACGCCGTTGCGTGTGCTGGTGGTCCTGGGCGCGCTCCTGATTGTGGGATTCGAAGGCAATAACTGGCGCCGCGAAGACCTGGAAAAAAAGGAATATTCCCTGATCGCGGTGGTGGCGGGAAAAAACAGGGATGCGGCCCTGTTCCGCTATCTCAAGGACGCTACGGGGAACGCCCCCGGTAATGATCGGCATAATGATCAGCCCGCCGCGGCGTGACTCCCGCCTGACCATGCCCCCTCTCTTGCCATGACCCCCGCCCTCTCATGACCATAGTGCTTATCGATTACGGTTCGGGAAATCTGCGTTCCGCGGCCAAGGCCTTCGAACGAACCGTGTCCGAGATCGGAATGAAATCGTCTGTGGAGGTGACGGGAGACGCCGCCGCGCTTGCCAGCGCCAGCCATATCGTGCTGCCCGGGGTGGGCGCTTTCGGCGACTGCCGCGCCGGTCTCGATGCCCTGCCCGGCATGGTGGCGGCTCTGGAGCATGAGGTCGGGGCAAAGGGAAAACCCTTTCTCGGCATTTGCGTGGGCATGCAGTTGATGGCGGAACGGGGGCTGGAACATGGGGTTTGTGAGGGTCTGGGATGGATTCCAGGCGAAGTACGCGCCCTAGAACCCGATGACGAAACGCTGAAAATACCTCATATGGGCTGGAATCAGCTGGACATTGCCCGGTCCCACCCGGTTCTCGACGGCATCGAGTCCGGCACTCATTTCTATTTTGTCCATGGCTATGGGATGATATGTGCGGAAAAGGAAGATATCCTGGTCACCACCGACTATGGCGGGGCTGTCACCGCCATGGTGGCCCGTGATAATCTGGTGGGCACCCAGTTCCATCCGGAAAAAAGCCAGCGGGCGGGCTTGGCGCTGATTGCTAATTTCCTGCGCTGGCGGCCATAAAATAGACGTTCACGAGAAACTGATTCGGTAACGAAATGATCCTTATTCCAGCCATAGATTTGAAAGAGGGCGTCTGTGTCCGCCTCTATAAGGGCGACATGGACAAGACCACCGTTTTCAACCAGGATCCGGCGGCCCAGGCCCGCGAATTCACCGCCAGCGGCTGCACCTGGCTGCATGTGGTGGATCTGGACGGCGCCTTTGCCGGCCGTCCGGTGAACGCCGACGCGGTATTGGCCATATCCGTAGTGGCCGCCGCCGCGGGCGTGCCGGTACAGCTTGGCGGCGGTATCCGCGATCCCAAGACGGTGGCCTTCTGGCTCGAGAACGGGGTGGCGCGGGTGATTCTCGGTACCGCGGCGCTCACTGATCCCGATATGGTGAAACAGGCCTGCGCCGATCATCCCGGACGCGTGGCGGTGGGAATCGATGCCCGTAACGGCCTGGTGGCGACGGAGGGCTGGGCCGAAACCAGCGACGTAATGGCGCAAGACCTGGCGCGCAAGTTCGAGGATTGCGGCGTGGCGGCCATCGTCTATACCGACATCGACCGTGACGGCGCGATGACCGGACCCAATGTGGAAGCCACGGCGGCTCTGGCGCGGGGCACATCCATTCCGGTGATCGCCAGCGGCGGCGTGTCCTCCATGGGTGATCTGCGCGCCCTGAAGCAACAGGAAGACTCAGGGATCGCCGGAGTGGTTACCGGCCGCGCTCTCTATGACGGCGGTCTTGACCTAAAGGAAGCACTGGCCCTGATGGAAGAGTAGGTCATGCTGAAAACCCGCATTATTCCCTGTCTCGATGTGGATCACGGCCGCGTGGTCAAGGGCGTCAATTTCGTCGATCTGGTGGATGCCGGCGACCCCGTGGAGCAGGCGCGCCTTTACGACAGCGAAGGCGCCGACGAGCTTACCTTTCTCGACATCACGGCGAGCCACGAAAAACGGGACATCTTCTATGACGTGGTTTCCCATACGGCGGAGGCCTGTTTCATGCCGCTTACGGTGGGCGGCGGCGTGCGCAATACCGACGATATCCGCAAGCTGTTGCTGGCCGGGGCCGACAAGGTGGGTATCAATACCGCCGCCGTGGACAATCCCGATTTCGTGCGCGAGGCGGCGGCTAAATTCGGCAGCCAGTGCATCGTGGTGGCGGTGGACGCCAAGTCGGTAAACGGCGGGTGGGAAATTTTCACCCATGGCGGACGCACCCCCACGGGAATAGAAGCCGTCTCCTGGGCACAGCGTATGACCGAATACGGCGCTGGCGAAATCCTCCTCACCTCCATGGACCGCGACGGCACCAAACAGGGATTCGACCTCCCCCTGACCCGCGCCGTGGCCGATGCGGTGCCGGTTCCGGTGATCGCCAGTGGCGGGGTGGGGACCCTCGATCATTTGTCCGAGGGCGTCACCCAAGGCCATGCCAGCGCCGTGCTGGCGGCTTCCATCTTCCATTTCGGAATTTTTTCCATCGCCCAGGCCAAGGCGCATATGCAAGGCCAGGGCGTGGCCGTGCGTCTTGAAAAGACCTGACTTTCCACACAAGATGTAACTGATGATGCGCCATTGATGCGTCTCCGTCTCCGGGACAAGACCGGGGGCGGCGGGAAAAACCGGGAGGCTTCCCATGTCTAAGACTCCGCAAGACGGCACCGTTCTCGACCGCCTGTTCGCGGTGGTGGAGAGTCGCCGCGGCGACGACCCCGAACAGTCCTATACGGCCCGGCTGCTTTCGCAGGGACGCGGCAAGATATGCGCTAAGCTGGGCGAAGAAGCCATGGAAACCGCGGTGGCGGCACTCGATGAGACCCCCGGTCATGTGGTGCGGGAAAGCGCCGATCTTCTCTATCACCTTCTGGTGCTGTGGGCCGAGACCGGGGTGGCCCCGGCCCAGGTGTGGGAGGAGCTGGCCCGCCGCGAAGGGATTTCCGGACTCGAAGAGAAAGCCTCGCGAAAAACCTGATTACGCCCCCAAGGGCCGTCCTCCAGACAATGGGAGAATGCCATGGCTTATGATTCCGACAATATTTTCGCGAAAATCCTGCGCGGGGAAATTCCCTGCGACAAGGTGTACGAAGACGACCATGTGTTGGCCTTCAACGATATTAATCCCCTGGCACCCAGCCATGTGCTGGTGATCCCAAAGGAGGCGTACGTTTCCATGGATGATTTCACGCAAAACGCCTCCGACGCGGCCATATGCGCCCTGTTCCGCGCGGTGGGCCAGATCGCCAGGGATCTCGGGCTTGCCGAGGCGGGCTATCGGATCCTCGCCAATACCGGGGAGGAAGGCGGCCAGGAAGTGCCCCATCTCCATATTCATATTTTTGGCGGGCGTCCCCTGGGGCCCATGCTGTCGAAGCCGGCCGGTTAAAGCGGTTCAGGGCCGGCTTGGCCGGGGCGCCTTTCCCGCCGGGCGTTACGCCCCGGGTTCCGGGCTTTCCTCCGCCCTGGGAAGATAAAGGGTGATCCGGCTTCCCTGGCCCGGCTCACTATAGATTTTTACGGTACCCCCGGACTGCCGGGTGAAGCCATAAACCATACTCAGCCCAAGCCCGCTTCCCTCACCCACCTCCTTGGTGGTGAAGAAAGGCTCGAAGACGCGTTCGATCATCTCCTGGGTCATGCCGATACCGTTGTCGGATACCGACAGCATGACATAGTCACCCCTGTCCACGTCTATTACTTTGGCTATGGTGGGGTCTATGTGCCGGTTGGCGATCTCGACGACGATCTTTCCCCCGCCCGGCATGGCGTCGCGGGCGTTGAGGGCAAGGTTGAGCAGGGCGCTCTCCAGCTGCGCGGGGTCGGCCAGAATCCGCCATGAATTTTTGGGAGCGATGATTTCCACCTTCATACCCTCCCCCAAGGCCCGCGTCAGCAGGATCTCTATTTCCGGCAACAGACATACCGGGCCGATAGTTTCGGGAGCAAGGATCTGTTTCCGCGAAAACGCCAGCAAACGGTGGACCAGGGTAGCGCCGTGATTTGCGGCATTGATCGCTGATTCGATCAGGCGGGTCTTCTTTCCGTCGCCCGCAGAGCGTTCCTGAAGAAGCTCTAGATTGCCCAGCACCACGGTCAGCAGGTTGTTAAAATCATGGGCGACGCCTCCGGTAAGCTGGCCCACGGCCTCCATTTTCTGTGCCTGGACCAGCTGTTTTTCGGTCTCCTTTCGCTGTTCGTTTTCCCGCTGGATGCGGGCCACCATGGGCCGGAAAATGAACAGCCCCGAACACAGCAGAATCACGAGAGACACCGTCAGGCCGGCCTCTGCGATGGTGAGAAGCTGCGCCACCCGCGCCTCGTTTTCCTTCTGAAACTGGGCCACGGCGGTATCGAGCGCCACGAGAATATTCGGCTCGGTTGCGACGATGGCTTTCAAATGCTGGTTGTCGGGCGTCAGCGCGTCATCGGTGGCCTCGGCGAGGGCCTGAATATGGTCGAGGCGCTCGTGAACCTGGCGGTCCAGATTCACCGGCTCGCCGAAATAGATGGCCTCCAGTTCCGGGGAAAGCATGCCGGGCAGGCCTTCTTCCTGGTAGCCGCGTTCGAGGTCCATGTGGCGCGCCTCCACCTCGCGGCTGGTGGCGAGGAGTTCCCGCCTCAGCCTTTGGCGCTGGGCGGAATCACGGGCGGAGACCAGGCGCAGGGAGAGATGCACCTGTTTTTGCGAAAGCATGCGCTGATAACCGCTGAAATTAATTTCGGCGTCGTCGTTGCGCTGCTGGTCGACCTGGCTGAGGAAATAACCGTAGGAGAGGAGAAATGCCACGGCCAGGAACGCGAGCACCAGAACATAAGTAACCGTAATCCTGCGCGTGACAGGATATGCCATGAGACCGCCTCCGTAGCGGGGAAAAGCTTACGTTGAAAGAAACTTAAAGGAAAAACCCACGAAATAGCCAGAAAGACTCTGGATTCAATCTCAACTTTGCCGAAATTCGGCTGAGATCAAAGACATGGCCTGGGGCCCATGGGGCGGGAAAGACTTCTTTTCGCTTCGGCTTCCGGGGCGCGGCGCCATGACCTGGGGCCCATGGCGTTACAAAAGACCTGAATTTGGAGTTTCCCTGATTCGGAGATCCAGGGACCAAAAACCGGTTTTTGCAGTGGATTTTGCCGTCATTTCACTCTCATCCCGGGGCCGGAACTACGCCATAGGACCCGGGGCTACGTTAGGGGTGCGATGGAATCATCCGCCCCGGGTACAGGCGAGCCGTATATTGCCTTTTGGTTATGACCGCCTTTTTTCACCATAATATATTGATTTCATAGTGTTTATTTTGAACTACTTTGGGCTCCATAAGTATGTCCGGGTCATAGTTTCCCCCGCGCCGGTAATTCTTCTTTCCGCAGCCTCAACGAAGTGAGTCGGTGGTGGATGCGAGAAAGACAAAAAATAGAGAAAAAACTGCAATAGCAGTATAAATGGGGGCTTTCTCTCCTTTCCTCCCAGATAATGTGGGAAAAACGGGTTGAAAACCACTAGATATAGTCTCCATTGAAATCCGCCGGAGTCCGGACCTTTCCGGGTATGATTCAATTTTTCCTTTTAAAACAATGTGTTGGGCTCGCGGCTGTGGATAAGTATGGCTGTGCGGTCCAGCCCTGAGCCGCTCTAAACAGGGATGTAGTTACCGGGCGCAATGCGGCGGAAAGACAGGGCTTCGGCCACATGCAAGTGACCCACCGCCGGGCTGGCCTCGAGATCGGCCAGGGTGCGGGCCACCCGCAGAACCCGGTGATAGCCCCGGGCCGAGAGCTTCATGCGATCCACCGCCTGGGTCAGCATAGCCGCCCCTTTTTCATCGGGTTGTGCCACATCCTCGAGAATCTGGCCGTCGGCCTGGGCGTTGGTGGTCATTGCCCCGGCGTCCGGAATCCCGCTGTAACGCTTGGTTTGCAGGGCCCTGGCGGCGGTGATGCGGGCGGCGATCTGAGCCGATCCTTCGGCCGGCGGCGGCAGGGAAAGGTCGACGGCGCTCACCGCCGGTACTTCGATATGGAGATCGATGCGGTCGAACAAGGGGCCGGAGATTTTGGCTTGATAGTCGCTGGCGCATTTGGGCGCCTGGGCGCAGGCCTGGGCGGGATCATCGAGATATCCGCAGCGGCAGGGATTCATGGCCGCCACCAGCTGCACCCGGGCCGGATAAGTCACATGAGCATTGACCCGCGCCACATGGATCACGCCCGCCTCCAGCGGCTGGCGCAGGGATTCCAGGGTGGCGCGGCTGAACTCCGGCAGCTCGTCGAGAAACAAAACACCCATATGAGCCAGGGAAATCTCGCCCGCCCGCGCCTTCTGGCCGCCGCCCACCAGCGCCGGCAGCGAGGCCGAATGATGCACCGCGCGGAAAGGCCGGCGCCGCGATATCTTGCCGCCGCTCAATTCTCCGGCGATGCTATGGATCATGCTCACCTCCAGCGCCTCGGCCGGTGTCAGCGGCGGCAACAGCCCCGGCAGACGCGCCGCGAGCATGGTTTTCCCCGCCCCCGGCGGTCCGATCATGAGCAGATTGTGGCCCCCGGCGGCGGCCACTTCCAGCGCCCGCTTGGCCGTCTCCTGGCCCTTGATATCCTTCATGTCCAGGGGCTCGGCATCGTCTTCGTCGAGCGCCGGCTGGGGTGGGGTGATTACCTGGCTTCCCTTGAAATGGTTGATCAGCGACAACAGGTCGGGTGCGGCGAGCACGTCCATGGTCCCAGCCCAGGCCGCCTCGCCGCCACAGCTTCCCGGACAGATCAGGCCGCGTTCATTGGCGTTGGCGGCGATGGCCGCGGGCAGCACGCCGGAGACGCGGGAAATCCGTCCGTCCAGCGCCAATTCGCCGAGTACCGTATAGGCGGCGATTTCGTCATCGGCCATGACATTCATGGCCGCCAACAGACCCAGTGCGATGGGCAGGTCAAAATGGCTGCCCTCTTTCAGCACATCGGCGGGCGCCAGATTAACGGTGATGCGTTTGGGCGGCAGGGAAAGTCCGATGGAGCCCAGCGCGGCGCGCACCCGCTCGCGGGATTCGGCCACCGCCTTGTCGGGCAGCCCGACGATGGTGAAGGCGGGCAGACCCGACGCCATCTGTACCTGAACGTCTATGGGAAGAACGTCGATCCCCTGAAAGGCTACCGTATTGACCCGCGCCACCATTGTTCCGCCCCCCCTCCCGGAAATTTGGAAAACCCCTAAACTTTTTAGGGAGAATGCGATTGTATGCGGCGCTCGTGCGGAAAGCCACAAGACGCGAGCGCTATTTTCTCAGCGGTTCTTTCTCATGGTTGTGAATCAAGGTGCGAAGCGGCAGTATGCTGTCCGAGGGGAAGAAATTTTAAGGGTGTCGGATAACGTGGTTTCTGTTGTGCAAGCGCGCGCCCCCCATCAGGGCGGGCAGGCCAGCCATATGGTGGTTGCCTGTCTTGGCGGCGACAAGACGGCCTTGGAAGAACGGCCGGCGCCGTCACCGGGCCCCGGGGAGATTTTGCTGCGTCTGCGCGTGGTGGGGTTTTGCGGCACGGATCTGTTCAAGCTGGATTTCGATGGCGCCGGCGCCGGCACCGTACTGGGCCATGAGCTGGTGGGTGAGGTGACCGCGCTTGGTGACGGCGTCACAGAATTTACCGAGGGTGACCGGGTGGCCGTTCCCCATCACGTTCCCTGTGGCACATGTCATCTGTGCCGCAGTGGCAGTGAAACCATGTGCGAGGTGTTCCGGGAAAATCTTCTCGAGCCGGGCGCTTTCGCCGATACCATTCTGGTTAAACCGCGGGCCGTGGAATTTGCCGCGCATCGTCTTCCCGATCATGTTTCGGACGAAGCGGCGGTGTTCGTGGAGCCCGCCGCCTGTGTGCTGCGCGGCGTCCACCGCTCCGGCATGGAAGGCGGTGATGATGACCTAGGTGGTGATAGGCCCGGCACGGCGGTGGTGCTGGGGGCCGGAAGCATGGGGCTCCTTCACCTGTTGGTGCTTCGCGCGGCGCTTCCGGGTTGTTGCGTGATTGTCATCGACCCCGTTGCCGAGAGGCGCGCCCTGGCGGAAAAGCTGGGCGCAAAAAACAGCGCCGCGCCCGGGGAAGCGGCCATGGAAGCGGCTCAGGCCGCTACAGAGGGGCTCGGTGTTGACGCCGTATTCGACACGGTGGGCGGCAACGAAACCCTGGAGGCGGGGCTTGAACTCACCCGCCAGGGCGGCACCGTGGTGCTGTTCGCCCATGCGCCCGATGGCGGCAATGCCGGGTTCGATCTCAATACCCTGTTTAAATACGAGCGGCGGATTGTCGGCACCTATTCAGGCGCGGTGAAGGAACAGGCGGAGATATTCGAACTCATGGACAAGGGCGTTCTCGACCCCTCACCCCTTGTGACCCACAAGATGCCGCTGGATGATTTCGAACGGGGTGTTTCGCTGGTGCGCAGTCACCAGGCCCTGAAGGTTCTGTTTACGCCCTCGCGGGCCTGTCCAGAGGCATAATGGGGGACATAATGGAAGTTCAGGAAACAATGCGTGGCGCAATACTGCTGGGGCCGGAACAGATTGAAATCCGCGAAGTTCCCATCAGCCAACCGGGGCCGGGCGAAATTCTTCTCAGTGTGGAAGCCGCCACCACCTGCGGCACTGACGTCAAGGTTTACCGGCGCGGCGGCCATCCCCGTATGCTTCAGGTGCCGACTCTGTTCGGTCACGAAATGGCGGGCCGTGTGGCCGCCGTGGGCAAGGGTGTTACCGCGTTCTCCGTTGGCGATGAGGTGGTGGTGATCAATTCCGCCCCTTGCGGGGTTTGTGGTCCCTGCCAGAGAGAAAGGGAAAACCTGTGCGAGGATCTTCAGTATATCAATGGCGCCTATGCGGAATTCCTGCTCGTCCCGCAACGCTTCGTCCGGCGCAACACCCATCTTATTCCCGAGGGTCTTTCTTTCGAGAAGGCGGCCCTGACGGAACCCCTGGGCTGCGTGATACACGGGATCAACGCCTGCGGTCTTCCCGGCCCCATCTTTAGCTGTGACCTTCCCCGTTACGGCAAGCCCGGGGAGGAGGAGATCCTTGTATTCGGCGCCGGTCCCATCGGCCTGCTGTTCGTGGCGGTGCTGGCCATGGAGGGGCACCGGGTTCTGCTCACAGATCCCAACCCCGAGCGTCTCGCCGTGGGCAAAAAGCTGGGCGCGGCGGAAGCCTTCGAAAGCGGGCACGCGGGCAGTCAGGCGGAAATGGTGTGCGCCAGAACGCAAGACGGTAAGGGCGCGGCCGTGGCCATTGACGCCTCCGGGGTTCCCGAAGTCTGGCTGGACGCCATCGCCTGCGCAAGGCCGGGCGGTACGGTCAATCTTTTCGGGGGCTGCGCGCCGGGCACCACCATTCCGCTGGACACCCATCTTCTCCATTACAGCGAACTCACCATCAAGGGGACCTATCACCACCGGCTGGAAACCATCAAAGGCGCGCTCGACCTTCTGACCGATCCCGACTTCAAGGCCGATCTTCTGCTATCCGGCGAGCGGCCCATCGAAGGTGTGGAAGATGCACTGAGGAGCATGATGAGCAAGGAATCGCTCAAAGTGGTGATCAAAAAGGAACTCGGGTTAAACTGAGGACAAGGGCTCCACCGCCGCCGTTGCCGGCACCCCCTCAATAGCGTCTCTCTACCGGCTGGCCTTAAACCGGGCCTCGATGGCGTCCCAGATTTGCGCTTCCAGAGTGTGGTCGCCCTCCAGCCCGTCGAAGCGGTTGATCTCCTGCAACCCCGTGGGCGAGGTGACGTTGATTTCGGTGAGGTAGTCGCCGATCACGTCGATGCCGGCGAAAACCAGCCCCCTTTCTTTCAGCGCCGGGCCAATGCGGGCACATATTTCCCGTTCGCGTGCCGTCAGTTCGGCGCGTTCGGCGCTGGCCCCGGCATGAAGATTGGCGCGCGCCTCGCCGGTTGCAGGCACGCGGGTGAGCGCACCGACGGCCTCTCCGTCGATGAGGATGATGCGTTTGTCGCCCTCGCGCACTTCGGGCAGATAGCGCTGGACGATGATGGGCTCGCGGCTCTGCGCGGTGAACATCTCGATTAAAGCCGAAAGATTCTCGTTATCGGGGTCGATGTGAAAAACTCCGGCGCCGCCATTGCCGAACAGGGGCTTGACGATAATGTCCCTGTGCTCGGCGCGGAAGGCGGCAACCTCGTCGCCATCGGAGGAAATCAGGGTCGGCGGCATGAGATCGCCGAAATGGGAAACGAACAGTTTCTCCGGGGCGTTGCGCACCTCCACGGGATCATTGACCACGAGAGTGGCGGGGTGGATGTGTTCGAGCATATGGGTGGCCGTGATATAGGCCATGTCGAAGGGCGGGTCCTGACGCATAAGGATGACGTTGAATTGCGCGAGGTCGCGACTTTCTGGATCGCCCAGGGTGGCGTGATTACCTTTCTCGCGGCGCAGGGCCAGCGCCCGTGTATGGGCGCAAATCCGCGCGCCACCATTTTTGCGACCTTTTTCACCATCACCGCCACCCTCGCCGCCGCCGGCAAAGCTCATATGGCGGGGCAGGTAGTGGTACAGCTCGTGGCCCTGGCGCAGGGCTTCCAGCCCAAGCACGAAACTGCTGTCGGCGTCGATATCGATGGACTCCACCGGGTCCATCTGCAGGGCGACAGTCAGGGTCATGCCGTTTTCCGCCCCGGAATCTGCTTAACTGCCGGGAAGCCGTTGGGCCTTGATGCGCACATGGTTCACCACTTTCCTTACATAATCAATGTTGCGGGCATAGCGGATAACCCGGTCGATCTCCGCCTCGCTCTGGGCCACACCCATAAGATAGACCACCTTGTTGACGGTCTCGATACTGTAATTGATGGCGAGGATTTCGGAATCGAAGGTCATTTTGGAACGCAGCTGGGCGGTAATCCAGACGTCGCGGGAGTAATCCAGAACCCCGCCCTCGTCGGTGACCTGGATTTCATCGATCACCTGGCGCACGCCCTCCACCTGCCAGGCCAGCCGCACCGCGTCGAGCCGGTTCTGCGGGCTGTCGATGGTGCCGGTCAACAGAACCCGGCCCTCATGCACGTCCAGCCCTACCTCGAGGAAAATATGGGGGTCGCTATCGAGCCACAGTCTACAGATTTTCGCATGGATGGCGGAATCGTCGATGGCCACACCCAGCCCCCGCTCCTGAGCGGCGCCGACGCCGGCCGTGGCGCCGGCCCCCGCCGCCGCGGCACAGGCCGAAAGAAGGGAGGGAAGAGCGAGAATAAAAAGGAGGGTGAGAAGACGTTTCATGAACCTGTTGTTACCTGTAAATGCGGAAAAATTGTGACGCTCCAAAGTGAATATCGGATTTCAAGGGCAAAGCCCAGTCCCTGCTATCATCAAGCCTTGGCTATCATCGGTCCTTGCTATCATTGGGTCTTGGCTATCACCGGCGTTTGCTATGACCAGCCCTCGCGCCAGGCATCGGTGATATGGCGCGGCGGGCGCAGGGGCGACACCAGCATCACATCGAAGCGTATGTCGAGGCTCCCCAGTTCGGGGCGGGAGGCGAGAAAGGCGCGCGCCGCCCGGGTGATGCGCTGGCGCTGGTGGCGGCTGATGGATTCGGCAGCGGTAGCAAAATCCCGCCGCGCCTTGACCTCCACGAAAATCAGCACATGTCCGCGCCGCGCGACGAGATCAATTTCACCCACTTTCACCCGCCAGTCGCGGGCCAGGATACGATAGCCCTTGAGACGCAGCCACCAGCGGCACAGGATTTCGGCCCGTGCGCCGCGCACCCAGGCCCGCTTTCCCCGTTGCCGCCGTGGGTACGCGGGGGGGTGTTTCGTCATTTGTTTTCCGTGCTGGGATCACCCACGCCGGGTTTGCGCCCGCTTAAACCCAGCGCCAGGTCATAGACCTTGCGGCGCGAGGTTCCGGTGATGCGGGATACGGCGTCGGCGGCGTCGCGCAGGCTGTGTTCCCCCAGGGCCAGGTCCAGCAACTCTCTCACCTGGGAATCCTGTGTGCGGCCGTCATCGGGCTGTGGCGGGGCCACCACAATCACCATTTCTCCCTTGGGCGGGCCGTCACGGTTATAGGCCTCGGCCAGTTCCGCCAGGGAACCGCGCCGCACCTCCTCGTAAAGCTTGGTGATTTCGCGGGCGACGGCGGCCTGTCTCGGTCCCAGCACGGCGGCCATGTCTTCCAGCGACGCCGCCAGCCGCCGTGAGGATTCATAGAAAATCAGGCTCGCGCCGGCATCCTTGAGGCCCTCGAGAAAGGTCCGCCGCGCCGCCCTTCTGGCGGGCGGGAATCCGGCGAAGAGAAAACGGTCGCTGGGCAGGCCCGAAAGCACGAGCGCGGCCAGCGAGGCGGAAGCGCCGGGGATCACCGTCACCGGAAACCCTTCGTCGAGACAGGCCCGCACCAATCCAAAGCCGGGATCGGAAATCAACGGCATCCCCGCATCGCTCACCAGGGCGACGGCTTCGCCCTGGCGCAGGCGTTCGAGAATACGGGGCCGCATACGGGCCGCATTATGTTCGTGATAGGACAGGGTCGGCGTGGCAATGCCGTGCAGGGTCAACAGCTTGCGCGAGACCCGGGTGTCTTCACAGGCGATCACATCCGCCTGGCGCAAGGTATCAAGCGCCCGCAGCGTGATATCGGCGGCGTTGCCGATGGGGGTCGCCACCAGGATCAGGCCGGGAGAAATTTCCGAAGACGGCGCCGGTTTACTTCGCGCCGCGCTGTCAGTAGGCTTTGCGCCGGCGGTCTGTTCCCGGGTTTGGGACCCTTTACCTTTCGGAGATGGTTTTCGCGTTGCGGACACTGCGCTTGCCTCGCCTTCTTTCTACTATCCGGCCGTTTTCCTCAGGGGCGCCGTGCCGGATTCCGGGCCATGCCTACAGGGTGCTGGCGCTGGCGGTATGTACCCTTGTGATGGCCGCCTGCGAGGGAGGAACACTACCGGACCTTCTTAAAAGCCCGCAAGAAAAGACCGTACCATCGGCGGAAAACATGCCGGTGCCGTTGCCGCCGCGTCTACCCGAGTTCCGCACGGCACAGGACGCCCCCCTGCAAGACGAGGAAGTCTTTGAAGATATCTTCGAAGAGGAGGTGGAGGAAGCACCGCCCCCGGCCTCCGCCATAGCGGAGCCTGCCGCGGCTGAACCCGAGCCTGAACCCATGTCTGCGTCCGAAGCCTTCCGCGCCGCCATGGCCGAGGAAGGGGACAAAGCCAAGGGTGAAAAAGTGGAAGAGGCCCGTCTGCCGCCCGGTCCCGGGGAAGACGGGATGGCGGCCCCAGGACCGGGAAGAATTCGCCTTATTCCGCCGCCCGGCGTCCATGACATGATCCGGGTCGCCATTCTGCTGCCTTTGTCTGGCCCCCATGCCGCCCTAGGTAATGCCATGCTGCACGGCGCGGAAATGGCGCTGTTCGATCTGGCGGAAAATAATTTCTCGCTGCTTCCCTTCGACACCACCGGAACCCCCCTTGGCGCCCGCCGCGCCGCCGAACAGGCCCTGAGAGACGGCGCGGAACTGATTCTGGGACCGCTCTATTCGGCTTCCGTGGCGGCGGTGGCGCCCAAAGCGCGTGAAAAAGGCGTGCCCGTTGTGGCTTTTTCCACGGACCGTTCGGTGGCCGGTAACGGCGTGTTCCTGATGGGCTTTCTGCCCCGTGACGAAATCGAGCGCGTGGTGGCCTTCACCCGTTCCCGCAACCTGTCCCGCTTCGCCGCCCTTGTGCCCGATACGGCCTATGGCCGCCGCGCCGCTGCGGCCCTGCGCGAGGCCGTGGCGCGCCATGGCGGGGAGGTGGTGAAAATAGTCAGCTTTCCCTCCAATTCCACCGATGTTTCGGCGGTGGTGCGCCACTTCGCCGGTTACGACCAGCGCCGCGCCAGTCTGGAGGAACAAAGGGAAGCCCTGGAAGCGCGCAACGACGAGGCATCACTACGGGCCCTGAAACGGCTGGAAAAGCTGGATACCCTCGGCGAACTTCCCTTTGATGCGCTTCTGCTGCCCGCCGGAGGCGACCGGCTGCGCACCATCGCCCCCTTGCTGCCCTTCTTCGATATCGATATGCCCAAAGTAAGACTTTTGGGAACTACCCAGTGGGACAATGTGTCTCTGGGCACCGAACCGGCCCTGGTGGGAGGCTGGTTTGCCGCCTCGCCGCCCCAGGCGAGGGCTGATTTTTCCAAGAAATTCAAGGATATATACGGACGGCATCCACCACGCCTGGCGACCCTGGCCTATGATGCGGCGGCCCTGGCGGCGGTATTGGCGCGGGCTTCCGGCGGCGCCGATTTCTCCCATTCGGCGCTGACCGCGGCCAATGGCTTCGCCGGACTCGACGGCATCTTCCGTTTCAAATCCAATGGCGTGGCGGAGCGGGGCCTGGCGGTTCTGGAAATGCGCCGCAACCGTTTTCGGGTCATGAGCCCGGCGCCGGAGTTCTTCGAATAGGGTTTCTGGAGAACGGCGACTGAGGTGCGCCACCGTTCTAGTTGAGCCTAATTCAGCAGCGCCGCCAGCACCGCATCGAGGCGCTGCCGGCCTTCATCCGTGGCCCGCAGCCCGGCCTCGTCAAGCACAAGGAACCCCCCGGAAATCAAGGGTTTCAGCCGTTCCTGGTCAAGCGTTTCCTCCAGCGTTCGGGCCGTGATCCCCTGGAACAGATCGCGCCCGACCCCGGTCTCAAGCCGCAGCCCCATCAACAGCATTTCCGTTGCCGCCAGCTCCCCCTCAAGGGCGGTCTCTTCGAGCGTGCCATGGCCGGTTTTTTCCACCGCCGCCAGCCAGGTTTCGGGGGCTGGAATCTGGCGCAGGGCGGTTTTGACCCGTTTGCGGAATGATTTTTTGCCCAGAGTCATACTGGAAGTAGTGCTCGTAGGACATGCAACTTCCGGCGCCCCGGCCAGGGTCAGGCGGCCATGGGCGCCGGGGCCAATTCCGGCATAATCTCCATAGCGCCAATAGGTTAAATTATGGCGGCTTTCCGCGCCTTTTCTGGCATGATTGGATATTTCATAGGCATACATTCCTGCCTCTTTTATGGCCTTTTGGGTGGCTTCGTAGAGGGCCGCGGCGGCGGATTCAGGTGGGGGGACAAGGTCACCGCTTTTGGCTTGGGCGGCGAAGGACGTGCCCGGGGCGATGGTGAGCTGGTAAAGGGAGAGATGATCGCCGGCCAGGTCCAGCGCCTGGTCCAGTTCGGAGCGCCAGGCGGCGGCGTTTTGTCCGGGCCGGGCATAGATGAGATCGAAGCTGGTGCGGGGAAAAATCCGTTGCGCCAGAGCCAGCGCCGCCAGCGCCTGGGCTTTGTCGTGGGTGCGCCCGAGGAAGGCCAAAGCCTTATTTTCCAAGGCTTGCACGCCCAGGGACAGGCGGTTTACCCCGGCGGCGCGGAACCCGGCGAAGCGTCCGGCCTCCACCGAGGTGGGGTTGGCCTCCAGGGTGATCTCCACCTCCGGCGACAGGGAAAAATGATCCCCCGCGCGCTCGATCAGCGCCGCAACGCTGGCCGCTTCCATGAGTGAAGGCGTGCCGCCGCCGAAAAAGATGCTGGTGAGGGGACGTTTTTCTCCCTCCGCGTCGATTCGCGCCGCCATATGGTCGAGTTCGCGCAGCAGCGCATCGCGCCAGCGCGGATGGTCTACGGTCTCCGCCTCGTGACTGTTGAAATCACAATAGGGACATTTGGAAAGACAGAAGGGCCAGTGGATATAGAGGCCGAATCCGGGATCGCCCGCCACAATCCCGGAAATTTCCGTTTCGTATCCAGAATGACCAGGAAATGCCTGGATTTCAGCCATTAAAACACCCCGCCACCAGCCCGGCGAAGGCGTTGGCGCGGTGGCTGATGGCGTGTTTTTTCTCCGCCTCCATCTCGCCGAAGGTCACATCATAGCCCTCGGGCACGAAAATGGGGTCATAGCCGAATCCTTTATCGCCACGCGGCGGAAATACCAGCTTGCCCTCCACCGTGCCCTCGAAAACCACAGTTTCCGGGGCAGTTTCGGGGGAAGTTTCAGGCGTCGCGCCCTCTTTGTCGGGCCAGGCCAGGGCCAGGGCGCAGACAAACCGCGCCCCTCTGTCGCTCGCGCCCTCCATTTCCTGTTCCAGACGCGCCATGGCGGCGGCGAAATCCCGCTCTTCGCCGGCCCAGCGCGCGGAATGGATACCGGGCTTGCCGTCCAGTGCATCCACGGCGAGGCCGGAATCATCGGCCAAAGCGGGCAGGCCACAGGCCAGGGTGGCGGCATGGGCCTTGAGGATGGCGTTTTCGGCGAAGGTGACTCCCGTTTCCTCGGGCTCGGCAAGGCCGAACTCGGCGGCTGGAACCACGTCCACGCCGAAGGGGGAGAGCAGATCGGCGATTTCCCGTACCTTGCCCGGATTGTGGCTGGCGATGACCAGCCGTTTTTCAGTAAAGCGGCGCGTCATACTTTTGTCCTTCGGAAGCCTTGTCGTTCAGGACGCCGCCGCACCGGCCTAATCGAGCCCCAGCGCCTGGCGCTGCAGGTGACGCAGCTCGTCCGAGCCCTTGGCGGCCAGGTCGAGCATGGTGATGAGGCCGTCGCGGGAGAAAGGCTCGGTTTCCGCCGTGCATTGAATTTCGATCAACTTGCCGTCGCCGGCGAGGATGAAATTGGCGTCGGTCTCGGCGGCGCTGTCCTCGGCATAGTCGAGGTCGAGGACGCAGTTTCCCTCGAAGATGCCACAGGAGACGGCGGCCACCTCCCCGCTCAGGGGGATGCTCTTGACCAGCCCGGTTTTGGCCACCTTCTCGAAGGCCTGATAGAGCGCCACGTAAGAGCCGGTGATGGCGGCGGTGCGGGTGCCGCCATCGGCCTGGAGAACGTCACAGTCCACACGCACCTGAATCTCGCCCATGGCCTCGAGATCGGTGACGGCGCGCAGGCTGCGGCCGATCAGGCGCTGGATTTCCTGGGTGCGGCCGGTCTGTTTGCCGCGCGCCGCCTCGCGGCCGGTGCGGCTGTGGGTGGAGCGCGGCAGCATGCCGTATTCCGCCGTCACCCATCCCTTGCCGGAATTTCGCATCCACGGCGGCACGGAATCTTCGACGCTGGCGGTGCACAATACGTGGGTGTCGCCGAAACGGATCAGGCAGGAGCCTTCCGCATATTTACTGGCGCCGGTTTCGAGGGAAACCGGTCGCATTTCATCGGGGGCTCTGCCGGAGGGGCGCATGGAATTTCCTTCTCGGGGGTGGATGGGCAAGCGTAACATCGGAGAAAGATATGCTCTAGCGCGCAGACGCCGCGCCGTCCAGCCCGCTTTGGGAAATTCTCCCTGTTTGCGCGCTCTTCGCACGGTGGGGACATATGGTGACAGCGCCGCCACGGGCCATACCGTTGACGCCTTGGCGTTCACTCATTACATATCTCTTTCGCAGGCACATCCCGCGCCCTATCATGGCGGTTAAAATTGTGGTTTTTCGGCCTTTTTCGCCCCAATAGGCCAACCGGCCAGCGAGCAAAAAGCAAACCAACAGGAACAACAGTGAAAAAGATCAGCGACAGCGGACAGGCGCCGGTAAGTGAGCTCAACGAGCGCTCCCGTGAGATTTTCCGTCTCATCGTCGATAACTATGTACGCACCGGCGATCCGGTGGGATCGCGCACCCTGGCGAAACAGATAGAAGACAATTTGTCCCCGGCATCGGTCCGTAATGTCATGGCCGACCTTCAGGATGTGGGTCTGCTCTACGCCCCCCATACCTCCTCCGGGCGGCTGCCCACGGAAGCCGGGCTGCGGCTTTTCGTCGACGGGTTGCTGGAGCTGGGGCCGCTGACCAAGGAAGACCGCGCCCAAATCGAAGGCAGCTGCCACGCTTCGGGCCGCAGCTCCTCGGAGATTTTCGAGGAAGCCACGGAAATGCTCTCGGGCCTGTCCCACTGCGCCAGCCTGGTTATGGCGCCGAAGACGGAACGGGCGCTGAAGCATGTGGAATTCGTCCATCTCGGCGGAACCCGCGCTTTGGTAATTATGGTGGCCGATAACGGCCTGGTGGAAAACCGCATCATCGACATTCCCCTGGGCATGATGCCCTCGACCCTGATCGAGGCCGGGAATTATCTCAATGCCCGGCTCGCCGGACGCACGCTGGGCGAATCGCGCGATGAAATTCTTGAGGAAATCCACGAACACAAGACCCAGCTCGACGATCTTTCGGCTCGCGTGGTGGAGGCCGGGGTCGCCACCTGGGGCGGCGCGGCGGGGGAACCCCATCTTATCGTCCGCGGCCAGTCGAAGCTGTTGGAGGACGTCACCGTCATCGAAGATCTGGAGCGCATCCGCACCCTTCTCGAGACGCTGGAAACCCGCGAAAGCCTGACCGGCCTGCTGCAATCGGCGCAAGATGCCGAAGGCGTACAGATATTCATCGGCTCGGAAAACAACCTGTTCAGCCTGTCGGGCTGTTCCATGATTGTGAAACCCTTCAGCAACGATAAACAACAGATTATCGGCGCCATCGGTATTGTCGGGCCGACCCGAATCAATTACGCGCGGATCATTCCCATGGTGGATTACACGGCACAGCTTGTGGGCCGCCTGTTGGCATGAGAACCGCAAAGAAAAACCCTGACCCCCCCAGAAAAAATGTACAGAAAAGATGCCAGAAAATATGACAGAAGAAATAAACGATAAAACGTCTCCCGAAGAGGACGACTCCGAAAATCCGGACGAAACGTCTGCGCAGTCGGACGGGGAAGGCGACCCGGAGCAAGACGCTACAGAGACTGGTGAGACGGATGAGTCTGCCGAGGCCGCCGAGACCGCCGAGAGCGAGGAGGATGCGCCCGGCGCCGAGGAAGACGACCCCGAGGCCAAGATCGCCGAACTCGAGGACAAGCTTCTGCGCGCCCGCGCCGACATGGAGAACACGCGCAGCCGCCTTACCCGCGAAATGGATGAAAAGGCCAAATACGCCGCCACCGCGCTGGCCCGGGATATTCTCACCGCCGCCGACAACCTTCAGCGCGCCCTGGATTGCATCAGCCCCGAGGCCCGCGAACAGGACGAGGCGCTGGAAAACTTTGCCGCCGGGGTGGAAGCCATCGAGCGCGACATGCTTGCCGCCTTCGGCAACCACAATATCCGCAAGATCGAGCCCGTGGACGAGAAGTTCAATCCCGAGTTTCACCAGGCCATGTTCGAGGTGGAAAACACCGGCCGCGCACCGGGCACCGTGGTGGAGGTGATCCAGCCGGGCTATTTGTTGCACGACCGGCTGCTGCGTCCGGCCATGGTGGGCGTGGCCAAGGGCGAACCCAGCGAAGAAAGCGTGGACACCAAAGTCTGACGACTATGTGACGGGGCGAACACGCGGCGGGCGGTTATCCCGTGGCAAGGAGGGAATCCCATGCTGAAACTGCGGCGCGTGGCCATCGACACCTATCATGAAAACGTGGCCTTCCTGCGCCGCGATTGTTCCCTCTACCGCGCCGAATCCTTCCAGGCCCTGGGCAAGATCGAAATCTATCCCGATCATGGCGGCGCCCCCACCGCCGGCCGCCGTATTCTCGCCACCCTCAACATCGTCGACGACGCCCTTCTTCTGGAACCCGACGAGATCGGCCTTTGCGAACAGGCCTTCGACCTTTTGGGGCTGGCCCAGGGCGCGGCGGTGGATATCGTCCAGGCGCCGCCGCCGCAAAGCCTGGAGTCGGTGCGCGACAAGATCCACGGCGAGACATTGAGCGAAGAACAGATACGCCACATCATCGAGGACATCGCCGCCAACCGTTATTCGAAAATGGAAATCGCGGCCTTTCTCATTTCCTCGGCCAGCTTTCTCACCACCTCCGAAGTGCTGAGCCTGACCCGGGCCATGGCCGGCGTGGGGGCGACGCTGGAATGGGCCCAAGAGCAAGTGGTGGACAAGCATTGTATCGGCGGCATACCCGGCAACCGCACCTCCATGATCGTGGTCCCCATCGTCGCCGCCCACGGCCTCACCATCCCCAAAACCTCGTCGCGGGCCATCACCTCGCCGGCGGGTACCGCCGACAGCATGGAGGTTCTGGCGCGGGTGGACCTTTCCTTCGATGAAATGCGCGATCTGGTGAACAAGGAAAAAGGATGTCTGGTATGGGGCGGCCATGTGGACCTGTCGCCCGCCGACGATATCCTTATTTCGGTGGAACGCCCGCTTGCCGTGGATACCCGCGAACAGATGGTGGCCTCGATCCTGTCGAAAAAGCTGGCCGCCGGTTCGACCCATCTTGTGGTGGATATTCCCGTCGGTCCCACGGCCAAGGTGCGCGACCACGGCGATGCCGTGCGCCTGCGCAAGCTGTTTGAATATGTGGGCGACCAGGTGGGTCTCCGCATCGAGGTGGTCATCACCGACGGCGCCCAGCCCGTGGGGTATGGCGTGGGGCCGGTGCTCGAGGCGCGCGACGTGATGGCGGTGCTGAACCGTGAAGCCAATGCGCCGCAGGACCTGCGTGAAAAGGCATTGTTCCTGTCGGGCAAGGTTCTCGGCTTCGATCCCGAATTACGCGGCGGCACGGGCCATGAAAGGGCGCGGGAGATTCTCGATAGTGGCCAGGCGCTCTCCGCCATGGAGCGGATCATCGAGGCCCAGGGACGCAACACCGCCCCGCCCGAACTGGGCCGGCTTACCCGTGATATTTCCGCCTCCGCCGACGGCGTGGTGCGGGCCATAGACTGTTTTCGCATCGCCCGCATCGCCCGGCTGGCCGGGGCGCCGCTGGACAGGGGCGCGGGGCTGGAGCTGTTCAAGAAGATGGGTGATGCCGTGCGCCAGGGCGAGGCTCTCTACCGTATTTATGCCTGCGCCGAGTCGGAATTTCGTTTCGCCACCGATATGGCCGCGGAAAACAACGGCTATACTTTATCATAAGCGGTGGGTCCTGAGTGCCGGGTCATGGGCGGCGGCGGTGGCAAATGGTCCGTTCTGATGGGGGGCCTGACTCGGGAGCCTGAATCATTAGGTCCGATTCACCCGAATTACAGGTCTGATTCATATGTCCGATTCGGGGGTCTGAATCACGAGCCGGGGAGGCGATCCCGGAGAGTGTTTCCAGAGGGGCGAAAAAGCCGGGAATTTTAATCTTCCCGGGGCTCTTGCGGGGGGGCCTCCCGCCGCTTATATAACCTCCCAGTTCAATTGGGTGTCACCGTAACTAAAAGGGTTCCCCGCTGGCGTTTTTTGCCGGCATGTCTTGGGGGGCCTGTTTGTTGTTTAAGAGGATAAGCATGAGCAAGGTAATCGGCATTGATCTGGGAACCACCAATTCCTGCGTCGCCATTATGGACGGCAAGAATCCCAAGGTAATCGAGAATGTGGAAGGCACGCGCACAACGCCCTCCATGGTGGCGTTCACCGACGAGGAAGAGCGTCTGGTGGGCCAGCCCGCCAAGCGCCAGGGCGTGACCAACCCGGAGAACACGCTGTTCGCCATCAAGCGCCTGATCGGCCGCCGCTTCGATGATCCCCTGGTGGAAAAAGACAAGGGCATGGTTCCCTATGCCATCGTCGGCGGTGATAACGGCGACGCCTGGGTCGAATCCCAGGGCAAGCCCTATTCGCCGAGCCAGGTCAGCGCCTTTATCCTGCAGAAAATGAAGGAAACCGCCGAAAACTATCTCGGCGAAACGGTGGAACAGGCGGTCATCACCGTGCCCGCCTATTTCAACGATTCCCAGCGCCAGGCCACCAAGGACGCGGGAAAGATCGCCGGGCTCGAGGTTCTGCGTATTATCAACGAGCCCACCGCCGCGGCGCTCTCCTACGGGCTTGAGAAAGAGGAAACCGGCCTCATCGCCGTATTCGATCTCGGCGGCGGCACCTTCGATATTTCAATCCTGGAAATCGGCGACGGCGTATTCGAGGTCAAGTCCACCAACGGCGACACCTTCCTCGGTGGCGAGGACTTCGACAAGCGCGTCATCGATTATCTCGCCGACGAGTTCAAGAAGGAACAGAGCATCGACCTGCGCGAGGACAAACTCGCCCTGCAGCGCCTTAAAGAGGCTGCGGAAAAGGCCAAGATCGAACTCTCCACCGCGCAACAGACCGAGGTCAACCTGCCCTTCATCACCGCCGACCAGTCGGGCCCCAAGCATCTCAACATCAAGCTCACCCGCGCCAAGTTCGAGGCCCTGGTGGACGATCTGGTGGAACAGACCATCGCGCCCTGTAAGTCGGCGCTGAAAGACGCCGGTGTCAACGCCGGCGAGATCAACGAAGTGATCCTGGTGGGCGGCATGACCCGCATGCCCAAGATCATCGACACCGTGAAGAGCTTTTTCGGGCGCGACCCCCATCGCGGCGTCAATCCCGACGAGGTGGTGGCCATGGGCGCGGCGATCCAGGCCGGCGTTCTTCAGGGCGACGTAAAGGATGTACTGCTGCTCGACGTGACGCCGCTTTCTCTCGGCATCGAGACCCTGGGCGGCGTGTTCACCCGCCTCATCGAGCGCAATACCACCATTCCCACGCGCAAGAGCCAGGTTTTTTCCACCGCCGAGGACAACCAGACGGCGGTGACCATCCGCGTCTTCCAGGGCGAGCGTGAAATGGCCGCCGACAATAAAATGCTGGGCCAGTTCGACCTCGTGGGTCTGCCCACGGCGCCCCGTGGCATGCCGCAGATCGAAGTCACTTTCGACATCGACGCCAACGGCATCGTCAACGTCTCGGCCAAGGACAAGGCCACCGGCAAGGAACAACAGATCCGTATCCAGGCTTCGGGCGGATTGGCCGACGAAGATATCGAGCGCATGGTCCAGGAGGCCGAGGAACACGCCAGCGAGGACAAGGAGCTGCGCGAGAAGGTGGAGGCCGGCAACCAGGCTGAATCCATCCTCCATATGACCGAAAAGAATCTCAAGGAATTCGGCGACCAGGTTTCCGAGGACGAACGCAAGGCCATCGAGGCCGACATGGAAGCCCTGAAAGAAGCCAAGGAAGACGGGGACACGGCGGCCATTAATGAAAAGGTGGAAGCCCTGTCACAGTCGGCCATGAAGCTGGGCGAAGCCATGTACAAGGCCAGCCAGGCCGAGGCCGCCGAAGGCGCCGAGCCACAGGAAGGCGGCGAGAGCGGGACAAGCGATTCCGGAGACGCAGAAGACGCCACCGTTGTGGATGCCGAGTTCGAAGAGGTAGGTGACGAGGACAAGAAGAGCGACGACGACAAGGAGCCTGCCACAGAAAACGATGACGCTAAAAAAGACGAGGCTGAAAGCGACGCCGCTGAAAACAAACAGTCCGACGCCGAAAGCGACGACTCCGGTGACGAGAAAAAGTCCGCTTAAACCCGGAGCCAGAAACTTTTATCGTCAGGGATTTTTGTTGTGAGCATAACAGGGGAACGTTCCGCCGCATCCGCCGGTTTCAGGGGGTTGCGGCGATGTCACGAGGGGGCAAGCGGTAACGCGGTTTAGGCCATGGCCAAGCAGGACTATTACGACATACTCGGCGTCAGCCGCAACGCCAGCGCGGACGATATCAAGAAATCGTACCGCAAACTGGCCATGAAATATCACCCCGACCAGAATCCCGACAACGAGGAAGCCGAGCACAAGTTCAAGGGCATCTCCGAGGCCTACGAGGCCCTGAGTGACGAGGACAGGCGCGCGGCCTATGACCGTTTCGGCCACGCCGCCTTCGAGGGCGGTGGCCCCGGCGGTCCCGGCGCCCATCCCGGGGGCTTCGATTTCTCCGGCGGCTTCGCCGATATCTTCGACGAGATGTTCGGCGATTTCGTTGGCGGCGGCGGCGGACGGCGGCGCGGCGGCGCGGCGCGGGGCAGCGACCTGCGCTATAACATGGAAATCTCGCTCGCCGATGCCTTCAAGGGAAAACAGACCACCATCCGCGTGCCCACATCGGTGACCTGCGAGACCTGCAAGGGAAGCGGCGGCGAAGGCGGAGCCCAGCCGGTGGCCTGCCCCACCTGCCAGGGCCAGGGCAAGATACGCGCCCAACAGGGATTTTTCACCGTCGAGCGCACCTGCGTTTCCTGCCGCGGCAGCGGACGCATCATCGACAAGCCGTGCAAGGACTGCCAGGGCGCCGGCCGGGTGGCCAAGGAAAAAACCCTTTCGGTCAACATTCCCAAGGGCGTGGAAGACGGCACCCGTATCCGCCTTGGCGGCGAAGGCGAGGCCGGTTTGAACGGGGCCCCGGCGGGCGATCTCTACCTTTTCCTTTCGGTCAAACCGCACCGTATTTTCCAGAGAGAGGGCGCCGACATCCATTGCCGGGTGCCCATCCCCATGGTGACCTCGTCGCTCGGCGGTTCCATCGAGGTGCCCACCGTGGACGGTGGCCGGGTTCGCGTCACCATTCCCACCGGCACCCAGTCGGGACACCAGTTCCGTATCAAGGCCAAGGGCATGCCGGTGCTCAACAGCAAAATGCACGGCGACATGTTCGTTCAGGCCATCGTCGAGACGCCCATGAATCTCACCAAGCGCCAGAAAGAACTGCTCGAGGAATTCGGCAAAACCGGCAGTCCCGAAAAGACCAGCCCGGAATCGGAAGGCTTCTTCACCCGCGTCAAGGAATTGTGGGAAGACCTCAAGGACTAGCCTCCCGGTTTTCCGCCGTCTCCCCCGCCATCTCCGCCCCTCCCGCCGCCCCGGCTTTTCCTGTCTTGGGGTGGCTTAAGATATGCTCTAGACTGCGCCGCGCGGGCATCTGTTCTTTGCCCGTCGCTATGATTTGCGTGATGGAGGAAAAGCCGTGACTGAGGTTGCTATCGGCGTGGCCGGCGTCTCCGGACGCATGGGCCGGATGCTGGTGCGGGAAATCTGCGCCACCTCCGGGGTGCGTCTTACGGCGGCAAGCGAAGCGCCGGGGCATGGTTCTATCGGCGGCGATGCCGGCACCGTGGCCGGTCTCGATCCCTTAGGCATTGTCGTTTCCGACGATGTGGCCCATCTCTTCGAGCCTTGCCAGGCGGTGATTGATTTTACAGCACCCGCGGCCAGCCTTGCCCATGCGGGCGTGGCCGCCGAGAGCGCCACCGTGCATGTGATCGGCACCACCGGATTTACCTCCGATGACGAGGCGGCCCTGGCCCGGGCGGCGCAAAAGACGGCCTTGGTCAAGGCCCCCAATATGAGCCTCGGGGTTAATCTGTTGTTCGCGCTGACCCAGCGCGTGGCCGGAATTCTGGGGGACGATTTCGACATTGAAATTCTCGAACTCCACCACCGCCACAAGGCCGACGCGCCTTCGGGAACGGCGCTGGGGCTGGGCCGGGCGGCGGCGGCGGGACGTGGGGTCGATCTCGATTCGGTGGGCGTCATGTCGCGCGAGGGCCAGACCGGCGCGCGCCGCGACGGCGATATCGGCTTTTCCGTCATGCGCGGCGGCGACGTGGTGGGTGACCATTCGGTGATTTTCGCCGGCGAGGGGGAGCGCGTGGAACTGGTGCATCGCGCCGGCGATCGCCGCATTTACGCTCGTGGCGCCATCTCGGCGGCTCTTTGGGCGCAAGACCGCGAGCCCGGCCTTTATGGCATGAAGGACGTTCTCGGGCTGGGGGATTGATCGGGAATCATGACCCCTGATGCCGCTTCGCAAGCGGCGGCCCCTTTTTGAGTTGCAGGGTCCGGCAAATCTGTGGTGTCTGTGGTCCTCGCGGCGTTTGCGCTTCTGCTTCTTTTTTTGGATAATTTTTTAGGAAAATACATGCCCCGTTTTTTCTCCGCTTTTCGTTCCCTCCTCGTGGTTCTCGCGCTTGTTGTGGTGGCGGGATGTGGCTCCAAGGAAGATGACGCCAAGGCTTACGCCAAATCCATGACCGACCGTCACGAGGCGCTGGTTGAGGCGCTGGTGCTGTATGGCAATATGATCACCGCCTTTCACAAGGACGCCAAGGTAGCCGACCGCGAAGACTTCATCGCCGCGGAAGAAACCATGAGGGGCTATGTGGAACGCATCGGCACTCTTCGGGAGCTGGAGAAAATACGCCTGCCGGGCAATGACGAAGAGCTGAAGAAGGCCCATGATTACTTCATGATCTCGGTCTCGTACCTCTATGAAAGCCAGACCATGCTGGATGATTCCGGCTATGAGCAGGGTATCTCGGCGCTGGCTCTGGGCGCGTGGGAGGAGGGCCGCAAGAACTTCCTCACCTTCGCCGAGCTTCTCAACCAGCTCGAAGGTAATCCGCCGCTCGATGGCGGCACCGCGTCCGGCGACGCCACCATGACCGCGATGCCCGCCGAGGCGGCCCCGGCCACGCCTTAGGGGCCTGCTCCCGGCCACGCCGCAACTGCCCGCCCCAAAACCCCCTAAAGGCGTTTTCCATAATTCTGGAAGGGCTAAAATGTTGGCATCGTTTCTGGAACAAAAAGAATCCACGGTTTTACCGCTGCGTTCTTCGTGCAATGTCTAGTGGCAATAGGCCACCCCACATTGCGCTTAGGGGACTCTTAAAAGCACTCGATACGGATTACGCCTGGTGAACCAACATTGAGAATCCGACAGATTAGATATCGGTCGGTAATTTTGAGAATTGATGTTTGATAACCATCTAGCCTGTTATTGCAGGTAATCCCAGCGTTTCGAGAAACAATCCACTTATCGAAAACCACCAACACCTCCAACTTGGTTTTGTCGCCATCCACCAAGGACACCGCCGTGTCAAATATGTTGGAAGATGCAATTTCCTTACAGCGAAACTCATTTACTGTTAGGAGAAGCTCGGCAAAAG
Source organism: uncultured Rhodospirillaceae bacterium (assembly GCA_964482135.1). Taxonomy (GTDB): domain Bacteria; phylum Pseudomonadota; class Alphaproteobacteria; order UBA11136; family UBA11136; genus UBA11136. Next base: position 57,934 of record CAYZWF010000011.1, read on the forward strand.
TTGGGATATCCCCGGCGTAGGGATTGATTTTGTCATCATCGGCTTGAGATGCGGCAGTAACTTGGCGAGGCCATGAAACCCAGATCAACGACACCGTTGAAATGAGCGCGAAACCCCAAGGCACCCCCCACGGTAAAGACAAA
>CAYZWF010000012.1:0-55612 GCA_964482135.1 uncultured Rhodospirillaceae bacterium
TCTTGCTAACCATCTGACATTCATAAGGAAAATTCCTTATCTATGTCAGCCCCAACATCTTTTTTCCGATGAAAGGAAGGGGACGATAACGCTGGCGTAGGGAAGCGTTAAACCGCATTCCCCACCTTCTTATTCCACTCTTTCGGGGGCGGGGGCTGGCTTGGCTTAAAGGCTATACACCCGGTGTCCGCATCTTTTATAAATCGGCCACATCTCATGAACAGTCCAGATCAGAATCATACCCTGGGAGTCGGGGAAAAATCGGCCACCGCCAGCGCTCCGGACGGTGGCGGCCTGTTGGCGTCTCGTGCAGGCCAAATAATCCTCATTCTTTTCGCTCTTGTTAATCTGGCGCTTCTGTTTGCCGTGGAGGAGGGCGCACAACTATTTAATGGCGCCGATGCCGGCACCTGGCACGATCCCGCCCTGGCTCTGCTGAAATACGGCGCTCTGGTGGAACTGAGCGATCCCACCACCCCTCTGACCTATCGCCAGCCGCTCTATCCCCTGTTCGATGCGGCGCTGATGTGGCTGGGGGGAGGAAAGTCTCTGATCCCGGTTATCGTGGGACAGGTGGTGGTGCTGTGGATTACGGGACTGTTCGCCCGCGCCATGACGGAGCCTTGGCTGCCGGGTTATGGCGTGGCGGCGCTGGCGCTGGTGGTGTTTAATCCCAACGCCCTGGCCACCGCCCATCTGATCCAGAGCGATACCCTCTACAGCCTGTTTATTACGGCGGCTCTGTGGGCCGTTCTGGGTTACGCCAGGGAGCCCTCCCTGAAACCGGCGTTGTTGGCGGGGTTGTTTCTGGGGCTGGCCTGTCTTGTCCGTCCCGCCGCCCAATATCTTATTTTCCTGCTGCCTCTTCTGTTACCGCTTCTCACCCTGGCCGGGGGTTATGGGCGTCCCCTCGCGGCACGGGTTGCACAGGGCGCGGCGGCAGTGGTGGTGGCGGGGGCTCTGGTTGTACCGTGGATGGCCCATAACGCCCAGGCCGGGAAGGGATTCGCCCTCTCGCCGCCGGCCATGATGCTCGCCTATGTCCAGGCCAATGTGGCCTATCTGGAGAAATATGACGCTGGAGTTTCCCTGGCCGAGGCGGAGAGGAAAACCTACGGCTGGGTGGACGATTATGCATCTGCCCGTGGGGCCGAGTGGGGGGCCATGAGCGAGCATGAACAAGAGAAGGCCCTAGTCGGTGACTATACCCGCGCGCTTTTCTCCTATGATCTCTCTGTGATCGCCAAGGGCTATATCTATGGCTGGGGGCAGCTTTTCGGCGCTGCAGGGGCGGCTAATTTCCATAATCTTCTGGCTCTGGATGCGCCCAGCGCTTTTACCGCCATGCGCGAGAAAAATTTCGAAAGCCATCTCGGTTCCGTACTTGATGCTCTGGAACATTCTTCTCCGGCGGCGGTAATAATTACCGTGACGGCTTTCGCCTTTGTGATCGCCTTGCGGGGGCTGGGGCTGGTGGGAATCGTATGGATGTTCATGCGGCGTCATTACGCCGTTCTGCTGGCATGTTCCGGCCTGATCGCCTATTTCGCCGTAATCCACCTCTTTACGGGAAATTCCCGCTATCGTTTGCCCGTGGAGCCGGCTCTGATTTTTCTCGCGCTCTATGGAATCGATGGGTTGCGCGCCCGTCTGCGCCGCGAAGGGTAGCCATGTCCGAAATTCTTGATTTCGATTACGTAATTCTCGGCGCCGGACCCGGCGGGCTGACCTTTGCCCACAGGCTTCTGGATGAAGGAGAAGCATCTTTTATCGTTATCGAGGCCGAGGAGGAGGCCGGCGGCCTGTGCCGCAGCGCGGAGGTGGACGGCGCTCCCCTCGACATTGGCGGCGGGCATTTCCTGGATGTGAAAAATGCCCGCGTCACGGATTTTCTCTTCCGCTTTTTGCCCGAGGACCAGTGGAACAGCTATTCCCGGATCACCCGCATCCGTATGGAGGGGGGCGATATCGACTATCCCTTTGAATCCCACATCTACCAGCTTCCCGAGGAGGAGCAGGCGGCAGTTCTCGATTCAATCGCTCGCGCCGGCTGTGTCACCGGCGAGCCGGAACCTTCACGGTTTTCCGACTGGATCCGCTGGAAGCTGGGTGACCGCATCGCCGAGATTTACATGCTGCCCTATAACCGGAAAATCTGGTCTGTGGACCTTGACGATCTGGGCGCCTATTGGCTGCACAAGCTGCCCGACGTTTCCTACCAACAGACCCTGCAAAGCTGCCGCGAGAAAAAGCCCGCCGGAACCGTTCCCGCCCACGGCACGTTCCTCTATCCCAAGGCGTTCGGTTATGGCGAGGTCTGGCGGCGCATGGGAGAACAGCTGGGTGATCGCCTGCGCCTCGGCACGAAGGTATCCTCGGTGGATGTGGAAACGGGAACGGTCAATGGCAGATTCCGGGGAAAACGGATCATCAATACCATTCCCTGGCCCCTGTGGCGGAAACTTGCCGCGCTTCCCGATGAGGTGGCGGAGGCCATGGGCCGTCTGCGCCATACCTCGGTGGATGTGGATTACGTGAGCCAAAACGAGGCCAGCGACGCCCAGTGGATCTATGTGCCCGATGAGGATGTACCCCATCACCGCCTGTTATGCCGCAACAATTTCATTGCCGGGGCGCGTGGCGGCTGGACCGAAACCAACAGTGTGAGAAACGGCCCGCCGGGCCAGTGGCGTCATCACAACGCCTTCGCCTATCCCCTCAACACCATCGCCAAGCCCGGGGAGATAGAGCTGATCCTGGCCTGGGCACGGACGAAGAATGTCTATGGACTGGGCCGCTGGGGGGAATGGGAATACATGAATTCCGATGTAGCCGTGGCTCATGCCCTGGATCTCGCCGGGGAGTTGCTTTCCTCGAGGCAGGGGAACTCATGACGGAAAAGAAGAAAACCGTTGCCCTGTGCCTTCTGGTGATGAACGAGCGCAAGGGCTGTGAGAACGATGTGCCGCTGATACCACGCGAACAGTTCGACGAAGTATTTGCCGTTGACGGCAACAGCACCGACGGCACGGTGGAATATCTGGAAGCGGCGGGCATTCCTGTTTACCAGCAGCCCGAAAAAGGCTACAGCGCGGGTTGTCGCCATGGTTTCCGCATCTGCACGTCGGATGTACTTGTCTTCTATTTTCCCACGGGAAGCGTTCCCGTGGAGGATGTGTTGAAATTCCGCGCCTATTTCGATGCCGGCGCCGATCTGGTTGTCGCCAGCCGTAATATGAAAGGCGCGCAGAATGAAGAGGATGTTAGTTTTTTCCGGCCGCGGAAATGGTTCGTGCTTGGGCTGTCGTTTCTTGTCTCACTGCTTTGGCGCCGCGAGGGACCCGTCGTCTGGGATGTGTTGCATGGTTTCAGGGGGATGACGGTGGAGGCCTTTAACCGCATCGGACTCCGGGATACGGGCGTGTCCCTTGATCTGGAGATGGTTGCCCGCGCCTACAAGCTGGGCCTGACAATTGAGCAGTTCCCCACCTCCGAGGCCGGCAGACTCGAGGGCGCCACCCATTTTCCGGCGCTTAAAACCGGGTCGCGCCTGTTGGGGTATCTTTGGCGGGAACTCTGGCGCCGGGACTAGCCGCCCACGGCGTAGTCTTGTGCCGGGAGGGGATTATCTGTATGAATTTCTCCCTAAGCTATTGAAAAAAAAGGCAAGATGACAAGCCTACGCGAAATCGCCTTCGAAGACCTTTCTCCCGGCGTTGCGGCGGATATTTCCTGGACCGCCGGGGTCGAAGAGATAGAGGCGTTTGCCGAATTCAGCGGCGACCGTAATCCCCTGCACGTGGATGAAGCGTATGCCCGTGAACAGGGATTTGCCGACCGTGTGGTCCATGGCTTTCTTCTCGGCGCCAAGGTTTCGGCCCTGATAGGTATGTTTCTGCCGGGGCGGCGCTGTTTGCTGGTGGAGGAGAGCCTGAATTTTCCCAACCCCGTTTATCCCGGAGATGAAGTAACCTTGTCCGCAGAGGTGGTGGAGTCGCGCGCCGATCTTGCCTTGGTCAGACTTAAAATCAGAGGCGAAAAGAAAGGCGATGAGGGGGCGCAGAGCGTGGTCAGGGGGAACGTGTTATGCAAAATCCTGTCTTGATACTGGGCGCTTCTGGCGTCATCGGTGCGGCCATCGCGCGGCGGCTTGGCGATGACGGGCCGGTGATTCTGCACGGACATGAAGGCACCGACCGGCTGCAATCCCTGGCCAGGGAAATAGACAGGGACATGGACGGGGCGGCGACGGTGTGCGCCGATCTGTGCAATCCCGGCCAAGTTACGGACATGTTCGGGAAGCTCTCCGAAGACCATGATGCGCTGCGCGGGGTGGTGTTCGCCGTGGCCAGCCCCTTTCCCCATAAGCTGACTCATAAGACCGACTGGTCCGTTTTCGAGGCCCAGATCGAGACCCAGTTGAAGGCCCTGCATCTCAGTCTGTCGGCGGCTCTTCCTCTGTTGGAGGCCCATGAGGGCACGGCCCGCGCCCTGGTGCTGAGCACCGAATACGTGCTGGGCGCGCCGCCGGTGAAGATCGCGCCCTATGTGGCCGCCAAGGCGGCGCTCACCGCCTATACCCGTGTTCTGGCGCAGGAATGGCTGAACCGTGGCGTGCGGGTTCATATTCTCGCGCCGGGCATGGTGGAATCCGCGCTGACCGCTGAACTGCCGGAGATGTATCTGCAGCAGGTGGCCGAGGCCATGCCGGAAAAATGCCTTACCTCGACTGAAGATGTGGCGGCGGCGGCGGCTTTCCTTATGAGCGAGGCGGGTGACGCGATGTACGGTACGGTGGTGCCGGTGAGCCGCGCCCAGAGAAGGTGAAAATACAGAGGCGATGAGAGTTCAGGGAAGATGACGGCCAAGGCCCGGAAATCACCCCCCAAAGAAGATGTCTCCTCCCAGCTTGGCGGTGCGGACCTATTGTCGCGCCCGGTGGAAGAGATCACCCGGATCGCCAAGCGGCTGAACAAGGACAAGGCGGCTCTGGCCGCGGCAGGCCCGGCCATCAAGGTTACGGTGTTGTCTTCCTTTCTCACCGACTATCTGGCGGAGATGCTGCCGCTCATGTTTGCCCGCAGGGGGCTTGCCGCCACCATCACCACGGGCGAGTACGGCGCTCTGGTCCCGGCGCTTCTCGACAAAAAAAGGCCGCTGTTCACGGAAACACCCGATTTTCTGATTGTGCTGCCGTCCCATCGTGATCTGGCGCATCTTCCTGCCCCCGGTTGCGACGCCAAGGCGGCGCAAGAGGCGGTGCAAAAGGAAGTGGCCACATGGACGGATTTATGGGCGCATCTGCCCTGTCCGACGGTACAGCTGAGTTTTGATCCGCCATTGCTGCGTCCTCAGGGCGATCAGGAGGGGCTGGCGCCGGGGGGGCTGGTGCGTCATGTGCGGCGGGTCAATATGGAACTGGCCGACAAGGCGCCGCCTCAGGTGACGCTGGTGGATTGCGAGCATTTGGTGCAGCGTCTGGGTCAGGAGAAATGGCATGATCCCCGGCTCTATCACATGTGCAAACAACCCTTTTCCTTCGCGGCCCTGCCCGAATTGGCGGACAGCCTCGCTGCGGCCGTATCGGCATGCGCCGGGCACGGGCGCAAGGTGCTGGTGCTTGATCTCGATAACACGTTATGGGGCGGCGTGGTGGGCGATGTGGGCCTGGAAGGGCTGGAGCTTGGCCCGGAAACGCCCGAAGGCGAAGCCTTTACTGCCTTTCAGCAATATGTGGCGGCGCTTAACCGGCGTGGCGTGATTCTCGCCGTATGTTCCAAAAATTCCGAAAAAATGGCGCGGCTGCCTTTCCAGGAACATTCGGGCATGGTGCTGGACGAGTCCCATATTGCCTGTTTCATCGCCAATTTCGAGGACAAGGCCAGCAATCTGGTGACCATCGCCAAGGAACTCAATCTGGGGCTCGATGCCATGGTTCTGGCCGATGACAGCCCGGTGGAGCGGGCCTGGGTGAGGGAACAGTTGCCGCAGGTTCTGGTGCTGGAGCTTCCCGAGGAGCCGGCCGAGTTTCCCCGCGCCATCGACGCGGCCAAGGCATTTCCTTCCGGCAGGCTGACAAGTGAGGATCTGGAACGTGCGGCTTCCTATCAGGCCCGGGCCGAGACCCAGGCGGCCATGGGCCGGGCCAGCGATATGGATGCCTTTCTTGCCGGGCTGGAGCCGGAGGTCACCATCGAACCCGTGGGGCCGGGGTCGCTGGACAGAATCGTCCAGCTCATCGCCAAGACCAACCAGTTCAAGCTCAACCCTACGGTCTTTTCCGCCGACGAGATTTCAAAGCGCCCGGAACATGTGATAGCTCTTCGTCTGCGCGATAGGCTTCAGGATTATGGGATTGTCTCCGTGGCCGTTCTCGATCCCGGCGATGAGGCGCTCGCCATTGAAAACTGGGTCATGAGCTGCCGTGTATTTTCGCGTAGGCTGGAATATGTTATGCGCCATCTTATCTCCGAACGGGCGCGGGAACTGGGGGCAGAGCGTCTCTGCCTCGTCTATCGGGGGTCTGACCGCAACGGCCTGTTGGCGGGCTTGTTACCGGAGCTGGGCTTTGCTTCCGGGGGGGAGAGCGGGGAGGAGGCCACATGGCATGGACCCGCCGAGGCTCCCGAGGATATGTCCGAGCATCACATGACCATCATCCGTTCTTGAGGAATTTAACATCATGACGTCCGTTTCCGCAGATCAGGTCCTGGCGACCCTGACCGGGGTTTTCCGCGAAGTTTTCGACGAAGAGGACCTTGTCCTCACCCGGGAGACCACAGCCGACGATATCGAGGAATGGGACAGCCTCAACCAGATCAAGCTTATCATCGGCTGCGAAAAGGCCTTTGATATCCGGCTCAAGCCGCGAGATATCAACGGCCTGCAGAATGTGGGCGAGATGGTGGACCATCTGATCCGTTATTTTGATGGCTGACGGGTTTTCTCCGTCCTTCCGGTCCCAGCTAAAAGATTAAAGACAGCAGATCACATGGATACACTCGCCCATGCTTTTCAGTAGTCCGGAATTTCTTTTCGTCTTCCTGCCCCTGTGCCTTCTGGCCTTTCACCTGACCTTGTGGAAAGCCGGGGGAACGGCGGCCATGGGTGTCTCGGTGCTGTTTTCGGTTTTCTTCTACGGCTGGTGGAATCCGCCCTATCTGGCGCTTCTTCTGGGGTCCATCGGGGGAAACTTTCTTTTCGCGAGGCGGCTTGCGGTTACTCCTTCGCGCCTTCTTCTGGGGCTGGCTATCGTCCTCAACCTGGGGGTGCTGGGTTATTTCAAATACCGCAATTTCTTTCTCGAGAATGTAGGCCTCGCCATGGGAGAGACGTGGTCTTTCGGGGCCATTTTCATTCCCCTGGGGATTTCCTTTTTCACCTTCCAGCAGATCGCCCTTCTCATGGACGCCAATGACGGGGAGATTTCCCGCCCCCCCGAAGCGCTGGATTACACACAGTTCGTGATTTTCTTTCCCCAGCTGATCGCCGGGCCCATCGTTCTCTTTCGTGAGCTGTCGGAGCAACTGGCGGGTTTGCGCGCCGGGAAGGGGGTGGGCCTGGGTTTGTTCGGCCCCGGCCTGGTGGTGTTTGTGGTGGGGCTGTTCAAGAAAGTCTGTCTGGCCGACAACATGGCGCCCTTCGTCGATCTTATTTTTATCCGTGCCGCGGACCTGACCATGCTGGAAGCCTGGGCCGGCGCCATGGCCTATGCCCTGCAGCTTTATTTCGATTTCTCCGGCTATTCGGACATGGCGGTGGGGCTGGGGCTCTTGTTCGGCCTGCGCCTGCCCATCAATTTCGATACACCGTTCCGCGCCGTCTCCATGATTGATTTCTGGAAACGCTGGCACATCACCATGACCCGGTTTTTCATGATGTATCTCTATGCGCCCCTGGCGCTGTCTCTCAACCGTTATGGGCTGGCGAGATTTACCAGCCAAGCCGTGTTGTTTCCCCTGACTGTGGCGATGCCCATCCTCCTTACCTTTCTGGTGGCCGGGCTGTGGCATGGCGCGGGCTGGACCTTCGTGCTGTTCGGCGCCGTCAACGGCGTGGGGCTGGTGATCAACCACCTGTGGAAGGAGGCCAAATGTCCGGTGCTGCCGCCATGGCTGGGCTGGGCCTTGACCATGCTGACGGTGCTTGTTTCCCTGGTCTATTTCCGGGCCGCAAGCGTGGCCGACGCCCATGCCATTCTGGCCGCCTTTGTCTCCCCCGAGGCCCTGATCCTGCCCAACTGGCTTTCCTGGCTCTCAGGCCCCCTCGGCCTTCCCTGGGCCACGCTGAGGATATTCTCCACCGGCGTCTTTACGGTAAAATTCATGGCTTGGGTCATCGTCCTCGGGGTACTGTCCCTGACGATGCCAAACCCGGCCAAGAATTACGACGATCTTGTTCCCACGCCGCAGTTGGCCGCTATCAGTGCGGCTCTTGCCTGGATGGTTCTGGGCTGGCTCGATGAGCCGCGAACCTTCCTTTACTTCCAGTTCTAGGAGCGCGTGAATCCATGTCTTCCTCCTGGCGGCGTTTCCTCCTCGTTCATCTCCCCTTGGCATTGCTGGGTATTGCTCTTGCCGCCGAGGGAACGGCCTACCTTTTAAAAGATGTTCCCCTGCGGCGGCATGATCTCGACAAAATCACCGTCGCCTTGGGCCAGGGCGGCCATTCCGCGGAAGTAATGCTGTTCGGCGACAGCGTCACCCAGGACGTTCTCAAGACATACAGGGTCGCGCCGTCCGGACGGGTGGCCAATCTCACCACCAATATGGCCAGCGGCGTGGTCGGGGTCAGGTTCCTCCTGAAGCGTTATCTGGAGGTCAATCCTCCGCCCCGTCATCTCGTCCTGGTGGCGAGTCCGGAATTCCTGAGCTACGACCCCGAAGACAAGACGGCCGAGATTTACATCACATCGGTCTTTCGTGAGGAGGACGAGGTGGCGTGGCTGTCCCGCCACATGCCGGAGGTTCTGGAGAAAACCCGGGAGCCGGCGGTTCTCAATCTGGAGGGTAGAATCGGCTATCCCCTGCTTGCTCTGATGACGCCCCGCCCCGGCAAGCTCCCCGAGGGGGAGGTGATGCCCGATCCGCATATGACTCCCGAGGAGAGTCCCATATCCGAGGCCGCCCTGCGCAGCGTGAGGGGCCGTATCGATAAGGAGCTAGGCCCCACGCCCACCGTGAAGACGGCATTGGGTGAAATCTGTGATCTGGCGAAAGCCCATGATTTCCGGGTCCATGTGCTGCGTGCGCCTATCCCTGAGGAAGTTCTGGAGGGGTGGCGCGCCAGCGGCGTGTTGACCGGCTTCGAAGCCCAGATAAACGCCACGCTGGCCGATTCCTGTCCGGGAACACTGTTGGGTAATTTCGGCGCCAAGGGGGAGTTGCCTACGGTAGCCATGCGCGATGCCAATCATTTGCGCCGCCCCGGATGGACCAATCGCTATGCCCTGATATTGAAGGAGTTCATCGCCTCTCTTCCTTAGAGAAGAGATGCGACCCCGCGCCATTACCCGATGCTGGAGCTGGTGGCGTTTTCCAGATAAACGGTGCGGCTGGGGAAGGCGAAAGCAGCCCCTTCATCTTCAACGATTTTCTTGAAGTCGATCATATTGGCGCTGACCACGTCGCGCCATGCCAGCCAGTTCGTGGTTTTGGTGAAATAGTAAAGATTGAGGTTGATGGAGGACTCTCCGAATTCCACCAGATGGACCATTTGCGTCGTGTCCTGGGCCACGTCGGGATGGCTCGCCAAATAGGCCCTGATCTTTTCAACGATTGCTTCCAGCTGCGCGGCGGTGCTGCCGTATTCCAGGCCGATGGTCATTTTGATGCGCCGGTGGGTCATGCGCGACCAGTTGATCACGGGGGCATCGGCGAGCTTGGAATTGGGGACCGTAATCAGGGCTTTGGCAAAGGAGCGGATTTTCGTCGCCCGCAGCCCGATGGATTCCACGGTACCATCCACAAAGGGAGTCTCGATCCAGTCACCCTTGGTAAAGGTCTGGTCCATGAAGATTGTCAGGCCGCCAAACACATTGGAGACGGTATCCTTGGCGGCCAGCGCCACGGCCATGCCGGCCAGGCCCAGCCCGCCGAGAAAGGCCGCCACGTTGATCCCCCATTCCTGGAGGATGGCCATAAGGCCGAGAAAGGCGATGACGATTTTAAAGGAGCGGACGAAAAAATGTTTCAGGTCTTCGGTAAGGGAAGTTCCGAAGGCGCCCGACAGGTGATCGAAGAAAAAGGAGAACGGCTCCACCAGGTTGTAGACCATCCAGAAAATCAGGAAGGTGGTCAGCGAGCCGGCTACATCAAGGTGAAAGGTGCGGGTCTGGGGCTCCAAAGGCAGCAGATTGATGGCGGCCAGGAATCCAAGAATGATGAAAAGAAAGCGCAGCGGATTCTGCAGCGCCTTGATGACGTTGTCGTCAAAGTCGGTCCGGGTTTTCTTTGCCAGCCGTTTGGCAAAATCCATGACGATGGTGGAGAACAGCTTGCGCAGGAACAGAAAGGCCACGAAGACGGATGCGGCCAGCGCCCAATCGGAAAGAGGAATGCCTTTGATGGAGTCCCCGGAGAGAATTTCATTCAGATTTTGTAGCCAATGATCCATCTGTTCCATGCCGTAGGTTGTTTCCATGGCGCGCGCCGCGCCGATTAGGGGGGAGAAGACCGTGACAAAGCGCCGCCCTTTGCTGTTTCCTCCCCACCGCAATAGGGGGTTTCTTAAATTATTACAAGGGCATAAGTCAGATAATTTGGAAAATTAACGAGTCTTAATCTGGTGGGTTTCCCCCGTCTTTTTTGCATAAAAGTGACCATTTATTTACTAAATCGTGTACAATGGGGAATCGGTTGCCGCTTTATGGGGCCGAGTGTGCCGGTTCGATGTGTTTAATGGACGGGCCGTTAAAATGTCATATTGCTCATCAAGGAGGATGTGATCATGTGTGCGACTGTTTGTATCTCATAATCTTCTGAGGGTGGTCCCGTCCGGCGCGGCGGGTGTTTCGTTCGGCGTCTTTGTAACGCCGGATCGTGAGGTAACTCCAGAAGGAGGAAGATTATGACCAGTTTTTCATTACCCGTTATTTCCCAGGATGGCGGACTGCATAGCTATCTTCGGGAAATTCAGACCTTTCCGATCTTGGAACGGCAGGAGGAGTTCATGCTCGCCAAGAGTTGGCGTGAGCATGATGATACCGAAGCCGCCCACAAGCTCGTGACCAGCCATCTTCGCCTGGTGGGTAAAATTGCCCGCGGCTATCGGGGCTATGGCCTGCCCTTGGCCGACCTGATCTCAGAGGGCAATGTGGGGCTTATGCGCGCGGTCAAGGGGTTCGACCCCGATCGCGGTTTCCGCCTTGCCACCTATGCCATGTGGTGGATCAGGGCGGCGATTACGGAATACGTCCTGCGTTCCTGGTCCATGGTGAAGATCGGTACCGTGGCGGCTCAGAAGAAGCTGTTCTTCGGTCTGCGCAAGATCAAGGACAAGCTCAAGATCATCGATGCCGGAGAATTGTCTCCGGAGCAGACGGCCCAGGTCGCCGAAGCAATGAATGTGCCCGAAGCCGATGTGACCATCATGAACCGTCGTCTTGCGGCCGGTGATGCTTCCCTGAACGCGCCATTGACCGGAGAAGACGTTACCGAGCATCTGGACCTTCTGGTGGATGACAGCCCGGACCAGGAAACCCTTTTTGCGGAAAGCGAGGAAGGGCAGCTGCGCAGCAATATGCTGACCAGCGCACTAACGACGCTGAAGGACCGTGAGCGCCATATCATTACCGAGCGCCGCTTGAAGGAAGAGCCCTCCACTTTGGAGGATTTGGCCAAGGTCTATGGCATCAGCCGCGAACGGGTGCGCCAGATCGAAGTGCGCGCATTTGAGAAGCTGCAAGAGGCGATGCTTCAGGATGCGGTGGAATCCGGGCTGACGGCTGCTCCCTGAGCCGGGGCGGAGCCTTGACCTTGCCTCGGTTGAAACGGCTCCCGCGATACATGCGTTTCCAGGTTCTGTTGCCGATAGCTCTGGGCTTCCTTGTCTCGGCGGAATATCTGTCCGCTGCTGAAATGGGGCAGGAGAGTCCCGAATCGGTCCCTGAATCAGTCACAGAAGATTCACAACAGGAGTCTCCTCCCGCTCCTGAATCCTCTTCTTTGGAAAAGGGCATCCCCAAGGTGGGTAATCTTCGTGTGATTGATTTCTATACCTGGATGTTCGGCGATGAGGAGGCCGAGGATGATGAAGCTGAGGGTGCGAAATCTCCCTCGTTCTTCGGTGCTCCCGGAAACCTGCGTTCCTTCGATTTCGTTGGCTGGCTGTTCGGCGATGATGATGAGGATACCGGGATAGCGGCGGATGGCGAGAATCTGTCACCGGAGGATACCGTCGCCGCCCTTCCCGATGACGAAAGTATCCAGGCATCGCCGCCGCCCGTAACACCCCCCGATTATGAGATTCTCTTCACGCCGTTGCGTTCTCCCCTGATGGCGGAAGGCAGAGGCGAGAGGTTCGATCTCTATCTGTGGTTTCTCACCGAATTGCCCGCGCGCCGGGTAAATACCCAGCTGCGGAATCTGACCGAAAAGCAGCGGGACCCATGAAACAGGCAAGTCATGGTTTTACCATTCGCACGCCGGGCCGTGGCCTGACGGAGGTCACGGGGGAGATTGCCGGCTGGGTTGCGGAACAATCCATGGAAAAGGGCCTGCTGACGGTTTTCTGCCGTCACACCTCGGCCTCGCTCGTCATTCAGGAAAATGCGGACCCGTCCGTTCTTCATGATCTCAATGATTTTTTTGAACGGGTGGTGGCCGACGATCCTTCCCTGTACCGGCACAGGGCGGAAGGCGCCGATGACATGCCCGCCCATATCCGCTCGGCATTAACCCAGAGCCAGCTTTCCATTCCCGTGACCGAAGGCCGCATGGTTCTGGGCACGTGGCAGGGCATTTATCTGTTTGAACACCGCACCCGTGGCCACCAGCGCAGCCTGGCGCTGCATCTGGTGGGGGAATAGCGTTTTAGCGCGGGTATAAGCAGCCCTAGGTCCAGGGAAAGGGCTGGGGGGCGCCGTAATCCCCGATATAGCTTATATGGGTGACAAGCCCGGTCTCGGGCCGCCAGAGATGGAGACAGCAGGCCGGGGGTTCGCCGATCCATTCCGCCGCCGATTCCTGTTCCAGATTCAACACCACCTGAAATCCCGGCGACGGCGCCGTGCAGATCACCGTTCCATGCCAGCGCAAATGCACCGGCCGGTGAAGGTGGCCGCAGATGATGCGCTCTATCTGGGGGTGCCGCGCCACCGCGGCGGCCAACGCATCAGCATTGCCGCACATCATGGCGTCCATATGGGCGATACCGGAAACGTAAGGCGGGTGATGCATGAGGATCACCGTCGGCTGTGATGGCGATTCGCTTAAGCGTTCATCGAGCCAGGCGATCTGGGCATCGTCAAGCCAGCCTCCGGGCTCGCCCGGCACCAGGGTATCGAGGGCAATGAGGCGGAGCGGATAGTCCTCCACGGTGTAGTTCAGACAATCGCGGCTCCCGTCCATTGCTTCGGGAAAGTAGCCCTGGTCCGCGAAGGCGTCGCGCAGGGCGCCGCGCGCGTCGTGATTACCGGGGATGAGAAAAACCGGACAACCCAGAGGCGCCAGAAGTTCGCGCAAATAGGCGTATTCCTTGGCGCTGCCCTTATCGGTCAGGTCGCCGGTGGCGACAACAATATGGGGCCGTGGATTGAGGGCACAGAGGTGATCAACACAGTCACCCAGCAACGCGCCGGTATCAATTTTTGCGAAGGCCGTGTTTCCCCCCACGTCGGAGGGGAGCTTGATATGCATATCGCTGATCTGGGCGATAATCATAGCAAGGCAAGGGGCCTGTCGCCCTGGCTTCTATTCGTCGTAGGAGATAAGGGAGGTGAAGGGAACATCGATCTGGTCCTGGCCCTTGAGGAATGCCAGCTCGATCAGGCAGGCTGCGCCTCTGACCTCCGCCCCTACCTGACGGAGCAGGTTGATGCTGGCGGCCATGGTGCCGCCGGTGGCGAGAAGATCATCAAGGATAACGACCTTTTGGCCGGGCTCCACACAGTCGGCCTGTACTTCGATGGTATCGGTGCCGTATTCGAGGTCATAGGTGTAGGGAATGGTTTCTCCGGGAAGTTTTCCCTGTTTGCGCACCATGGTGAAACCGCAGCCCAGTTTCAGCGCCAGCGGCGCGGCTATGAGAAAGCCGCGGGATTCGATCCCGGCCAGGATATCGGGGCTGTACTGCCGCACAGAGGCCGCCATCCGCCCCATGGCCACTTGCCAGGCATCGGGGTGGGCCAACAGGGTGGAGATGTCATAGAAGAGAATTCCCGGCTTGGGGAAATCGGGGATGGCGCGGATATGGTCTTTCAGGTCCATGGCAGGAAAATTCCATTGGTTTTGATTGGGATCAAGGGGCTTATGCGGGGCCATGGTAGCCTCTGGACGGCTTCCAGGCAATTTTCAGAAGAACGGGAAATAGTCGAAAACCGGCAGTGAGCCGGGCATGAGGGGCGCTCATTTGCAGTGTGTAGCGGAATCGGGCAGGCTCTAGGGCCTTTTTATGGGGGAGCGGGGATATTTATGACGGATGCCAAGAGAACAACCCTGACTACGCGGATTATGGCGGCCATGATCGCCGGGGCGCTGTTGGGCGCCTTTCTTAATCTCCAGGGGCTCGAGTCGCCTTTCGTTCAGGAGTTCCTCGTGGAAGGGGTGTTCAGCGTGGTCGGCGCCGTTTTCATTTCCGCCCTGAAGATGCTCGTGGTGCCGCTGGTTTTTGTCTCCCTGGTCTGTGGGGTGACATCCCTTGGCGATGTGGGCGCGCTTGGCCGTATCGGCTGCAAGGCGCTGGTGCTGTATCTGCTGACTACTGCGCTGGCCATTACCATCGCCCTGATGCTGGCGGTGTCCGTTTCCCCGGGAGGGGATTTCATTATCAGTAGCAGGGGAGAAAGCTTCATGGTGATGCCGCCGCCGCCCCTGTCCCAGGTGCTGACCGATCTGGTGCCCAGCAATCCCATCGCCGCCCTGGCCGACGGCAACATGCTGCAAATCATCGTCTTTGCCATTTTCTTTGGGACCGCCATGACCCTGGCCAGGAAACAAAGCGGCCGCATCATAGATTTCTTCGGCGATCTCGACGGCGTCATCATGAAGATGGTGGAGCTGATCATGCATCTCGCCCCGATCGGGGTGTTCTGTCTGATTGCAAAGACCTTTACCCTTCAGGGGGTGGATGTGATCGCGCCCCTGGCGGGATATTTCATGGTTGTCATAGCCGCCCTGCTGCTTCATGCCGGGGGGAGTTTCGGCCTGTTGCTGAGGCTGGTTGGTGGCCTCGATCCCCTGATTTTTTTCAAGAAACTGCGCGCCGCCATGGTCTTTGCCTTCAGCACCGCCAGCAGCAATGCCACAATCCCGGCGACCCTGAGGGCGGTCGAAACCAGGCTCGGGGTAAAAAATTCCGTTGCCGCCTTCACCGTGCCGCTGGGCGCCACCATTAATATGGACGGCACCGCCATCATGCAGGGTGTGGCGACGGTGTTTATCGCCAATGTCTATGGAATCGGGCTGGGGATGGGTGATTTCGTCACCATCGTCCTGACCGCCACCCTTGCCTCTATCGGTACCGCTGGGGTGCCGGGCGTGGGGCTGATTATGCTGACCATGGTGCTGACCCATGTGGGGCTCCCGGTGGAAGGGGTCGCCCTGATAATCGGCGTGGACCGTTTGCTGGACATGGTCCGCACGGCGGTGAATATCACCGGTGACGCCACCGTTACCTGTCTCATCGCCAAGAGCGAGGATGCCCTTGACCAGGACATGTTCAATGATCCGGCGGCCGGTGTGGTGCGGGATTGATTTAAGGGAAAGTCCTTCTTTTCCTGGCGGTAAATCGCCGGAACTCACGGGAAATTATAAGAAAAAACCGCGGCCTTTCGGGGCCGCGGTTTGTTTCTCTGCAATCGCAATCGAAGAGGCTACTGGGTCACCGACTTAAGGTAAGCGATGAGATCCTTGCGCTTGTCTTCTTTCTTGATGCCGGGAAACACCATCTTGGTTTTCTTGACCATCTTCTTGGGATTGGCGATCCATTCATCCATGGTGGCGTCATCCCAGGTGATTCCGGAGTCCTTCAGGGCAGGGGAAAATTTGAACCCTTCTGCGGTACCCGCCGCGCGGCCAAAAATGCCATGCAGATTGGGCCCAACCTTTTTTTTGCCGCCGGCTTTGACGGTGTGGCATATCTTGCATTTCTTGAAGGCTTTCTTGCCCTTCGCCACGTCTCCATCAGCAAAGGCGCTGCTCGCGCTGCCCGCCACCAGCATGGCGCCGGCAAGGGCAATAGTCAGAAATTTCACTTTGGACATCAATTACTCCATATTGAATGTTGGCTGTACGAACAAAACTTACGGTCGTCATCACATGTGGGCCTGAGGGCGGGTAACCGGCCTGGGGGCGATTTCCGGCGCAGTTCTAGCGGTATTGGGGCAGGGGAATCAATGATTATGTGAATTTCCTTGCAGAAGAGGGACTTGATGATGGGATCATGGGCGATTGGATCATGACGGGAATCGGGCCACATCCCCCTGAAAAATCCTCATTGAAAACAGTTTCCATTCACTCGATCTTGAATTGAAAGAAACGTAAAAAAGTGAGTTAACCATTCATAATGTTTCTAAATGGTATATTTATGGTGTTTATATGGGTATCGAATGATGGCGAAATTATGGTTCTCGAAATGGATATGTTTCGAGCCGTATGAGTAGGGATGGGGTGTTGGCCCATTCTAATGGAGACAAGGAAAGGCACAGGCCTTAACGGTTATGGCGGAACTGCTTTCAAAATCTGACGTGGCGAGGCTGATGTCGGACCCGTCGGCGGAGGCGAGGTCGGAAACGGCCGAGAAGATTGCCTCGCAATTCGGCGGCGGCGAGCTTTCCGACAAGGAAAGGGAAATCGCCGAGGAAATCTTCCGCGTCATGGTCAAGGACGCGGAGGTGCGCGTTCGCCAGGCCCTTTCCAAACAGCTCAAAGACAGTGACAGCGTTCCCCATGACGTGGCGCTTTCCCTGGCGCGCGACGTGGACGATGTTTCGTTGCCCATGCTCGAATTTTCCTCCGTTCTCAGCGACGAGGACTTGGTGGAAATCGTCGCCTCCCAGGATGAATCCAAACAGGTGGCCATCGCTAGACGCGAGAGTGTATCCGAGAAGGTGTCGGAGGCCCTGGTGGAGACCAAGTCCGAAACAGTGGTTGCCAGTCTCGTGGAGAATGAGGGGGCGGAAATTTCCGAAAACGCCCTACAGAAAGTGGTGGAGGAATTTGGGAGCGTGGAAAGTATCCAGACCCCATTGGTGCATCGGGAGAAACTGCCCATCACCGTGGCCGAGCGCCTGGTGTCCCAGGTTTCCGAGGCTCTTCAGGAACATCTCGTAACCCATCATGAGCTCTCCCCGGGCGTGGCCAGCGATCTCATCATGCATAGCCGGGAAAAGGCGACTCTGGGCCTGATTACGCCCTGGTCCAGCGAACGCGACGTGGAGCAATTGATCAAGACACTTCAGGCCAATAAGCGGCTGACCTCCACCATCATACTGCGCGCCTTGTGCATGGGTGACGTGGGATTTTTCGAGGCCGCCATGGCGGCTCTTTCGAAGGTGCCGCTGGTCAATGCGCGTCTTCTTATTCACGACAAGGGGGAGATCGGCTTTAAGGCCATGTATGACAAAGCCAAGATGCCCCCGGCGCTGTTCCCGGCTTTCCGTTCCGCCATTGATGTGTTTAACGAAATGGAATTCACGGACGAGCCCAATGACCGTGAGCAATTCGCCCGCCGGCTTCTTGAGCGGCTTCTGACCCAGTTCGAGGAAATGGGCATGGTGGAGGACGCCGATATGGAATATCTGTTGGCCAAGTTCAACAAGATCGCCGACGAGTCCCAGGACGCCGCGTAAACGAGCACCCTGACGGGGTGGGCCGTCTCTTTTTATAATTCATCCGAAAAAATGGCTTCGTCAAAACCCTAAATTTTTCAGGGGTTTGCGGCGTTTTTTTCGACCTTTTTCTTGCATCTGAAATGGCACGTACGTAATCTTGACAGTTATATAACTGCCTTTTAAGGTTCGGTTCCCCTGCCCCCAGCGCCTCAGAAAATTGGAAATTTCCTGGCGTTCCGGCACCGATGCGTATGTTGTTTTTAGCGTCGGCAAAGGGTTTGTTCGAGTTTGCGTCACGTAAGCCCAGGAGTTTCAATAATGGCTTTGATTATCACCGAAGAATGCACGAACTGCGATGCATGTGTGCCGGTTTGTCCCAATGATGCGATCAGTGAGGGGGATGACATTTATATAATTGAACCCGATCTTTGCACCGAATGCGTGGGGCATTTTGAGGAATCACAGTGTGTCGAGGTCTGTCCGGCCGACTGTATTCCCAAAGACCCCAACCATAAGGAGAGCCAGGAAGAACTGATGGCAAAATTTGAGAAACTTACAAGCTGACGAAGCTTCGTGACGTTGACATCAAGCCCGGCGGAGTGATCTCCCGCCGGGATTTCCGTATGTGGCAAACAATTTTCTTGTTTTTTAATCGATGGGACGAGATAAGAGAGGCCGTTATCCCGGTAAAAAACGGACAATTCACATCGCGGAAATCAGATTACGGAAATTTTCAATCCGGTCATATATCCGGATATAGTGCATTCCCGACACGAGCTTAAGCCAAGCCACAGGCTCCATACGGCCTCGTCACTTTTGTGTCCAGATGGCGGACGTTTGTGCGGGATGAAGGGAAGGGGGAAGTAAATAGATGACGAAATGGGTTTACAGCTTTGGCGATGGCTCGGCCGATGGCGAGGCAACCATGCGTAATTTGCTCGGTGGCAAGGGCGCCAACCTTGCCGAAATGAGCAATCTTGGTCTTCCCGTGCCTCCGGGGCTCACCATTACGACGGAGGTTTGCACCTATTACACCGAAAATGACGAAACCTATCCCGAAAGCCTGAGGGGAGAAGTGGACAGTGCGGTAGGGGGGCTCGAGAAAATCACCGGCTGTAGCTTCGGGGATCCGGAAAATCCGTTGCTGTTGTCGGTGCGTTCGGGCGCGCGCGTTTCCATGCCGGGAATGATGGATACGGTGCTCAATCTCGGTCTCAATGACGAAACCGTCAAAGGGCTGGAGAAACGTTCGGGAGATACCCGTTTCGCCTATGACAGCTATCGCCGTTTCATCCAAATGTATGGCGACGTGGTGATGGGGGTCAAACACGAGCATTTCGAGGAAATCCTCGACCAGCACAAGAAAAAACACGGCCTGACCCAGGATACGGAACTGAGCGGCGAGATTTGGCAGGCCGTGGTCAAGGATTACGAGGCCCTGGTTGAGAAGGATCTGGGAAGGCCCTTTCCCCAGGACGTTAATGACCAGCTCTGGGGCGCCATCAGCGCCGTTTTTGGAAGCTGGATGATTCCCAGGGCCGTGGAATACCGGCGCATCCATGACATCCCCGGCGACTGGGGCACGGCGGTCAATGTCCAGGCCATGGTGTTCGGGAACATGGGGGATGACTGTGCCACGGGCGTGGCCTTTACCCGCAATCCCTCCCATGGCGCCAGGGAATTTTACGGTGAGTTCCTGATCAACGCCCAGGGCGAGGACGTGGTGGCCGGTATCCGTACGCCCAACCCGCTGACCGATCACGCCAAGAATTCCCACGAGTCGGACTTGCCCTCCATGGAAGAGAGCATGCCCGAGATTTTCGCCCAGCTGAACGAGGTGCGCCAGAAACTCGAACTCCACTACCGCGACATGCAGGACATCGAATTCACGGTTCAGAAACAAAAGCTGTGGATGCTTCAGACCCGTAACGGCAAGCGCACCGCGGCCGCGGCGCTTAAGATCGCCGTGGATATGGAAGAAGAGGGCCTGATCAGCAAAAGCGAGGCCCTGAAACGCGTGGATCCCGTTTCCTTAGAACAGTTGCTCCATCCCATGATCGACCCCAAGGCGGAACGTAACGTTCTTTCCAAGGGCATGCCGGCATCGCCGGGTGCGGCTCACGGTGCGGTCATGTTCACCGCCGACGCAGCCGAGGCCCATGCCGCCGAGGAACCGGTTATCCTGGTCCGCGTGGAGACCAGTCCCGATGATATCCACGGCATGAACGCGGCCAGGGGCATTTTGACTACCCGTGGCGGTATGACCAGTCATGCAGCCGTGGTCGCCAGGGGCATGGGCCGCGCCTGTGTCTGTTCGGCCCAGGGCATCGTCATCGACGTCAAGGCCGGGTCCATGACGGTCCAGGGCATGACCATCAAGGAAGGCGACAAGATCACCATCGACGGCAGTAGCGGCGAGGTCATGCTGGGCGAGGTGGATACCATCGAGCCCGAGCTTTCCGGCGATTTCGCCATGATCATCGAATGGGCCGACGAAGTGCGCCGCATGAAGGTGCGCACCAACGCCGAGACCCCCACCGACGCCAAAACCGCGCGTCAGTACGGCGCCGAAGGCATCGGGCTGTGCCGCACCGAGCATATGTTCTTCGACAAGGATCGTATCATCGCCGTGCGCGAGATGATCATGGCCGAGGAAGAAGAAGGCCGCCGCGAGGCGCTTTTCAAATTGTTGCCCATGCAGCGCCAGGACTTCATCGAACTGTTCGAAATCATGGAAGGCCTGCCGGTGACGATCCGGCTGCTCGATCCGCCGCTCCATGAGTTTCTGCCCCATGATGCCGAGGACATCGCGGCCTTTTCCAAGGCCACCGGCGTCAAGCCAGAGATTGTGTCGCAGCATATTGAGCGCCTCAAGGAGTCCAATCCCATGCTCGGCCATCGTGGCTGTCGTCTTGCCGTTACCTATCCAGAGATCAGCGAGATGCAGGCCCGGGCCATCTTTGAGGCCATCAGGGAAGTGAGCAAGGACAGCGGCAAGGTGGTGGAGCCGGAAATCATGATCCCCCTGGTGGTAGGCGAGAAGGAATTCAACATTCTCAAGGACGTGATCGACGGCGTGGCCGAAGAGGTCTTCCCCGACGCCGCCACCCGCCCGCCCTATAAGGTGGGCACCATGATCGAAATTCCGCGCGCCGCCCTGCGCGCCGGCCATATCGCCGAGACCGCAGAATTTTTCAGCTTCGGCACCAACGACCTGACCCAGACCACCTTCGGGCTGTCGCGCGACGATTCGGGCAGTTTCATTCCCGCCTATCGCGACAAGGGAATTTTCGAGCGCGATCCCTTCATCAGCATTGATGTGGATGGCGTGGGCGAACTGATGTCCATCGCCGTGGAGCGCGGCCGGTCAGTGCGCAAGGACATCAAGCTCGGTATCTGCGGCGAGCATGGCGGCGATCCCGATTCCATAGCTTTCTGTGAAACGGTGGGCCTGGATTACGTCTCCTGTTCGCCGTTCCGCGTTCCCACCGCCCGTCTGGCGGCGGCGCAGGCGGTGCTGGCGAAAGAGGACAAGTAGGGCCAGATTACGTCTAGATTACGGTGGCCCTCAATAAAGGAGTCGGATAGGCCGTGGCGAAATCCCCCGACCTTTCCTTTTCGGAAGTGGACCCTTCCTCCACGGAAGCGGGGCTTTCCTTTACGGAAATTTCGAGGGGTGACAAGGCCGCCCTGGCGGAAGCCCTGGCCGGGATCGAACGGGCTCCCGAAGCGCCGCAGACGGTGGCCCTGTTGAGCCGCGCCCATCAATCCTCCATAGCCCATATTGTGGGCGTCACCGGCCCGCCGGGCGTCGGTAAGTCCACGTTGCTGGGAGAGATAATCGCCCATCTTCGCGCGGCGAACCGCAGCGTTGGGGTGATCGCCGTGGACCCCTCGTCACATATTTCCGGCGGCGCGTTGCTCGGCGACCGCACCCGCATTCCCACCGATCCCAGCGACGAGGGCGTGTTCGTGCGCTCCATGGCCGCGCGCGACCGTCTGGGAGGGCTGGCGGCGCTTACGGTTCCGGCCATGGTACTGATGAGCGCGCTTTACGATGTGGTGCTGATCGAGACCGTGGGCGTGGGCCAGTCGGAAACCGATGTGGCGCGGGTGGCCGATACGACTGTGTTTTGCGTGCAGCCGGGATCGGGGGACGCCTTGCAGTTCATGAAGGCGGGGATCATGGAAATTCCCCATATTGTCGCCGTCACCAAGGCCGATATGGCGGCCCCGGCCCAGGCCGCGGAAGCCGATCTGAAGAACGCGTTGATGCATGGAAGTGGTTCCGGGGATGATAAAGGGTTGTGGGACACCCGTATCCTCAGTGTCTCGTCGCGCAACAAACAGGGCATCGGCGAACTGGCGGCGGCGGTTGATGCCCATGGCCATTGGATGACGGAGAGCGGAGAGTTGGAGCGTCACCGCAAGGCGCGGGACGAGGCTTGGCTTACCGCGGTGGTGCAGGAACGCTACGGCGCCGAAGGATTGCGCCGCGCCGGATCATTAAAGTTGGGGCCCGGAGACTCGCCCTTCCAGCGTTTGGCGGACGTATTGATGTCGTTGGCCGCGGCGCGCAGCTAGGGCCAGGTTTTTTTCGGGCCGCCATGATCTAGACGTACCCTGGCCTTCTTTGTTGAGGGCCGCAGCACCTAACGTACCCTGGCCCTTAAGAAGCGGAGTTACTCCGCGTCGCCCTCCGTGCCTTCGTCGCCTTCAACCGGAAGGCAGAGTTCGGACATTTTCTCGTAGACGGCGTGGCGTTTGCGCAGGTTGTAATCGGCCTCGGCCACCAGCTTCTCGAAACGTTCGGGATCGCGTCTCTTGACCGTGGCGAAGCGGTTTTCCGTCAGCAGGTAATCGGTGAGCGAGATGGTGGGCGGCTTGCTGTCGATTTTGAGCGGCTTCTCGCCGGCCTCGAAGCGACGCGGATCGAAACGGTAGAGGGGCCAATAACCGCTCTGCACCGCCATTTCCATCTGGCCCAGGCTGTTGGAGAGGTCATAGCCGTGCTCGATACAGGGCGCATAGGCGATGATCAGCGACACGCCGTCGTAGGACTCGGCCTCCTTGATGGCGTTGACGGTCTGCACGTCCTTGGCGCCATAGGCGATGGAGGCCACATAGACGTTGCCATAGGCCATGGTCATGAGGCCGAGGTCTTTCTTGGGCAGCAGTTTGCCGGCGGTGGCGAACTTGGCCGCCGCGCCCATGGCGGTGGCCTTGGATTGCTGGCCGCCGGTATTGGAATAGACCTCGGTGTCCATGACCAGGATATTCACGTCGTGGCCCGAAGCCAGCACGTGATCGAGACCGCCATAGCCGATGTCGTAGGCCCAGCCGTCGCCGCCGACGATCCACACATTCTTGCGCACCAGATAATCGGCCAGTTGGCTCAGCTGCGCCGCGTCGTTGCCCTTAATTTTAGCGAGCTTGGCGCGCAGCGCCTCCACGCGTTTGCGCTGTTCGATGATCCCGGCCTCGTCGCTCTGGTCGGCGTCGAGGATTTCTCCGATCAGCTTGTCGCCGATCTTGGACGCGAGCCTGGCCATCAGGGCGGTGGCCTGGGTGGCATGCTGGTCGATGGAAAGCCGCATGCCGAGTCCGAATTCGGCATTGTCCTCGAACAGGGAGTTGGACCATACCGGGCCCCGGCCCTCGCAATTGGTGGCATAGGGCGTGGTCGGCAAATTGCCGCCGAAAATGGAGGAACAGCCAGTGGCGTTGGCGATCATGGTGCGGTCGCCGTAGAGCTGGGTGATAAGCTTCACATAGGGCGTCTCGCCACAGCCGGCGCAGGCCCCGGAGAATTCGAACAGGGGCTCGGCGAATTGCGACATCTTCACGTTGCGTTTGAGCAGGGCGCGGTCGGCCTCGGGCAGATCGAGGAAGAAGTCCCAGTTCTTTGCCTCCGATTCGCGAAAGGGGGGCTGGGGCGCCATCACCAGCGACAGCCGTTCGGGGTCTTCCTTGTCCTTGCCGGGGCAGACCTTGATGCAGAGATCGCAGCCGGTGCAGTCCTCGGGCGCCACCTGGACCGTGTATTTGGCGTTGTCGCCGAATTCCTTGCCCTTGTAATCCATGGACAGGAAGGTTTCGGGCTGGCCCTTGAGTTCGCCGGCGTCATAGACCTTGATGCGGATCGCGGCATGGGGACAGACGAAGGCGCATTTGTTGCACTGGATGCAGAGTTCGGGAATCCAGACGGGGATTTCCAGCGCCAGGTTGCGCTTCTCCCACTGGGTGGTTCCCGTGGGCCAGGTGCCGTCCACGGGGAAGGCGCTGACCGGCAGCAAATCGCCCTTGCCGGCGATCATCATGGCGGTGACCTGTTTGACAAAGTCGGGCGCCTTGTCGGGCACGATGGGCGGCACGTCGAAGCTGGAACTGGCCTGTTTGGGAATGGAGACGCGCTCGAGATGGGTCAGGGTCTGGTCCACGGCGGCGAAGTTCTGCTCCACCACCTTCCTACCCTTGCTGCCATAGGTCTTTTCGATGGCGTCCTTGATCTGGGCGATGGCTTCCTCGCGCGGCAGAACGCCGGAAATGGCGAAGAAACAGGTCTGCATGATGGTATTGATGCGCCGCCCCATGCCCGTCTCCCCGGCCACCTTATGGGCGTCGATCACATAGAATTTGAGTTTCTTGTCGATGATGGCCTGCTGCACTGATTTGGGCAGTTGGTCCCAGACTTCGTCCTTGCCGAAGGCGGTGTTGAGCAGGAAGGTGGCGCCGGTGGCGGCGCGCGCCAGCACATCCTGGGTATCGAGGAAGGTGAAGACGTGGCAAGCCACGAATTCGGCCTTGTCCACCAGATAGGAGGACTGGATGGGGTGGGGGCTGAAACGCAGGTGGGAAACGGTGACCGCCCCCGCCTTTTTCGAATCATAGACGAAATAGCCCTGGGCGTAGTTGTCGGTATTTTCGGCGATGATCTTGATGGAGTTCTTGTTGGCGCCCACCGTGCCGTCGGAGCCCAGTCCGAAAAACACCGCCCGTTTCACGCCCTCGGGCTCGGTGTTGAAGGATTCGTCCACCTTGAGCGAGAGATTGGTCACATCGTCGGTGATGCCCACGGTGAAATGGGTCTTGGGCGCGTCTTCCTTGAGCTCGTCGAACACCACCTTGACCATGGCCGGGGTGAATTCCTTGGATGACAGCCCATAGCGGCCGCCGATCACCACCGGGTCGACGGCGGCGGGGCGCTGGCCGGCGGCCTTGGCCCTGGCCAGCGCCGTGATCACGTCCATGTAGAGCGGTTCGCCCAGAGCGCCGTGTTCCTTGGTGCGGTCGAGAACGGCGATGGAGCACACGGTGGGCGGCAGCGAGGCGATGAAGGCGTCGAGCGGGAAGGGGCGGAACAGGCGGACCTTGAGGATGCCCACCTTTTCACCCTCGGCGGTGAGATAATTGACCGCCTCGTGCGCGGTCTCGGCGCCCGAGCCCATGAGGATGATGATGCGCTCGGCCTCGGGGTCGCCCACGTAATTGAACAGGTTATAGCGCCGTCCGCTGACGGTGGCGAACTGGTCCATGGCTTCCTGCACATGGTCGGGACAGACGGAATAGTAGGGATTCCGCGCCTCCTGCATCTGGAAGAAGGTGTCGGGATTCTGGGATGAGCCACGCAGCACCGGGTCATCGGGGGTCAGCGCCCGGCCGAGATGCTCGGCGATGAGCTTTTCGTCCATCATGGCGTGCAGGTCGTCGTCGCTCAGTTCCTCGATCTTGGCCACCTCGTGGGAGGTGCGGAAACCATCGAAGAAATGGAGGAAGGGAATGCGCGAGCGCAGGGTGGCGGCCTGGCCGATACAGGCCATGTCGTGGGCTTCCTGTACCGAACCCGAGGCCAACATGGCGAATCCGGTCTGGCGGCAGGCCATGACGTCGGACTGGTCGCCAAAAATGGACAGCCCGTGGGTGGCCACGGTGCGCGCCGAGACGTGCATACAGAAGGGCGTCAGCTCACCGGCGATCTTGTACATGTTGGGAATAAACAGCAGCAGCCCCTGGGAGGCGGTGAAGGTGGTGGTCAGGGAGCCGGTCTGCAGCGCCCCGTGAACCGCGCCCGCGGCGCCGCCCTCGGACTGCATTTCGATGACCGTGGGAATGCTGCCCCAGATGTTCTTGCGCCCGTTGGCCGACCACAGATCGGCCATTTCCCCCATACCCGAAGACGGCGTGATGGGATAGATGGCGATGACTTCGTTGGTGCGATGGGCCACCGAGGTGACGGCTTCGGCGCCCTCGAAGGTGACCATATTGGGTTTGGCCGCCACCTTTGCCTTGCGCGAGCCTTTTTTCTGCACCTTTTTACCGGTTGCCGCCTTGGTGGCTCCGTTCTCGGCGCCTGTTTTTTTCCTGGTCATCTGCCTTCCGCTTTCTTTTCTTTACGTGTTCCGGGGTGAATACATCAATAGATGTATTTTAAGCACATCTTATGGGGATATGGAGTGGTTCTAGCACATTTTTTGGGGTTATTACCAGCCAGCCGGCCCCCTGCGACAAAAAAACAGGGGAGAAATAAGCTATTTGGGGAGGAGGCGCATAATTTATGGAGGGGGGCACATATACGTCTGGA
Source organism: uncultured Rhodospirillaceae bacterium (assembly GCA_964482135.1). Lineage (GTDB taxonomy): Bacteria > Pseudomonadota > Alphaproteobacteria > UBA11136 > UBA11136 > UBA11136. The sequence continues at coordinate 26,571 of CAYZWF010000012.1, forward strand.
CGTGGGTCATTCCATGGGTAATATGCGCCGTGCTAAGACCACAATTTTATAACTGTTATAAAGAGCGCCCGTATCGTGTAACCTACGGGGCGGGGCAATAAAGACCAAAAAGGCCAAAAAGAAAAACGAAAAAAGCGATATAGGGAACAAAAGCTACCATGACTGATATATCACTGGGCCATGACCTGGCCTTTGAGGACCTTTACGACCGTGAAGGACTGCAGCGCATTGATGAGTTGTTCCTCGACCATCTGGGGGCATCGGACGGCGCCTTGCGCGAGCGCCTGGTGGCGGCCCGCGCCGCAGGCGGCGAGATAGAGCGTCTCGACGAATCCAACCTGTTGGTGGAGCTTTCACCCCATCTCGAGGATTTCCTGGGCCAGCTTTTTTCTGTTACGCCGGACCTGCGTAAACTCTCGGAGCGCGACAACGCCCTGGCCGGGGTCCAGACCTGTAAACGCCAGTTCGTCCAGCGCCGCGCCGCCAAGGCCCACCCGGCCGAAGACGCCGAAAAATTCGACGGCGACGCGCTGGGCAGTGAACTGGCCGGGAAATTCGGTTCTTCGGATAGGGATTTCGACCAGATCACCTTCGCCAAGCATGTTCTCGACTGGCTCGAGGATGAAGAGGCCAATGCGCAAAGCCTTGATCTGGCCGAACGCTATGCCGCCTGGGCCGCACATACCAAGGCCGGCCAAGAGCGTCACGGCGAGGATGCCCTGTTCCATCTCATTGAAAAACTTGATCATTTCAACCTGGTGCCCACCTCCACCGTAGATGAAGACGGTATCTCGGTGATGGTTCAGCCCGAGGGCAAACCGCTCTATCGCCGCGACGGATTTCCCCTCACCGATGACGGCATGGACTTCGTGGGCGCCTATGATCACGCCAATTATTGTGTCATCTGCCATGACCGCAACCGCGATTCCTGTTGTATCGGGGCCAAGGATAAGAAAACCGGCGATTTCAAGGACAATCCCCTGGGGGTCTCGCTGATCGGCTGTCCGCTGGACGAGCGTATCTCCGAGATGCATCAGGTGAAGGTGGACGGTTATACCCTGGCCGCGCTCTCCATCATCGCCGTGGACAACCCCCTGGTGGCGGGCACCGGCCACCGTATCTGTAACGAGTGTTCCAAGGCCTGTATCTTCCAGAAACAGGAACCGGTGGAAATTCCCCAGGTGGAGACCCGCATCGTCAAGGATGTGCTCGCCCTGCCCTGGGGGTTCGAGATCTACAGCCTGTTGACGCGCTGGAACCCGCTTAATTTCAAACAGCCGGTGCCGCTGCCCGAGAGCGGTTACAAGGTTCTTATTGTCGGTCTGGGACCGGCGGGCTTTACGCTGGGGCATTACCTGATGAATGCGGGCCATACGGTGGTGGCCGTGGACGGCCTCAAGATCGAGCCCCTGGAGCCGGAGATTTCGGGTGTCGACGCCAACGGCAACCATGTGGCCTTCAAACCCATCGAGAATATTGCCGAGCTTTACGAGAACCTGGACGAGCGCGCCATGGCCGGGTTCGGCGGCGTCGCCGAATACGGAATCACCGTGCGTTGGGACAAGAATTTCCTCAAAGTGCTGCGTCTGTTGGTGGAGCGCCGGTCACAATTGACCATGTTCGGCGGTGTGCGCTTCGGCAGTTCCATCACCGAGGAATCGGCCTTCGCCATGGGATTCGACCATATCGCCATGTGCGCGGGCGCGGGTAAGCCCACCTATCTTTCCGTGCCCAACGGCCTGGCCCGTGGCGTGCGTCAGGCCTCCGACTTTTTGATGGCGCTGCAGTTGACCGGTGCGGCGAAGAGGGAAAGCGTCGCCAATCTGCAGCTGCGGCTGCCCGCGGTGGTCATCGGCGGTGGTCTCACCGCCATCGATTCGGCCACCGAAGCCATGGCCTATTACGTGCGCCAGGTGGAGAAGTTCCGCGAGCGCTATGACGTTCTGGTGAACGAAAAGGGCGAAAAGACGGTGCGCGGCCTCTATAGCGAGGAGGAAGCGGAGATCGCCGACGAGTTCCTGGCCCATGCCAAGGATGTGGAGAAAGAGCGCGCGGCGGCCGGGAAAGAGGGGCGCAAACCCCACTTCGCGGAGCTTATCAAGCAATGGGGCGGCGTCACCATCGCCTATCGCCGGCGCATGATCGATTCGCCCAGCTATACCCTCAACCATGACGAGATCAAATATGCCTTACGCGAAGGCATCCGCTTTGCCGAGTTGCTCTCCCCCACGGCCGTCGAGGTGGACGAGCACGGCCATACCAGCGCGATTAAGCTGGCGCGCCAGGAAATCGGCGAGGATGGACGGCCCAAGCCCACCGGCGATGAGGTGACCCTGGATGCCCGCGCCATTCTGGTGGCCGCCGGCACCCAGCCCAACACCACCCTGGCCCGCGAACATCCCGGTTTCGCCGGGATGAGCGGCAAATACTATCAGGCCCTGGACGAATCGGGGAAAGCGGTGGAGCCCGAATGGTCGGCCAAGCCCGCGGAGGTTCATTCCCTGATTAAGATCACCGAGGACAAGCATTCCATCAGCTTCTTCGGCGACCTGCATCCCTCCTTCGCCGGCAACGTGGTGAGCGCCATGGCCAGCGCCAAGAAGGGATTCCCCGTGGTGCAGAGATCCCTGGAGAGCAATCCGCCCTCGGCGGTCAAGGCGGGAGCCCTGGTGGGCGATCTTAATGCCGGGCTGCGCGCTACCGTGCATGAGGTTCTCCGCCTCACCCCGAATATTATCGAGGTGGTGGTGCATGCGCCCATAGCGGCGCAGGCCTTCAAGCCGGGACAGTTTTTCCGCCTGCAGAATTACGAGAGCCATGCCCTGCGCGCCAACGGCACCACCCTTTCCATGGAGGGCATCGCCCTGACCGGCGCCTGGGTCGATCGCGACAAGGGGCTGGTCTCGGTGATCGTGCTGGAAATGGGCGGCTCGTCGAATCTGTGTATCCATCTCAAGCCCGGCGAACCGGTGGTCCTAATGGGCCCCACCGGCGCACCCACGGAAACGCCCAAGGACGAGACGGTGATGCTGGTAGGCGGCGGTTTGGGCAATGCGGTGCTGTTTTCCATCGGCCAGGCCTTGCGCGCGGCGGGTTCCCGGGTGCTCTATTTCGGCGGCTATAAGAAGGTGGTGGACCGTTACCATGTGGAGAATATCCTCAAGGCCGGCGACACCATCGTCTGGTGCTGTGACGAGGAGCCGGGATTCGAGCCCACCCGTCCCCAGGACAAGGCCGTGGTCGCCAATATCGTCGAATCCATCAAGGCCTATGGCGACGGCAGCCTGGGCGAGACCGACATCCCCCTCAACGAGGTGGACCGCATTATCGTCATTGGCTCCGACATGATGATGAATGCGGTGGGCAAGGCGCGCTATGGCGTTCTGGAAGGCCTCTTCAAGCCCGAACACGTGGCCATCGGCAGCATCAACTCGCCCATGCAGTGCATGATGAAGGAAATCTGCGCCCAGTGCCTGCAGCGCCACGAAGACCCCGAGTCCGGCAAGGAGGAAATCGTCTTCTCCTGCTTCAACCAGGATCAGGAACTGGATCAGGTGGATTTCGAATGCCTCCATTCACGCCTGTTGCAGAACGGCGTCCACGAGAAGCTGACCTGGCAATGGATATCCCACTGCTTCGAGACTTTGGAAGAGGGCGAGGGCGAAAGAGAAGCGTCTTAGACGCGGCGTCTTAAGAATCGCTCACGGCAGCGGACCAGAGGTCCACGCCTGCGTGCGCGCCGGACGACCGGCGGGGCCGCCTTGCGGCCTTTCACGACTTTCGGTGATTTAAGAGAAACGGGTCCGCTCTCAAGCGGGCCTGTTTTTTTAGGGGGGTGGCCGGAGGCTCTTTTTTGGGGCCGCAGTCTCTAGACGTACCCTGGGCTTTTTGTTGGGGGCCGACGTACCCTGGCCCCTAGCGGTCGAAGATGAGGGCTTCGCCACGGTTGAGTTCGATGGAATCGCCGCTCCAGCGGTGATAGCTGCCGCCGATCCAGGAATCCTTGACGGGCAGGCCGAGGCCGCGCAGATGGCGCAGATAAAGCCGCAGGAAATTGGGGCGGTAGCTGCAGGCATAGGTGAAGGTGGGCAGCATTTCCGCATCTTCCATGGAGACGATGGTGCCGCGCTTCATGGCCGCGCCGTTGCGCCAGCCCATTTTTCCGAGAACGATGACGGTGCCCGCCAGCATGTTGATGCCGGTGAAATCGCCGCTGTTGCCGCCTACCGCGATCAGACCGTCGCGCATGGTGTTGCCGGTCTCGTTGCCCACATTGCCGTGGATGATAATCTCGCCGCCGGTAACCCCCACCTGGCCGCCGCGATAGGCGCAGCCCACCATATGACCGGCATTGCCCTTGACGGTGATGCGGCCGCCCGACATTTCCGGCCCCACCCAGTTATCGGCGTTCTTGGCGACGACGATCTCGCCGCCCGACATGTGCACGCCGAGATGCTGGCCGATGCTTCCCTTGATGGTGATGCGGCCCTTGGACATGCTGTCGCCCACCATCTTGAAGCGTGAGGTGTCGCCCTCGAGTCGTATCTCGCCGTTGCTTTTCCCCGTGACCTTGAAGAAATCGCCCACGGTGACCTGTTCGTTGCCGTGATGAAGGGGCAGGGCGGCGATCTGTTTGAGGTCGAGGCCCTCCATGACATCGGGACAAATGGACTCGGCTTCCACCGGAACGATGGGTTTTTTCTTCAGGGTAAGTTTGAGACTCATGAGGACTTCCTCTTAGCCGCTTTGCCGTTCAGCAGCCCATGCAGGCCGATGTGATATTTGCCCAAATCGCCGCCGTAATTACCGGCGGTGATCTGTTTAATTCCGGGTTTGGCGGCGGCTTTCATGCCGCGCCGCATGGCTTCTTCAACCGCTTCCAGGGTCAACCCGTCGATAACGATTTCCAGCACACAGCCGACGCCCTTGGCCACATCGGTCCCGCTGGCGAAGCCGCGCAGGGTGGGGCAGTAGGCCTGGTTGGAGGAGGCGGGCAGTTCCTTGTATTTGGAGCCCACCTTGGAGCCCGAGCGCACCACGCCGCCGGGGAAGGGCAGGATCACGCCCGGCACTTCGCCCATGGCGGCAGTGGCCGCCTTGGCCGCGCGCAGACAGGATTTGGAAGTGGTTCCCGAGATGAGGATATTACCGCCGCCCACGGCCGCCTGGACGCCGAAACGGTCGGCCACCACGAATTCTCCGTCCATCACCGGGATACGCCAGAAACGGGAGCCGTCGAGGCGTTTGCCGATCTGATAGCCGTCGCCGAAATAGCGCAGCTTGCCGCCCACAACCACGTTCTTCTTGGCCTCCAGGCCATTGAAACAGGCGGTGGTGGGGCAGGTCATGACGCATTGGCCGACACGCTCCACCAGGCGGTTGGCGACCCCGTCGGGGTCGAAGGCGAACAGCAGGACGCTGACTCCGGGGCGTCCATCGGGGGTTTCATCGGCCGACAGCACGCGCTCGATACCGGCCTCGCATTTACAGCCGATCACCGAGGTGGCGAAGCCGGTAACGGACTGGGCCGCCGCCGATGCCCATTCCGGGGCATCCGCCGTGATAATCATCCGCGTGCCCCACATTTCGAAGGCTTCCGCGAAGGTGTCGACGATTTCGGTGCTTTTGATACGCATAATGTTCGTAAACCCGGACTATTGCTTAGAGCGGTTCAGGACTGATGGGAACCATTTGACCGAGATGATTTTGTCCCGTGGCGAGGCGCGCTTCGAAATGCGATGCCTGCGCATCGGATGAGGAGCGTAACGACGCCACGGGGCCAAAGCACCCGGCCGAAGGTGGGGCGGATAGGCCCCTCGGGAGCGTTGCGGCGCTTGCCCGATGCGACGGCATCGCGCTGCGCACCGCGCCTACCCGAATGAACCAATCCGCTGCCATCAAATTGGTCCCCATCAGTCCTGACCCGCTCTAGTGGTGGGAATGACTTCGTGGTGGTGAATGTAATTGTCGCTTACCGCGTAGTTATCGAATTTGATGGTATAGAAATTCTCCACGAAGGGGCGGATCACATCCTTGATGCCCTCGTCGTAGTCGGGGGACACATGAAGGATTTTGCCTTCGTGATTGTTCTTGAATTCGTGGTTGTCGATGATCAGATCACCACCCTTGATGACATAGCGCGGGGCGCTGAACATGAGTTCCTTGTCGTCGTGTTCGTCATAGATGGTGATGTCGGCATCGGCGCCGACGCCGAGATGGCCCTTGTTCTTCAGCCCCAGGATACGCGCCGGACCGGCGCGGGTGACGATGGCGATTTCCTGGAGGGTGTATTCGCGCTCCATATGGTGGGCGCGCTTGATCTTGGCCACCGCCTTCTGGTTCACCGAATTCATCTGTTCCTTGCGGAATTCCTTGTCCATCAGGGTGCGGATGAGGCGCGGATAGCTGGTGAAGGTGCCGCCGTTGGGATGGTCGGTGGACAGCACCATGCGCCACGGGTCTTTCGACAGCAGGAACAATTCGAGCCCGATGGCCCATTGCAGGGCGTGGGTATAAACCTGTTCCTGGTAGGAGAAGGGGATGATGCCGCAGCCGCTTTCGCATTCGGTGTCGGCGTTGACCCAGCGCTGGTCGTTGCTGTAGCGGGTGAGCATCCACGCCAGGGGTGCGTCCGCTGTCATGCTGGTGGAGCGGCCGAACATGACCTGGCCCACATCGGCGCTGATATTGGGGTTGTTGTTGATGTATTCGGCGATCTGGGGCGCCTTGGAAGTGGGATTTTCCTCGGGCTTTCCGCCATAGCTGTGGAACTGGATATGGGTAATGTGGATGCGGCGCCCATCGGCGGCCTTCATGGTTTCCAGCGTGGTTTTGTAATTGCCGCTGTGGCCCAGATTGTTGCAGTGGATATGCACGGGATGGGGCAGGCCGAGGTCTTCCACCGCATTGACCATGGAGGTGATGATCTTGCGCGGAGTCAGGTTTTCGAAACCGTCGATCTTGTCGTTGAGCTGGGTAATGGTGGCGTTGCGGTGCCCCTTCCAGGGCTCGTCGCCGCCGGGATTGACCAGCTTGGTGGTGTAGGACTTTGTGGAATCGATCCACCACGCCACGGCGTTGCGGATTTCCTCGTGGCGGCCTTCCTGAAGCATCTGGTAGAGCAGCACGTTGTTGCCCATGAGGATGTAGAACCCCTTGTCGATGACCGGGGTGTCTTCCAGTTCCTCGATGGTATGGCGGGCAAGAAGGGGCGGCACCGCGGCTTCCATGGCCGTGGTGTAGCCCATGGTGGCGTAACGGTATCCGGTGGTGAAGGTGGAGGGCACGGTGCCGCCGGTTCCCGAACGGGTGCGTCCCTTTTTCAATTCGATGCGGCTCTCTACGTCGCGGCGGTGATCGTCGGGCTGGAGCTTGCGCGCGATATTCACCTTGGCGCCGGCGATGTGGCAATGGATATCCACGCCGCCGGGCATGACAACCATGCCCTTGGCGTCGATAGTTTTTGTCTTCGGTGGCACGCTTTTAACGATCTTGCCGTCTTTGATGCAAATATCGCGCGTTTTGCCATCCACGCCATTGGCAGGGTCATATACCCTTCCGTTGACGATACGGAGCGTAGATCCCATTTACGGTCTCTCTCTGATAATCTTTATGTTGATTTTCTGATAAATTTCCGGGGTCGGGTGTAACCGTTACGCGGCTTTACGCCTCTTATTGTTGCTGCCCTTGGTTTTTTTCTTAGCTTTGAGAAGTTGTTCGACGCGCTTGTAAATGGCGCGGATGACTTCTTCGTCACTGGGATATTTCGACTCGAGGCAGGGCCGCAATTCGATGGGCACGCCGTCGGAGCGATAGGCCGTGCCGCCCGTGTTGATGCCGTAATGGGAGGTGGTAATGGCCACCTTGGCGAGCTTGGCGGTATGGGTGAGTTTGGGGTCGAGCACGATCATGGGAATTTTCTTCATATGATCGATGGCGAACTGGGAGAAGTTGGAGCCCGGGTCGGCGGCCAGGATCAGCCCGGCATCGGCGTCGCCGCGCGCGAACATGTCGGTGGCCGTAAATTCACCGGGATTGAACTTGGGATAGCCGCGGCTGAAATTCACGGCGAAGGGATATCCGGTCTGCCAGGAAACCACCATATCGGCGCCCGACACATTGCCGTGACCGCGCATGGGGGTGGCGATGAAATGGGTATATTCGTTGAGGTCGGAGGCCAGTGACAGGATAGCCGCGGCATTGAAATGGCGGCCACGGGTCATGGTCAGCCCCATGCCGAAGAACAACACGCCATAACGGCAGTTCTTCATGCGCTCCACCAGATCCTGCATGGTTTCCAGCGAGACGCCGGTTCTTTTCTCGATGTCGGGAGCCACCTTGCGGCCCTTGACCAGGGCGCGCAACGCCCACAGCAGTTCGAAATCGGCGCCGATCTTGACCTGAACGAAGATGTCGGCCACCGGCACGCTCTTGGTGCGGCGCACGTCGATATTGACGATGGTGCGGTCTTTTTTGCGGTTGGGCGTATACATGCCCTTGGCGGTGACGGCATAGCGGGCGAAGTGACGGGGCAGGGATTCCGCCGGGTTGCCGCCCCAATAGATAACCAGATCGGCGCGGTTCTTGATCTCGCCCAGGGTCGCCGTGCTTTCGCCCACGCCCTGAAGCGCCATGCCGGTGGGGCCATGACAGACCGAGGTGGTGGAATCGATAGAGCCGCCCACCATATCCACGAGGGCCACGTTCTGGCGCTGCGCTTCGCAGGTGGTGTCGCTCATCCCGTAGAACATGGGGAAACGCGCATTGGCGAGAATCTGCGCGGCTTCTTCCACGCCTTCTTTCAGGGTGGCGGGCTTGCCGTCGATGAGGGCGAAGGGGCGGTCTTCTTCTTCATGGCTGAGGAACAGGGCCTTGCCCAGCACACAGGCATTTTTGGCTTTGGTGATCTTGTGGGCGTCAACGTCCACGGTCAGAACCATGTCGTCGCATAGACAGCCACAAAACGTGCAGGTGGCGTTCTCAACGGTTCTGGTGTTGGCTTCCGTTTTGGATTCTGTTGCTGCGCTCATGATTTTCTCACCCTTGCGAATAAAAACGCGAAATAATCTAGCGGCAAGCGCCGTTCGCGTCACCTCTAATTGACGCGTTCCAGTTCCACTTCCAGATGTTTGGAAAGAGGCATGCCGCTGGCCGCGGTATCCTTGCCCATCAGCTTGCTGGTGGGAGGACCGTAGGCGATGAACAGGATGCCGGGGGGCAGGTCTTCGGTTTTGCGCCCCGTGCATTTTACCGTTATCACGCCATCGGCCGAACGCATCTTCACCTTGCCGCCTTCCTTTAGGCCCAGCCGCACCATGTCCTCCACGTTAACCTCAACGGTGGTGGTGGCCACGCGGTACTGTTTCTTGAATTTGCTCTCAAGCAGGCCGACGCCCTGTTTCGTGGTACGACCCGGAATCAGTATCATGGTTTCGGCCATGAAATGTGCCCTCTCCGCTATCCAATATGCGCTTCTCCAGGACATATGAGAAATATATGCCCTGGGAGACAAAAAATCGGCCACATTTTTGATGTGGCTTCTTCCGTCACGGCAGAGAGTTATAGCGTCTGTGGCGTCATTCGCAAAGGGCGCATAACGCATAGTGTGTCCCAAGGGGTAAAAAAATCCATTTTGTGGGGAAAAACCCACACCCGGCACAGGGATAAGGCGCGAAGAGGCGTATTCAGGCCGGTTCTTTCACGTGGATTTTGGGGGCGTGTGGATTCTGGAGATGGAGGAAATGGAGGCGGGGGTAACCCCGGCCAGGGCGTGGAGGCTGAGAATCTGGGTGACGATTCCCTCCCACTGGTTCTGGCGGGCGTAATGGAGGGCGCCGTTTATGCCCACGGCCCTGATGAGTCGCCGTGCAATCTCGCGCTGGGGATTCCTGTGCCGTTTCATCCATGCCCTCCTCGCGTTCAAGGCGGCGGCGGGGTCCTGCCGCTGGGCGTTGCTGTGTCTGTTTTATGAGTCGCAATCCCCATGCCAATGGAGGAAGGCGAGGTTTTGCGGGGATTCCGTGAGAAGGCGGATTTTTCGGGTGGGGTGGGATTTGCCGGGACGGCAGTTTTTACCCGCAGTTTTTTCCCAGGGGGTGGGTTATTTGGGCCAGGCCACCACATGATCCTCGAGGTCGATGTCGTCGACCTCGGTTTCGCATATGACGCGGTGCCGCACCGAGGCTCCGGCCACATGGACGCTTGTCCGATCACCCGATACCAGCGGGTGCCAGAGGGGCAGGTCTTTGCCCTCGGCAATCAGGCGGTAGGCGCAGCTTGAGGGCATCCAGGGCAGATCCCCAAGAGTATCGGGAGTGAGAACATGGCAGGTCGGCACATAATCGCGGCGTTCGTCGTAGCGGCTGCAGCGGCAGCTCTCCAGGTCGAGAAGATGGCAGGCCACATCGGTATAAACCAGTTCTCCGCTGTCGATGTCCTCGAGTTTGGTGAGGCAGCATTTGGCGCATCCGTCGCACAACGATTCCCATTGCGCCCGCGTCATCTGCGAAAGCGGGGTGGTGCGCCAGAAAGGGTCTTCGGACATGGTGCGTCCCTTTGTCGTGCCCGGTTTATTGTGCGGGGGGGTTAAAATGGCTAGGCTATGGGTATCCTACGGAAATTCCGCGAACAGGGAAAACTGTTGGAGGCAATGTCATGGAAATGGATGAAGAACTCAAAGCCAATGTGAAAAAGCAGAGCACCTGGATCAGATTGATATACATGATCCTGTTCGTTGTTTTCTTCAATGTGGCCGAACTGGTGGCCGGGGTTGTGGTGGTGGTGCAGTTCCTGTCCAAGCTCGTTACCGGCAAGGCCAATGAACAGCTCAGTGTTTTTGGGCAAAGTCTCGGTATCTATCTTTGCGAAGTGATGTGGTTTCTTACCTTCCACAGTGATGATATGCCCTATCCCTGCCGCCCTTGGCCCAGCAAGGCGGGGGGCAAGGCGAAGGCCACGGCGGCCAGGAAAAAGGCCACCGCCCGCAAACCGGCAAAGAAAAAGAAAAAATAAGGGCCAGAGTACGTCGGCCCTCAAGAAAGGTAAGGGAAGAAATACGGAGTAGGGGGGCGCCGGAATTGAGTATGGTGTCCCCTTAATTTCTTATTTCACCACCAGATAGCGCAATTCGCCATCGCCCCACATGGCCCTGTCTTCATCGCTGCCGTGGACAACGAGGTTGTCGAAGTCGGTTTCCCGCCCTTCGAGACATCTGCGAAATTCATGAAAACCCGTGGCGCGCAATGAAGCCTCGAAGTCTTCCTTGGTGGTGTGTTTGAAGATGGGGACGTACCAGTGGTCGATAAAAACGTGCCGGGTATTAGGCATTCCGATCAGGTCGAGAACGTTCATTGCATACTCTTTGGGAATGGAAATTCGCTTCATCAGGTCATTAAACGCGCGCAGTGTCGTCCAAAACACGCCCCCGGCCCCGTAGACATAGTACCAGGCATGATGGCCGGGTTTGAGGACGGATGGAGGTTTTCTCTGGCGGGTTTTTTCTCTATGGTGCCCGCGCTTGTTGGCTCATCAGGGCCGACTGCCTCTTGGTAGGTAAGCCGCCCATTGGCAACCCCCCGGAAACCCGTTAGATTTTGATCACTGTGAACAGATTCTCCATGTTGCTGTCGCGTTTGCCGCCCCGGTTTGGTTTCTGGATTCTCTGTCTGCTGGTTTTCGTTATCATCCAGACATTGGACCGGATCGCCCTGATCGGCTGGGTCTCGGCCACCCATCCCGATAGCTTCCCGGCGTTGTTGCTGACGTTGCCGGTGGGGCTGGTGGATGATGCGGCCATGGGGGTGGTGCTGGGGCTGCCCTTCCTGGCCGGGATGTACCTGTTTGCGTCCCTGTGGCGGCGGCCCGCGTTCAAGGTGGTGGGCCATGTACTATTGTACGCCATGCTCGCCCTGCTGGTGTTCATCGAGGTGGCTCAGTTCGTGTTCTGGAACGAATTCGACAGCCGCCCCAACGGCATCGCCTATTACTATCTGATCTTCCCCCATGAGGTGGTGGGCAATATCCGCGAATCCTTCGATTTGCGGCCGGTATTCCCCCTGATCGCTGCCGCCGCCGCGGCGCTTTACTGGCCCATGAGGCATCGTCTGTCGGATGCGCTGGGCGCGGAAAGCCTGCCCGGCGAAAAGCTTCATGCCTTGAAACACGGCGCGGTCTATCTGGTGGTGGCGCTGGTTCTGCTTCATTTCGGGCCGTTGAAGGTGGGCGAGGCCCGCGCCGTCAACGAGGTGGGCATCAACGCCCAACACAGCCTGTTCCGCGCCGCGCTCACCAATGATGCGGAATATGAGGGCTTGTATCCGTCCCTGCCCGCCGAAGAAGCGCTGACCATAACCCGTGACATGGTGGCCCAGGACAATACGAGTTCTCTTGCCGGTAAGGGCGGGCTGTGGCGGCGGGTGGAAAGCGGCGCGGCGGCCAAGCCTCTCAACGTGGTTCTGGTGATGCAGGAATCCTTTGGTTCGGTCTATGTGGACGATCTCGACAACCAAACCGGCGAGAGTATTTCTCCGGCCCTGAGCGGGCTGGGGCGGGAGGGTCTCTTCTTCACCAATGTCTACGCCACGGGAACGCGCACGGTGCGTGGTTTGGAGGCCATCTTGACCTCGTTCCCGCCGATCCCCGGCATTTCAACCTCGCGGCGTTCGGGGTCGGAAGGCATGAATTCGCTGCCTTTCCTGTTGAACGGCCTGGGTTACGAGACGGGCTTTATTTATGGCGGGCGTGGCATCTTCGACAATATGGGGGCCTACTGGAACTCCATCGGTTTCAATAATGTGTGGGATATCGGCGATATCGAGGACCAGGGGTTCACCACAGCTTGGGGCGTGGCCGACGAATACCTGTTCACCGAGGCGCTGAAACGTATGGATGCCCATGCCGGGGATGAGGCGGCGAAAGACAAGCCCTTCTTCCTGAGTCTACTGACGGTTTCCAATCACCGCCCCTATACCTATCCCGAAAACCGCATAGACAAGGACCCCGCCGCCAAGCGCCGCCAGAACGCCGCCACCTATGCCGACTGGGCCTTCGGTGATTTCATCGAGCGCGCGCGCGGCCATGCCTGGTTCGACGATACGGTATTTATTTTCGTCGGCGATCACGGTCCCCGTATCTACGGCGCGGCCCAGGTGCCGGTGCCGTCCTATCGCGTGCCGCTGTTGTTCTATGCGCCCAAGCATATCGTCCCCGAGCGTAATACCGCCCTGGGCACCAGCATGGATCTGGGGCCCACCCTGTTGGGGCTGTTGGGGGTGAGTTATGACAGTCCCTTCTTCGGGGTCGATTTGCGCCGCGTGGAAGATGGCAAGGGGCGGGTGGTCATGTCCCATAATTACAAGATCGCCTATGGCGACGGAAAAGACGTGGCGGTGCTGGTGCCCTCGGGAAAACCCAGGGGCTATACCATGGAGCTTGGGCCCCAAGACCTTGACCCCGCGGCGGTGGACCCGGCGGCGCTGAACAAGGCCATCGCCATCACCCAGACCGCCCATGCCATGTTCTACGGGCGGCGCTATCATGATCTTGCGGGAGAGGGAATGTCTCTGGCCGGGACGCCTTAAGGTCCATGCCGGGGGAGGGGATACGCAGATGAGCCACAAGGTGACCAAGTCCGAGGAAGAGTGGCGCTCGGAACTGACGCCGCAGCAATACGAGGTATGCCGCGAGAAAGGCACCGAGGCCCCCTTCAGCGGCGAATACGCCGAGTGTAAGACGCCGGGGATGTATGTTTGTGCCTGTTGCGGTCAGGAGCTGTTTTCGTCCCAGACCAAGTATGATTCGGGAAGCGGCTGGCCCAGTTTCTGGCAGCCGTCATCCCCCGACAGCACGGCCACGGAGACGGATGTGAGCCACGGCATGCGCCGCACCGAGGTCACCTGCAGCAAATGCGACGCCCATCTCGGCCATGTGTTCGATGACGGGCCGTTGCCCACTAATCTGCGTTATTGCATCAATTCCGTCTCCCTCGGCCTCAAGCCCGATACGGAAGAGGGTTAGCCCGCCATGTGCCCTGCTATGGTCAAGGCCATTCGCATCTTTGAGACCGGCGGTCCGGAAGTTCTCAAATGGGAAGACGTGGAGCTGGGCGAACCCGGCCCCGGAGAGGCGCTGGTCCGCCACACGGCGGTGGGGCTCAACTATATCGACATCTATCACCGCAGCGGGCTCTATCCGTTGCCGCAACTGCCCGCCATCATCGGCATGGAAGGAGCCGGCGTGGTGGAGGCGGTGGGCGAGGGCGTGACGGAAGTGGCGGTGGGCCAGCGGGTCGCCTATGCCGCGCCGCCGGTGGGCGCCTATGCCGAGAAGCGGGTCATGGCGGCGGCTCAACTGGTGGCGCTGCCCGATGAAATCGACGACGTGCGCGCCGCAGGGATGATGCTGAAGGGCCTGACGGCGCAGTATCTGTTGCGCCGCACCCATGCCGCCAAGGCCGGGGAGACCATTCTGGTCCATGCCGCCGCCGGCGGGGTGGGGCTGATTCTCTGCCAATGGGCCAACCATCTGGGCTTGCGGGTTATCGGCACGGTGAGCAGCGAGGCCAAGGCGGAACAGGCGAAAGCCCATGGCTGTCACCATGCGCTTCTCTATGACGATGGCGGTTATGTGGAGGATGTGGCGGCCATAACCGGGGGGCGCGGCGTGGATGTGGTCTATGACGGGGTTGGCCGTGACACCTTCGAGTCCTCGCTGGAATGTCTCGCCATGCTGGGGCATCTGGTGAGTTTCGGCCAGGCCTCGGGTGCGGTGCCGCCGGTGGAACTGGGCCTTCTCAGCGCCAAATCGGCGACCCTGACCCGTCCCGTGCTGTTTCATTATACCCAAGCGCGCGACGACCTGGTGGCCATGGCAGACGAGCTTTTCCATGTGGTGACGCAGGGCGTGGTGACAATCGAGGTCTGCGCCACCAGACCCCTGGCCGAGGCGGGAGAGGCCCACCGTGATCTCGAGGCGCGGCGCACCACCGGTTCCACGGTATTGATCCCTTAAAAACAGCCACATGCGATAGCCAGGGGGCGCAAAACAGGCTAAAAGTAACGGTCCCTTAACTCCGCCGTTCTCAATCAATTATTTCATTACCCCGCATCCGATTTCAGTGCCTGATATTCATTCCCCACAAAAATTGCGCTCCCGGCTTGCCATTAACGGCGGGGTGCTGGCCTGTGTGAGTCTGGTCTTTATGATTCTGGGCGGCTGTACGCTGCAGGTCTATGAGCCCAAGCCGCTGGAGCCGTACCGGGTCATCGAAACTCTGCAATCGCGCAATCTCAGCGATCCCGGGCTGCGGGAGTTCCTGCGCGAACACGGTATCGAAGCGGAGACATGGCCGCTTGCCGCCTGGGATTTGCCGGCGCTCACCCTGCTGGCTCTTTATTACAATCCCGATCTGGCGGTGGCCCGTGCCCAATGGGAGGTGAGCCGCACCCATGAGGAGACGGCGGGACAGCTCCTCAATCCCGGCATTTCCTTCGATCCCGAACGTCACAGTGAAAAGGAGGATTATTCCTCGAGCCTGTGGACCTGGTCGCTGCGCTTTGATTTTTCCCTGGAGCTGCCCTCCAAGCGCGCCGCCAGGGTGGACCGGGCACAGGCCTTTACCGAAGCGGCGCGGCTGGATATTGCCGCCGCCGCCTGGCGGGTGCGCTCACGGCTGCGCGAAGGTCTGGTGGAGCTTCATGCCGCAATGGCGGGCACGGAGCTTCTGACGCGGGAGCTGGAGGTGATCGAGAACAATGTGGCGCTGTTGGCGAAACGCTATGAGCTGGGGGAGGCCTCGCGCTATGAAACCAGCGCCGCGCGCCTGCGCCGCCAGAAAACCCGTATCGAACTGGACGCCGCCAGGGGGCGGCTGGAGACGGCCCGCGCCGCGCTGGCCGAGGTTCTCGGAGTTCCCTACGACTCCCTGCGGTCGGTGAGGGTGGACAGCGACGGCCTTAAGGCGCTGGCGCCGAAATCGCTGTCCTCGAAAACCGTGCAACAGGCAGCGCTGTTTAACCGGCTGGATATCCGCAAGGGCCTGGCCGACTACGCCGCGAGCGAGGCGGCGTTGCGCGGGGCCATCGCCCGGCAGTATCCCGATTTAACCCTGTCGCCGGGTTTTGCCTGGGACCAGAGCGACAAGATCTGGAGCCTGGGCGCGGCTTTGTTGTTGCCGGTGTTCAATCTCAATGAAGGCCCCATCGCCGAGGCGCGGGCCCGGCGCGAACTGGAAGCGGCCCGCTTCACCGCCGTTCAGGCCCGGGTGCTGGCCGGGCTGGCGCGGGCGCGCACCGATTATGTGGGACGGTTCAAGGCGCTGCAGACGGCGCAGTCCCTGATCGCCGAACAACAGGCCCTGTTGCAGGGCGTGGAACGGCGCTTCGATATTGGCGCCACCGACCGTCTCAACATGGATGTGGCGCGGTTGGAGCTGGTGGCCGCCGAACGCGCCCGCCTGGAGGCCTTTATCGCCGCCCAGCTTGCCTTCGGCAGGCTCGAGGATGCGGTGCAGCAACCTTTGGACGGCAGCGTGGCCTTAGGCGATGATTTCACGTCCATTTATGGCATAAAGGGTGACAATTCAGGAGAAACGGGAACATCGCCATGAGTCGCGGCTTTAAAAATGTGGCTGGATTTACGCTGGTTGCGGTTTTTTTTGGAACCGGGGCGTTTGGCCTGTCCGGCTGGGACGCCGCTGCTGATACTGACGATGATGACGACGACGATATTTCCCGGGTGGAAATCATCGACGGTGTGCCCATGGTGACTCTGGACCAGGCGGCCCAGAAACAAAGCGGCATTATTATTATCGAGGCCGAGGCCGTTCGCCATACGCCGGAATTTTCGGCATTCGGGCGGGTTCTCGATATTCAGCCCTTGCTCGACCTGCGCGCCCGTTACGACGAGGCGCGGGTGGACCTGGAGGTGGCGCAAGCCGCCCTGGCGGCCTCGAAAAAAGAAGCCAAACGTTTAAAGCAGCTGCATGGGGATATTTCGGCCAAGACCCTGCAACAGGCGGTGGCGGCGCGCGACAAGGACCGTGCCCGGACCAGCGGGGCGCGCCGCGCGCTGCGCTCCATCAGTGACATGGCGCGGCGGCAATGGGGCGGTGTTCTGGCGGATTCGGCATTAGGCAGTAAGAGCGGTGAGGGCGGTGAATCGGATGGTTTCGAGCCTTTCATCACGGGGCGCGACAAGCTGATTCTGGTGACGCTGCCGGCGGGTAAAACCATGCCCGGGGACGTGGATAACGTTGCCGTGTTCCGTAACGGCGGGCCTGAATCTCCGCTCGGCGCTGATTTCATTTCTCCGGCGCCGCAGACCGATCCGGTGGTGCAGGGCGAGACTTATTTCTTCCGCGCTTCGGCCCAAAGCCTGCGTTCGGAAATGGTGGTGGAGGTAAGGGTTGCCAGCGCCGCCGACGCCCGGCAGGGCATTATCGTCCCCCATGAATCGGTGGTCTGGTATGCCGGCGGAGCCTGGGTGTACTTAAGGGCCGACGAGGACCATTTCGTGCGCCGCGCCATACCCACGGCGGAAGAAACCACTACCGGCTGGTTCGTGGCCGATGCCCTGAAGCCGGGGGATGAACTGGTGCTGGGCGGCGCCCAGATGTTGTTGTCCGAGGAATTCCGCTGGCAGATTCGCGGTGACGACGATGACTAAGGCGGGGGGCTGCTGACGGTCATGCTTTCCGCTCTCGTCCGTTTTTCCGTTCGTTTCCGTGGCGTCATCGTGGCGCTGTCTTGTCTGTTGCTGGTCTATGGCGGCTATCGGCTGTCCCAAACCAGTCTCGACATCTTTCCCGAATTCTCCCCCAAGCTGGTGATTATCCAGACCGAGTCGCCGGGCCTGTCCTCGGAACAGGTGGAAGTACAGGTGAGCCGCAGGATCGAGAATGCGCTGAGCGGTCAGGTGGGGCTGGACTCCATCCGCTCCCAGTCGATCCAGGGCCTCTCCGTGGTGACCCTTATTTTCGACGACGACAGCGACCTTTTCCTCGACCGCCAGCTGGTGGCCGAACGGCTGGCTAATGTGGCCACCCAGCTGCCAGAGGGCATCGGCCCGCCCATCATGGTGCCGCTGACATCCTCATCGAGCACCATCATGACCATCGGCGTGACCTCGGAGACGGTGTCGCTGATGGATTTGCGAACCCTGGTGGACTGGACCGTGACGCCGCGATTGTTGAGCGTTGCCGGCGTTGCCGATGTCAATGTGTTCGGCGGCGAGGTGCGGCAATTCCAGATTCAGATCATGCCCGACGCCCTGCGCCGTCACGGCCTTTCCATCGAGGATGTGGTGAATGCCGCCGAAGACGCCACCGGGGTTCTGGGCGCCGGTTTCATCGAGAACAAGAATCAGCGCATCGTTCTGCGCACCGAGGGCCAGCCAAAAACGGCGGTCCAGCTGGCCGATGTGGTGGTGCGCCATCATCAGGGCGTGACTTTGCGCCTGGGCGATGTGGCCAAGGTGGTGGTGGCCCCGGAGCCGCGCGTCGGCGGCGCCAGTATCGGGCAAAAACAGGGCGTGCTGATGATGGTGATCGGCCAGTACGGGGCCAATACCATGGCCGTGACGAAGAATGTGGAGGCGGCGCTGGATGAGTTCAGCGAACGATTCCGCGAGCAGGGCATTACCCTGCATGGCGATTTGTTCCGTCCGGCCAATTATATCCAGGCCTCGCTGGGCAATATTACCGGCCATCTGATGGTGGGCGCGGTGCTGGTGATCTCGGTGCTGTTCCTGTTCCTGTTCAATATGCGCAGCGCCTTTATCTCGGCCACGGCCATACCGCTGTCGCTGATCAGCGCGGCGGTGGTTCTGGTGGAGATGGGCGCCAGCATCAACATCATGGTGCTGGGCGGTCTGGCCATCGCTTTGGGCGAGGTGGTGGATGATGCCATCATCGATACCGAGAACATCTTTCGCCGCCTGCGTGAAAACCGCCGCCTCGAAGCGCCCAAATCATTTGTCCAGGTGGTGTTCGACGCCTCCATGGAGGTGCGCGGCTCGGTGGTCTATGCCAGCTTTATCGTGATGCTGGTCTTCGTGCCCCTGTTGACCATGAGTGGGGTCGCCGGGCGTATGTTCGAGCCCTTGGGAATCGCCTATATCCTGGCCATTATGGCATCCCTGATCGTGGCCCTGACGGTGACCCCGGCCCTGTGCTGCATGATGCTGGGGGGCGTGGAGAAAACCGACGATCCGCCGGTGGTGCGCTTTCTCAAACCCCTTTACGGGCGCGCCCTGGCGAAAATCAGCAGCCATCCCCGCTTCGCCATCGTCGGGGTGCTGTTGTTCTGCGGCGGCGGTATCGCCATGCTGCCCTTGCTGGGCGGCAGTTTCCTGCCCGAACTGCGCGAGGGGCATTACATGATCCATACCGCCAGCGTGCCCGGCACCTCGATTGAGGAATCCCTGCGCGTGGGCGGCGACATCATGCGCCGGGTGAGCCGCATCGAGGGGGTGCGTTCGGTGTCCCAATGGGCGGGACGGGCTGAACGCGGCGCCGATACCCTGGGCACCCATTACAGCGAATACGAGATCGACCTGGTGCCCTTGTCGGGGCCGGAACAGCAACGGGTCAAGGATTCCATCAGGGATATTCTCGACGACACGCCGGGCATGGCCTCGGAGCTCAATACCTTTCTTATCGAACGGGTGGACGAAACCATCTCCGGCTATACCGCGCCGGTGGTGGTCAATATCTTCGGCAATGATCTCGACCTTCTCGACCGCAAGGCCCAGGAGGTGGCGCGGGTCATGGCCACGGTTCCCGGAGCCACCGATATCCAGCTGCGCGCCCCGCCGGGCACGCCGTTGCTCAAAGTCAGGGTGCGTCTCGACGACCTGAAACAGTATGGCATTCGCCCCATGCAGGTCTTCCGCGCGGTTCAGACCGCCTATGAGGGACGCGAGGTGGGGCAGGTCTATGACGGCGCGAGGACGTTTTCAGTGGCGGTTATTATGGATGAGTCCCTGCGCCGCCAGCCGCCCAGCGTGGAAAAGCTGCCGCTGCGCACGCCCGACGGGCGCATTGTCTCGTTGCAGGATGTGGCCGATATCATCCCCTCGGGAGGACGTTATGTGATCCTCCATAGCGGCGCCCAGCGTTTGCAGACGGTGACGTGCAATGTGGACGGGCGCGATATGGCCTCCTTCTTCGATGAATTGAAGGCCCGTATCGGCGAGGATATGTCGCTTCCCGCCGATACCTATCTTGAGTTTACCGGCGCGGCGGTGGCCCAGGCCAAGTCGCGGGAGGAACTGGTGGTTCATTCCCTGCTCGCCGGGGTGGGTATCCTGGTGCTGCTCTATGTGGCGCTGGCTAGTGTGCGCAACATGCTGCTGGTTCTCGTCAATCTGCCCTTTTCCCTGGTGGGAGGGGTGGTGGCGGCGCTGTTTACGGGCGGCGTACTGTCCATCGGTTCGCTGGTGGGATTTGTTACCCTGTTCGGGATCACGCTGCGTAATTCCATCATGATGGTGTCCCATTTCCAGCATCTGGTGGACGCCGAAAATATGATATGGAACCGCGAGACCGCCATTCGCGGCGCCCAGGAACGCCTGCCCTCGATCCTGATTACCGCGCTGGTGACGGCGCTCGCCATGCTGCCCATCGCGGTGAACAGTGATAATCCGGGGCGCGAGATCATGGGACCGATGGCGGCCATCGTCATCGGCGGGCTGATTTCCTCCACCATCCTCAATCTTCTGGTGCTTCCCGCCATCATGCTGCGCTATGGCAGGTTCGTGAAACAAGAGCCATGAGCCCGACGGCCACCAGAGCGCCCCGGCGGCTTCCTCTGTCCGATGGCAGGACGGTGGAGTTGAGGGTGCGCAAGAGCCGCCGCGCGCGGCGCATGATCCTGCGTGTGCTCCCCTTCGGCGCAGGTGTGGAGGTGGTTTTGCCGCCGGGCGTGGCCGAGGCCGAGGGGCTGGATTTCTCACGGCGGCGGGCGGGGTGGATTGAATCCCACCTCGAAGAACAACCCCCCCGCGCGCCCTTTGCCGATGGCGCGGAGATTCCCTTCCTCGGAGAAAATCTCATCATCCGCCATTGCCCGCAGATGCGCGGCGCAGTGAAGCGGGAAAGGGGAGAATTACGCGTCGCCGGGGAGATAGCGCACCTTTCGCGCCGCGTGGCCGATTGGCTGAAAGCCCGGGCCCGGGAGGAAATATCGCCTCGTGCCCACGAAATGGCGGAAGATCTCGGGAAGCGGGTACAGCGTATCGGGCTGCGCGATCCCCGTACCCGCTGGGGGAGCTGTTCGGCCACGGGCGGACTCAGTTTTTCCTGGCGGCTGGTTCTTGCCCCGGTGCCGGTTCTCGAATACGTGGTGGCCCATGAAACCGCGCATCTTGTGGAACACAACCACAGTCCGGCATTCTGGCGGGTGGTAGAAAAGCTGGTGGGAGATTCCTCCGAACAGCGCCAATGGCTGCGTCATTCCGGCCCAGACCTCCATCGTTATGGCTGAACGGGGCATGGGGCGGGCATGAGCCGGCAACAGAAACGCAAGGCGGCGAGACTGGCGAAAAAGGGAGGCGCGGCGGCGTCGACGGCCTCCGGCGGGGCTCCCGCGGCCTTTAGCAACGATGTGGCCGCCATGTTGAGAGAAGCCGTGGGCCATCATGCGGCGGGAAGGCTGGACGAGGCCGAGCGGCTTTATCAGAAAATTCAGAAACAGGCACCGGACAACCCCGATGTGCTGCACCTGTTGGGGTATGTGGCGCATCAGAAGGGGGATTCAGGGCGAGCCGTGACCCTGATCCGCAAGTTCCTGGCGCGCCAGCCCGACGGGGTAGAGGCCCTCAACAATCTAGGTCTGGCTCTGTGTGCCTTGGGGCGTCTGGAGGAGGCGGAAGAGTCCTTCCGCAAGGCTATCGCTTTGAGCCCGGATGTGGCCGACCTGCACAACAATCTCGGCACCGTGCTTCAGGAGCAGGAAAAACTTGAAGAGGCCGAAGCAGCCGTACGGCGGGCGCTGGAACTGAAATCGGACTTTGCCGAGGCGTGGAGTAATCTCGGTGGCGTCCTGCGTGAGACGAAGCGTTACAGGGAAGCGGCGGAAGCCTGTGCCAGGGCGGTGGAGCTTAATCCCTCCCTGCCTGGCGCCCATAACAATATGGGCCTCGCCTTAACGGCGCTGGGGGAGTGGGAGAAGGCGGAAAAACATTTCAACAGGGCCATCGGGCTCAACCCCGATCATGCCGAGGCGTTCAATAATCTGGCGGGTCTGTTCAGTCGTACAGGCCGGATGGAGGATGCGGAGGCTTGTGTGCGGCGGGCGCTGGAACTGAGGCCCGACTATGCCGCCGCTTATACCAAGCTGGGTAATTTCCTGAAAAGCAAAGGCAAGCTGGACGAGGCCGAGGCGACCGCGCGCCGGGCCATGGAGCTGAATCCAGAATCCGCCGAAGGCCATAATTCTCTGGGTAAGGTCCTGGTGGTGCAGGGCCGGGCTAAGGAAGCGGCGGAAGCCTTCAGAAAGGCCATGGCCTGCGAGACCGAAACCGTCTATGCCCATACCAACCTTATCCTCACGCTTCATTACCTGCCCGGTGCGACGCCGCAGGGCGTCTATGAGGAAATACGCCTCTGGAATGCCGAATATGGCGCCCCGCAGGCTGAATTCATGCAACCCCATGACAATGTTCCGGACCCTGAGCGGCGGCTGAAAATCGGCTATGTGTCAGCGGATATGAAACAGCATCCGGTGGGATTTTTCTTTCTTCCCGTCATCTCCAATGTGGACAGGGAACAATTCGAAATTTTCTGCTATGCCAACATGGCGCGCGAGGATGATTTCACCGGCAAGATACGCGCCCATGCCGATCACTGGCGCGACATATCCCTGATGAGCGATGACGAGGCGGCGCAAACCATCCGCGCCGATAAGATCGATATCCTGATTGAACTGACCGGCCATGCGGGAGATCACCGGCTCGTCATGTTCGGCCGCAAACCCGCACCCATTCAGGTTTTGGGCGGCGGGCATTACTGTACGTCTGGCCTCGATACCATGGATTACATCCTCTCCGACGCCGTGGAAACGCCCGAGGACGAGGAACAATGGTTTTCCGAGACGACTGTGCGTATGCCCCATGGCTATGTCTGTTACGCTCCACCCGACTATGCGCCCGAAGTCAATTCCCTGCCGGCGCTGGAGAAGGGCACTATCACCTTTGGCTGTTGTAACAATCTAGCCAAGATCAACGACCAGGTGATGTCGCTGTGGGCGGATATTCTGAAAGGCATTCCCGAGTCCCGCCTAACTCTGCGCACCAATACCCTCGATGACGCGGCCACGGCGCGGCGTGTTCTTGACCGCTTCGAAGAGCTGGGCGTCGCGCCGGAACGGGTTGCCCTGGCGGGGGGAGCACCCCATGAAGCGTTCATGGCCCATTATCACGAGGTGGATATAGCCCTCGATCCCTTCCCCTATTCGGGGGGGCTGACCACCTGTGAGGCGCTGTGGATGGGGGTGCCGGTTCTGGCCATGGCAGGTGGGACATTTGCCGGGCGGCATTCGGCAAGCCATCTGCGCAATGTGGGGCTGGAGGGCTGGGTGGCGGCGACGGCGGAGGAATACCTTTCCCTGGCGCAGGGTCACAGCCGTGATTTGAAAAAACTTGCCGAATTGCGGGCATCATTGCGTGACCAGATGGCAAAATCCCCGCTTTGTGATGGTGCGCGCTACGCCTGTGACCTTGAAGCCATATACCGCCGCGTGTGGAAGAGCTGGTGCGGAAAGCAATCTTAAACTGGGCTGGGTTCGCGGGTGAAGATCGGGTTTTTTGTTATGAATATGGAATGGTATAAGGTTGGCAGACCGTTGTTTTTGTGGGATTTTCCACGGGTCGTATAAACCGCCGCCATCCAGGGAACCCCCATATGAATGAAGCACCGGCCAAAGAGGATATGCCCCCTTCCTCGGTGGATTCCCTCTTGCAGCAGGCTCTTTCCCACCATCAGGCGGGTCGGATGGAGGATGCGGTCGGCCTTTATTGCAAGGTCTTGAATTCCCATCCTGACCATCTTGACGCCCTGAATTTCGGCGGCGTCGCCTTTTTTCAGTCCGGGGAGAATACCCAGGCGCTGGAGATGCTCCGCAAGGCGGTGCAATTGGCCCCCGACTATGCCGAGGCTCACAACAATCTGGGTAAGGTGCTTCACGAATCGGGCACGCCTGAGGACTCGCTGGCCTGTTTCGAGCGCGCCCTGGAGCTCAAGCCCGATTATCTGGAAGCGAAGAACAATCTGGGTCTGGCGCTGCAGGATCTGGACCACGCGCAAGAGGCCGTAGAGGCCTATCGCAGCATTCTCTCCGTGCATCCGGAGGCCGCGGAGGTGATGGTCAATCTGAGCCGGGCGCTTTTCGGCATGAAGGCCCATGACGAGGCCGAAGCCACCATCAAGCGTGCCATTGAGCTTTGGCCCCATGTGGTGGCCTATGACAACCTTGCGGTGATTCATATGGCAATGGGCAGATATGATCTGGCCGAAGCGGTCTGCCGCCAGGCCATAGAAGCGGACCCCGACTATGCCGAGGCCCATAACAATCTCGGAGTCTGTCTGACAAGGCTGGGCCGCGACGAGGAGGCCGCCGAGGCTCATCTCCGCGCCCTGGAACTGGCCCCCGAGGACATCAAGCTCCATTACAATTACGCCCAGAGCCATGTTTTCACCCCCGACGATCCGGCGCTCAAGGGGCTCGAGGAACTAATGGACTATGAGGGGGTTACCGAGGTCCAGAGGGGGATGCTTCTGTTCGCCCTGGGCAAGGCCCATGACGAGGCCGGAAATTACGATGACGCCTTTTCCCTTTACCAGCGCGGCAATGCATTGATGGCGGAGGAGGCCAATTTTGACCGGGCCGGCCATCATGACCTTATGGCCTCCATTAAGAAGGCCTTCGCCAAGGCGGCCGCGCCTGATAGGGCCGGGGAAACAAAGCCCGGCCCGGCACCGATTTTTATTGTCGGCCTGTCACGTTCCGGCAAGACCCTGGTGGAGTCCCTGCTCTCGCGGCATGAGCTGGTTCATGGGGCGGGGGAAAGCCCGCAATGGGTGGCTTCCCTCGAAGAGGTGGTCGAGGAACTGGACATTTCCGGGGAACTTCCCGGCGCCGTCTGTTTGCTCGACGAGGCCCAGAAACGAAAGGCCGCGGCGGTGTTCATGGAGAAAATTGCCGCCATCGGCTCTGATGGCCGCTATGTGGTGAATACCTCGCCGGAGAATTACCTTTACGTGGGGATGATCCTGGAAACCCTGCCCCGGGCCAAAGTCATTTATTGCCGGCGGGACGCGGTGGATACCGCCCTTTCCATCTTTTTCAGCCGCTATGAGCGGGGCCACGCCCATGCCTATGATGTGGGGGATATAGCGTCCTATATGGCCGATTACCTGGATTTGATGGCCCATTGGCAGCGGGAATACGGCGATCGGGTCTTGCCGCTCCGTTATGAGGATTTAACGGAAGAACCTGAGAAAATCCGTGACAAGGTTTATGAATTCTGCTGCCTTGAGGACGGCGAAGCCATGCCGGAGGATTTGTTGACCACCGAACATAGGGGGCGCTGGAAGAACTATGAGTCCCATCTTGGGCCGATGCTGGAGGCTCTGCGGGAACATGGGCTGATGGCCGCCGATTCGCGAGGCTCATGAGCGAGAAAACAGAGACTGTCGTCATCGGCGCGGGTGTGGTGGGGCTGGCCGTGGCCCGGCGGCTGGCGTCCGCGGGCCGTGAAACGGTTATCGTTGAGGCGGCGGACCGTATCGGCACCGGGATCAGCTCCCATAACAGCGAAGTCATCCACGCCGGTATCTATTATCCGGAAAACAGCCTCAAGGCCCGGCTCTGTGTGGCCGGAAGGGATCAGCTCTACGCCTATTGCGCCGATCACGGCGTCGCCCATACGGCTATGGGAAAGCTCATCGTCGCCGTTGACGAGGAACAGATCGACCGGTTACGGGCGTTGCGGGAAACCGCCGAGGCCAATGGCGTTGGTGATTTGCAATGGATGGATGGCGAGGCGGCGGCCGGGTTGGAACCGGCTTTGCAGTGCCGCGCCGCGCTGCTCTCGCCCTCCACGGGAACCATCGACAGCCACGCATTGATGCTGGCCCTGTTGGGCGATGCCGAAGACAAGGGCGCGGTTCTGGCCCTGCGCTCTCCGGTGCTGGGCGGTGAGGTGGCGGAAGACGGGATAAGCCTGCGCGTGGGCGGCGAGGAACCCGTGACCCTGAAGGCCCATATGGTGGTCAATGCGGCGGGCCTTGCGGCGCAGGCGGTGGCGAAGTCCATCACCGGTCTCGAAAAAAAGCATATTCCACCGCTCTATCTGGCCAAGGGCAATTATTTCACCCTGTCCGGCCGTCCGCCCTTTTCCAGACTGGTCTATCCGCTTCCCGGTCCTGCCAGTCTCGGTATTCATTTCTCCCTTGATATGGGGGGGCAGGGGCGCTTCGGCCCCGATGTGGAATGGGTGGACGAGGTGGATTACAGTGTGGACCCGTCGCGCTCGGAGTCCTTTTACGCGGCGATCCGGTCCTATTATCCCGATCTCGCCGAGGGAGTGTTGCAGCTCGGTTTCGCCGGGGTGCGGCCGAAACTCCAGGGGCCGGGGGAGGCGGTGAGGGACTTTATGGTACAAGGCCCCCGGGATCACAGTGTGCCGGGCCTGGTCAATTTTTTCGGCATTGAATCGCCGGGGCTTACCTCGTCGCTGGCCCTGGCCGATTATGCGATGGGTTTATTGGAAAACGCTTAAGAGCCATGGTCTCATCCCAAGATATCTCCTCCTTGATGTCGCAAGCCGCCGCCCATCATCAGGCGGGACGTTTGGCCGAGGCGGAAGCCCTTTACCGTCGTGTTCTGGAAAGCGATCCCGGCCATGCCGATGCCCTGCACTGGCTGGGGGTGCTCCATCAACAAAAAGGGGATTCGAAAACCGCGCTGAAGCTTATCAAGAAAGCGGTGAAACTCAGGCCGGAAGCGGCGGAATTTGTCAATAATCTGGGAAACATACATATGTCCCGGGATAATCCCAACGGCGCCATGGGTTGCTATAAAAAGGCGCTGTCGCTGGATCCCGCGCTTCCCAACGCCCACTATAATCTGGGAATTATTCACCAGTCGCGCGGCCATGGCGACGAGGCCATCGACTGTTTCCGGCGGGTAATCGAACAGGCGCCGGATTTCGCCGCGGCCTATTTTGCCCTGGGGAACGCGCTTCAGGATGCGGGCCACCCGCAAGAGGCGATTACATGTTATGAAAAATTGATTTCAGTCTCTCCGGGCCATGTCCAGGGATACCATAGTCTGGCCGCTGTTCTTGGAACGGTCGGGCGGTCTGAGGAATCTCAGAATATCATACGTAAGGCGCTGGCCCTGAATCCCGGTGATGCGGCATGGCGATGTAATTTCGGTAATCTTTTGAGACGGCAGAGGCTGTTAGCGGAAGCCGAATCGGTTTACCGCGAGGCTCTTGGCATTCAGCCGAATCTCCCCGAGGCGTGGAACAATTTGGGACTTACCCTCTATCTTCAGGGGCGTCTTGAAGAGGCGGAAGAAGCTCTCCGTAAAGCACTGGAATTAAAGCCTGATTTTTCCGACGCGCATATAAATTTCACCAATCTTCTCCGGGATACAGGACGGCTGGTGGAGGCGGAGTCCGCTTTTTCCCATGCCCTGCAATCAAACCCTGACGATACGTCCCTTAATACCAATCTGGCTCTTCTGCTGATGCTTCAGGGACGTATGGCAGAGGCGGGCGCCGCCTGCCGCAAGACGCTGAAGATTGATCCCGGCCACGCGGTGGCCCATTCCAATCTGTTGCTTTCCATGAACTACGGAACGCAGGACACGGCGGTGGTGTTGGCCGCCCATCGTAAGTTCGATACCGTTCACGGCGTGCCGGCGAGCGCCATCGCTCCCCACGGCAACGACCGCGATTCTGAGCGTAAACTGAAGGTGGGTTACGTATCGTCGGATTTGCGGCGCCATTCGGTGAGCTGTTTCCTGGAGCCTTTGTTGGCCGCCCATGATCCCGGGAGTGTGGAGGTCACCTGTTACGCCGAGGTGGCACGTCCCGACGAGGTGACCGGGCGTTTGCAGGGCCTGGCACCCCACTGGCGCTCCATCGTCGGCATGAGCGACGATGCGGTGGCTGCCCTGATACGCGACGACGGCATCGATATTCTGGTGGATTTGAACGGCCACACGGCGGGCAACCGGTTGCTGGTGTTTGCCCGCAAACCCGCGCCGCTTCAGGTGACGTGGCTGGGCTATCCCAACACCACCGGGCTCAAGGCCATGGACTACCGCATGGTCGATGGGGTGACCGACCCCCCCCAAGAGAGCGAAACCACCATGAGCGAGAGGTTGCTGTCTCTCCCCGGCTGTTTCTTGTGTTACGGGCCGCCCCATACGGATGTCGAGGTGGCGGCGCCGCCTTTTGTGGAGAACGGGTATGTGACCTTCGGCTCCTTTAATAACCTCTCCAAGATGAGCGAAGGCGTGGTGGCGGCCTGGGCCAAGGTCCTGGACGCGGTTGCGAATTCGCGTCTCTACCTTAAATGCGCCCAGCTCAGTGACGCGGCGTTGTGCCGCCAAGTGGAGGAGAGATTTGCCGACCACGGCATACCCGCCGACCGCCTCGATCTGGCGGGCTATGCGGCGAGCCTGGAGGATCATCTGAAATCATACGGCAAGATGGATATTGCTCTCGATCCCTTCCCCTATAACGGCACCACCACCACCTGCGAGGCGCTGTGGATGGGGGTTCCGGTAATTGCGCTGAAGGGCGCACACCATGGCGGACGGGTGGGGGCGAGTCTTCTTGAGGCGGCGGGTGTGGGAGAACTGGTGGCGCAAGACGAAGAATCTTACGTGGCGCTGGCGGCGGCGCTGGCGTCGGATACTGCGCGTCTGGAAGACCTGCGCGGTGGTCTGCGAGAGCGGATGGAGGCCTCGCCCTTGGCCGATGGAGCCGCCTTCGCCGCGAAAATAGAGGACGCCTACCGCACAATCTGGAAG
>CAYZWF010000013.1:0-22020 GCA_964482135.1 uncultured Rhodospirillaceae bacterium
AAAATTCTCGACGAGGCGACGCAAGGCCCGCAAATTCTTGTGGGCTCCAGCCTCGGAGCGTGGATCATGATCCTGGCGGCGCTGGAACGCCGCGAGCGGGTGGCGGGAATGGTGAGCATCGCCGGCGCGCCCGACTTCACCGAGGACCTGATCTGGGAAGGCTTGAGCGAAGAGGACCGCAAGACCCTGGAGGAAACCGGCAGTGTCGGAATTCCCAACCCCTATGGCGACGAGCCCACCCCGGTCTCCCGCGCCCTGATCGAGGACGGCCGCGAAAACCTGGTGCTGCGCGGGACCATTCCCCTCACCTGTCCGGTGCGGCTTCTCCACGGCCTTCTCGACCGGGAGGTGCCGCCGGAAACTTCGCTGAAGCTCGCCACCAGCCTTGATTCCGAGAATGTGGCCGTGACCTTCATCAAGAACGGCGACCACCGGCTGTCCAGTATCGAGAGTCTGTCGCGCATTTTCCCGACAGTGGCGGAGCTTCTTAACCCGCCGCCGCAGGAAGTGGCCGCCAACGATTAAGGTGGACCCGGGCTAACCGCCGTCGCGGAAGATAGCTTCCAGCCCGCTGCGGTAATCGGGAAATTCCAGGGTCACACCCAGTTCCTTCTTGATGCGTTCATTGCGCACACGTTTGTTGTCGGCGTAGAAGCTGCGCGCCATTTCGGAAAGCTCCGCCTCCTCGAAGGGGACCGGCGGCGGCGGTTCCACACCTAAAAGGGAACAGGCAAAATCCGTCACGTCCTGGGGCGGGGCGGGTTCGTCATCGCAGACGTTATAGACGGCGGCGAGTTCGGCATCATCGAGGCGGGGCCGGTCCATGGAGGCCCGCAACACGCGCACCAGATCGGCCCTATGAATGCGCGAAAACAGCTGGCCCGGCTTGATCACCTTTTTCGCCTGCCCCGAGCGTACCGTATCCAGGGCCGAGCGTCCGGGTCCGTAAATACCGGCAAGACGGAAAATATGGACGGGAAGGCGTGAGTCTTTCCCTAAGGCGCGCCAGCCGGATTCGGCGGCGGCGCGGCGGCGGCCCCTCTCGCCGCTGGGGTTGAGCGGGCTTTCCTCATCCACCCAGCCGCCTCCGCAATCGCCGTAGACGCCGGTGGTAGAGAGATAACCCACCCAGTACAGCCCGGCCATGGCGGCCAGTTCCTGTCCATGCACCCCGAGCACGGGGTCGCCGTCCTCGTCCGGCGGCACAGAGCTGAGGATATGGGTGACGCCCGCGAACACATCCCCGGTGAGGGGCCGCTGGCGGTTGAACTCATGGACCGTCACGCCTTCCAGCACATTCTGGTCTTCGATTTCCGCCCTATCACGGCAGGTGCCCACCACCTCCCAGCCCGCCGGTTTCACATCTTCGGCCAGGTCACCCACGAGTGCGCGCGCGGTGGCGCCGAATCCGAAACAGAGCAGCTTTGGGGGTTTCCCAGCACGCCCCGTCATAACCGGGGCCGGGCATAACCCCGGGCATAATTCATGAAAAGCCTTTTTCTTTTTCCCGTGAGAGGGGCAATAATTCTATCTTCTCATACCTTGCACCGGAATACTTCCATGTGGCGCCGCAAATCCTTCATCTTTTTCCTTCTGTTTTCCTTTGTGGCGCATGCCGGGGAAACACCCGCGCCGCCCACACAGCCCCCCACACAGCCCACAGAGGGCATGACGGCGGAAGACGAGGCGGAACTGCAACGCTACAGCAAATGTGCTGCTCTCGCCCGCAAGAACCCAAGGGCGTCCTTCGACCATGCCATGGCCTGGGTGGAGGAGGACAAGAAAAGCCTGACCGCCCGCCACTGTCTGGCCATCAGCCTGATCGCCATCCAGGACTATTTCGCCGCCGGGGAACAGCTCGAACGCATCATCGCCGATATGGAGCTCGCCGGGCGCGGCCTGCCCCCCGACGTGGCCCTCGATCTCTACCGCCAGACCGGCCAGGCGTGGATGCTGGCGGCCGAGAACGAGCGCGCCGTGAAACTGTTCACCGCGGCGCTGGCCATTGCCCCCGACCATGTTGAGTCGCTGATTGACCGCGCCATCGTCAAGGCCGAGGCCCTCCATTACTGGGAGGCGCTGGAAGACCTCGACCGCGCCCTGAAACTCGCCCCCGACAGAATCGAGGCCTATATCCTGCGGGCCAACGCCTATCGCAGGCTCAACAGCACCGAACTGGCGGCAAAAGACGTGGTCACGGCCTTGGAGATGAGTCCCGACAATCCCGACGCCCTGTTCGAGCGCGCCATGATCCGTTATGCCGAAAACGATGTATCCGGTGCCCGGGCCGATTGGCGGCGCATTATGGAGATCGTTCCCGACACCCCCCTGGCCTATTCGGCGCAGACCAATCTGGAGCGCATGGACGCGGTCCTTCAGGAGGGGGAATAGGGTTCTGGCGGTCATTACGCCCGCCGGCTCTAAAAGTCGAGATTGGCGTAATGTTTGGGCGGCGCGAAACCGGGAATATGGTCCCCTAATATGGCGCGGAAGCTGGGCCGCGACTTGACGCGGGCATACCAGTCCTTGGCCCCTTCATGTTCGTGCCACGGCACGTCGCCGAGATAGTCCAGCGCCGAGAGATGCCCGGCGGCGGCCATATCGGCGAGGGAAAAATCATCCCCCGCCAGCCAGTTCCTCTGGTCGGTGAGATAGGCGATATAGTCGAGATGGGTATGGATGTTGGTGGTTCCGGCGCGGATCGCCTGGGAATTTGGCTCTCCCATGCCCAAAAACCGTTTCACCACCTTTTCGTAGAGCAGGATTGACGAGACTTCCTTGCTGAACTTGTCGTCGAACCAGGCGGTGATGCGCCGGGTTTCCGCCCGCGCGTGGGGGGTCTTGCCGATCAGCACCGGCTCAGGGTTCGTTTCCTCGATATATTCGCAGATGGCAGTGCTGTCGCAGAGGACGACGCCGTTTTCCTCCACCATGACCGGCACCTTGCCCGCCGGATTGATGGCGAGAAATTCATCACGGCGTTCCCACACCTTCTCGAGGCGCAGTTCCGCCTCCAGCCCTTTCTCGTCCAGCATGACGCGGACCTTGCGCGAAAAGGGCGACAGCCAGAGATGGTAGAGCGCTCGCATGACGGCAATCTAGCTCATGGATGGGGTGGCGAACAGAGACAAAAGCGGGGCGATTTTCTTCCCTGCCTCGGTTGCGCGCCATATGGCCTAAAGAGATATCAATGCTATAAGGGAGGCCGACACACAGGGGGTTTTGCTTGCTTCTCTTTCATCTTGCGGTCCTGGCCCTGGTTCAGGGTATTACCGAATTCCTGCCCATCAGCTCTTCGGCCCATCTGATTCTGGTGCCGGTCTTCGCCGACTGGCCCGATCAGGGGCTGATTATCGATATCGCCCTGCATGTGGGCACGCTGTTGGCGGTGATGGTGTATTTCTGGCGCGATGTCCTGCATCTGCTCAAGGGCCTGTTTAATTTGCTGACGGGGCGCGGCGGCCCCAATGCCAGCCTCGTCATCAATCTGGTGATCGCCACCCTGCCGGTGGTGGCGGCGGGGCTTCTGGTTCATCGCTATGCCGGGAACATCCTGCGCAGTCCCGAGATCATCGCCTGGACGACGCTGGTCTTCGGCATCCTGCTTTATTTCAGCGACCATTTTTCCCTGACCGTAAAACGCATCGAGCATATGGCCTTCGGCAATGCCTTCATCATCGGCATGGCCCAGATCCTGTCCCTGGTTCCGGGCACCAGCCGCGCCGGTATCACCATGACGGCGGCCCGCATGCTGGGGTATGAGCGGCCCGAAGCGGCGCGGTTTTCCCTGTTGCTGTCCATCCCCACCATCCTCGGCGCCGGCGCCCTGGCCTTCAGGGACCTGATGGAGGGAGGCAATATCCAGCTTGAATCCGACGCCTATCTCGCCGGCGGGCTGAGCTTCGCCGCCGCCCTGGTCAGCATCACCTGCATGATGGCCTGGCTCAAACGCGCCACCTTCACCCCCTTCGTGGTGTATCGGGTGGCGCTGGGTATTTTCCTGCTGTTCTGGGTGTACAGCTGAGCCCGGCCCGGTTTTCGGGCACGGGAATGGGATCCGCCCTAATTCTGTTGCGCCTGCCTCGCGGGGGTGGATGAACGGAAGCGGTCAAGATAGGTGGGCAGGATCACCTCCATGGATACGGGCGTAATGCCGAGCGCGGAGAAAGTCTGCGCCCTGCGGCCGACAACGTTGTCGCGGCGCAACAGCCGTAACTGATCCAAGGTCAGAAGCGGTCTCGGCAGCAGCCCCAGGAACACCCCCATCACCGAGGCCAGCCAGAACGGCACCGGGACCAGGAAACGCCAGCGCCCGGTCTGGGCCAGCAGGAGTTCCATCAGCTCCTTGAAGCTGCGCACATCCGGCCCGCCCAGTTCGAATGTCTTGCCGCGGCATTGCGGGGAGTCCAGGCATTCACAAATGGCCTGGGCCACGTCACCCACGTAAACCGGCTGGAACCGGGGGCCGCCATCGCCGTAGATATTAAGGCGCGGCAGGATACCGCCTTCGCCGGGGGAAGGAAATTCCAGCCGGGGCAACGAACAGCCGATGACGGGGAGCGCGGCGCTCATCCACAGGAGGGAAGCAAAAAGATTGAAAAAGCCGTCCTCGGGACCGAAGACGATGCTGGGACGAATTATCGAGGCATCGGGAAAGGCGGCACGCACGGCGGCCTCGCCTTTTGCCTTGGTGCGGGCGTAAGCCGCGCGCGATGTCTTCTCGGCGCCGATGGCGGAAATCTGCACCAGATTTTTTACCCCGGCGTCGGCGGCGGCCTTGGCCACATTTGCCGCGCCCTGGTGATGGATGGCCTCGAAGGTGTTTTTACGCCTCCCGAAACCGGATTCATAGAGAATGCCCACCAGATTGACCACCGCGTCGGCGCCTTCCAGCGCCACCGCCACCGCCCCGGCGTAGCGGATATCCACGGCCACGGGAACCACTTGGCCCACGTTGCCATAGGTGGTGAGGAACTGGGCGGCGCAGGGATCGCGCACCGCCACCCGCACCACATCGCCGCGCGCGGCCAGACGCTGCACCAGGTGGCGGCCGATAAAGCCGCTGCCGCCAAATACCGTAACCTGGCGGGGGCGGTTTCCGTAGCGGGCTGTCATGGAAGAACCTCCTTGCTGTAGCGGTCCCCATGCTTGCAGGGGTTGCGCCCTAAATTCAAGCGGCTTGTTTGGTAAACACGGCCCTCTATACTGGACCTGCACGGGGCCGGGGACGGCGGTTTTTGCATGTCTTGCCCTTAAATGTCGCCTGCAATGCCACCCCAGATGTTGATTGACTTTATGGCGTTGCGGCGATATCGACGGAAACCGCTTGAGCTGCCCAGGTGGCGGAATTGGTAGACGCGCTGGCTTCAGGTGTCAGTGGCCGCAAGGCCGTGGAAGTTCGAGTCTTCTCCTGGGCACCATTTCTCCCCTGGTTTTCGGCCTTTCCATACGCGCCGGCCGGAACCGGGTAACGAGTTGAAAGCAAGCAGAAAGCGAGGCGAGGCCCATGGCCGAGAATACCTCTAAATCGAAATTCAAACAGCCGGGGCTCAATTCCCTTGAACTGCATCGCGGCGACCTGCCCGCGGGAGTGGATTTCGGCGATTGCGTGGCCATAGATACCGAGACCATGGGGCTCGACCCCCACCGCGACCGCCTGTGCCTGGTCCAGTTGTCGGACAAGGACGGCAACTGCCATATGGTGAATTTCCCCTCCGGCGGCGGGCCTTCTTACGATGCGCCCAATCTCAAGGCGCTGATGGATGACCCCAAGGTCACCAAGCTGTTCCATTTCGCCCGTTTCGACGTGGCCGTTCTCAGCCATTACATCGGCGCTTCCTGTACCCCGCTGTACTGCACCAAGATCGCCTCGAAGCTGGTACGCACCTTCACCGACCGCCACGGGCTGAAGAACCTGTGTTCGGAGCTTCTCGACATTGACCTCTCGAAACAGCATCAAAGCTCCGACTGGGGAGCGGACGATCTGACGCCCGAACAGATGCAATACGCCGCCGGAGATGTTGTTTATCTGCACCGCCTGCGCGAAAAGCTGGATGTAATGCTGGCCCGCGAAGGCCGCACCCATTTTGCCGAGGCCTGTTTTGAGTTCCTTCCCACCCGCGCCGCTCTCGACCTTGCCGGATGGGACGAGGAAGACATTTTTTCACACTGAATACGCCGTAAGTTGCTGTAAACTATTGCTGTAAACTGTGGCGAAGAACCAAGCTCATTTTTAACGATTCCTCTCGCGCCACAAAAACCTTGGCAGAAACCTTGAGAAAGACCCCGGGAAAAACCTTGAGAGAGACCCTGGGAAAAACCTCGGGAGAGACCGTGGGCAAGACCTTGAAAGACGACGCACCGGGACCGGGCGAAAGCGACCTTGAAGCCGCATGCCGCGTGCTTGAGACCGAGGCCCGCGCCATTAATGCCCTGTCCGCGACCCTGGACGGCCGCTTCGTGGATGTGCTCGATGTTTTCACCAAATGCAGCGGGCGCATCATCGTCACCGGCATGGGTAAAAGCGGCCATGTGGCGAACAAGGTGGCCGCCACCATGGCATCCACCGGCACCCCGGCGCAGTTTGTCCATCCCGGAGAAGCCAGCCACGGCGATCTCGGCATGATTACCAGGGATGACGCGGTGCTGGCCCTGTCCAATTCCGGGGAGACGACGGAGCTCAATGACATTGTCACCTATACCCGGCGTTTTCGCATTCCGCTGGTGGTGATCACCTCGGGACGGGCCAGTTCACTGGCCGAGGCCGCCGATATCGCCCTGATCATGCCGGAATTCGAGGAAGCCTGTTCCATGGGGCTGGCCCCCACCACCTCCACCACCGTGATGCTGGCGCTGGGGGATGCGCTGGCGGTGGCCCTGCTTGACCGCCAGGGATTTTCCGCCGAAGAATTCCATGTCCTGCATCCCCAGGGGCGGCTGGGCGCCAAACTTATCCGGGTCGAAGACCTTATGCATCGCGGCGACGAGGTGCCCCTGGTGGAACCCGGAACCCCCATGTCGGAAGCACTTCTGGCCATGACCAACAAGCGTTTCGGATGTATCGGTATCGTCGATAAGGGGGGCAAGCTGAGCGGAATCATTACCGATGGCGATCTGCGCCGCCACATGGGAGACGCCCTGTTGGCCCAGACCACCGACCAGGTGATGACGGCCAATCCGAAAACCATCGGACCCCATGCCCTGGCGGCCGAAGCGCTCAACATCATGAACAGCGACCGCATAACCAGCCTGTTCGTGGTCGAGAACGGTCCGCCGGTGGGAATCATCCACGTCCATGACTGCCTGCGTGCGGGCATTGTATGAGGGAGTGCGTGGAAGTGCCCAAGCCCCCCTTTCTTCCCATTCCCGAGGCCATTCGCCCCCCCGACCGCTTTAACGCCTTAAGCGGTGACGAACATGGCGAATACGGCAACCATGGTGAACGCGGCGGTGAACGCGGTGGCACGGCCATAGTACAGGGGGCACAGGGAGTACAGGGCCACGACACCTACCAGCCGCCGCCGCCGCTCTTTTCGTACCAGGCCTCCGAGACCCGCCGTTATTCCCGTTTCGTCCGCCTGATGAAGCTTCTGCTTCCGGCGGCCGCCGCGGCCCTGCTTGGCCTCGTGGTCACATGGCCTCAAATTCAGTCGGTGCCGGCCCGCTTCACCATGGGCTTCGCCAATATCAGCAGCAGCACCGGCGAAGAGCCGCGCATGATTAACGCCCGGTTCACAGGGGTCGATTCCAAGGGCCGGCCCTATTCCCTGACTGCGGAAAACGCCTCCCAGGTGGGTGATTCCTCCGAGATTATCGCCTTCGAACGCCCCCAGGCCGACCTTACGCTGGCCAATGGATCCTGGGCGGTGCTCTCTGCCCTGGACGGCATTTACAGCGAAGACACGCAAATTCTCGGGCTGCGCAAATCGGTCAATCTCTATCATGATTCGGGCTATGAATTTCATACCTCCAGCGCCGATATCGACCTTTCATCGGGCATTGCCACGGGAGGAACGCCGGTGGCCGGCCAGGGGCCTTTCGGCCAGATTTCCTCTCAGGGGTTTATGATTCTGGACAGGGGAAGCAGGATCATCTTCACGGGAAAAACCAAGCTGGTGATTTTCGCGGCCGCCCTGGAAGGTTCCAAATGACCCTGTTCCCTCATGCGCACGGGTCTCTATGGGAAAAACGGGCGCCCCGGGCGGCAAGGGCCTGTGGGGGTCTTTTCCTTGTTTTTGCCGCTTTTGCCGCTTTTTCTTCTTTCCCTGCTTTTCCTGTGGCGGCCCAGTCCCTCGACGGCCTTACCGGCGATTCCGATGTGCCGCTGGAAATCCACGCCGAAGAGGGAATTGAATGGATTCAGGAAAAAAAGGTCTATGTGGCCCGTGGCAAGGCCCAGGCCATACGCGGCGAGCTACTCCTGGACGCCGATGTGCTCACGGCCCATTACCGGCCCACCGAAGAGGGCGGCACCGATGTCTGGCGGCTCGACGCCGACGGTAATGTGAAGATCCGCAATCCTTCCTCCGTGACCTATGCCGACAGGGGGGTGTTCGACGTGCCCAAGGGCATCCTTGTGCTCACCGGCCGCAATCTCAAGCTGGAAACCGGGGGAAATACCGTCACCGCCCGCGACAGTCTGGAATACTGGCAGGCAAAAGATATGGCCGTGGCCCGTGGCAATGCCCATGTGGTCAGCGAAGACAGACAGATGGACGCCGACATTCTCACCGCCTATTTCCACAAAGTCCCCGGCAAGGGAACGGAACTGCAGCGCATAGAGGCTTTTGGTAATGTGACAATCAACACACCCACGGAAACCGCCACCAGCAAAAGGGGCGTTTACGATATGGTAACGGGTATTGTGTCAATATTCGGGTCGGTTAAGATTCTCCGCGACAATGATCAATTGACCGGAGAATACGGGGAAGTAAACTTAAATACTGGTATCAGTCGGCTTTTGAACGCTCCGCCCAGTGGTGGCAGGAAAGGCCGTGTTCGTGCTGTGTTTTCCGCCAAGAAGGGGACTAAAATTGAACCCAAAGAGTCACAACCGTCACAATGACTGAGCGCCCGCCCTTTAACCGTGGCCCCAGTGGTGATTCCAGTGGCCATTCCGGTGGTCATTTCGGCGACGGCGACCCAAACCGCCGTCACCATGATGACCGGCGCGTTGATGACGCCCGCAGGGAATCCGACATCCATCATATTGACGGCCATCAGACCCAACCTGTCTCCGAGGACGGTCCCGGACCGCGTCTCGCGGTCGAGAACAAGGGCCTGACAGCCACCAATCTGGGCAAGCATTTCAAGAAACGGCCGATTCTGCGAGGTGTCAGCCTTTCGGTGCAGCGCGGTGAGGTGGTGGGCTTGTTGGGCCCGAACGGCGCCGGCAAAACCACCACGTTCTATGTCATCACCGGCCTTATCGCATCTGAATACGGGACCATATCCCTTGACGGCGAAGATATTACGGACCTGCCCATGTATCGCCGGTCGCGCCTCGGCATCGGCTATCTTCCCCAGGAAGCCTCCATCTTCCGGGGACTGAGCGTGGAGGACAATATCCGCGCCATTCTCGAGGTGGTGGAACCCAATCACAGCAAGCGCGAGGCCGAGCTGGATTCCCTTCTCGCGGAATTTTCCATTACCCATCTCAGGCGGACACCGTCACTCGCCCTTTCCGGCGGCGAGCGCCGACGCGTGGAAATCGCCCGCTGTCTTGCCTCCGACCCCAAATTTATCCTTCTCGACGAACCTCTGGCGGGAATCGATCCCATCGCCGTGGGTGAAATCCGCGAGCTGGTCTCGCATCTCAAGGACCGTGGCATCGGCGTCCTGATTACGGACCATAATGTGCGGGAAACTTTGGATGTGGTGGATCGCGCCTATATTCTTCATGACGGAATGGTATTAATGGAAGGCGAGCCCTCCGAGATCGTGACCCACAGGGAAGTGCGCCGCGTGTATCTCGGGGATAATTTCAGTCTTTAGTCTCTAGCCGAACTTCTGGCACCAAAAAATGGCACTCACACCACGGCTTGACCTCAGGCAAGGTCAAAATCTCGTCATGACGCCGCAGTTGCAGCAAGCGATTAAGCTGTTGCAGCTTTCCAATCTGGAACTTTCCGACTTCGTGGAGAAAGAGCTGGAGCAAAACCCCATGCTCGAACGCGAAGACGCCGACGGCCCGGAAAGGGGCGACGGCACCGACCGGGACGGCCCGAATGCCGAGGTGAGCGACGGCGGCGGGGAAGCCTCTGTATCGGAGGCAAGTGGCGAGCCGGAAAGCACCACCGAGACAACAGATACAGCAGATACGGCTGACTATGCCGATGGCGGCACCCTGCCCGGCCAGGACAGCGCACCGCTGGATACCGATTATGAAAACCTGTGGTCCAGCAACAGCCTCGAGGAGGGCCGGGAAAGCCGGGAGACCCAGTCGGGACCAGAGGCGCCACCACCCACCGAGGCCTTCTCATCCTGGGGATCGGGGGGAAGTTCCGATTTTTCCTCCTTCGATTCCAACATTGAACAAACCGCCGCCCAAGAGGTCAGCCTGCGCGATCATCTGCTCAATCAGCTGACCATGGATGTGAGTGATCCGGCGGGCCGGGTCATTGGCCTGCATCTGGTGGATATGCTGGATGAGGCCGGGTATTTGACCGGGGATCTTGAGGCCGTTTCCAGCATGCTGGGCTGTGACACCGCCCAGGTGGAGGAGGTGCTGGAACTGCTCCGGCGCTTCGATCCGCCGGGTATTTTCGCCCGCGATCTTGCCGATTGCCTGGCCTTACAGCTTC
Source organism: uncultured Rhodospirillaceae bacterium (assembly GCA_964482135.1). Classification (GTDB taxonomy): domain Bacteria; phylum Pseudomonadota; class Alphaproteobacteria; order UBA11136; family UBA11136; genus UBA11136. The sequence continues at coordinate 10,803 of CAYZWF010000013.1, forward strand.
GTGACCGAAACCGTTTCGATCCCGCCATACAATCCCTCCTCGACAATCTCGACCTCTTGGGCAAGCACGACATGAAGGGCCTGATGAAAGCCTGTGGCGTCGATGAAGAGGACCTGGCCGAGATGGTGGCGGAAATCCGCGCCCTCGACCCCAAACCGGCGCTGTCGTTCGGCCACGACGTGGCACAGACCATCACGCCGGACGTGCTGATGCGGGTCAAGCCCAAGGGCGGGTGGAGCATCGAGCTCAATGCCGAGACCCTGCCCCGGGTTCTGGTCAACAACACCTATTACGCGGAACTCAGCCGCAATACCCAGGACAAGAAGGAAAAGGACTATATCGCCGAATGCTATAATTCCGCGAACTGGCTGGTGAAATCGCTCCACCAGCGGGCGACGACGATCCTCAGGGTGTCAACCGAGATCGTGCACCAGCAGGAAGGATTTTTCGCCCACGGCGTCCAGTATCTCAAGCCTTTGATATTACGGGACATCGCCGAGGCCATCGAGATGCATGAAAGCACCGTGAGCCGGGTTACGGCCAATAAATACATCGCCACGCCGCGGGGTAATTACGAACTGAAATATTTCTTCACCTCGGCGATTGCCGGGGCTGCGGGGAAGGACTCCCATTCGGCGGAATCCGTGCGCCATCGCATCAAAGCCATGATCGATAACGAAAAACCGAAGGAAGTGCTGTCCGATGACAAAATCGTCGAAATTCTGAAGTCGGAGGGTGTTGATATTGCCCGGCGAACCATCGCAAAATACCGGGAAGCCATGCATATTCCCTCGTCTATCCAGCGTCGGCGCGAAAAAACCGCCGGGCTTTGACCGTGGCGTTATCCGATGTTGGTTTCTGCCTAGTGTCACACCATCAGGAGGCTGTCTTGACTCACCTGCCACGTATTACTAGTTTGCCGCCCGTCAGTTGACTAGGCTGAGACCAAACCGGTCGGCACCTGAACAATAAATTTTATTCTTTCCTGTTAAAAACAAATGGCGAGACACATGCAGCTTTCCGTGAAGGGCAAGCAGATCGACGTGGGCGATTCGTTGAGAACCCATGTTCTTTCCTCACTCGAAACTACGGTTGAAAAATATTTCGACAACGCTCTGGAGGGGGCAGTTCATTTCTCACGCGAGGGCCAGTCTTTCCGGGCGGATATCTCCGTCCATATCGGCCACAACATTCTGATACAGAGCCATTCTCTCGAAGCCGACCCCTACGCCGCCTTCGACAGCGCCAGTGAACGGGTGGCGACGCGGCTGCGGCGCTATAAACGGCGCCTGCGCGACCACCACAAGGACAGGGTGGCCAAGGAGAGCATGGCCGCCCAGCAGTACGTTCTTGCCCCGGAAAGCGAAGAGGAACCGGAGAGCGAGAGCGGTGATGCCGACCCCGTCATTATCGCGGAAATGACAACCGAGGTGGAAACCCTCACCGTGGGCGTGGCCGTGATGCGGATGGACCTTGCCGATCTTTCCGCCCTGCTTTTCCGTAACAGCGCCCATGGCGGTCTCAACATGGTCTATCGCCGCTCCGACGGGAATATCGGCTGGGTCGATCCCCAAGGCAGCGTACAGAGCGGCGCATCATCCGAAAACGCGGAAAACGTCGGGTAACCAGCGGTTAAAGACATGGAAATTTCCGACCTGGTCTCTCCCGAAAGCATCGTTCCCAAATTACGGGCGCGGAGCAAAAAACAGGCTCTCCAGGAACTCTCCAAGCGTCTGGCGCCCCTTATCCATCAGGACGAGGGAGCCATCTTCGATGTGCTGCTGGAGCGGGAAAAACTGGGCACCACCGGTGTCGGCACCGGGATCGCCATTCCCCACGGCAAACTGCCGGGGCTGGAAAAACTTCACGGCATGTTCGCCCGTCTCGAAAAGCCCATCGATTTCGAGGCCATAGACGAACAGCCCGTGGATCTGATTTTTCTGTTACTGGCGCCGGAATCGGCGGGTGCGGATCACTTGAAGGCCCTGGCCCGGGTCTCGCGCCTTTTGCGCGACGGCAGCGCTTGCGAAAGCTTGCGTAATGCCGAAAGCTCCGACGACATCTATTCCCTGCTGACCAAGGCGCCGAACGGCGGCTGAGTATCGACTGAGTATCGGCCGCTGCGAGCGGTCGTAAAGTTTCTTTCCGTGAGAAATTAGTGGACGTTCACCAGTTCCATGCCGTTCTGGTGGACGGCAACAAAGGCCAGTTCAAGGTCGTCGAAGACACCAAGCTGCCGCCCATCGGCGGAATGAACCGAATAGACGGTGCCGTCTTCGCCGGTTACCGGGCGCACATAGGCAATGCCCTGAACGCCCAAGGCGAACAGGTCCTGGGAAGATATGGCGCGCAGCTCTTCTTTTTCGGTCATGGTCATGATTCTTTTCAGGGGGGCAGGCGTCTTAGGACGCCTCCCTTTTTCGGTTCACATCAATAATTGAGGCATCGCCCTGGACGCCGGATTCGGCGGCGGAGCCCTCTTCGATATCAATGGTACGAGTCTGGGTTTTTATCTCGGGACGGACCAGATCAATATGCAGCAGGCCCTTATCCAGGGAAGCGGCCGTCACCTCGATCCCCTCGGCGAGAACAAAGGCGCGCTGGAACTGACGCGCGGCGATGCCGTGGTAAAGATAGGTGCGGGACTCGTCATCTTCCTGTTTGCCGCGCACCACCAGCTGGTTGTTCTCCACGGACACATGCAGATCATCCATGGAAAAACCGGCCACGGCCAAGGTGATCTTCAGCCTGTCGTCACCGGTCTGTTCAATATTATAGGGCGGGTAACCGTCACCCGAAGCCTTGGAAATCCTGTCCAGAGTGCGTTCGAAATGATCGAACCCCAACAGCAGGGGGCTGTTGAAGAGAGAAAGACGTGTCATGCCGCGGGCTCCTCTGAAAAATGAGCGAGAGAGGCGCCGGGCCCTTCATAGGCACCCGGAAACCTGACCACCGCCGACATTCCAGCAGCCCCGACCACAGGGGTCAACAGTGGTCAACGGAGGTCAACAGGGATCATATGTGCGGTTTACCGCAGATTTCAAGATGGCCGCAAAGGGCAAGGAAGACCGGGACGGGCGTAGTGGACAGGCATGCCGGAAGAGAGTGCTACCGGTGCGTGCTTTTCACCTGAGAGTCTTTCTGGCTAATATTGACCCGCTCCGATGGTATGTGGCGTGGCGGTCCGTCAGGCGCGCCGCGCGGCGCGATGTGGAGACATCGGGCAAGCGTCGCAACACAGCGGACGCCCGCCCCCCCCAACGGGGCCGGGGCATTTGGGCTTGGAGCAGGAGCGCTTTGCGGAGCGTAGCGGCGCTACGGTCAATAAGCGCGACGCCCTCCAAGCCCAAATGCTCTCGGTCTGAGCGAGTCACTATTAGCCAGAAAGACTCTAGAACCGCGCCTAAAAACTGCCTCACCATGGGTTAGGCAAGGGTGAAACAGAAAAAAATAAATTATTCCGGCCCAATGCCCGGAAGCCTGTTGACTGGAATCAAGGGACCATGAATACTCATTCCCGTAGTCCCAGAGTTCAGTGCCCATGCCGCCTCAAATGGATAGGGATTTAAAGGCGGTTTGTGTTTTTTATCCAAGACGTTCATGCCCCGCGCGGCATGAGAGGGCGTTTATTCAAGACATGGTTATTTTGGGCTTTATGGCTATCTTGTTGTCTCTGACGGCCTTTTTCCTGGCTATAAATTCAGCGAAAAAAGTTGAGGATCAGAACGCCCACAACCGGACTCTGGTCCAGACACATCTGCGCGGCCTTCAGACCGATCTGGCGGAAAGAAACGAAGTTCTCAACAAGCGCCTGGCGGCCATGGAAGAAGAAGTGCGCACCCTGAAAAGGGAAATGCGGGCGACCCCGGTGAAAGAGGTGAGCAGTTCTTCCAATACCGGCTGACATCACATTCAGATTTATAAATTACAGACAAAGAAAAAGGACCCGCAGGGAGGATTGCGGGTCCTTTTTTTGGAAACACGTCACATGGTGAGGGGGGGGATCATTACCATGAACTGTGCCTCCGGGGTTGTCTCTATTCGTGGAGGCCGCTGGGCTACTCCACCTGGCCGGAAACGGCGTCGAACACCACTTCCTTCGTGGAACCGTCCTCGGCCTTGTAGGCGAATTCATAAACAAGGTCTTCGCGGTTGAAATAGGCCCGGGTCATGAGCGCGTAGTCGTCACGCGCCTTCACCGTACGATAGGCCTTGCCGATGGAAGAGACCTCGCTGGTGGCCCTGAGGGCGACTTCTTCGGCGTAGGAGGCAAAACCCGAAACGAGGGTACCCAGAACCGAGGCCGCATAAATAAACTTTCTCATTTTACTTCTCCTTTTTTTTTCGCGGGGCCGGCATGGGCTTTCCCGCTTGCTGCGTTTCTTTGGCTGGGCTCGTCTCGAAGATGTGTCCGACCAAGTGTTGACAGGAATGTAGTGAGGAGTTAGTAATTTGTAAAATTAATATTTTGCATAGCAATAATCACTAGTATGAATTTAGCCCTCGTCGACCTCAATCTCCTTGTGATCTTTGACGCCGTCATGCGCGAGCGCAACGTGACCCGCGCCGGGAAACGGCTGGGCCTGACCCAGTCAGCCGTCAGCAACGCCCTCAACCGCTTGCGTCACTTGGTCAAGGATGACCTGTTCGTGCGCGGACCAGAGGGCATGATGCCCACTTCGCGCGCCCTGGAGCTCGGTCCGGTCCTGCGCAATGCCCTCGACATGGTGGAAACGGCCTTCGATCCCGTGGTTTTCGACCCGGCCACGGCCACCCACACCTTTAACCTGTCCATGGCCGACTATGTGGCGTCCCTGATCCTGCCGCGCCTCACGCGGCGCCTGGAAACCGACGCGCCCAACGTGGATGTGCGCGTCCGTCATAACGACTACGTGTCCAGCTTCGACCAGCTTGACGCCAATGAGGTGGATTTCATCATCGGCGGCTTTCCCACCGGCGGCATCTATCCGCAATACCCCGAGCGCTTCAAAAGCCTGATCCTGTTCTCTGAGAACTATGTCTGCGTCATGCGCCACGACCATCCCCTGGCCGGTCACGACATCACCTTCGACGAGTTCGTGGCGGCCAAACATCTGTTGGTGACCATCACCGGCGAGGCCACCGGCGTCACCGACCACGTACTCGAAAAACAGGGGCTCAAGCGCCGTATTCCCATGACCTGCAACCATTTCCTGGTGGCGCCCCTGATCATCGAAAAGTCGGATCTTATTATCACCCTGGCGCGGCGCATGGCCAAACGCTTCGCGGGTATCAGCGACCTCCATATCATGCCGGTTCCCATGGAGCTCGAGCCGGTGGAGATTGCGCTGTTGTGGCACAGCCGCGAACACGACCATCCGGCCTATGTGTGGATGCGCGAAGTGCTGGTGGATATCTGCAAGGATATCTAGAGCGGGGGGAAACCGGGCCGGATCAGGCCTCTTCTTCCATCCTGTGGAACAGGAACCCGGAAACCGCACCGAGAAAGACCCAGAACAGCCCCGCCGTGACCAGGGCGGCCACCACATACTGTGAGGCCAGCTCCGGCGGCGCCAGACCGCCGTGGACCTCGGGCAGGGGCGCGCCGATGAGATGGGGCAGCGCCAGCAGGGCCACCCCCAGCACCTTGAACACGTCTTCGCGGTGAAACACCAACAGCGCCAGACCGCCCGCCGTGGCCGCCACCGTGCCGAACCACCAGGCCTGGCGGTCATAAAGGGGTGCGGCCATGCTGCCGGGCAGTTCCGGCGGCAGACCCAGGGACGGCGCCAGGTGAAAGACGGCGAAACCGGCCAGCCCCCACAATATGCCGCGCCGCCAATCCACATGGCCCGCAAGGGCGTAACAGGCGGTGAGCAGCAGGGCGAAGGCGGTGGCCGTCAGGATATTGGTGAGAAGGGTATAGAGGGTCCTCTCCACCCCTTCCCCGGGCGCCCAGGCCTCCGTGGCGGCCCCTTCCCCGTGATGATGGCCGGGCGCGGCCGCATCATGGTGGTGCGCCGTTGTGGTGGTTTCCGGAGTTATTGGCGGAGCATCATTGGCGGATTCATAGGTTTCGGCCTCGAGAATCAGGGGAACCACCCGGATTTCCTGCAGCCCGGACACCAGAATACCGGCGAGCGCCCCCGCGATCACCGCGGAGGCCAGGATCTGCCTCAACATGAGTATGAGCCCCCGGGCTTAGTGGCAGGGGAAGGCGAAGGCGTGGCGGCCGTCATGGGCGGCGTTGTGCATCACGCTGGAACCGGCGAAACCGGCGCCGTAGAGCATGAACACGCCCAAGAGAGCGGCGATGAGAACCGGCACGGCCTTGGCCGAAAGATTCAGTGGCTGTGTGGAGGAAAGGGTTTTAACGGAAGAACTATGACGCATAACGGTGTCTCCTAAGGATAAAGCAGTTACCGATCAAAGCATCATCGCAATCAAGGGGAGATCCCCTTTGCCCCGCCGGGTTTGCCCGCCCGAAGGGGTTGCGCTGACGAAAACGATGGCAGGTCTCCTGGCTCGCGGATCGTTATCCCTCTCCTGGCCTTCCCGGACGCCCTAAAGGCCTTCCAGTGGCGCTCAGCGGAGGCGAACTCGCCGCTTACAGTTGCGGGAACAGCCGCGGATTTGGCTAAAGCGGAGAGCCTCCACATCAACCGCACCGCGTTCCCTTTTCATCCCCAAAACCGGGGAACCATCACCGACTCAATGTAGCCATGGACCAGAGCGTTTACAAGCGGGAGAAACGCCGTCTTATCCATTCTGGCGGCACCGGCCCGGAACAGGACCACGAAGGTGGGCTAGAAAGTCTTCTGCCAGCTCACCGTGAAGAAATGGTCGGTTTTAAGCTGCGGGCCTTCAAGCCTCTGGTAAACCGGCAGCCCGCCTTCCACCGACAGCCGGTTCCCCATCAGGGGACCGCGTGGCACGATGAAATTAAGCCCGAGAACGGCATCGGCCCGCTGGCCGCCCTGCAGGGTGGTGCTGGCGCTCTGCACCATGGCGGTGCTGAGGTTCGGATCCCTGCCGCGGATGTCGCCCCAGGATTCCCAGGCCAAACGAAACGAAGCGCTGACCCAGTCGGCGAGCCGCCGCCCGCCCCAGGCCGAGACCTGGAGACGGTTGCCGAGCCGGTAGTCGTGGCTGTTGTCGCCGCTGCGGATGGTGGCCAGGGCCTGGGCGCCCCATGAATAGTCTCCGGCATACCCCCGGTAAGTAAGGCCGGGCAGAAAGTCATAGGTGCCGGAGCCAAGCTGCATGGGATAGGGAAGATCGTTGACGCCGCTGGTATCGGTGGGGGTGGCGCTTTTCTCGTCGATGGAGCCGGTGGGAAAGCTGATCCCGGCATTGAGGATCAGGTTGTGTTTCTCGCGCTTGAAAAACCTGTAGAGACCGGTCAGCCGGACATCGCCGATACCGCTCGATTTCGTCGTGAAGGCCACGCCGGCGCGGTTGATATGGTCCATTTCCTTGCGGATATAGGGGATCATGGGGGCCACGGTGAAGTCGTCGGTGACGCCGATCATGGCGCCGAACATATGCATCTCCATGTCCATGCGCAGCGGCGCCACCATCCATGAATCAAGCACCTGGTCGGTGCTCAGATCGGTGGTGCCGTCGCGGTTGCCGTCCATCTTCATGCGCTTATAGCGGTAGGACAGCATGATCTCCCTTTCCTTGTGGACATGATCTCCCATGACCCCGACCGGAGCGTGCCCATCGGGCTCGCTTTCCTCGAAGGTTCTTCCGTAAATCGTGATAACGGGCGCGTTTTCCAAACCTTCCATGAGGTCCTCTGCGGCCAAAGTGTCCTCTGCCATGTCCTGCGCGGCGGCGGGGCCGGCGGGGCCGGCGGGCAGAAGCAGAACTCCCGCGGCAAGAGCCCAGGAAACAAAATAGTGACGTTGCATTGTGAATTTCTCCCTTCACGCGCGCGCCGTGACGTGGCCGCGTCCGTAAATAACTTTCCGATTTTCTTGAAAAACACGGCACGGACCCGCCATCCCCGCAAAAGGGACGCGGCCCAACTCCGTGTGGCTCTATGGAAACTCAGATGCGGGAGGGAGGCCCGCGGGTAAACGGCCGGAAAGCCGCATCTCCGGCTTGCGGCATGGCCACCGGGCCGTGCCAGGCAAAAGACCGGGAAGAGGGATAGGAAACCGGCTGTGATGAGTTCCCGCCCTTGCCCAGGGACAATTCCAGGGCCAGACAACAATGAGAGCATTTGGCGGGGAAAGACATTCCCCCCTCGGACCCAGCTGGTACGGCGGCGTGGCCGGATACAAGTCCCCCGGGGATACAGATTTGCGTCAGGGCCGCGGCGAGGCTGGAATCGCCATAAGCGCCATTGTCGTAGTTTGAGGCGGGGGATGAGGCGGGAGAAGCGGCGGCTCTGGAAACGCCAATTCCCGAGCTCAGCAGCACCGAGGCCACCATGCCCATGAGGGCCAGCCACGCGCCGGCACGTCTGTACGGGCGCCTGTACGCCGATTCGAATCTGTTTTCGCGCCTGTCGGTCACGGAGAATTTTCCGCCTGTGCGTTGTGAGTTCAGCTTCCCTTGCCTATATCCTATCCCTCATCGCCCCTCAAGGGGTGTTTTGCCACAGGGCAGCCAGGGCGGTCGCGTGTGCCGCCGAAAAGCCACAATTTCTGATAGTATTGCATGTGGTGGCCCTTACGGGAGATAACAAGGAGACCCGGACGTGACCCATACCATCGCTCTGGTGGATGATGACCAGAATATCCTGACCTCGCTGTCGCTGGCGCTGGAGGCGGAGGGATTTGCCGTGCGCAGCTATTCCAATGGCGCCGAGGCGCTGTCGGCATTGATGTCGCGGCCCGCCGATCTGGTGCTCCTGGACATCAAGATGCCGCGCATGGACGGCATGGAAATGCTCAGCCAGCTGCGGCGCCACTCCACGGTACCGGTGATCTTTCTCACCTCCAAGGATGAAGAGGAAGACGAACTGGAAGGCCTGCGCTCGGGCGCCGACGATTACATCAAGAAACCCTTTTCCCAGAGTCTCCTCGTGGAACGGGTGCGGGTGCTGTTGCGGCGCGCCGAAATCGCCGCCGGTGAAGAGGGCGAGGCCGCGCCCGCGGAAATGATCGCGCGCGGCGAGCTGGTCCTGGATTCCACCTGTCATGTGTGCAGCTGGAAGGGCGAGACGGTGCCCCTGACGGTGACCGAGTTTCTGATCCTGAAATCCCTGGCCCTGCGGCCCGGCCATGTGAAAAGCAGGGACCAGCTGATGGACGCGGCCTATGGCGAGCATATCTATGTGGATGACAGAACCATCGACAGCCACATCAAACGGCTGCGCAAGAAGTTCCGCCGTATCGACAAGGGTTTCGGACAGATCGAGACCCTCTACGGCATCGGATACCGCTATAATGCCGACTGACCCCCCTGGGGATTTTTTGAGGGTCTTTTGGGGGTCTTTCCCGTACTAAGAAGCCGCAATATGACGGAAAACACGGACATTTCAGACACGCCGCCCGGCCCCAAAGTCGGCCACGACATCGGCCACGGCGCCGCAACCGAACCGCTGGTGCGCAAGCGGGGGCTGATGTCGCCCCTGACGCGGCGCATTCTGGCGCTCAATGTGCTGGCCCTGGCCATTCTCGTGGGCGGATTGCTGTATTTTGGGGAATACCGCAAAAGCCTGGTGGAAACGAAACTGGCGGCGCTGCAGACTCAGGGCGAGGTATTCGCCGCCGCCCTGGGCGAAGGTGCGGTGGCCACCGGCCCCGCCGACCGGCCTCATCTGGTGCCCAGTCTGGCGAGCCAGATGATGCGCCGCCTGGTGGAACCCACCGGCGTCCACGCCCGGCTGTTCGGCGTCGAGGGCGCGCTTCTGGCCGACAGCCTGACACTTCCCGGTGCCGGACGGGCGGTCTTCCGCCGCGACTTGCCGGAGGACAAGGGTGGCGTTCAGTCCTGGTTGAACGGAATCTTCGACCGCATAGACGGCCTTTTCTTTTCCACCAACGGACCTTTTTCAGCCACCGAAGAGGTGCCCTACAGCGAGCCCGAAATCCCCGGCGCCATCGACTTCGACGAGGTCATGTCGGCGCTTGAAGGAGAAAGCGCCCGCGCCCTGCGTAGCGACGGCGAGGGAGGCATCATTTTAAGCGTCGCCGTGCCGGTGCAATATTACAAGGAAGTCATGGGGGCGGTTCTGTTGTCCCGCGAGGGCGAGGATATCCTGGCCACTCTGCGTTCGGTGCGGTTCGATGTCCTCAAGATTTTCGCCATCACCCTGGCCGTGACCGTGTTGTTGTCGCTGTATCTGGCGGGCACCATCGCGCGGCCCATCCATAATCTGGCCGAGGCGGCGGAACGGGTGCGGCGCCATCATGACCGCCATGAGACGATCCCTGATTTCACCGCCCAGGGAGATGAAATCGGCGACCTTTCCGGGGCCTTCCGCGACATGACCGAGGCCCTGTGGCAGCGCATGGACGCCATCGAAAGTTTCGCCGCCGATGTGGCCCACGAAATCAAGAACCCCCTGACTTCACTGCGCAGCGCCGTGGAGACGGCGGCCAGCGTCAAGGACCCGGAGCAACAACGCAAGCTGTTGGCGGTGGTCCTCGACGACATCCAGAGGATCGACCGCCTCATCAGCGACATTTCCGATGCTTCCCGGCTCGATGCCGAACTGTCCCGGGCGACGCGGGCCCCGGTGGACGTGGCCGGACTTCTGGCCACCCTCGGCGACATGCACAACACCACCAGCGGCGGCGCGGAAGGTCCGTCCCTGACGGTGGAAGCCGAATCGGGGACCGATTTCCATGTCCCCGCCATCGAGGGACGGCTGGTCCAGGTCTTACGCAACCTCATCGCCAATGCCGTTTCCTTCAGCCCCGCCGGGGGCCATATCACCTGCCGTGTGACGCGGGAAAGCGGCGAGGACGGTGAGTATGTGACGGTGACCATCGAGGACCAGGGCCCTGGAATCCCGGAAAACAAGCGCGAGACCATTTTCGAGCGTTTTTATACCGAGCGCCCCGAAGGCGAGAAATTCGGCCTTCATTCCGGGCTCGGGCTGAGTATTTCCCGGCAGATCGTCGAAGCCCATGGCGGCACCCTGTACGCCGAGAACCTGTACGCCGAAAACCTGAGCGGCGAGGACGGCGGGGTATGCGGCGCCCGCTTCACCGTCCGCCTGCCGCGCGAATAATATCTCTGTTCAATCGGCGCCTGCCCGGCGCGGGGTTCAATCGGC
>CAYZWF010000013.1:22120-54364 GCA_964482135.1 uncultured Rhodospirillaceae bacterium
GTTCAATCGGCGCCTGCCCGGCGCGGGGTTCAATCGGCACCGGGCTGGAGCGAGGTTTTACCAACTGCCGTTGACAGGGTTTGCCGTTGTGGGCACCGTCACCCCATGACCTTGACCCATGGCACATGCGTCACTCTCGACGGGGTGGCCGTGCTGTTGCGCGGGCCTTCCGGCAGCGGCAAGAGCGATCTGGCGCTGCGGCTGATTGATGGCGGCGCGCGGCTGATCGCCGATGACCAGACCCTTGTCGACATGCGGGACGGGCGGCTGGTGGCATCGGCGCCGGAAACCATCGCCGGGGAAATGGAAGTGAGAGGAATCGGCATTCTTGCGGTAGAAGCGGAAACTTCGGGTATCCTCGGGCTGGTGGTGGATCTGGTGGCGGACCCGCCCGAACGCATGCCGGAACCCGAAACCACCGAGATTCTGGGTGTTGCGCTGCCCCTGTTGCGGCTCAACCCCTTCGAGGCTTCCGCCACGGTCAAGCTGCGCCTCGCCGTGCGCGCCCTGGACGGGGAATAAGGGAAGAAAATAGGGGCGGCGGAAGGTAAAAAACCCCGTTTTCGTGGTCGAAAAACGTGCTTCTTGGTTGCGCGGCGGGGAACATGGCGTCACTCTCCACCGCTAGGATTGGAATTTGACCGCCGCACAGGCGGTCGGGAAGGGCTTGATCATGATCGGAATGGTTCTCGTCACCCATGGAAGGCTGGCCGCGGAGTTCGTGTCGGCGCTGGAACATGTGGTCGGACCCCAGGCCAATATCCGGGCTATCTGCATCGGCCCCAACGACGATATGGAAGAGCGCAGGAAGGACATCCTGGAAAGTATTTCCGCCGTGGACGACGGCAGCGGCGTGGTCCTTCTTACCGACATGTTCGGCGGCACGCCGTCCAACCTGGCCATTTCGGTCATGGAGAAAGCCCCGGTGGAGGTCATCGCCGGGGTCAATCTGCCCATGTTGATCAAACTGGCCAGCGTGCGCGAGGAAATGGGACTGGCCGAGGCCGTGGTCAGCGCCCAGAAGGCGGGATGCAAATACATCAATGTGGCCTCGGGTCTGCTTGGGGAAGAAAAGGCGTGAGCGAATTCAGGTCGGGACAGGACTTCGCCGAGGGCAAGTCCATACACAGAATCACCATGACCATTACCAACCGGCTTGGCCTGCATGCCCGCGCCGCGGCTAAGTTCGTCAAGACGGCGGGACAATTTGGCGCCGAGATTACCGTCTGCAAGGACGGCACCGAGGTCTCGGGGTTGTCCATCATGGGCCTGATGATGCTTGCCGCCACGCCCGGTTCCGAGATCGTGATCGAATCCACGGGTGATCAGGCGGAAGACGCACTGGACGCGCTTAAAGACCTGATTACCAGAAACTTCGATGAAGACTAGACATGGCCGGCACCAGGAAAAAAAAGCCCCCCGCGACAGCCAAGGAACGAACCCTTGAGGGGCTGGGCGTTTCCCCCGGCATCGCCATCGGCCCCATTCACCTGCGCGAAAGCGGCGCGGTGGAGGTCTCCGAATACGCTATACCGGCCAAAAAGGTGGACAGCGAGCTGGCCCGTTTCGACGAAGCCGTGGGACGTGCCCGCAGACAGCTTCTGAAACTCAAATCCAAGGCCCAGACCCTTCCCGAAGCCACCGCCGAAGAGCTGGGATACCTTCTCGACGCCCATCTCCACATGCTTGAGGGCTCGCGCCTGATCCGCGGCGTGGAGGACCGTATCAGCGAGAAGTTCATCAACGCCGAGGCCGCGGTACAGGCGGAAATTTCCGAGATCAGCAAGGGCTTCCAGGCGATGGAAGATTCCTATCTGGCGGCGCGCATGGAAGATATCCGCGAGGTCGGCGCCCGTCTGCTGCGTTCTCTGACCAAATCCCCGCCGACGGCATTTTCCACCCTGCCAGAGGGCAGCATCGTCGTCTCCGAGGAACTCACCCCCGCCGACACCGCCCTTCTCGATCCCGGCAAGGTAGCCGGGTTCACCACCACGCTGGGCGGCCCCGAAAGCCATACCGCCATCATGGCCCGTTCGCTGATGATTCCCGCCGTTCTCGGCGTTTCCGGCCTGCTTTCCGGCATGGCGAGCGGGGAAATGATGATTATGGACGGGGATGCGGGAATCCTCATCATCAACCCTTCCCCAGCCACCCTTGAGAAATACAAACGCCGCCGCAAGGAGCTGCAACGGGCCCAACAGCAACTGGCGCGGCTGAAAAAACTGCCCGCCGAAACCCGCAGCGGCACCAAGATTGATCTCTTCGCCAATATTGAACTGCCGCGCGAACTTGATAACGTCCGCAACAGCGGTGCTGAAGGGATCGGCCTTTTGCGCAGCGAATTCATGTTTATGAACCGCGACGACCTGCCCAGCGAGCAGGAACAGTTCGATTCCCTGCGCAAACTTGTGGCCGCCATGAAAGGCCGGCCGGTAACCGTACGCACCCTCGACGTGGGCAGCGAAAAACTGGCCACCTCGCTGGGCGGCCATCTCATGCCCAGCGTTAACCCGGCGCTAGGACTGCGCGCCATTCGCCTGTCCCTGAAGATACCCGAGCTGCTCTCGACCCAGCTGGCGGCCATTCTGCGGGCCGGCACCTATGGTCCGGTGCGCATACTGGTACCCATGATCTCCGGCGTCTCCGAGATCAGACAGGTGCGGCGGATCATGCGCAACGTGGCAACCAAGCTGAAACGCCGCAAGGTGCCGATTCCCGATCCGCTACCGCCGCTGGGGATCATGATCGAGACTCCCGGCGCCGCGCTGGCCGCCGACAGCCTCGCCAAGCTCTGTGAGTTCTTCGCCATCGGCACCAATGATCTCACCATGTACACCCTGGCTATCGATCGCGGGGACGAACAGGTGGCGCATCTCTACAACCCCATCCACCCCGCGGTATTGCGGCTGATCCAGTTCACCACCGCGGCCGGCGGCGACGCCGGCATCCCGGTAAGCGTCTGCGGAGAGATCGCCGGCGACCCCCGCTATACGGCGCTTATGGTGGGGCTTGGCATTCACGAACTGTCCATGGCGCCGGCCAGCCTGTTGAAGGTGAAACAGCGTATCCGCAGCCTTGACGTGGCGGCGGCGCAGCGCCTGGTCCACGCCGTCATGGAACAAAGCGATCCCGGGCGTATCTCCACCCTGCTTGATGATTTCAACGCCCTGGCATAACGAAGCCTTAATAAAAACTGTGGAAATTGTAATGCTCGGACCCACCTTTTGAGGGCCGAAGCCTTGTCCTTAAGGGTCGGGATTGCTATACGGCGGCACGGATTTCATGGTAACGCCGCAAGGGCGCGGCCCGGGGGACTCCCCCCAAGGCCCACACTGTAAGGAGACGCCTCATGGGTTCATCCCCGGATTATAAAGTCGCTGATATCTCGCTCGCCGATTGGGGGCGCAGGGAAATCACCATCGCCGAAACCGAAATGCCGGGCCTGATGGCGCTGCGCGCCGAATACGGGAAGGAACAGCCCCTTGCCGGCGCCCGTATCGCCGGCTGTCTCCACATGACCATCCAGACCGCGGTTCTGATGGAAACCCTGACCGCGCTGGGCGCGGAAGTGCGCTGGTCCTCGTGCAACATCTTCTCGACCCAGGACCAGGCCGCCGCCGCCATGGCCGAGGCAGACATTCCCGTATTCGCCTGGAAGGGCGAAACCGAAGAAGAAGCCATGTGGTGCATCGACCAGACCATCACCGGCCCCGACGGCTGGACCCCCAACATGATCCTCGATGACGGCGGCGATTTGACCCAGGTCATGCATGACAATCACCGCGACCTGATGGAAGAGGTGCGGGGGATTTCCGAGGAAACCACCACCGGCGTGTTGCGGCTTTATGAAATGGAAAAGGCCGGCAGCCTCGCCGTGCCCTGCATCAACGTCAACGATTCCGTCACCAAGTCCAAATTCGATAACCTGTACGGTTGCCGCGAAAGTCTGGTGGACGGCATCAAGCGCGCCACCGACGTCATGATCGCCGGCAAGATCGCCGTGGTCTGTGGCTATGGCGATGTGGGCAAGGGCTGCGCCGTCTCCATGCGGGGCCAGGGCGCACGCGTCATGATTACCGAGATTGATCCCATCTGCGCCCTGCAGGCGGCCATGGAGGGCTTCGGGGTGGTGACCATGGAGGATGCCGCCGCCAAGGGAGATATCTTCGTCACCGCCACCGGCAATGCCGACGTCATCACCCTGGAGCATATGCGCGAAATGAAGGACCGCGCCATCGTCTGTAACATCGGCCATTTCGACGCCGAAATTCAGATCGCAAGCCTGCAGAACATGACCTGGCACGAGGTCAAGCCCCAGGTGGACGAGGTGGAATTCCCCGACGGCAAGCGCCTGATCGTGCTGGCCAAGGGCCGGCTGGTGAATCTGGGCTGCGCCACCGGCCACCCCAGCTTCGTCATGAGCGCCTCCTTCACCAACCAGGTTTTGGCCCAGATCGAGCTGTGGAAAAACCACGAAAACTACGAAAACAAGGTCTACGTGCTGCCCAAGAACCTCGATGAAAAGGTGGCCGCCCTGCATCTCGAGAAGGTGGGAGCGCATCTCACCACCCTTACCGACGAACAGGCCAAATATATCGGCGTTTCCAAGGACGGCCCCTTCAAGCCGGACCATTACCGCTACTAGGATTCCGCTCCCCGGCAATACCCCGTAAGCACTTTACGGTTGCCGCCTCATCCTATTGAGGCGGTATAGTTCCCGTTTAGCGGCTGTTGCATGGTTTTTCCGTCGGGGGAGCGCCAATGGGGCGAGAGACCCTTTCTATACTCCATCTTCCGGTTTTCGCGGTCGCGTCCGTGGTCTGCGGAGCGCTGGCGGCCCTGTTCCCGGCTGCCGCCCTCGCCGCTGATCTTGCCTCTGAAGAGGCGGGCGCGGCCGCAAGCGGCGCCTTTCCCGTGCTGGCGATGGTTTTGGTGGTGCTGGCGGCGGGCGCGGGAGCTTACGTCTTTTTCATGCTTTGGCGTCCCCTGCAACTGCGGCTTTCGCGGACCGAAGAGGAGCTGACCCGCCATGCCTCCCAGGCCTTGCGGCTGCGCGCGATCATCGATTCCTCGCCCGATATCTGCCTCTACTGGGATCCCGCCGAGGGCAGGGAATTCCTGTCCCCGGGCGCGGCTAAAACCTTCGCAGCCCCCGGCGATGCCGGTCTTTCCCACATCATGGGATGTTTCCGTCCGCAAGCGGCGGAAACGCTAAAACACGCCGTGGAAGGACTGCGCCAGCGCGGCGCCGGCTTTGACCTGCCGCTGCTCCATGAACCGCTGGAAACCACATCGGGCCAGCGCTTTCGGATAATAGGATCCCGGGCTTCCCAGGCCGGAGATCCGCCCGTGGATTTCGTCTGGTTTCGGGAGATCAGCGGCGAGGAAAGGGAAAAAGACAGCCAATCCACGCTCGTCGATGCGCTGAGCGAGGACAAGGCGCGTCTGGAGCGGATTCTCGACGCCTTGCCGATCCCAGTGTGGTGGCGCAATAACGACCTGTCCCTGCGCTATTGCAACCGTGCCTACAGGCGGGCCGTGGACGCCGAATCCGATCCCGACGCCGCCATAACCCGCGAGATCGCCGCCGGGCTGGTCTCCACCCAGGGGCGGGCACTGGGCGAACGCGCCGTTCTTACCCGCATGGCCCAGTCGGAAAGCCACCATCTGGTCGTTGACGGCATGCGGCATCTTCTTGAGTTCACGGAGGTTCCCCTCGACGGCAAGGAAGAGACGCGCGCGCAAGAGGTTGGCGGCCAGCAAGACGACCTGGGGGGGGTTGTGGGCTTCGCCCTTGATTTCAGCGAGATGGAAGTCGCCCATCAGGAACTCAACCGCCATATCGCCGCCCATGGCGAGGTGCTGGAACGCATCAATATCGCCATCGCCATCTTCAGCCCGGAGCAAAAACTGACCTTCTTCAATATCGCCTTCGCCCGGCTGTGGGGGCTCGAGGTCTCCTGGCTGGAAAGCCAGCCCCACATAGGAGAAATCCACGAGATCCTTTACGAAAAACGCCTGCTCCCCGAATACGCCGATTTCCAGGCCTTCAAGAAGAAACAGCGGGAACTGTTCACCTCGCTCATCGAGCCACGGGAAGAGATGGTCCACCTTCCCGACACCACCACCCTGCGTGCGCTGGTGGCGCCTCATCCCTTCGGCGGCCTTATCTTTACCTATGAAGACGTGACCGACCGTCTGGCTCTAGAAAGTTCCTATAACACCCTGATCGACGTACAGCGCGAAACCCTGGATAACCTCTATGAGGGAATCGCCGTGTTCGGCAATAACGGCCGTCTCAAACTCAGCAACCCGGCCTATGCCCGAATCTGGAACCTGGACGCGGAGACCCTGGCCGCCGAACCCCATATCCGGGACATCGCCGAGAAAACACGTAAATTCTGGCCCCGGGCAGAGAACTGGGAGCAGATCAGGGAAGAGATGGTCTCACCCGTGACCACCCCCATACCGGCCACCGGACAATTCCGGCGCAGCGATGATTCTATCATTGACTATGGCTGTGTGCCGCTTCCCGACGGCAACGTGCTGCTTACCTATATCGACATCAGCGACCGTTTCCGGGTGGAACAGGCCCTGCGTGGCCATGCCAACGCCATGGAAGAGGCGGCAAGGCTGAAATCGGAGTTCCTGGCCAACGTTTCCTACGAACTGCGCACCCCGCTCAACACCATCATCGGGTTCTCGGAAATCCTCGCCAATCAGTATTTCGGCGAGCTGTCCCCGCGCCAGATGGAATACAGCAAGGGCATTCTCGATTCCTCCCAGCATCTTCTGATGCTGATCAACGATATCCTCGATCTGGCCACCATCGAGGCGGGCTATATGCAGTTGGAGCTTGAAAACGTGAACGTCCAGGCCATGCTGTCCGGGGCCATGAGCCTGTTGCAGGAACAGGCGGCAAGCCGGGAGCTCACCTTCAGCCTGGAGTGCGACCCTGATGTGGGTGAGATTTACGCCGATGCACGGCGCATCAAACAGGCCGTGTTTAATCTGTTGAGCAATGCGGCCAAGTTCACCCTGCCCGGCGGCGAGGTTCGCCTTTCGGCGCGGCGCGCCGACAAGGAACTGCATATCACCGTCATCGATACTGGAATCGGCCTGAGCGAAGGGGAACAGGAAAAAGCCTTCGATACATTCATACGGGGCAAAAGACACGCCTCCTACAGAGGTCCCGGCCTTGGTCTGCCTCTGGTGAAAAACCTGGTGGAGCTTCACGGCGGACAGGTGATCATGACCTCGCAAATGGACAAGGGCACATGTGTGGAAATCATCCTGCCCGTGCGCAGCGAACTGGTGGAGGCTGGGAGAGAAGGGGGAGTCGAAGAGGCGGTCCCAGATAAAACCGAGGATGACGGGGAAGACGGGGAAGACGTGAAATCGGCCGGGCAGGCGTAACGGCTTTCCCCACCGCCCTTTAATCCCCCTTTGGCGCGTCGGGCACCCCTTGGGTGGTGGAATACTGGAAGTGGAGCTCCTCGCCGGGATGGACCAGGGACCAGGCGGCATGGGCAGCAGCAGCAGCCTCGGCGAAACCGGTGAGGATGAGCTTGAGCTTACCCGGCAGGGCGGCCACGTCACCGACGGCAAAAACACCCGGCGCCGAGGTCTGACAGGTTTCCGGGTTCACGGGAATGGCGCCGCCTTCGGCCCCCAGGGAATTCCAATCGGCGATGGGGCCAAGGTTCGACGACAGGCCGTAAAAGGGCAACAGCACGTCGGCCTCGAGAGAGCGCTCCTCGCCATCCAGGGTCGCCACCCTGACCGCGGAGAGCACGCCGTCCCCGCCTTCAAGACCCGAGAGCTGATAAGGCACCACCAGTTCGATCCCGCCCTTCTCCGCCATTTCCTGAAGCCGGGCGGCGCTTTCCGGGGCGGCGCGGAATTTAGGCCTGCGGTGCACCACCATCACATGGGCCGCCACCTCCGCCAGGGAGAGCGCCCAGTCCACGGCGGAATCGCCGCCACCGGCGATAACCACCCTTTTGCCGGCAAAATCGGCGCGCCGCTTCACCAGATAGAAAACGCTCTTGCCCTCATAGGTCTCGATGCCGGGAAGCGGCGGGCGGTTGGGTCCGAAGGCCCCGCCCCCGGCGGCGATAATCACGGCCCGGGCGGTGATGCGCACGCCCTTCGAGGTGCCCAGAACCCAGCCGCCATCGGTTGCCGGTTCCAACGTTTCCACCAGCTGGCCAAGATCATAGACGGGGGCAAAGGGCGCGGCCTGGTGTTCCAGCGCGGTAATCAGGTCAGCGGCGGAAATTTCCGGATGGCCGGGGATGTCGTAGATGGGTTTTTCCGGATAGAGGGCGGTGCACTGGCCGCCGATCTCGTCCAGCACATCCACCACGTGGCATTTCATGCCCAGCATGCCGCACTGGAAAACGGCAAACAGTCCCGCCGGACCGGCACCGATAACGGCTACGTCGGTTTGATGTTCCTGGCTTGAGGTGGTGGAGGTCATGGCTTCTCTGTCATTGCCGGGGCTGGCTCTGGTAACATGACCGCCCCGCGCCGCCCGTTCAAGAGCGGTTGCGGGGACATGGGGGCAAGGAATAGAGAAGAAAGACAGATGGCCACCACAACCACATCTCCCGATCCGGCTCTGCCGACTCATATAATCTCGCGGCGGCTTGGCAGTGTGGACGCCACGGCCGCGCTGGCCGGGGAGCTGGCGGCGCTGGCCCGTGGCGGCGACGTAATCGCGCTGGGCGGTGATCTGGGCTGTGGCAAGACCACCTTCTCCCGCGCCTTCATCCGCGCGCTGGCGGCCCTCCACGGCGAGGGCGACGCGGATGAAGAAGTGCCCAGCCCCACCTTTACCCTGGTCCAGATATACGACCGCCGCCCGGCCCCGGTCTGGCATTTCGACCTCTACCGTGTGGAAAAACCCGAAGACGCCTATGAACTGGGCATCGAGGAGGCCTTCGAGAGCGCCATCTCGCTGGTGGAATGGCCGCGCAAGCTGGGCCATCTGTTGCCCGCCGAACGGCTCGACCTCGATCTGGAATTCAGTGACGGCGCCCCGCCCGGCGATGCCTCAGGCGGCCCGCGCCTGGCCACGCTGACCGGATACGGGGCATGGGCGGCGCGCCTCGAAGAGCTGGAAATCCCATGACGGAATACCCAGAGGCAAATCGGCGCGAGGAAATTATCGCCGCCTTCCTCGACTCCCAGGGCTGGGGCAAGGCAACACGTGCGCCCCTCGCCGGAGATGCCTCCTTCCGCCATTACCAGCGTTTGCAAGAAGACGAACGGCGCGCGGTGTTGATGGATGCGCCGCCACCGGCCGAGGATGTGCGGCCCTTTCTGGCCGTGGCGGAACGGCTGCGCGGCATGGGCTACAGCGCGCCGGAGATTTTCGCCGCCGATGAAGAGGCCGGGCTGGTGCTGTTGGAAGACCTGGGCGACGCCACCTATACCCGCCTTCTTGGAAAAGGCGATGAAGCCCTTGAACGGAGACTCTATGGGCTGGCGGTGGACCTTCTGGTGGACCTCCATGGCCGGTCCGAAGAAGAAACCTGCGCCGGGATTCCGCCCTATGACGCAGAGAGGTTCGAGATTGAACACGCCCTCTTTACCGACTGGTACCTCCCCGCCATGACCGATGACAAGACTCCGGGGGAGAAAGCGCCACCGCAAGCGCGCGCCGAGTATCTTGAAATCTGGCGGCGGCTGCTGGACCATGAGCATAAGACCCCACCGGTTCTGGTGCTGCGCGATTACCATGTGGACAATCTGATGTATCTGGAAGATCGGGCCAAGGTAGCGAATGGACTGGCGGCTTGTGGCCTGCTGGATTTCCAGGACGCGGTGGCCGGACCCCGCGCCTATGACCTGGTATCCCTTTTGGAAGACGCGCGCCGCGACATTCCCCCGGCACTGGTATCGGACATGAAAGAGCGCTATCTGGCGGCATTTCCCGGGCTCGACCGCGAAAGTTTCGAGGCTTCCTATGCGGTGCTGGGGGCGCAACGCCACGCCAAGGTCATCGGCATCTTCACCCGGCTCTGCCTGCGCGACGGCAAGCCCGACTATCTGCGCCATATACCGCGTCTGTGGCGGCTTCTCGAAAGCGGGCTCGAACATCCCGCCCTCGGCCCCATGCGCGACTGGTTCCACCGCCATGTGCCGCCCCACATGCGGGGGATTCCGCCATGTTGAAGAAGAGCGTCCTGCCGCAGGTGGCCATGGTCCTCGCCGCCGGCAAGGGCAAACGCATGCGCCCCATCACCGACAAAACCCCCAAACCGCTGGTGGAGGTGGGGGGCATGACCCTGCTCGACCGCATCCTCGACCATCTGGAACAGGCCGGAATCACCCGGGTGGTGGTCAATGCCTTTCACTTGAGCGAACAGATCGCGGCCCATCTGGAAAAACGGGAACAGCCGCCGGTGACGGTTCTGTTCGAGGAGACGCTTCTGGAGACCGGGGGCGGCGTCCGCAACGCGCTGGAGGAAATGGGGAAGAAGCCCTTTTTCGTCATCAACGGCGACGTGCTGTGGTTCGACGGGCCGCAAGCCACGCTGAACCGGCTTGCGGCTGCCTGGGATGCCAAGCGCATGGATGCGCTGTTGCTGATGCAGCCGGTGGTGAGGGCGACAGGCTATGGCGGCAGGGGAGATTTCTGCATGGACCCGCTGGGCCTGCTCACCCGGCGCGGAGAGGGAGAGATGGCGCCCTTTGTCTTCGCCGGGGCACAGATCCTCCATCCACGGCTGTTCACGGACAGTCCCGAAGGGCCGTTTTCCCTCAACCTTCTCTATGACCGGGCCCTGGAAGCCGGGCGTCTCTACGGCATATCCCACGGCGGATCATGGTTCCATATCGGAACTCCGGAGACCCTGGAAGAGGCGCGAGAGCTTCTCGGGCACGGCGGCAACAATTTCTACCGGCCATGACCACCCAGAATCCCCAAATCTCTGGAAGAACGACCTCTGAAAAAACCACTTCCGGGACCGGAACGCCCAGAGTTTTTTCCATCCCCGGCCATCTGCCCTTTGCCGATACCCTGGCCGCCACCCTGATGGGGGACGGGATTCCCGGCATCCTTGAGCCGCAGGGGAAGACAACCGACCCCGCCCGCCTTTCCCGCCTCACGCTTCTTCTGCCCACGCGGCGCGCCTGCCGAGCCCTGCAGGAATCGTTCCTCAGACATGGCGGCGGCAGGCCGGTGTTGCTGCCGCGTATGGCGCCCCTGGGCGACCTCGACGAAGAGGACATGGCCTTCGCCGAAGCCGAAGACCTGACCGGTGGAGAACTTTCCGGGGGCGGGTTTTCCGGAGACACCATGGACGAACTGCCGCCCGCCATTTCCGAAACCCGCCGCCAACTGCTTCTGACACGGCTGGTACGCGACTTCGAGGAACGGCGGGACGGCATGCCGCGTAGCGTCGACCAGGCCGCGCTGCTGGCCGGGGAACTGGCCCGCCTGCTCGACCAGACACAGCGCGAACGCCTGTTCTTCGACGCCCTGGCCGCTTTGGTGCCCGACACATACGCCGACCATTGGCGCATCACCCTGGATTTCCTGAAAATCGTCACCGAACACTGGCCGCGCATTCTCGCCGAAGAAGGCCGCATCGACCCGGTGGCGCGGCGCAACGGGGTGCTGGAGCGCCAGGCCGAAATCTGGCGCACCACGCCGCCCGATGCTCCGGTCATCGCGGCGGGTTCCACCGGCAGCCTGCCGGCCACCGCCGATCTGTTACAGGTGGTGGCGGACTTGCCCCAAGGCGCGGTAGTACTGCCGGGACTCGATGGGGACATGGACGAGGAAAGCTGGGAGGCGCTGGCCCCCAGCCATCCCCAATACGGCATGGCGCGATTGCTCGCGCGGATGGGCGTGGAACGTGGCGACGTGCAGGGATGGCCATGTGGGGAAAGCGGAAGCGCGACGCAAAAGATGGTCGCGGCGCAACGGACCGAATTCATACGCGAGGTGATGCGCCCGGCGGAAACCACCCCGGCCTGGCAAAACGCCCGGCCCGCGCCCGAAGCCCTGCGCGGTGTGCGCCGGGTGGATTGCCCCAGCCCCCGCGAGGAGGCGGGCGTGATCGCGCTTCTCCTGCGCGAGGCCCTGGAAACACCGGGCAAATGGGCGGCTCTGGTGACTCCCGACCGCGACCTGGCGCGGCGCGTGGCGGCGGAGCTGGAACGCTGGGATGTGAGGATCGACGATTCCGCGGGCGAGCCGCTGGCGGCCACGCCGCCGGGCGTGTTCCTGCGGCTCAGCGCCGAGATGATGAGCGGCGGGGTCGAACCCCTGCCCCTGTTGGCGGCGCTCAAGCATCCCCTGGCGGCGGGCGGCGGGACGGCGGGAGAATTCCGCGCCATGACACGGCGCTTCGAGGAAAAAGTGCTGCGCGGCCCGCGTCCGGCGGCGGGCTTTGCCGGGCTGAAGAAAGCCTGCAAGACGGCGGATACGGAGAAAGACCTGAGCGGCTGGTTTGCCGGACTAGCGAGGATGGCCAAGCCCTTTGCCGATCTCATGGCGCGGCCAAGCGCGCCCTTGAAGGAACTGGCGGCAGCGCATCTGGAGTTTGCCGAAGCCCTGGCCGGAGATGACACGGAAGCCGGAGCGGCGCGGCTGTGGCGCGGCGAGGCGGGCGAGGCGGCGGCGGCTTTCTGCGCCCAGCTTCTCGATGCCGCCGAGGGCTTCCCGGCCATTGAGCCCGCCGCCTATGCGCCCTTGCTGCGAACCCTGATGGGGGGTGCGGTGGTGCGGCCACGCTTTGGCCGCCATCCCCGCCTGCATATATGGGGGCTTCTGGAAGCCAGGATTCAACAGGCCGATCTAGTGGTTCTGGGCGGCCTCAACGAGGGCGGATGGCCCCAGGAGGCGGCCGCCGATTCATGGATGAGCCGGCCCATGCGCGAAGCCTTCGGCCTACCCCCGGCGGAGGTCCATATGGGTCTCTCGGCCCATGATTTCGCCCAGGCCTTCGCTGCGCCGGAAGTGGTCATGACCCGTTCCACGCGGGTGGCGGGCGCGCCCACGGTGCCGTCGCGCTGGCTGTTGCGGATCGAGGCCCTGTTGCCCGGGGATGGGCAAGTCGCCGGGGCGCGGGAATATCTCCACTGGTATGAAGAGCTGGACGCGCCGCAGGCGGTGCGCCCGGTGGCCACGCCCAAACCGACGCCGCCCGTGGCCGCCCGCCCGCGCGAGCTTTCCGTGACCGGGATCGAAACCTGGATTCGCGACCCCTATGCCATCTATGCCCGTTATATCCTGGGGCTGAGACCTCTCGACCCGCTGGACGCCGATCCCGGCGCGGCGGAGAGGGGCCAGTTCATCCACAAGGCGCTGGAAGCCTTCGTCGAACGTTTCCCCAAGGACCTGCCCGCCAAGGCCGAGGAAAAATTGCTGGCCATGGGCGAAGAGGCTTTTGGCGAGGCGCTGGAGCGGCCCGGCGTGCGCGCCCTGTGGTGGCCGCGCTTCGTGCGTATCGCCCATTGGTTCGTGGCCATGGAAGGGGAACGGCGGGCTGGCGGGGCCTTTCCCCTGGCCACCGAGGCGGAGGGAAAGCTCATGCTTTCCGGGCCACAGGGCGACTTTGCGCTGAAGGCCCGCGCCGACCGCATGGACCGCATGGCAAGCGGCGGACTCGCGGTCATCGACTACAAGACCGGCGGCGTACCCAGCCCCAAACAGGTGGAGTCGGGGCTCAGCCCGCAGCTTCCCCTAGAGGCGGCCATGGCCGCGGCGGGCGGCTTCGAGGGAATGGAAATGGAAACCCCCGAAGCGCTTCTCTATATCCGACTCACCGGCCGTACACCGCCGGGAGAAATGAAGCCAGTCAAGAGCGATGCCGGAGCCATGGGGCTGGCCGCGGCGGCGCTGGAGGGGCTTAAGGGGCGCATCGCCGCCTTCGATGACGAAAACACGCCCTATCTCTCGCGGCTGCGGCCCATGTTCCTCGCCCATGAGGGAGAGTACGACCATCTGGCCCGGGTCAGGGAATGGTCGGCCGACGTGGAGGCCGACGAGTGAGCAAAGACACCAATTCCGGCTACGCCAACCAACAGCGCGCGGCTGACCCCCAGGCCTCGGTCTGGGTGGCGGCCAATGCCGGGGCCGGCAAGACGCGGGTTCTGGTGGACCGGGTAACGCGGCTGCTGCTCGGCGGCACGGCGCCGGGGCGTATTCTGTGCCTCACCTTCACCAAGGCGGCGGCGGCGGAAATGTCCAAGCGCCTGTTCGAACAGCTCGGCGCCTGGACCACCCTGGCCGACGACAAGCTGGCCGAGGCGCTTGTTACCCTGTTGGGCCGCGAGGCCACGGCGGAAGAAACGCAAACAGCGCGGCGGCTGTTCGCCGCCACCCTGGACGCGCCCGGCGGGCTCAAAATCCAGACCATTCATTCCTTCTGTGAATCGCTGTTGGCGCGCTTCCCCCTGGAGGCCGGGATATCCCCCCATTGCACGGTGATGGACGAGCGCAGCGCCGCCGAAACCCTGGACCATGCGTATACCCATGTGCTGGCCCAGGCCCATGACGGCGGTCATCCCGAACTGGCGCAGGCGCTGGACCTTATGGTGGCCCTGGTGGATGAAACCGGGCTGGCCAAGGTGCTGAAGGAAATCGCCAGCCACCGCCATCAATTGAAACGCCTGTTCGCTGAGAAGGGCGGGCCGGCGGGTGTGATCGCCGGAACGCGCGGGCTTCTGGGCCTTGGTCCCGAGGACACCCATGACAGCGTTCTGGAAGCGGCCTGCGCCGAGGCCGCCTGCGACGGCAAGGGGCTGAGCGCGGTGGCGAATGCGCTGGACCAGGGGACGGCAGAGGACGAGAAACGCGCAAAGGTTATTCGCAAATGGCTGGAAAAACCGGCGCGCCGGGTGGAAATTCTCACCGGCGAATACAGTGATCTTTTTCTCACCAAGCCCAAAGGCAAGCCGAGAGAGCGCCGCAAGGAAAGCGGTCTGATGACCAAAAAGCCGAAGCAAGCCGATCCTCGGGCCTTTGACGCCCTGATGGCCGAACAGACGCGGATCGTCGAGCTCCATGAACGCCTCAAGGCGCTCGCCGTGGCCGAGGCCACCGCCGCGGTGCTTATTTTTTCCCAGGCGCTGATTGCCCGTTACGAGGCGGAAAAGGAAACCCGCGCTTTTCTCGATTACGAAGACCTGATCCACAAGGCCCGCGATCTGCTGCGCCGCGACGGCGGCGTCTCCTGGGTGCTCTACAAGCTCGACGGCGGCATCGACCACATTCTGGTGGACGAGGCCCAGGACACCAGCCCCACCCAGTGGCAGGTGATCGAGGCGTTGAGCGAGGAATTCTTCGCCGGGGAAGGCCGTCATGAGGACGGCCATGAAACGGGACGCAGCATATTCGCCGTGGGTGACGAGAAACAATCCATCTACTCCTTCCAGGGGGCCGAGCCCGAAGCTTTCGAAAAGATGCGCACCATCTTCGCCAAAAGGGTCAAGGGCGCAGGAGCGCCCTGGCAGGAGGTGGACCTGTTCCTCTGTTTCCGCTCGGTGCCACAGCTACTCACCGCCGTGGACCGGGTCTTCGCGCGGCCAGAAGCCAATGCCGGGCTGACCGCCGGCGGCGGGGAAACGCGCCACCTTCCCTTCCGCATGGACCAGGCCGGTTGCGTGGAGTTGTGGCCTACGGTGCCGTGGCAGAAGGCCGAAGAAAACGAACCCTGGGACGCGCCGCTGGACCGGGTTTCGCAAGCCAGCCCCGAGGCCGTGCTGGCCCAGCGTATCGCCGCGCGTATCTCCGGCTGGCTTGAAAACGGGGAAATCCTGGAATCCCGTGGCCGGCCCATCCGTCCCGGCGATATTCTGATTCTGGTGCGCCGCCGCACCGCCTTCGTGGATGAACTGGTGCGCTGTCTGAAAAACCACAAGGTGCCCGTGGCCGGTACCGACCGTATGGTGCTCACCGAACAAATGACGGTGATGGACCTGATGGCGCTGGGCGCGTTTGTGCTGTTGCCCGAGGACGACCTTAACCTGGCGGTGGTGCTCAAGGGGCCGCTGTTCGGATTCGACGACGATGACCTGTTGGCGCTGGCCCATGACCGCGACAGGGGGCTGTGGGCGGAATTACAGGCGCGGCGGGAGGAAACCCCGCGCTTCACCGCCGCCTGTGACGAGCTGCGGGCGCTGTTGAAACGCGCCGATTTTACCTCGCCCTTTGCCTTTTACGCGGAACTTCTGGGGCCCGACGGCGGACGCAGGCGATTGACCGCCCGGCTGGGGCGCGACGCTAACGACCCCATGGACGAGTTCCTCAACCTCGCCCTGGAGTTCGAGCGCGCCCATACGCCCTCGCTCCAGGGCTTCCTGCACTGGCTGGCGGCGGGAAATGCAAAGATCAAACGCGACCTGGAACAGGACCGCGACGAGGTGCGAATTATGACGGTGCATGGCGCCAAGGGGCTGGAGGCCAATATCGTCTTCCTCCCCGATACCTGCGGCGCGCCCGGCGCCCATCACGACGAAGCCCTGCTGTGGGCTGGAAAGGGGCAAGCGGACAAATCCCGTCACATGCTGTGGCCGGTGAAGCGGGCCAATGAGGACGGGCTGTGCAGTGACCTGCGTGAACACGGACGGGCGCGCCGCAGCGACGAGCACCGGCGGCTGCTCTATGTGGCCATGACCCGCGCCCGCGACCGGCTTTACCTATGCGGCTGGGAGACCAGGAACGGCCGCAAGGCGGGATGCTGGTACGACCTCGTGAGGGATGCCCTTGAAGGCGCGGCGGAGCCGGTGGAGCTGGAATTCGGGGAGACCGGTTGGCGGCTGTCCACGCCCCAGACGGCGCAACCCGACGGCGAACAGAAACGGGAACCAGGCGCGCAAGCCCACCCCGATCTGCCGGGATGGGCGCGGGCCGTGCCGCCGAGCGACCCCCTGCCCCCGGTGCCGCTGGCCCCGTCCCGTCCCGAAACCATCGAGCCCGCCGTGCTCTCGCCCCTTGCCGCCACCGGGGGGAAAGGCAAAGACAAGGGGATGCCGGCCTTTGCCCGCGGGCGGATTATGCACCGCCTGCTGCAAAGCCTGCCCGATCTTGCCCCGGGCGCACGGCAACAGGCGGCGCAACGCTACCTCGCCTTGGCCGCGCCCGACCTCGGTGAGGAGGAACGCCGCGCGTTGGCGGAGGCGGCCTTGGCGGTTCTCGACGAGCCCGGATTTGCGCCCCTGTTCACCCCGGACAGCCTTGCCGAGGCTCCCCTTGCCGGGGTGGTGAACGGGCGCGTCATCAGCGGCCAGGTGGACCGCATGGCGGTGGGGGAGAAAGAGGTTCTGGTGGTGGATTACAAAAGCAACCGCGCGCCGCCCAAGAAGGGCGAGGCGGTGCCGGAAGCCTATCTCAAACAGATGGCCGCCTATCGTTCCCTGTGCCGCGAGATTTACCCCGACAAGGACATACGTTGCGCCCTGTTGTGGACCGAAGGCCCCGCCCTCACAACCCTGAAAGAGGCGGAACTTGACCGTTACGCGCCTTGACGGGTGGGGCCCCGCTTCCTAGATTGATAGTCATGAATGGCGGCCGCGCCGACCGGCCCAAATTGGGCGACTCCCGAACCTCAGTGACTCATAAAGGAACACACCCCCCATGCCGAGCCAGGTGACCGACGCGACCTTTGAAGAAGAAGTTCTCAAGTCCTCCGATCCCGTTATTGTCGATTTCTGGGCCGAATGGTGCGGCCCCTGTAAACAGATCGCGCCCCTTCTCGATGAACTTGCCAAGGACATGGAAGGCAAGGTCAAGGTGGCCAAGGTGGATATCGACGGCAATCCCGGCATACCCCAGAAATACGGAGTGCGCGGCATTCCCACCCTGATCCTGTTCAAGGACGGCCAGGTGGCCGCCACCAAGGTGGGCAGCATGGAAAAGAGCAAGCTCTACGAATGGGTGGAATCGGTACTCTAAGTTTTTCCGGCTTCATTCGAACAACCAGACCCCGCCTTACATGGCGGGGTTTTTCCTTTGCGGGTCAGCCGTTCTCGCGCAACACCGCCCCAGCCAAATAGAGAGAGCCGCAGACGAGGATGCGTCCGGGTTCCTCGCCCTTCTCCCCGGCTTCGGCCACGAGACCATGAAGAGCCTCTTCAAGGCTGTCCGCGGGTGCCGGCTCGATCCTCTCCACATGCCCCGCCGCAGCCGCTTGTGCGGCCGTAAAGGAGGCGTTTTCTCCGGGGATGGCGATGGCCCTGACACGGCGCAGATGGGGCGCCAGGGGGGCAAGAAAGCCCCCGGGATCCTTGCTGTTGAGCATGCCGAAAACCATGTCGAGCGGTGCCGAACCCCAGCTCTTGGCGGTGGCGGCGAGAATTTCGCCCGCCGCCGGGTTATGGCCGCCGTCGATCCATAATTCCCAGCCCTCGTCGAGGCCGTCCACGAGCGGTCCGCGGGTAATCCGTTGCAGCCGTCCCGGCCAGTCCACGGTCTCCAGCCCGCGCGCCAGGGCGGCCTCGTCCACCGGGAATGCGTCGAGATGCTCGAGACAGGCCAGGGCGGTGGCGGCGTTAAACATCTGGTGACGGCCGGCAAGTCCCGGCGCGGGCAGATTAACCGACAGCTCGGCCCCCTCGAAATGCATGGCCACAGTCACTTCCGAAGTCACTTCCGAGGTTACCGTGGAATCGTCCGAAGTCAGGGTATTCAGGGGCCGCACATTCCAGTGGCGGGCGAAACTGTGGAGGGGCGCGCCTACCTTTTCGGCCTGGGCCTCGATCACGGCCTGGACTTCCGGCTCCTGGGGGGCGATGACCCCGGTGACGCCGGATTTGAGAATCCCCGACTTTTCCTCGGCGATGGCGGCGAGGGTGGAACCGAGAAACTGCATATGGTCGATGGAAATGGGGGTAATGGCGGTCAGCGCCGGTTTTGGCACCATATTGGTGGCATCCAGCCGCCCGCCAAGCCCGGTTTCCAAAAGCAGAATATCGGCGGGCACGCGGGAAAAGGCCAGGAACGCCGCGGCGGTGGTGATCTCGAAAAAGGTGATGGGCCGGCCTTCATTGACGGTCTCGCATTCCTCGAGCAGCTCCACCAGTTCGCCGTCGTCAATGATGCGCCCGGCGAGACACACCCTTTCCCTGAAATTCACGAGATGGGGCGAGGTATAAACATGGGTGCTGTATCCCGCCGCCTCGAGAAAGGCGCGCAGGAAGGCGATGGTGGAACCCTTGCCGTTGGTTCCCGCCACATGGACAACGGGGGGCAGTTTTTCCTGTGGCCGGTCCAGCCTGGTCAGCAACTCCTCTACCCGCCCCAGGGAGAGATCGATTTTCTTGGGATGCAGGTCGACCAAGCGTTGGAGAACAGTTTCAGTCTTTTCCAGCATCTTTCTTGTCGGTGGCGCGGCGGCGCGGCGTGGCGTTTTTCCTGTTCCCGCCGTTCTGCGTCTTCGCGGCCCCGTTCTTGGCGGGCGTGGCGGGAGGAATCGCCACCACATCGGCGGGGGGGCCCGGATTGCACAGCAGAGTAAGGACGCGAATCAGGGTATCGCGCATATCCCGGCGATGGACCACCATGTCCACCATCCCGTGATCAAGAAGGTATTCCGCCCTCTGGAAACCTTCGGGCAGTTTCTCGTGGATGGTTTCCTCGATCACGCGGGCGCCGGCGAAACAGATCACCGCGCCCGGCTCCGCCATGGCGATATCGCCGCGCATGGCGAACGAGGCCGACACGCCGCCCGAAGTGGGGTCGGTGAGAATGGTAATATAAGGCAGACCCGCCTCTTTGACCTTGTTCACCGCAAGAATGCTGCGCGGCATCTGCATCAGGGAGAGAATGCCTTCCTGCATGCGGGCCCCGCCCGAGGCCGTGATCATAATCAGGGGGGCTTCCTGAAGCACCGCCAGGCGCGCCGCGGCAAGGATGGCCTCGCCCACGGCCAGACCCATGGAGCCTCCCATAAAATCGAAATTAAGGATGGCGGCAACCACGGGGACGCCGCCTATCTTGCCGTGGAAGACGATGATGGCGTCGTTGTCGCCGCTGGCGCTGCGGGCGTCTTTCAGGCGGTCGGTGTATTTCTTGCGGTCGCGGAACTTCAGCGGATCGGAAATCGACTCGGGAAGTTCTATTTTCTGATAGCCCTCGCCATCGAAGAGAAGGTCCAGCCGCTGGCCCATGTGGAGGCGGAGGTGGTGGTCGCAATGGGGGCACACATACAGGTTTTCCTCCAGTTCGCGGTGAAAGATCATCTGTCCGCATTCCGGGCATTTGCGCCACATGTTGTCGGGCACTTCCTTCTTGCCCACCATGGCGCTGATCTTGGGGCGGACGAAATTACTGAGCCAGTTCATGACCGTCCTCCGCGAACGCCTTTGGACATCTCGGAGACGAAACCCAGAACGTCTTCCACCAGTCCGGAACCCGCCTTGCCCTGATCGTCGAGACCGGCGGCGATGACATCCACCAGGGCCGAACCCACCACCGCGGCATCGGCCACGGCGGCCACCTCGCCTGCCTGTTGCGGAGTCTTGATGCCGAATCCCACGGCCACCGGCAGGCCGGTATGGCGGCGCAGGCGTGACACCGCCTCGGCCACCTCCCCGCTGGCCGCCGATGTGGTGCCGGTGATGCCGGTGATGGAAACGTAGTAGACGAAGCCCCCGGTATTGGCGAGAACCACCGGCAACCGCGCATCATCGGTGGTGGGGGTAGCCAGCCGGATGCAATGGAGTCCGGCTTTGGCGGCCGGCTCGCGCAGCTCCGCGTCTTCTTCGGGCGGCAAATCCACCACGATCAGGCCGTCCACCCCGGCCTCGGCAGCATCGCGCGCGAAATCTTCCGTACCGTAGGTATAGATGGGGTTGTAATAGCCCATGAGCACCAGCGGGGTGCGGTCGTCCGACTTACGGAAGTCGCGCACCTGTTGCAGGACCGCCCGCAGGGTAGCCCCGGCATTGAGTGCGCGCAGGCTGCTGGCCTGGATCGAGGGGCCGTCGGCCATGGGGTCGGAGAAGGGCATGCCCAACTCGATCACATCGGCGCCCGCTTCGGCCAAACCCTCAAGCAGGGCCTGGGAGGTGGCGGCGTCGGGATCGCCGCCGGTGATGAAGGCCACCAGTCCGGCACGGTTTTCCCCGCGCAGGCGCTCGAAACAGGCGGCCATACGGCCACCTTCGGCGCTTTGGGTGACCTCTGCACTCTCCGTGGCGGAGGCGGAATTATCGGCGCAAGTATTCACAGTTCCATATCCAGGACTTTGGCCACGGTGGGGGTATCCTTGTCGCCGCGGCCGCTCAGGTTCACCACCATGATGTGGTGGCTAGGCAGGGTGGCGGAGATGTCGCCCACATGGGCCAGCGCATGACTCGATTCCAGCGCCGGGATAATGCCTTCCAATTGTGTCAAAAGTTGGAAAGCCTCCAGCGCCTGGTCATCGGTGATGGAGACATACTCCACGCGGCCGCTTTCATAGAGCCAGGAATGCTCCGGCCCGACGCCGGGATAATCAAGACCGGCGGAAATGGAATGGGCTTCCTTGATCTGGCCGTCATCGTCCTGCAGCAGATAGGTGCGGTTGCCGTGGAGCACGCCGGGACGCCCGCCCGTGAGCGAGGCCGCATGCTCGCCGCTGGCGATTCCGTGACCGGCGGCCTCGACCCCGATCATGCGCACCTCGGCATCGTCGAGGAAGGGATAGAACAGCCCCATGGCGTTAGAGCCGCCGCCGATACAGGCCACCAGACTGTCCGGCATCCGGCCCTCGGCGGCCATGATCTGTTCGCGGGTCTCGTCGCCGATCACCGCCTGGAAATCGCGCACCATGGCCGGATAGGGGTGGGGACCGGCCACCGTGCCGATGATGTAAAAGGTGTCCCCCACATTGGCGACCCAGTCGCGCAGGGCCTCGTTGAGGGCGTCTTTCAGCGTCCGCGTGCCCGATTTCACCGGCACCACCTCGGCGCCGAGAAGTTTCATGCGAAACACGTTGGGAGCCTGACGCTCGATATCCACCTCGCCCATATAGATGGTGCAGGGGATATCGAACAGGGCGCAGACGGTGGCGGTGGCCACGCCATGCTGGCCGGCGCCGGTTTCGGCGATGATGCGGGTCTTTCCCATGCGCCGGGCGAGGAGAATCTGGCCCAGGCAATTATTGATCTTGTGGGCCCCGGTATGGTTGAGGTCTTCGCGCTTGAGATAGATTTTCGCGCCCTTGTCGCCCCCCTTGGTCTGGGCGGAAAAATGCTCGCTCAGGCGTTTGGCGTGAAACAGCGGGCTGGGACGGCCCACATAATGTTCCAGGTAATAGCGGAATTCCTCGGCGAAGGCGGAATCCGCTCGTGCCTCGTCATAGGCCTGTTCCACGGCGAGGATAAGCGGCATCAGGGTTTCGGCCACGTAGCGTCCGCCGAAAATGCCGAAATGGCCGTCCTCGTCGGGTCCGGCGCGGTATGTATTGGGTTGCGTCATATTTTGAGTGTCATTGTTGCCGGTTAGAGCGGTTCAGGATCCAGCCTCCCTAATATCCACAGAATGAACCCCGAATGAAACACAGAGGCCCCAAAACGTCAAAGTTTTGCGGCCTCATCGATGAAAGCCCAGATAAAGGCGGGATTCTTGTGGCCCGGGGATGATTCCACGCCCGAGGACACATCCACGGCCTTAGCGCCGCTGATGCGCACCGCCTGGGTCAGGTTTTCGGTATGGAGTCCGCCCGACAGCATCCACGGCAACGGCCACTCACGCCCCGCCAGCAGGCCCCAGTCGAAGGCCAGCGCATTGCCGCCGGGCAGCGCGCCTTCCATGGTGGCGGGAGCACGGGCATCGAAGAGCAGGCGGTCGGCGCAGGAAACATAGGCGTCCGCCGCGTCCACATCCGTTTTAGCCGCCACCTTGATGGCTTTCATCACCGGCAAACTGAATTTTTCACGGGCCTCCGCCACCCGCTCGGGGCTTTCCTCACCATGAAACTGCAACAAATCCAGCGGTGCATCCGCCAGCACGGCGGCGATTGTCGCATCATCGGCATCCACGAAGAGACCGGTTCGGGTCACGCTATCGGGCAGATGGGCGGCCAAAGCGGCGGCTTCTTTCCCGTCCACCGCGCGCGGCGAGGGCGGATAGAAGACGAATCCCACATACTGGGCGGCAGCCGCGGCTTGCGCCGCCTCGACGCTGTTGACGCCACAGATTTTAACCGCCACCGCCATTACGGACCTTCGGAAATTTCCCCGGAGATATCACCAGCAATGCTCCGCAGCGCCGCCGCCGGATCGTCCGCGCCGGTGAGGGGACGGCCCATAACCAGATAGTCGGCGCCCGCCTCCAAGGCTTCTCTCGGGGTCATGACCCGTTTCTGGTCGCCGCTATCTGAGCCCGCGGGGCGCACCCCCGGCGTCACCAGGGTAAAATCGGCACCGAAGGCTCCGCGCATGGCGGCGGCCTCGTGAGGGGCGCAGACAATACCGTCGGCCCCGGCGCCGTGCGCCAGCTCGGCCAGCCGCATCACCTGATCGGCCACGGCGCCTGAAATCCCGAGGCCGGGCATATCCTCGTCGCCGAGGCTGGTGAGTACCGTCACGCCCAGAATCTTCGGCTTGGGAAAATGAAACTTGTCCGCGATTTCTTGCGCCGCTTCCGCCGCGGCGCGGATCATGGCCGTCCCGCCCGCGGCATGAATTGTCAGCATGGCCGGGCGCAGGACGCCGGTGGCGCGCACGGCGGCGGCCACGGTGTTGGGGATGTCGTGGAATTTGAGATCGAGGAAGATGGGAAGCTCGGTCAGCGCCACCGCCATGACGCCCGAGGGGCCGTTGGCGGTGAAAAATTCCTTGCCCAGCTTGACCCCGCCCACCAGGCCGCCCAGCTTGTCCGCCCAGGCGATGGCGGTGGCCGCATCGGGAGTATCCAGGGCGCAGAGAATACGCTTCGCGGCGTCGTCAGAAGTGGCCGGGAGTGGGCTCATATTCCATGTCTCCGCTGATGTGAACGGCGCCATTACCGGGCAACGGCAAGGCGGGGATACGACAAGATGCCGCTTCAGGCAAGGGGGAAGAGGTCTTCGGCCGGACGGAACTCTCCGTTTTCAGGGTCCAGGGCACAGAGCGCGCCTTCCACGATATCGAAATACCAGCCGTGGAGGTGCAGATCGCCCGCCGCCACGGCTTCAGCGATCCAGGGAAACGTCATGAGATTTTCAAGGGAGGCCCTCACCCCCAGCTTTTCACAGGCCGCGGCCTGTTCCTCGAGCCCGGCATCGGGCATGACACGCAGAACCTCGTCACGGGCGGGGCGGGCGATTTCCATCCATGATCCCACGAAATCGCTACTGTCGTCTTCGCCGTTTGCCGATTCCATCAGGGCGTGAATGCCGCCGCAGCGGGCATGGCCGAAAACGATCACATGGGCGACCCCGAGCTGACGCACGGCGTATTCCAGGGCGGCGCTGGTGCCGTGGTAATGGCCGTCCCCCTGACAGGGCGGAACCAGATTGGCCACGTTGCGGACCACGAACAGGTCCCCCGGCTCGGCCCCGGTGACGATGGCCGGATCGACGCGGGAATCGGAACAGGCGATGATCATGATTTGCGGCGATTGGCCACGGCGCACAAGGTCCTGGAAGCGCGAGCGGTTCTCGATGAAGTTTTCCCGGCGAAAGGAGCGAAATCCGGAAACCAGCTTTATTATCTCATCCATGTCTTTTTTTTCCGGGGTGGTTAGAAGGGGGGGATGGTTAGAAGGAAATGGTCAGAGGGTGGCGCGGAGTGTAGGAGAAATACGCCAAAGGTCAACACCCCTTTGATTAAAATACAATTAAAAACAATGACTTAATAGAATTCAAATGACTTTTTCGGCGATTTTTGCTATACTGGGGTTTGGTTCGCAGGCTAGGCAGGGCTGTCCGCGCCACGGACCCTAAAGAACCAAAAAGACAGAGAAGACGGGGAAAACGCGTTATGGAAGGCGTAGGACCCATTCAGGTTTCGCTGGCGGAGATAAGCGCCGGCCTTCTCGGCACCTCGGTGGCGAAGAAACCTTTCAGCTTTAAGGAGCGTATCGCCGAACCCCTTCTCGAATCGGCGCTCAACCCCGTCATGGAGACCGACCCCAGCCTCGCCACCCCCCGCCTTGCTCATCCCTTTCGCGGACAGAATCTGAACATTACGGTTTAGCGCCGCCGTTTATCGGCGCGGTTTCCCAGATTTTTTATTCTGGGAATTTTTTATTCTGGGAATTTTTTATTTTCTTTCCGCGATTTCCCTGCCCGAAGCGGGAGAGGCAGATTCGGCGGCCGTCGCGGCACGGCGGGCGTTTTCCTCACGCTGGCCGGACAAATCCCGTTCCAGGGCATTCATTTGGCGTGCATTACGCCGCGCCATCCGCCGCCATTTTCCCTGGGCGACCCAGACCAGCGCCGCGCCGAGGAGGAACCCGAACAGCGCCGCCAGCAGCACCGCCATATAGACCGGAAGCGAGACGGTATAGGGAAGTGGATCGAGACCGAGCGCCACCTCGCCCCTGTTGTTGACGGCAAAGACGGCGGCAATAACGGCGAAGGGTAGGAACAGGAGCCAGAAGAGAACTTTCACGTGTTCCCTCTTTTAATAAATGCGGTCAGAATTTCGCGAAAGAAGGGCCAGCCCGGCCCGACACAGCACACAGCTTAACGCTTTCCGTTGAGCCGCTCGCGGAGTTCCTTTCCGGTCTTGAAATAAGGAATATGCTTTTCTTCCACCCACACCGTTTCACCGGTACGGGGATTGCGCCCTATGCGGGCGTCACGGCGTTTTACCGAGAAGGCCCCGAACCCCCTCAGTTCCACCCGGTCACCGGCGGCAAGGGCGGCGGAAATCTCATCGAAAAGGGTGGCGACGATGCGTTCCACATCACGGTGGAACAGATGAGGATTCTTCTCTGCGATATAGGCAATAAGCTCTGACTTGGTCATGGCCCGAAATCTTCCCCCGGCTTTCACGCTATTTCCTCCCTGCGCCGGAAGATGCTCCCTGGCGCAGACTCGCAGACAATAAAAACTACTGTTGTTTATTGATTCCCTTCTGCACTCTCAGGGTGCCAGAGCGAAATCAGGCCGTCAAGTGTAACCCTCTCAGGGAAAAACGTTTTTTCCGCCATTATGGAAACCAGACTGCGCCAGAGTTTGTCTCTGTCCTCAATTTCTAGTTCACGGACGGGAAGGGAAGAGTCCACATCATGCATGTCGGTGAACCACTTCCTGGCTGCATCCTCGCCGCCGATTTCGTCCACCAGATGGACCTTAAGCGCCTGACGTCCGGTGAACACCCGGCCATCGGCCAGCCGCTCCACCTGGGAACGTGAAAGGTGGCGGCGGTCGGAGACCATGTCCACGAACAGATCATAGATGTCGAGCACCAGGGTTTGGGTTGCCTCCCTGACCTCCGGCGTCACCGGCTCCAGAGGCGAGGGAACGGCCTTCAGGGGGCCGCTTTTGATGGCTTCGGTAGTGATTCCCAACTTGGTAAGCAGGCCGGTGATATCGGCGGTCTGCCAGATGACGCCGATGGAACCGGTGATGGAGCCCTGGCGCGCGAAAATCCGGTCACCGGCAATGGCCACCATATACCCCGCGCTTGCCGCCACCTCGCCCATGACCACGGCCACGGGAAGGCGTTCGGCGACGCTACGGATGGCATGATAGAGGGATTCGCCGCCGACAACGCTTCCGCCGGGACTGTTGATATGGACGATGAGAGCCACCGTGTCGGGATCGTCGGCGAGGCCGGCCAGCGCCGCCTCGCGGTCTAAGTCCTCGACGATGACGCCCTCTACGGTGAGGCGCGCGATGGAGTTGCCTTTTCTGATCTTATCGCCATCCCCCGAAAGGGTGGCCAGCAGAGCGACCAGGGCGAAAACAGCCGCCACGCGCCACAAGGTGAGATGGCGTGTCAGACGCTGGCGGTCAAGCAGGCGGTCGGGTTCAAGAGACATGCCCTACCCCCGAAATCCCTCCAAAGCGGGATCCTTCGCCGCCCCCATCACGAGTCGGAGGAATCTTCTCCCTTTTCCTCGTCATCTGCTTCCTCGCCGTCTGCTTCCTTACTGTCGGCTTTCTTAGCGTCGGCCTTCTTAGCATCGGCCTTCTTGCTATCGGCTTTCTTAGCGTCCTTAGCGTCGGCCTTCTTGCTATCGGCTTTCTTGCTGGGCTTTTCATCCCCGGCTTCCGCTTTGGGCTCGTCCTTGCCCTTCTTTGCCTTGTTGATGGCCGCGCCAAGAATATCGCCGAGGCTGGCCCCGGAATCCGACGAACCGTATTCGGCCATGGCTTTTTTCTCTTCGGCCACTTCATTGGCCTTAACCGACAAGGTGAGCTTGCGCTCTTTCTTGTCCACCTTCGTCACCTTGGCATCCACCCGTTCGCCAATAGCGAAACGGTCGGGGCGCTGTTCGCTGCGCTCGCGGGAGAGATCCGCCTTGCGGATGAAGCCGGTAACACCGTCGGAGACCTCTACCTCAAGCCCGCCATCGGTGACGGCGGTAACCTTGCACGTCACGGTGTCACCCTTCTTGGTATCGACCATGGCGGCGGCGTAGGGATCGTCGGTGAGTTGCTTAACGCCCAGCGATACCCGCTCCTTGGTGGTATCCACCTCCATCACCTTGACCTTGATCATGTCGCCCTTCTTGTATTCGGCCAGCGCTTCTTCGCCGGGACGGTTCCAGTCAAGGTCGGAGAGATGGACCATGCCGTCGATATTACCGGGCAATCCCACGAACAGGCCGAATTCGGTGATGTTCTTGATCTCGCCTTCGAGTTCGGTCCCGGAGGGATAGGAGTCGGCGAACTGTTCCCACGGATTATCCCCGCATTGTTTGAGTCCGAGGCTGATGCGCCGCTTCTCGGGGTCCACGTTGAGGACCATGACTTCCACTTCCTGGCTGCTGGAAACAATTTTTCCGGGATGGATGTTCTTCTTGGTCCAGCTCATCTCGGAGACATGGACCAGTCCTTCGATGCCGGGCTCCAGCTCGACGAAGGCGCCGTAATCGGTGATGTTGGTGACACGGCCGTTGAACTTGGCGTCCACCGGATACTTCACCCCCACGTTATCCCAGGGATCGGGCTCCAGCTGTTTGATGCCAAGGCTGATGCGCTGGGTCTCGGCGTTGAAACGGATCACCTTCACGTCCACGGTCTGGCCGATGGAGAGAACCTCGGAAGGATGGTTGACGCGCCGCCATGCCAGATCGGTGACATGGAGCAGGCCGTCAACGCCACCCAGATCCACGAAGGCGCCGTAATCGGTGATGTTTTTGACCACGCCATCGAGAACCTGACCCTCGGTGAGCTGGGAAATCAGTTTCGAGCGTTCCTCGGCGCGGGATTCCTCCAAAACGGCGCGGCGCGAGACAACGATGTTGCCGCGCTTGCGATCCATTTTAAGAATCTGAAAAGGCTGGGGCGTTCCCATGAGCGGCGAAATATCGCGCACCGGCCGGATGTCCACCTGGGAGCCGGGAAGAAAGGCCACCGCGCCGTTGAGATCGACGGTAAAGCCGCCCTTGACGCGACCGAAAATGATGCCGGTCACGCGCTCTTCGTCGGAGAAGGATTTCTCGAGCAGGACCCAGGATTCCTCGCGCCGCGCCTTTTCGCGGCTGAGCATGGCCTCGCCGTTATTATTTTCCAGCCGCTCGACGAAAACATCCACTTCGTCGCCGGGCTTGATGTCGGAATCCTCGCCTGGGGAAATAAATTCCTTCAGGGGGACATGGCCTTCGGATTTCAGGCCCACATCCACCAGCACCATGTCATTTTCAATGGAAATGATCCGGCCCTTGGTTACCGTGCCTTCGAAGCTCTGCTGTTTCTCGAGGGATTCTTCGAGAAGTTCGGCGAAATTCTCGTTGGTGGTCATTTCGGCCGCAAATTTCTCATCCGTGGCCATTTCGGCCACGGGCGTGTCCCCATCCGTAGCGTTCTCGTCATGTGTGGAAGGCGTTTCCGACATGGATTCTCCTGACTTGATGAAACCCCTGCCCCTCGCAAGAGACGTGGGTTTCCTAACTGGTCTGCGGACCCGCCGTTATATGCCCAGCCAACGGCCTGTCCTGGTTAAACGGGACCGGTTACATCCCCGCGCGTTTGGGCGGCGCGACGGGAAACGGTCATTTCATGTTCCGCGAGGGGAAGGGAGGGCTCGAGGCCGGAAATCCAAAACTCAAAGCCGGAGGCTTTAAGGCCGGGATTGGGGCGGCGCGAGTCCTTGCGTGGAAAGATGGTCCAGGGCCACGGAAAAAACCTTTTCGGGGTCCATCTCCGTGGTATCGATCAACAAAGCATCCTCGGATTTGGCCAGCGGCGCAATGTCACGCTGGCTGTCCCGGGCGTCACGATCCTTCATTTCCTGCAGAACGCGGCCATGTATACTCTCGATGCCCCGCTCCCGCAACTCTTTAAGGCGGCGCTCGGCGCGCTCTTCGATACTGGCCGTAACGAACAATTTATAAGGCGTGGCGGGACATACCACGGTACCGATATCGCGGCCGTCAATAACCGCGCCCGGTGCGTCCCCGGGAACAACCACCGGAGGGGAGGCCGCGAAACGCTGCTGGAACTGCAAAAGCGCCTGGCGCACCTGCGGAATTACCGCCACCTGGGAAGCCGCCGAGGCCGTTTCATCGTTGCGCAGGGCCGGGTTTTCCAGTGCCTCCGGGGCCAGCGAACGGGCTGCCTCCGTGGCCGCCTCCGCAT
This sequence comes from uncultured Rhodospirillaceae bacterium, assembly GCA_964482135.1. Classification (GTDB taxonomy): domain Bacteria; phylum Pseudomonadota; class Alphaproteobacteria; order UBA11136; family UBA11136; genus UBA11136. The sequence continues at coordinate 51,802 of CAYZWF010000013.1, forward strand.
CGCCGGGGTCGTCGCCCCGGTCGAGAAGCCGGCGCCCCACGGCGCGGTAAAGAAGCCCGGTATCGAGATAGGCGAATCCGTAATATTCCGCCAGACGGCGCGCCAGGGTGCCCTTTCCCGCCGCCGCCGGGCCGTCTATGGCGATGACGGCGGATACCGTCATGAGGCCCCCTTGGTTTCGGCAATGGCGGCGCCAAGGCCGTTCATGAGCCCGACAAAGCCGGGGAAGCTGGTGGCGATGGCGTCACCGCCCTCGACGGTCACGGGTTTTTTCGCGGCCATGCCTAGAACCAGGAAGGCCATGGCGATGCGGTGATCGAGGCCGGCGGATATGGTGGCGCCGCCGGCGGGCGGGGCCGTTCCCCCCTGGCCCTCGATGGTGAGAGCATCTTTTTCCTCTTTCACCGTGACGCCGCAGGCGGCAAGGCCGCGCGCCATGGCCGACAGGCGGTCGCTTTCCTTGACCCGCAGCTCGGCGAGACCGTGCAGAACGGTAACCCCCCCGGCGAAGGCCGCGGCCACGGCGAGGATGGGATATTCGTCGATCATGGAGGGAACGCGCCCAGACGGCACCTCGACGCCGCGAAGCCCGTCGCGGGCTGCGCGCACCACCAGATCGGCCACCGGCTCGCCGCATGAGTCGCGCTGGTTCTCGATGGTAATATCCGCCCCCATCTCGCCCAGGGTGTCATAAAGCCCCATGCGCAGGGGGTTGACGCAAACCCCTTCCAGGGTGACCTCAGAGCCGGGCAGGATAAGCGCCGCCACGGCGGGGAAAGCCGCCGAGCTTGGGTCGCCGGGCACGCTCACCTGGGCGGCGGAAATCTCGGGATAGCCGGTCACAGTGACGGTTTGCGCGCCGCCCTCTTCCTGTTCGCTGTTCACCGTGACGCCGAAATGGCGCAACAGCCGTTCCGTGTGGTCGCGGCTGGGCAGGGGTTCGGTGACGGAGGTTTGCCCCGGCGCATTGAGGCCGGCGAGGAGAAGGGCCGATTTAACCTGGGCCGAGGCCACGGCAAGGGTATGGGTAAGGGGGACGGGCTCGGCCGCGCCGCGTACCGTGGCCGGCAGCCGTTCCCCGTCGCAGGCCTGAATCTCCGCCCCCATGCGGCGCAACGGTTCGGTGACACGGGCCATGGGCCGCTCGTTGAGGGAAGAATCCCCGGTCAGCACGGCGGTGACGGGATGGCTGGCCAGCACCCCCATGAGGAGCCGCGCGCCGGTGCCCGAATTACCCATATGGAGCGTCTCGGAGGGTTGGCCCAGGCCGCCCAGGCCGACGCCGTTGACCCGGTATCTGTTGACCCGGTATCTGTTGCCCCCACTCTGGTTATCTCCGCTCTGGGAGGCGCCTGATTTCATTTCCTCGCGGGAAATATCAACACCCAGGGCCCGCAGGGCATCGGCCGTGCCCCTCACGTCGTCGCTTTCCAACAGGCCGTCAATGACGGTTTCGCCCACCGCCAGCGCGCCAAGAAGAAGCGTGCGGTGGGAAATGGACTTGTCGCCGGGCGGCGCGGCGCGGCCACGCAGAGCCGCGGCGGTTCCTGAAAAAAGAGATGTCACCGTTGTTCCTTGTCCTGCAAAGGGGACTCCTGAAGTTTCACCGGAGCGGAGGCCCCTGAAGTTTCTTACACGCCGGGATCGCGACATTTTTTAACACATGAACCGGTCTCTGTTCCATGGTGACCCGCAGCGGATTGTCACGATCACATATATTTTGGTTTTGACAGGAGGCGGCGATCATGGCAATTGCAGCATGCAACAATTTTTTAACGGTGTTTATGCATCGTTTTGGTGTTGTCACCACCTTTTCAAGGGAGAATACCCAGTGGTAAAGCCGGAATGGGGGATCAAACGCCATTGTCAGGCCTGTGGCGCCAATTTTTACGACCTTAGGCGCTCGCCCATCATCTGTCCGAAATGCGGCGATGAGTTCGATCCCGAGGCTTTCGTAAAGCCCCGGCGGTCGCAGGCGCCGGTGGAAAAAGAGGTGGCTGCCCCTGTCAAGAAGGACGCCATCGAGGCCCCGGCCGAAAAGGATGAGAAGACCGGCGACAAACTGGCGGCGGCGGAGAGTCTGGACGACAATCTCGTAACCGCCTCCCTGGACGAGGACGAGGAGGAAAAAGTCTTCGTTCCTTCCGAGGAACTGGAAGCCGAGCCCGATTTTCAAGCCGAGGGAGAAGAGAACGGGGACGTAGAAACGAAACCGGACGAAGCGGCGGAAAAACCGGAATCCGAGGAAAAAGCGAAGACCGGGACCAAACCCGCAAAGGCGAAGAAAGCCAAGCCCGCGCCCAAGAAAGAAGCGAAAGCCAAGCCCGCAAAGGCGGAGCCGGAAACCACAAAGCCCAAGAAGGAAACAAAGGCCAAGTCCGCCAAGAAGGAAACGAAAAAGAAAGCCGAGCCCAAGAAGAAACCCCCTGCCAAGGCCAAGGCCGCGAAGGGAAAAAAGGCCTAGGAGAGGACGGCACAAGATTTTTTGGGGCCATAGCTCAGTTGGGAGAGCGCTACAATGGCATTGTAGAGGTCGTCGGTTCGATCCCGACTGGCTCCACCA
>CAYZWF010000014.1:0-11442 GCA_964482135.1 uncultured Rhodospirillaceae bacterium
GCTGCTCGCCGCGCCTACCCGAATGAACCGATTCGCTGCCATCAAATTGATCCCTATCAACCATGACCCGCTCTAGCCCCTGGCATGGCTTGGGAAAACTCTAGAAGGAATCATCGAGCGCCCGTTTGTTGACGGAAATCTTGTAGTGCTGTCTTAACTGATAGGCGAACTGGTTGATCAGGTCACTGCCCATGGAGCCCATGAGAGAGTCCTGCATTTGCTGGCTTTCCTCATCATTGGTGGCGGTGTCGCCGGCCTCGATGCTGGCGACCCGGGCGACGACGTATCCATCATCGGTTTCCGCCATGCCCACATGGCCGACCCCGGAGGCGAAGATTTCCTGCGTCAGCTCGGGCGGGATGGTAGTGGTGCCTTCACGGGTAAAGGGCTCCGAGGTTTCCACTTCCAGGCCCAGATCCCCGGCCACCGTGGCGATATCACCGCCGGCCTTAACCTTGTCGGCGATGAGGCTGGCCTGTGCCTTGGCGCTCTGTTTCTGCTGTTCCATGCGCCAGGTGTCCACCACCTTGTCACGGGCCTTCGCTAGGGGCATCAGGCCAGGCGGCGTGACCTTGTCCACGCGCAGAACGTAAAAGCCGTCCTCCTCGGTTTCCACAAGGTCGGCCTGTTCGCCTTCGGGCGTCTTGAATACGTTGTTTGTGAATTTCTCGCCCGGCAGATCGGCAATGGCTTCGCCCTCGGCGTTCTTTGCGGTGGCGTCGATGGCCTCCAGACGCGTCACCTTGAGATTGAGGCTATCAGCCACCGTCTCCAGCGAGGCGCCGCCGGCAAATTCGTCTTCCACCTGCTTGATGATCTCATAGAGGGCGTCCAGCGCTTCCTCGGCGGCAAGCTCCTCCCTGATCTCCTCCTTGACCTCATCGAAAGAGCGGATGTTTTCCTCCTCGATGCCGGTGACGTGGATAATATGCCAGCCGAAGGGGGTTTTCAGAGGGGCGCTGACGGCTCCTTTTTCCATGGCAAAGACATCCTCGACGATTTCATCGGGCAGGTCTTCGCGCAGGTTCCAGCCGAGATTAAGGGTTTGCGCCTCTCTTCCCGTGATCTCCCCGGCCATGTCGAGGAAGTCACGGCCCTTGTTCTCATCCTTGGCCAGGGTTTCGGCGGCGCGTTTGATGTCTTCCTCGTTCTCGAGATGAATCTGCTCGAGACGCCGCCGCCGCGGGGTGGAATAGCCGTCGATGCGGTCTTCATAGGTTTGCGTCAAGACCTCATCGGAAATGGAAATCTTGTCCGCCAGGTCCTTGGCCGCAAGATTGATCATGGTTACCGAGCGGTATTCGGGGGACTGAAAGCTCGCCGGGTGTTCCTCGTAATAGGCCCGGACCAGCGCCTCTTCGGGGGAATCGAAACCGGGGATGTCCTCGGCCTTGATGAGAATCCGGTCAACGGCCCGCTTTTCCCAGCGGTAAATGGTCAGCGGCTTGAGCATGGTCTCGGGCAGCGCGACGCCAATCTCGATGGAATCGATAAGCTGTATGCGCGACAGTTCGCGGCGCAGCGAGGTGACGTAGGATTCCTCGCTATAGCCGTTCTCGATCAGGTTGCGCCGGAACAGAAATTCGCTGAATCTGTTGTCCTCGTCCTTGAATTCCTTGGTGCTGAGAATTCTGTCCCGCACCAACTCGTTACTGACCGACAACCCCAGGTCAGCCGCGGCGGCATCAAACAGAGAGCGTTCAATCAAATTATCCAGGGTGCCGTCCACCAGCCCCATGCCGCGCAGTTGCTCGTCGGTCAATTCCATACCGATGGCCTTGCTCAGCCCCTGAACCTGACGATTGAGCTGGGTGCTGAATTCTCTTGCGCGGATTTCTATATCGCCGACGCTGGCGATGACCACGTCCTGGCCGGGGCCACGGAAAATATCGCCTATTCCCCAAACAGCGAAGCTGAGGACGAGAATGGCGAAAAGAATTTTGACAACCCAGGAACTGGCTTTGTTGCGGAGTATGGCGAGCATAGGCGGACACTTATCTCAAATGTTGTGGCGGGAATTACGTTCTGTTTGCAGAACGGCCCCGTAAAGGTCAAGACCTTGAGGCGAGAACCTTAAAAACGGGCGGCATCATAGAAGTGACGGCAGGCCCCCGCAACAGGCGATTAATCCGGATTCCCGATGCCCGCCAGATAGCTTAGGTGGCAACACTCCCACCCTCATGCTAAGAGCATGGTAATGAGGCGGTAACGCGGCCTGAGTTTCATTGCCGCATAGTGACGCAAGCGGGAAAGGAGTTGGGGTAATGGAAGAAAGACGGCTCCTGATCGCCGGAAACTGGAAGATGCACGGGCTGCACCGGGAAGGGGTGGCGCTGGCGGCCGCAGTGGCGGAGAAGGCCGCCTCCCACCAGTCGGCTCATGGCATTCTTCATCTTGATCTTCTTGTCTGTCCCCCGGCCACCCTGTTGCGCGAGATTTCCGAGACCCTGGCCGAAAGCGTTATCGCCGTGGGCGGCCAGGACTGCCACGCGCTGGAAAGCGGCGCCCATACCGGCGATGTGAGCGCCGCCATGCTCAAGGATGCGGGCTGTTCCCATGTGATCGTCGGTCATTCCGAGCGCCGCGCCGATCATGGTGAAAGCAGCGACCAGGTCAGGGCCAAAGCCACCGCCGCCCATGCCTGTGGCTTGACCGCCGTCATCTGTATTGGCGAAACCCGGGAACAACGCGACCGCGGCGAGGCCATGGATATTGTCGGCTCGCAGTTGGCGGGCTCGCTTCCCGACGGGGCGAGTGCGGAGAATACGGTAATCGCCTACGAGCCGGTCTGGGCCATCGGCACCGGGCTGGTGGCGACGGTGGCGGATGTGGCCGAAATCCATGCCGGGGTCCGCGCCGGTCTGGCCAGGGCGCTCTCCGATTCCGACGCCATGCGTATTCTCTACGGTGGTTCGGTGAAACCGGGAAATGCGGCGGAACTGATGGAACTGGAAGATGTGGACGGAGCCCTGATCGGCGGCGCCAGCCTCGAGGCGGAAGATTTCTGGGCCATCGCCGAAACCTGTCTCTAGATTTTGTGGTTTCGGGCCAGGAACGGGAATTGCCTGAGATAGACAGGGAATGGAAAAGTGTCTGGCTTTAATGGACGTTAGCCATTAAAAAGCCCCCAACGAAATTCATACCGGTTACAATTACACTCGCAACCAAAGGCTCATCCCCATGACCACGATTCTCCTCATGATTCATCTTTTGCTGGCGCTCGCTTTGGTGGGGGTTGTCCTCATCCAGCGTAGCGAAGGCGGAGGTTTGGGCATCGGCGGCGGCGGTGGCGGCATGGGCGGATTGATGTCGGGGCGCGGCACGGCCAACCTCCTGACCCGGACCACGGCTATTCTCGCCGCCTGTTTCATGGCATCGAGCATGCTTCTGGCTTATATGAGCGCCCAAGCCGTAGCCCCGGAATCCATCCTCGAAGAGCTCGACAAATCGGCCGAGGAGGGAGAGTTCACGGACCTTCAGACGGAACTTCCCATGGGTGAAACGGAAACAATGCCGGAATCGGCAACCGAATCGGAAACCGAAACGCCCAGCGTTCCCGTGGATCAGTAAAAAATGTGCATTTTTCCATGCCTTCACCGCTTCTTTTCCTTGGGGCGGGGATGGAACCTGTTGTAGATTGTCGGTCCATGACGCGGTTCATTTTCATCACTGGCGGCGTGGTCTCCTCATTAGGAAAAGGTCTCTCCTCCGCGGCTCTGGGCGCGGTGCTCCAGTCACGCGGCTTCAAGGTGCGCCTGCGCAAGCTCGATCCCTATCTCAATGTAGACCCCGGCACCATGAGCCCCTACCAGCATGGCGAGGTCTATGTGACCGATGACGGGGCCGAGACCGATCTCGATCTCGGCCATTACGAACGCTATACCGGCGTTCCCTCACGCCAGAGCGACAACGTCACCTCGGGGCGTATTTATTCCGACGTCATCGCGCGCGAACGGCGCGGCGATTACCTGGGCGCCACCATCCAGGTCATTCCCCACGTCACCGACGCCATCCAGGATTTCATCAAGGCCGATCTCGACGGCGAGGACTTCGTGTTATGCGAGATCGGCGGCACGGTGGGCGATATCGAAAGCCTGCCTTTCCTTGAGGCCATCCGCCAGCTGCGCAACGAGCTGGGACCGGAGCGCACCCTGTTTGCCCACCTCACCCTGGTGCCCTATATCCCATCGGCGGGCGAGCTCAAGACCAAGCCAACCCAGCATTCGGTGAAGGAACTTCTTTCGGTGGGGATTCAGCCCGATATTCTCATGTGCCGCTGCGACCGCGAGATTCCCGACGAAGCCCGGCGCAAGATCGGCCTCTTCTGCAACATCGCCGAGGAAGACGTGATCGCGGCGCTCGACGTGGACACCATCTATCAGGTGCCGGTGAGCTATTCGGAACAGGGGTTCGACGAAAGAGTGTGCAGCTATTTCGGCCTTGACCAGGGAGGCAGCGCGGACCTCACCCGCTGGAAAGAGATCGTCCACCGCATCCGTGAACCCGAAGGCGAGGTGACCATCGCCGTTGTCGGTAAATATACCGACCTTCTCGATTCCTATAAATCCCTGGCCGAATCTCTTACCCATGGCGGCATCGCCAACAACGTGAGGGTCCATCTCGAATGGATCGATTCGGAAATCTTCGAGAGCGAGGATACGGTGCACCATCTCGAAGGGGTGGACGGCATTCTCGTGCCCGGCGGTTTCGGGGAGCGCGGCGCCGAAGGCAAGATTCAGGCCGCCGGTTTCGCCCGCGAACGCAACATCCCCTATTTCGGCATCTGTTTCGGCATGCAGATGGCGGTGGTGGAGGCGGCGCGCAGCCTGGCCGGGGTCAAGGATGCCGGTTCCACCGAATTCGGCGACTGCAAGGAACCGGTGGTGGGTCTGATGACCGAATGGCTCAAGGGCGAAATGCTGGAAAAACGCAAGACCGACGGTAATCTCGGCGGCACCATGCGGCTCGGCGCCTATGAATGCGCCCTGCGCAAAAAGAGCCAGGTCCAGGGTATTTACGGCGAAAACACCATCTTCGAACGCCACCGCCACCGCTATGAAGTGAATATCGAATACAAGGAGCGTCTGGAAAAGGCGGGGCTGGTCTTTTCCGGTATGTCGCCCGACGGGGTATTGCCGGAAATCGTGGAAATTCCCGGTCACCCCTGGTTCATCGGCGTCCAGTTCCACCCCGAACTGAAATCCAAGCCCTTCGATCCGCACCCGCTGTTTACCTCGTTTATCGAGGCTGCGGTGCATCAGTCACGTCTGGTATAGGAGGCGGGCATGACAGAGAAACGCACAGAGCAACACCAGGTACATATCGGCAATCTGACCCTGGGCAATGACCTGCCGCTGGCGTTAATTGCCGGCCCCTGTGTCCTCGAAAGCCGCGACCACGCCCTTGAAATGGCCGCCGGGCTTTCCGAAATCACGGCCGGGCTGGGACTCGGCCTGATCTTCAAGAGCTCCTTCGACAAGGCCAACCGCACCAGCCTTTCCGGCCTGCGCGGGGTGGGGATGGAATCCGGCCTGCAAATTCTCGCCGATATCGCCGATACCTATTCCTGTCCCGTATTGACCGATGTGCACGAGCCCGAACAGTGCGAACCGGCGGCCCAGGCGGTGGACGTGTTGCAGATTCCGGCCTTTCTCTGCCGCCAGACCGATCTATTGGTGGCTGCGGCGGCCACGGGACGGGCCGTGAATATCAAAAAAGGACAGTTTCTAGCCCCCTGGGACATGGCCCATGCGGTGTCTAAGGTGGCGGAGTCGGGTAACCACCATATCCTGCTCACCGAACGCGGCGCGTCCTTTGGCTATAACACGCTGGTTTCCGACATGCGGGCGCTGCCCATCATGGCGGGGCTGGGCTATCCGGTGGTGTTCGACGCCACCCATTCGGTACAGCAACCGGGCGGGCAGGGCGGCAGCAGCGGCGGCCAGCGCGAGTTCGTGCCGGTGTTGGCGCGCTCTGCCGTATCCGTGGGCGTGGCGGCGGTCTTTCTCGAAACCCATCAGGATCCCGACCAGGCGCCTTCCGACGGCCCCAACATGGTGCCCCTGAAAGAACTGCCCGGCTTGCTGGCCACCTTGTTGGAATTCGATACTCTCGCCAAGGCCAATCCGGTTGCCATTCCGTGAGCCACCCCCTACATTTCCGCACCCGTCCCTAACCCAGAGAAGACACCAATGAGCGCCATTATCGACATTCACGCCCGCGAAATCCTCGACAGCCGGGGCACCCCCACCGTAGAGGTGGATGTGGACCTGGAATCCGGAGCCATGGGCCGGGCCGCGGTGCCCTCGGGCGCGTCCACCGGCGCCCATGAGGCGGCGGAACTGCGCGACGGGGATGCCAAGCGTTACGGCGGCAAGGGCGTGTTGAACGCCGTGGAATCCGTCAATGGCGAACTCCTGGATGCCCTGTCCGGGATCGAGGCCGATGATCAGGTGATGATCGACCGTCTCATGGTGGATCTCGACGGCACCGACAACAAAAGCCGCCTCGGCGCCAATGCCATTCTCGGCGTCTCCCTGGCCGTGGCCAAGGCCGCCGCCGACGAGGCCGGGCTGCCCCTCTATCGCTACGTGGGCGGGGCCAGCGCCGATACCCTGCCGGTGCCCATGATGAACATCGTCAATGGCGGCGAACATGCCGACAACCCCATTGATATCCAGGAATTCATGATCATGCCGGTGGCCGCCGACACCATCTCCGATGCCGTGCGCATGGGCTCGGAGGTGTTCCAGGCCCTCAAGGCGGGGCTGAAAAAGGAAGGCCACAGCACCAATGTGGGCGACGAGGGCGGGTTTGCCCCCAATCTGGCGAGCGCCGACGAGGCCCTGAGCTTCATCATGCAGGCCATCGAGAGCGCGGGCTACAAGCCCGGCGAGGACGTGATGCTGGCGCTTGACGCCGCTTCCACCGAATTTTACGTGGATGGCAAATACGAACTCAAGGGCGAGGGCAAGTCCCTGGATACCGGCGGCATGGTCGCCTATTACCAGGATCTGGTGTCGCGCTATCCCATTATCTCCATCGAAGACGGCATGGCCGAGGATGACTGGGACGGCTGGAAGGCGCTGACCGATGCCCTGGGCGATACGGTACAGCTGGTGGGGGATGACCTCTTTGTCACCAATCCGGCGCGGCTCGCCGATGGCATCAAACGCGGCGTCGCCAATTCCATCCTCGTCAAGGTCAACCAGATCGGCACCCTGAGTGAAACCCTGGAGGCCGTCTCCATGGCCCATAAGGCGGGCTATACCGCCGTCATGTCGCACCGTTCCGGCGAGACCGAGGATTCCACCATCGCCGATCTGGCGGTGGCCACCAATTGCGGCCAGATCAAGACCGGCTCCCTGTCGCGCTCCGACCGGCTCGCCAAATACAACCAGCTCATCAGGCTGGAAGAACATCTCGGCCCGGCCGGACGCTATGCGGGTCGTTCCATCCTGAAATGATCTCCTCACCAAAATGAACCAGGGAGGGGAGGCCACCGGAAACGGGGATACGGCCACCCTTCTGGGCGAGGCGCTGGCCCGCCACCAGGCCGGCGATCTCGACGCCGCCATTGCCCTCTACGGAAAAATTCTCGAATCCGACCCGGCTTGCGCCGACGCCCTCCATCTTCTGGGTGTGGCGGCATTGCAGAAGGGCGACCCGGAAAAAGCGGCGCAGCTCATCGCACAGGCCATCGCCCTCCATCCTGCGGCGGATTTCTACAGCAATCTCGGCGAGGCCCTGAAGGCCGGCGGACATCTGGACAGGGCAGGGGACGCCTTCGCGCAGGCGATCAGCCTCGATCCCCAATCGGCGGCCGCCCATTACAACCTTTCCACCGTCCTCAGCGCTAGACAAGAATTCGAGCAATCCATAAAAGAATGTGAGAAAGCGCTTGAAATTAAAGCTAATTTTTTAGAAGCCCATGGGGGAATGGGGCAGGCGCTGGAAGCCCTGGGGCGCTACGACGAAGCGCTCTCCTGCTATGGCCGCGCCCTTGAAATTTCGCCCCAGCCAACCCAGCCTAAAATCCGTTTGCGCCTGGCCACGGCCTTGCCGGTCATCCCGCAATCAACAGCCGCCATCGCCGCCGCCCGCGAACGCATGGGGCGGGAACTGGATCGGCTCATAGAGGACAAGCTGGCCTTCGATGATCCCCTGGGCGTCATCACCAATATCAATTTCTATCTCGCCTATCACGCCATGAACGACCGGGAATTGCAGGAAAAGCTGGCCCGTTTTTACCTCCGGGCCTGTCCCTCCCTGGACTGGGCCGCGCCCCATTGCCAGACGTCCGGTTCTCCCGATTCCGCAGATTCTTCCGATTCCGTTGATGATTCGGGAAAAAAGGTGCGGGTGGGTGTGGTGTCCATGCATCTTTACTTCCACACCATCGGCAGGCTGGTCCACGGATTGATCAACCATCTTCCCCGGGAACGGCTGGAGGTCGTGGTTTTCCGCCCACCGGGCAAGGAGGACAAGCTCTCGGCGGGAATCGACCGCGCCGCCGATAAAATGGTGCGGATACCCAAAAACCTTGCCGCTGCCCGTGCGGCCATCGCCGCCGAAACGCTGGATGTGCTGTTCTATCCCGATATCGGCATGGAGCCGTTCACCTATTTCCTGGCCTTTTCCCGCCTTGCCCCGGTGCAATGCGTGACCTGGGGGCATCCGGTGACCACCGGCATTCCCAACATGGATTATTTCCTCTCCTGCGCGGATATGGAACCACCCGAGGCCGACGGCCATTATTGCGAGCGCCTGATCCGTCTGGGGGCGCCGCCCACCTATTACGAACAGCCCAAAATCCCCGAAGACCTTTCCGGCCGGGAGGATTTCGGCTTTTCCGATGAAAACCGGCTCTATGTCTGTCCCCAGAACCTGTTCAAGCTGCATCCCGATTTCGATACCGTTTTTGCACAAATCCTGCGCCGCGATTCCCAAGGCCTGCTGGTGCTGATTGAGGGCATGCAGGACAGCTGGAACCGGCTTTTCATGGAGCGTTTTTCGGGATCGTTTAACGACGTGGCCGACCGGGTGCGGTTCGTCCCGCGCATGGACGCATCCCGCTTCTTCGCCCTGCTCAAAGCCGCCGACGTGATTCTCGACTGTCCCTATTTCAGCGGCGGTAACACAACCTTCGAGGCCCTGGCCGTGGCCGCTCCCATCATCACCATGCCCGGCGAGTTCATGCGCGGCCGGGTGAGTGCGGGGCTGCTGCAACGGATGGGGCTCACCGAGTGTATTGCCCGCGATTTCGATGAGTATGTGGAGCGCGCCGTCACCATCGCCGGGAATGAGGAAAAGCGGGCCGACATTTCCGCTAAAATTCGCGCCGCATGGCCGAAGCTCTACCGTGACGGAGAAAGCCTCAAGGAATTCGAGTCCTTCTTTATCGCCGCTGCCGCTGCCGGGTGCGGCCAAAACCTCTCTGCCTGGCCCCCTGAAAGCGGCTGAAACCGGCTCTCTCGCCCAAAGCCGGACCATAGTCATAATTGCAACACAGGCCGGCGACTTACCCCCGGCCTTGCGAATTTTGTTGAACCCTTTGATGCCTTGTGATTCTATTCCTGCCCATGGGATTACTCGATGAAGTCCGCCTTCGCGCGCGCCATATCGTTGGCCCCGTCCTGTGTCTGGTGCTGGTGGGATATTTCGCCTATCACCTGGTCAACGGCGAGCGCGGATTTATCGCCCTTCTCCAGCTCAACCAGCAAATCCACGAAGCCAAGGCCAGCGCCGCCTTTCTGGCGAAGGAGCGGGCCGAGATCGAAAGCCGGGTGGCCCTCATGCGCCCCGACCGGCTCGACCCCGACATGCTGGGGGAACAGGCCCGCGTCATGCTCAGCATAGGCCATCCCGACGAAGTGGTGATTTTCTCCCGCCACTGAGTAGTAACCCGGAGCAACTCTCTGGTTCCTATCAATCCTGAACCGCTCTAGGGTTAAGAGAATATTCGCTTTTCTCCGGCCATGATGAGGCCAAGATAGGGGAAGAAGCGCTGTGTCTTTGGGGAGGAGTTGAGGATTTATGGCAAAGACGAAGCCCAGGTCAAAATCTCCCGTTAAATCTTCGGCAAAATCGAAACCCCCGGCTAAATCCCGGGCCAGGAAGGCGCGCGCGCCCAAAACCCCCTCCAAACGCGCCGCCAAATCCACAGCCACCGGATTCGACGCCGCCAAGGCGCTGCACTTTTACCGGGAAATGCTGCTCATCCGCCGTTTCGAGGAAAAGGCGGGCCAGCTCTATGGCATGGGGCTGATCGGCGGTTTCTGTCATCTCTATATCGGCGAAGAAGCGGTCATCACCGGCATGAAGGCGGCCGTCACCGATGACGACTCCTTCGTCACCAGCTATCGCGATCACGGCCATATGCTGGCCTGCGGCATGGACCCGAACGGCGTCATGGCCGAACTCACGGGCCGCGAAGGCGGTTATTCCAGGGGCAAGGGCGGCTCCATGCATATGTTTTCGGCGGAAAAGAATTTCTACGGCGGCCACGGCATCGTCGGCGGCCAGGTACCCATCGGCACCGGGCTTGGATTCGCCTTCCAGTACCGGGGCGAGAAAAGGGTGTCCTTGACTTTCCTCGGCGATGGCGCGCTGAACCAAGGCCAGGTTTATGAATCCTTCAACATGGCGGCTCTGTGGAAATTGCCGGTGGTCTATGTGATCGAGAACAACGAATACGCCATGGGCACCGCGGTGGACCGGGCGGCGGCCTCGGGCTCGGCGCTCTATCTGCGGGGCGAGGCCTATGGCATTCCCGGCATGCCGGTGGACGGCATGGACGTTTTCGCCGTGGAGGAGGCGGGCAGACAGGCCGTGGACCATGCCCGTTCAGGCAAGGGCCCCTTCATTCTCGAGATGAAAACCTACCGCTATCGCGGCCATTCCATGTCCGATCCGGCGAAATACCGCACCAAGGAAGAAGTGGACAAGGTCAAGCACGAGAAAGACCCCATCGCCCATGTGCGCCAGTTGCTTCTCAAGAATAAGGCGGCGGACGAGGCCGCGCTCAAGAACATAGACCGCGAAGTGAAGGAAATTGTCGCCGAGGCGGCCGAATTTTCCCGCACCAGCCCCGAACCGGCGGCCTCCGAGCTCTATACCGATATCCTGGCGGACTCCTGAGGAAAATCACCCCATGCCCATAGACATCCTCATGCCCGCGCTTTCGCCCACCATGACCGAGGGCAAGCTCGCCAAATGGCATAAAAAGCAGGGCGATACAGTTGAATCGGGCGATGTGCTGGCCGAGATCGAGACCGACAAGGCGACTATGGAACTGGAAGCCGTGGACGAGGGCACCCTGGGCCGCATCCTGGTGGCCGAGGGCAGCGAGGGCGTGCCGGTGAACCAGCCCATCGCCCAGCTTCTGGAAGAAGGCGAGGATGAATCGGCTTTAGGTGAGGCTCCAACTGCTCCCGCCGCGCC
>CAYZWF010000014.1:11542-17619 GCA_964482135.1 uncultured Rhodospirillaceae bacterium
AAGAAGGCGAGGATGAATCGGCTTTAGGTGAGGCTCCAACTGCTCCCGCCGCGCCACCGCCGTCCCCTGTTTCCGCTCCGCCCGCGCAAGAGGAATGGACGGGCGAGACCGTGACGCTCACCGTGCGCGAGGCCCTGCGCGACGCCATGGCCGAGGAAATGCGCCGCGATGAAACCATCTTCCTCATGGGCGAGGAGGTGGCCCAGTACCAGGGCGCCTACAAGGTGAGCCAGGGGCTGTTGGATGAATTTGGCGGCCGCCGCGTCATCGATACCCCCATCACCGAAATGGGGTTCGCCGGTCTCGGGGTGGGCGCCGCCTTGGCCGGGCTGCGCCCCATCATCGAGTTCATGACCTTTAACTTCTCCATGCAGGCCATCGACCAGGTCATCAATTCGGCGGCCAAGACCCGTTACATGTCGGGCGGCCAGATGGCCTGCCCCATCGTTTTCCGCGGTCCCAACGGGGCGGCGGCGCGGGTAGGGGCCCAGCATTCCCAATGCTACGCCAGCTGGTATTCCCATTGTCCGGGTCTCAAGGTGGTGACGCCCTATTCTGGCGCCGACGCCAAGGGGTTGTTGAAATCAGCCATCCGTGATCCCAATCCGGTGATCTTTCTGGAAAACGAACTGCTCTACGGCCACAGTTTCGAGGTGCCCGACGATCCCGAATGGCTGGTGCCCATCGGCAAGGCCAAACTCCTGCGCTCCGGCTCCCATGTGACCATCACCGCCTTTTCCAAAATGTGCGAGCTCGCCCTGGAAGCCGCCGAAACCTTGGCTGGCGAGGGGATCGAGGCGGAAGTGATTGATCTGCGTACCCTGCGGCCCCTGGACATGGACGCTATCGCCATCTCGCTGGCGAAAACCAATCGCCTGGTAACGCTGGAGGAGGGCTGGCCCTATGCCGGGATTGGGGCGGAAATCGCGGCGCGGGTCATGGATCGCTGTTTCGACGATTTGGACGCGCCGGTAACACGGGTCACGGGCGAGGACGTGCCCATGCCCTATGCCGATAATCTGGAAAAACTGGCGGTCCCCGATGCGGCACGAGTGGCGGCGGCGGTTCGCGCCGTTTGCGCCGGCGGCTAGGACCCTCCCACCATGCCCATAGACATCCTCATGCCCGCCTTGTCGCCCACCATGACCGAGGGCAAGCTCGCCAAATGGCATAAAAAGCAAGGCGACACGGTTGAATCGGGCGATGTGCTGGCCGAGATCGAGACCGACAAGGCGGTGATGGAGCTGGAAGCCGTGGACGAAGGCACCCTTGGGCGCATCCTAGTGGCCGAGGGCAGCGAAGGCGTGGCCGTGAACCAGCCCATCGCTCAGCTTCTCGAAGAAGGCGAGGACGAGTCTTCTCTGGGCGATGTTCCTACCGCAGCCGCCACTCCGCCGCCCGCACCCACCACGCCACCACCACAGCCTGCCGCCGCACCCGAATCTCCACCACCTCCGCCGCAACAGCCCACGCCACCCGCGTCCCCCAAAACTCCTACCGGAGGACGTGTTATCGCCAGCCCCCTGGCCCGGCGTATGGCGGCGCAGGCCGGGCTCGACTTGTCCATGATTTCCGGCAGCGGGCCCCGGGGCCGTATCGTCAAGGCCGACGTGGAGGCCGCCAAGGGGTCGCCGCAATCTCCGCGGCTTCCCGCCACCATCGCGCAGGGGGGGGAGACGCCCTATACGGAAATCCCCCACAGTTTCATGCGCAAGACCATCGCCGAGCGACTCACCGCTTCCATGCGCGAGGCGCCCCATTTCTATCTCACCATCGAATGCGTCATTGACCACCTGTTGGAGGCCCGCAAGCGCCTCAACGCCCAAGCCGAAAATGAGGAAGGGGGAACCCCACGGCTCTCGGTCAACGATTTCCTGATTCGCGCCGCCGCCATCGCTCTGGGCAAGGTGCCCGCCGTCAATGTTTCCTGGACCGACACCGCCCTGCGCCAGTACAGCCGCGCCGATGTGGCCGTTGCCGTGGCCCTGGATGAAGGCTTGGTGACGCCGGTGATACGCGATGCCGGCAACAAGGGGTTGGGAGTGATCGCCGCCGAGGCCAAGGATCTCATTACCCGGGCGCGCGAAGGCACCCTGCCGCCTGAGGAATTTCAGGGCGGCACGCTGACCATCAGCAATCTCGGCATGTTCGGGATTTCCAATTTCACCGCCATCATCAATCCGCCCCAGGCCTGCATTCTCGCTGTCGGCGCCGGGATCAAGCGTCCCATTGTCACCAACGGGGCGGTGGACGTGGCCACGGTAATGAGCTGCACCATGTCGGTGGATCACCGCGCCGTGGACGGGGCCACCGGGGCGAAATTCCTCGCCGCCTTCAAGGCGCTGGTGGAAGACCCGCTCACCATGCTGCTCTAGGGGAGAGAGAATATGGCTGAAACTTCCTTCGATCTCCTCATCCTCGGCGGCGGGCCGGGCGGTTACGTGGCCGCCATCCGCGCCAGACAGCTCGGCATGAAGACGGCGCTGGTGGAGCGCGAGCATTTGGGCGGCATCTGCCTCAACTGGGGCTGCATCCCCACCAAGGCCCTGTTGCATACGGCGGAAATCCATCATCTGGCGGAAAACGCCGGGGAGTTCGGGCTCGACATCAAGGACGTGTCCTTCGACATCAAGAAGGTGGTGAAACGCTCCCGCGCCGTGGCCGGACAATTGAATGCCGGGGTGACCCATCTTTTAAAGAAGAACAAGGTGGCGGTATTCGAGGGCCAGGGGCGGTTGGCCGGGCCGGGCCGGGTCGCTGTAGAAAAGGGCGGCAAGGCGGTGGCCGAACTCACGGCCAAGCATATTATTCTCGCCACCGGGGCGCGGGCGCGGACTCTTCCAGGCCTCGAGCCCGACGGCAAGCTGATCTGGACCTACCGCCACGCCATGGTGCCCAAGACCATGCCTAAATCCCTGCTGGTGGTGGGATCGGGCGCCATCGGCATCGAATTCGCCAGTTTCTATCGCACCCTGGGCGCCGAGGTCACGGTGGTGGAAGTGCTGGACCGGGTGCTTCCCGTTGAAGACGAGGAAATTTCCGCCCTTGCCCATAAGGCCTTCGAGGCCCAGGGCATCACGCTGCATGTTTCCACCGGGGTGACGGAATTGAAGACCGGCAAGAACAACGTCATCGCCACCCTCGAGCCGGTAGATAAGAATTCAGGCGGCAAGAAACGCTCCCTCACCGTGGACCGGGTGATCCTCGCCGTGGGCATCACCGGCAATGTGGAGGATTTGGGCCTGGAAGGCACCAAGGTGGTGGTGGAAAAGGGGCATATCAAGGCGGACCAGTGGTCACGCACCGGCGAGCCCGGCGTCTACGCCATCGGCGACCTCACCGGACCGCCCTGGCTCGCCCACAAGGCCAGTCACGAGGGTATCGTCTGTGTCGAGCACATTGCCGGGGTCAAGGGGGTGCATCCGCTGGTCAAGGAGAACATCCCGGGATGCACCTATTGCCGCCCCCAGGTGGCCAGCGTCGGGCTCACCGAACGCGCCGCCCGCGACCAGGGGCGCAAGGTGAAGGTGGGGCGCTTTCCCTATATGGGCAACGGCAAAGCCATCGCCATGGGCGAGTCCGAAGGCCTCATCAAGACCGTATTCGATGCCCAGACCGGAGAGCTTCTGGGCGCCCATATGATCGGCGCCGAGGTCACGGAACTGATCCAGGGTTTCGCCATCGCCCGCCAGTGCGAAAGCACCGAGGCCGAACTCATGGGCACCGTGTTTCCCCATCCCACGCTCTCGGAAATGATGCATGAATCGGTGCTTGATGCCTACGGCCAGGTGATTCATTTCTAGCCCCGGAATATTCAGACCATGAGCAAAGTTCACCCCATATCAGGCGATCGATCGCCGCCCAAGCCGGACTGGATTCGTGTGCCCGCGCCCACGTCGCGCGGCTACAGCCAGACCGCCGACCTCATGCGCGGGCTCTCCCTCAACACGGTATGCGAGGAAGCCGCCTGTCCCAATATGGGTGAATGCTGGGATCGCAAACACGCCACGGTGATGATTCTGGGCTCGGTCTGTACCCGCGCCTGCGCCTTCTGTAACGTAAAGACGGGGC
This sequence comes from uncultured Rhodospirillaceae bacterium, assembly GCA_964482135.1. GTDB lineage: Bacteria > Pseudomonadota > Alphaproteobacteria > UBA11136 > UBA11136 > UBA11136. The sequence continues at coordinate 15,614 of CAYZWF010000014.1, forward strand.
GCCCCGATGCCCTCGATCCGAACGAGCCCAACCATGTGGCGCAAGCCGCCTCCGCGCTGGGGCTGGAACATATGGTCATTACCTCGGTGGATCGTGACGACCTCCCTGACGGCGGCGCGGCCCAGTTCGCGGCCTGTATTGCCCGGCTGCGCGAATGCTCACCGGCCACCACCATCGAGGTGCTGACGCCCGACTTCCTGCATAAGGACGGCGCGTTGGAGACGGTGGTGGCGGCTGGCCCCGATGTCTTCAATCACAATCTGGAAACGGTGCCGCGCCTCTATCCCACGGTGCGGCCCGGCGCCAGGTATTTCCACTCCCTGCGCCTGCTCGACCAGGCCAAGGAGATGGCGCCGGACCTCTATACCAAATCGGGGATCATGGTGGGATTTGGCGAGACCCGCGAGGAAGTGATGCAGGTGATGGACGATCTGCGCTCGGCGCGGGTGGATTTCCTCACCATCGGCCAATATCTGCGGCCCACGCCGCGCCATATTGCGGTGACCGAATATGTGGAGCCCAGCCATTTCGAGGACTACGCCGCCCTGGCCCGGGCCAAGGGGTTTGCCATGGTTTCCAGTACGCCGCTGACGCGCTCTTCTTTCCATGCCGGAGAAGATTTCGCCCGGCTGCGTGACTCTCGCAATAACGCCCGCCACAACAAAGGCGAATAATAAGGTGCCCACCCACGCCGAGAAACGCGTTCTCCCTCATACGCCGCAACAGCTTTTCGACCTCGTGGCCGATATGGAGCGTTATCCAGAATTCCTGCCCTGGTGCCTGGCGGTGCGCATCAAAAGCCGCGAGGGCAACAAGCTGGTGGCCGAGGTGGTGATCGGCTTCAAGATGTTCCGGGAACGCTTTTCCTCCTGCGATGTGCTGTCTCCCCCGGATCAGGATCCCGGCGGGGTGGGGCGCATCGACGTCACTTACGAGGAAGGCCCGTTCCGCTATCTCAACAACCACTGGATTTTCGAACCCCATGAACAGGGCTGCCTGCTCGATTTCTTCATCGACTTCGAGTTCCACTCGGCGGTAATGCAGAAACTCATGGGCGGGGTGTTCAACGAGGCGGCGGGACACATGGTGTCGGCCTTCGAGACGCGGGCGCGGCAACTCTACGGTGGCGGAAACGGGGGCTGATCCTATTGCCGTAGTGGGAGCTGAGCCTATCCTTGCGCTTTCTGGGAATGGCGGCGGGTGATTTTACCCGTCCGCCGTGGCCAGGGAGCTAAAAAGCCACACGAAGGCGAGGATATTCATGGCCATATGCAGGAGAATCCCGGGGAGAAGCGAGTCCGAGCGTTCATAGAGCCAGGCCAGAATCACCCCCACCAGGAAAATCTCAGGCATCACCTCGGGCTGCAGGTGGATGCCCGCGAAGATGGTCGCACTGGCCAGCATCCCCACGGTGGGCGACCATCTGTGGCGCATCCAGCCATAAAGAACGCCCCTGAAATAGAGTTCCTCGGCCACCGGGGCCAGGATCCCCCCAAGCACCACCAGACCGCCGGCGCTGAGCCAGGAAAAGCCATAGGGCGCATATATCTGTAACGCCAGATCCTCGAAGGAAAAGCCCAGGAAATGTTCCATGGCCGTCTCAAAGGCCAGGGTCAGGGGAAAAAAGACGAGGATGATGATCCCCGTGGTCTTCAGCCATTTCCCCTGGGCCGGGCGCAGGCCCAGGTCGCTCCATGACATCCCCCGCCACCACAGCAGGACTCCGTAAAGGCCGCCGAAAATGGCTACATTCTGGGCCAGAAGCCCGGCCAGAAACCCGATCTCGCTCAGCCCCAATGCCTGTTCGGTGGGGGTTTGCGGGGTGTCGAACTAGTAAATGGCAAAGGCGAGCAGGAAGAAAAGACCGGCAATGGCGAAGGTGACATAGAGCAGGCTGAGGAAAGTAAGACTTTCGGCTGATGAATTTCCTGCCGCTGTTTCCTGTGCTGACTCCTGTGCTGACTTCCGGGCCGGGATGTGGCCGTCCTTTTGCGTCAAGGGGCCGT
>CAYZWF010000014.1:17719-47345 GCA_964482135.1 uncultured Rhodospirillaceae bacterium
TCCTGTGCTGACTTCCGGGCCGGGATGTGGCCGTCCTTTTGCGTCAAGGGGCCGTATCCTCAAGCGCTTTGAGGCCCAGCTCCAGCACCGCCGCCACCGCGGCGAGCCTGATCTGGTCACGGTTGCCGGAGAATTGATGGCGCTCATGGCGGGTTTTTTCTCCCGCCGCCGCCATATGCACCAGCCCCACCGGTTTCTCCGTCATGTCGCTGGCGGGTCCGGCGATGCCCGTCACCGCCAGGGCGAGATCGGCGCGTGACACCCGTTTCGCGCCTTCCGCCATGGCCCGCGCCACCTCTTCGCTGACCGCGCCGTGTTGGGCCAACAGGGCTTCGGGCACACCGAGAAGTTCTGTCTTGGCTTCATTGGCATAGGTGACGAAACCGTAGGCGAACACATCCGAGGCGCCGGGCACGGCGGTGAGGCACCCGCCCACAAGACCGCCGGTACAGGACTCCGCCGTGGCGAGGCTCATATTGCCCCGCCGGCAGCTCTCAAGGAGCCGATGCGATTTCTCAAGTAATTCCTTTGAAAACACCTGCAACCATCTGTTCTAAAATAGAGAAAACATACAATGATAACGCCGCATAGAGGCCGGCGGCAAAGTCGTCGGCCATCACCCCAAGCCCGCCCTTCAGTCTCGATTCGGCCACATGCACCGGCCAGGGCTTAAGGATATCGAAGAACCGGAAGAACAGAAAACCCACGAAATAGAGATAGAGGTCCAAGGGCACGAAGAGAAGCGCTAAACCCTGTCCCGCCACTTCGTCGATGACGATATATTGGGAATCGTCTTCGCCGGTTTTTTCCTCGATCCAGTTGGCCGCCCACCAGCCACAGAGAAAGACCACAACGATAGCCGCGGCCAGTCCGGCCTGACCGAAATCGCGCACCACCAGCCAGACGCAGGGCAGGGCCGCCAGCGATCCCCAGGTTCCCGGGGCCTTGCGGATCAGGCCCGAGCCGAACCAGGTGGCCACAAGCACCGCCGGATCACCCAGCGACAGGGTTGCGGGCAGGACGGACTCATTGTTCCCCTCGTTGTTCCCATGGCTGCTTTGGGGGTCCGGCATGGCAATACCCTCAGCCGGGCAGGGCGATGGTGGCCGTGGCCTGGGCGGCGATGCCCTCGCCGCGCCCGGTGAATCCCAGCCGTTCGGTGGTGGTGGCCTTGACACTGATGCGGTCGCCGGCAAGTCCGAGAATCTCCCCCATACGGGCGGTCATGGCGGCGCGGTGGGGGGTGAGCTTGGGCGTTTCACAGATCAGGGTGATGTCCACATGGTTGATATGGCCCCGCCGTTCCTTCACCAGACCCGCCGCGTGAGAGAGGAAAATCTCGGAATCCGCACCCTTCCACTTGGCGTCGCTGGGCGGGAAGTGCTGTCCGATATCGCCTTCGCCCAAGGCGCCTAGAATGGCGTCGGTGAGCGCATGCATCCCCACATCGGCGTCGGAATGTCCGGCCAGCCCCTGGTCGTGGGGGATGGTCACGCCACAGATGATGACATGGTCGCCCTCGGTGAAGCGGTGAACGTCGAAGCCGCTGCCCACGCGCACATCTGCGCCGGTGCCGCCGGTCATGAGTATGCTTTCGGCACGCTGGAGGTCCTCCTGGGTTGTGATCTTGAAATTATTCTCCGATCCCGGCGCCAGGGCAACGTCCAGTCCGGCCTGTTCGGCCACGGCGGCGTCATCGGTGAGTTCCTGCCCGCCGGCCACGGCGCGGTGGGCGTCGAGTATCTCGGCGAACCTGAATCCCTGGGGGGTCTGAGCGCGCCACAGGCCGCTGCGGTCCAGCGTGTCCTCGATATGGCCATCGCTGCCCCGTTTCAGGGTGTCGGTCACTGGTACCGCGGCGATGGCACCCGGCCCCTGGTCGAGGGCGCTCAAAACCGCGGTGATGGTATCGGCATCCACGAAGGGGCGGGCGGCGTCATGGATCAGAACCTTGTCGGGGGGAGTCCCGGCCAGGCTTTCCAGCCCCATGCGCACCGAATCCTGACGCCGTTCTCCGCCCGCCACGGGGGGCAGTAGGTCCAGCCCCGCGGTGGCCTCGTCGTAGAGGTCGCGGGCTTCGGGATCAATCACCGCGGTCACCGAGGTGATGCCGGGATGTTCGGTGAAGGCCCGGGCGGTGCGGCGAAGGACGGGAACGCCGCCCAGAGGCAGATACTGTTTGGGCAGGTCGCCGCCCATACGGCTCCCCCGTCCGGCGGCAACGATTATGACGGCGTTTCGGGACATGATCAGTCGAAAGGGTCCGGATTCTCAAAAGGGTGCAGGGAACGGGGCGCTTGCTGGTTGGTAAATGCCTTTTTACCCGGTGGGGACGCGAATCGGTATGGAAAATACCCATTGTCTGATAAATTCAGGAGTTATTCATTCGCCCGGGGGTAGGGTCGGGGTACGTTTTCACGGGGCCGTGACCTCTCCACGGGCAGGGATGAGCGGCGGACGAGGCGTTCGACCAGATAAAAGAACCAACCAATAACAACGGAGGACGTTCCATGAAAAAACTTTCCTTATTTACGATGGTTGCCGCTTTTGGCGCTCTTGCTCTCACCGGTTTTTCGGCCGCCGCATTGGCGGAAGCGCCCGATCTTCGCGGCCTGTGGAAAGGCCAGAACGATACGGTTTCGGTCAAGGAAGGCTACCGCCACCGTGATAAATCCATCAACATCACCGACCAGGAAGGCCGCCGCTTCAAGGGCACCGTGGATTACAGCGACGGCACCAACAGCTTCGTCGGCGTAATCAGGGGCGATAACAAAACCCTCATCTGGGCCGACATCGGGGAAGACGGGCATGTGTTCGGCACCCTTCTCAATCCCGGCGTCATGGAAGCCTGTTACGTGAATACCGGCGCCGCTGCTGTGGCCGGCTGTGCGATTCTCATCCAGCAGCCCTGAGCCCAATTCAAACAGCCCTGAGCGGAGAATTCAGCCGCCGTAACCGACATTGGCGGCGATCTGGGCACATGTGGGTTTCCGTGGGGCTCGCAGGAGACGAGCTACGCCTTGCCGTCACTTTCTTTGCCATGCCGGATGCCAAAAATTAAGAGACATGATCACGCCAGTGAGGTAGTTCTGATTAGCGATTCTTGATATATTCGGGTATGCCATACGTTGTGAAACCGGTGATTTATTGGCTGCGGGATAATGGTTGAGGCCACAAAAGACGAAGATGACTCCATGAAGAACGAGGATGACATCCTCGTTGAATTCGAGCACAAATTTTTTGCCAGCGTGGACGCCCCTTATTTCCGCCTCTCCGAACAGGAAGACGAGGCGGTTATGGTGATCAGGCTTTCCGATGAAGAGGCGGTGCTGCCCCTTGACGGCATCAGGCGTGAGTTTGACTTTCACGAAGAGAGCGTGGACGGTAAAATGCTGTGTCTTGTGGAGGAGGCCCTGGGCTACGTCAATTCCTTGCGCATCGGCGATTCCCTGCCTTCGGAAATTCTCTCCGGTAAGGCATCCTGGGAAGTCTCCGAGAAACACCGCACCACCGCCTATCACAGACTGACCGTGCAGCTGGTTTCCTGGCTTTCCGGGCACGAACAGACAAGCACCAATCCTGAAGAATTGAAACTTATCGCCGAGGATCCCGAGACCAAGGTAAAGGTCAATCAGGCCTTCAAGGAAGCGGCAACGGAGCTCGGGCTTGGCGAGGACCAGACGGAAACGGTGATTCAGTTGATCATGACCCTTGCCGAGGAATTGTCCCATATCGAATCCTTGCGGGAACAGTTCCAGAACGTGCACATGATCCACGACAAAATCCTTAAGCTCCGGAAAACCTACAGTAACGAAATTTCCGTAATGGAGATACTGAACCCGGTGGCGCGGCTGCTTACGGTCGCTATCAAGGAATACCAGGACTTATTCGACCAGGTGGATGCCCAGACCGGGGAAATCATGTCCGTGATGAAGAATATCGGCGGCCAGACACAATTCATTCACAAGGTCAGGGACGATCTCTATCGCCGTCTCCGGGCCTGGAACACAATGTTCGAATTATGGAATAGAACGGACGCCAAAAGATCCCGCGACGTGGAGGAATTGGTTCGTTCCACCTACCAGTTTCCTTGCCAAGCGCTTCATGCCTGCGGATGAATGGGTGCTGTTCTCACAGCTTCAGGAAGGCGATGGTGGTAGCGGTATGGACACCTCCATGCGCTGGTAGGCATGGGGAGGGCATCTCTCTTCGCAGCTCTCCACTCCTGATGCTATAGTCCACCCATGAATACCAACACCATTATGACCGTGTCCGCTTTTCTGGCCCTCATTCCAGCCACGGTCTACGTTCTCAGACCCCGCCAATCCCGGGACCTGGGGTTCTGGGCCGTAACCCTGGTGGCCCTGGTAGGCCCGCTTGGGTGGAGCCTGATGCTGCTCGCCGGGGAATGGCATACGGGATTTTCAGCCACCCTCTGGCTCATCATTTCGTCGTGCATGCTGCTTTTTATTCTGACCAGTGCGTTGACCAGCCATGGCTGGCGTCTGGCGCCGTTGTTGTTGCCCTATCTCCTTCTTCTGGGGGGGCTTGCGGCGGTCTGGAGCCAGGCGCCGGAACGGCCCCTGGTGGGGACGGCGCCCGACCTGTGGCTGGGGCTGCATATTTCATTTTCCCTGATTTCCTACAGCCTGCTGACACTGGCCGCGGTTTCGGGGCTGGCCGTCTTTCTTCACGAAAGGGCGCTGAAACGAAAAATACGCCCCGCCTTCAACAGTCTTCTGCCATCGGTCATGGACAGCGAGACCCTGGAACTGCGTTTGCTGGGCGCGGCGGAAGCGGTGCTGGGGCTGGGCATCCTTTCCGGCATGGAGACCCTCTATTTCGAGACCGGCCGGATCATGATACTCGACCATAAAACACTTTTTTCCCTTCTCGCCTTTGGGATTATTGCCGTTTTGCTGGTACTACGCACCCGTACCGGGGTGCGGGGGCGTCAGGCGGCGCGTTTCGTGCTCTTGGCCTATCTTCTCCTGACCTTGGGCTATACCGGCGTTAAATTCGTCACCGATGTGTTGATGGGCTGACTATTTTCCCGTAATTCGTTACCGCATGTCCTGATCCCCGGATATCTTGATCCCCGGATGGCTTGATCGTACGTGGATAAGCCTATAATTTGTGCAGCAACTCTCCACAACACGCGAGACGCCTAAATTATGGGCATCCAAATCGGTCCTATCTCACTGGAAAACAATGTGATTCTGGCCCCCATGTCGGGGATCAGCGACCTGCCTTTCCGGCGTATCGCCAAAAGGTTTGGCGCCGGCCTGGTGATTTCCGAGATGATCGCCAGCCAGGCCATGATCCGCCGCAATCACCGCACCATGAAAATGGCCACCAACTGCGCGGAAGAATATCCCATGGCGGTCCAACTCGCCGGCTGTGAGCCCGAGGTGATGGCCGCGGCGGCGCGACTCAACGCAGAACGGGGCGCCGCCATCATCGATATCAATATGGGCTGTCCGGCGAAGAAAGTGGTGAACGGTTACGCCGGTTCGGCGCTGATGCAGGATGAAAAGCTGGCGGCGCGCCTCATTGAGGCAACGGTCAAGGCGGTGGACATTCCCGTCACCCTGAAAATGCGCACCGGCTGGGACGATGCCAACCGCAATGCTCCACAGCTGGCCCGCATCGCCGAGGAAAACGGCACCAAAATGGTGACTGTTCATGGCCGTACCCGCGCCCAGCAATATAACGGACGGGCGGACTGGCTGTTTATTTCCGAGGTCAAGAAGGCTGTTTCCATTCCCGTCGTCGCCAATGGCGATGTGACCACCCTCGATGACGCCCGCGACATTCTCGAACAGTCCGGCGCCGACGGGGTGATGATCGGGCGCGGCTGCTTGGGGCGGCCCTGGTTCCTGGGCCAGGTGACTCATTTTCTGACCACCGGGGAACGCCTGCCCGATCCGGATGTGTCCCGGCGCATGGAAATTTTATTGGGCCATTACAATGACATGCTGTCCCATTATGGCGAAGCCATAGGCCTCAGGAACGCCCGCAAACATGTTGGCTGGTACAGCCGGGGCCTGCCCCGGTCGACGGAATTCCGGGCCGCCGTCAATTCCAGCAGGAACCCGGACGAGGTGCGGGCATTGATCGAAAACTTTTTCCGCCCCTTGGGCGAACGGATGGTGGCGTGATGGCGTCCACGGCGCAGATTCGGAAAACCGCGAACCGTGACGGTAACGGGGCTCCCTTGCTGGACACGGGGGTTGTTCTCAACGCCCTTTCCGATGCCGTGTTGGTGACCACCTCCGACGGCGCCATCTGCTACGCTAATTTGGCCGCGGAGCAGTTTTTTTCGGCCAGCGCCGAGTATCTCTGCACTCATTCTCTGGGAGATTTCCTGCCGCCGGATTCTCCGCTTTTCGCCCTGATCCGTCAGCTTGGAGTTGAAGACAGCAGCCTCTCCGAAAACGGGGTAGCACTCAGCAGCCCCCGATTCGGCGGGCGTCTGGTGACCATCCGTCTTACTCCCGTTGTGGAGGAAACAGACAAGATCGTGATCACCCTGTCGGAAAAATCCCTGGCCGAAAAGATTACCCGGCAACTCACTCACCGCAAGGCGGCGCGGTCCCTCAGCGCCATGTCAGCCATGCTCGCCCATGAGGTGAAGAATCCGCTCTCGGGTATTCGCGCCGCCGCCCAGCTTCTTGAACAGAATATTGATTCCGACGACAAACAGCTGACCCAGCTTATCTGCAGCGAAACCGACCGTATTTGCTCCCTGGTGGACCGCATGGAAGTCTTTGCCGACGAGGGCGCGCTTGCGGTGGGGCCGGTCAATGTGCACGAGGTCCTGGAACAGGTGCAGCGCCTTGCCGAGACCGGTTTCGCCAAAGGCATCCAATTCAATGGAATCTACGACCCGTCCCTGCCGCCGGTTCACGGCAACCGCGACCAGTTGGTTCAGGTTTTTCTCAATCTTATCAAGAACGCGGCCGAAGCCGTGCCCGAGAAGGACGGAGAGATCATCGTTACCACCACCTATCAGCATGGCGTACGTCTTGCCGTTCCGGGGCTGGTGGAACGGGTGGACCTGCCCCTGATGATAAGTATCCAGGACAACGGCGAGGGAATCCCCGAAGACCTTCACGGCTGCCTTTTCGATCCCTTCGTGACCACCAAAAACAAGGGTTCGGGTCTTGGGCTGGCGGTGGTGGCGAAGATCATCAACGATCATGGCGGCGTTATCGAATTCGACAGCCGGCCGCGCCGCACCACGTTTTATGTCCGCCTTCCGGTCTTTCAGAATACCGTGACACGGGAGGAGCAGGGGACATGACCAGCGCCACGATTCTGGTGGCCGACGACGACAAGGCCATCCGCACCGTCATCACCCAAGCCCTGGGACGCAAGGGCCATGATGTCCGCACCACCGGAAACGCCGCCACCTTGTGGCGCTGGATATCCGATGGCGAGGGCGATCTCGTCATCACCGATGTGGTCATGCCCGATGAAAACGGTCTCGACCTGATTCCCCGTATCCGCAAGATCAGACCCAACCTCCGGATTCTGGTCATGAGCGCCCAGAACACGCTTCTCACGGCGGTCAAGGCCACCGAACGCGGCGCCTTTGAATATCTGCCCAAGCCCTTCGATATCAACGAGTTGGCGCAGGTGGTGGACAGGGCGTTAAGCGAACCCAAGTCGGATTCCTCCGCGGTTCAGGAAATGGAGGCCGATGACGAGGGGCTGCCCCTTATCGGACGCTCTCCCGCAATGCAGGAAATTTACCGGGTTCTGGCCCGCCTCATGTCCACCGACCTCACCGTTCTCATCAATGGCGAGTCGGGAACCGGCAAGGAGTTGGTGGCCCGGGCCCTGCATGATTACGGCAAGCGCCGCAACGGACCCTTTGTCGCCATTAACATGGCGGCTATCCCCCGCGAGCTGATCGAAAGCGAGCTTTTTGGTCATGAAAAAGGCGCTTTTACCGGGGCCACGCAGCGCAATGCCGGGCGTTTCGAACAGGCCGAAGGCGGCACCCTTTTCCTCGATGAAATAGGCGACATGCCCCTTGAGGCCCAGACCCGGCTGCTACGGGTGCTTCAGGAAGGCGAATACACCACCGTGGGGGGACGTACGCCCATACAAGCCAATTCCCGGATTATTGCCGCCACCCACCGTGACTTAAGACAGTTCGTCCGCCAGGGGCTTTTCCGCGAGGATCTTTTTTACCGTCTCAACGTGGTGCCCTTGCGCCTGCCTCCCTTGCGCGAACGCAGCGAAGACCTGCCGGACCTGGTGAATCACTTCTTTTCGCGGATTACCGAAGAAGGTCTGCCGGCGAAAAGCCTCGATGCAGGGGCCATGGAGCGGCTGAAATCCTACCGCTGGCCGGGAAATGTGCGCGAGGTGGAAAATCTGGTGCGGCGGTTGGCGGCGCTCTATTCCCAAGAGGTTATCACCCTCGACATCATAGAGGCCGAACTCTCCGACATTTCCGCTTCGAGCGAAATGGAAACGAATGTTTCGGCCAGCGAATCACTGGGCGAGGCGGTGGAACGGCACCTGCAGGACTATTTCGAGGCTCATGGCAACGCTCTGCCCGCCTCGGGCCTTCATGACAGGATACTGCGCGAGGTGGAACGGCCTTTAATCACCCTGTCGCTTTCGGAGACCAAGGGTAACCAGATCAAGGCCGCCGAGATGCTCGGCATCAACCGTAATACGCTGCGTAAGAAGATTCGCGAGTTGGACATAGAGGTGGTGCGCGGCATAAAGTAGGCCGTGTCCATTGACCGATCCGCGTTACAAGGCGCAAACCTTTTCTGTCAGGCGTTTCCTGTTTTGCATATGACGGCTTCCTGCGATTTTTCGCGATATATTGATGATGGCTGATTCTCCTGTAACAGAAGATGTTGGCGCCCAGGCGCGTTCCGATTTTCAGGTCAGATACCGCAAGATTCGCCAGCGTCTGCGGCGCTGGTCGATCCGCGTCGGGATGGTCCGCAAGTTCGCCATCGGCCTTACGGTCTGCGCCGCCATATCCGGCATCGCCACCTATGGCGCCCTTACCGGAATGGCTTCGGTGGGCGCCGACCCCCGTGTCATCCTGATTCTGCTGACCATTGATCTGGTCCTGTTGTTGGCCCTTTCGGTGGTAGTGATCCGGCGCGTGGTGAAGGTCTGGGTGGCGCGCAAAAAGGGGTCCGCCGGATCACGGCTGCATATCCAGCTGGTGGTGCTGTTTGGGCTGGTGGCCATCACCCCGGCCATCGTGGTGGCGGTGTTTTCGCTTTTATTTTTCGGTCTTGGGATCGAGTCATGGTTTTCCGACCGCGTCCGCACGGCGCTGGACGGGGCCAATGTGGTGGCCGAATCCTATCTTAAGGAACATCAGGAAAATATCCGTAACGCCATTGTCGCCATGGCCGAGGACATTAACCGCGAGGGCTCCGTCCTTTATGCCAATCCGGCGGCTCTCAATCAGACCCTGATCACGCAAACGGCTTTGCGTTCACTCACCGAGGCCGTGGTATTCGTGGGCCGGGGCCGGGTGCTGGCCAAGTCGGGATCGAGCCTGGTGCTGGATTTTGAAATGGTGCCGGACTGGGCCATCGCGGCGGCGCGCGACGGAAGAATCGCCATGCTCACCAGCCAGCGCGGCGACCGGGTGCGGGCGCTGATCCGGCTCGACGAGGTCTGGGACACCTTCCTCTATATTGGACGTTACGTGGACCACAACGTGCTCCAGCACCTTGAACAGACGCAACGCGCGGTGACGGCCTATAAACAGTTGGAGGGGCGGCGTTCGGATATCCAGATCACCTTTGCCATGGTGTTCGTGGTGGTGGGGCTGATGCTGCTTTTTTCCGCGGTCTGGGTCGGGCTTATCTTCGCCAACAGGCTTGCCCGCCCCATCAGCCAGATGATCGGCGCGGCCGAGAAAGTACGGGCCGGGGATTTGAGCGCGCGGGTGGATGAAAAGGCGGGGCATGACGAAATCGATACCCTGGGGCGCGCCTTCAACCGTATGACAAGCCAGCTTGAAAGCCAGCGCTCGGAACTGGTGGGCGCCAACAACCAGCTCGAATTGCGCCGCCGCTTTACCGAAACCGTTCTCTCCGGTGTTTCGGCGGGCGTCATCGGTCTCGACGACAAGGGCTGCGTCAATCTTCCCAACCGTTCCGCGTCGGAACTTCTGGCCACCGATCTCGAACGCTTTATCGGCAAAAGCCTGAAAGAGGCGGTGCCGGAAATGACCGGATTGCTGGACCAGGCCATGGAACGGCCAGGCCGCCTCGCCCAGGGCCAGATAAAACTCACCCGCCAGGGGCATTATCACACGCTTTTGGTACGCATCGCCGCCGAAAGCGGGGAGGACAGGACACTGGGCTTTGTGGTCACATTCGATGACGTTTCCGATCTTCTTTCGGCCCAGCGCAAGGCCGCATGGGCTGATGTGGCGCGGCGTATCGCCCACGAGATCAAGAACCCGCTGACACCGATCCAGCTTTCCGCCGAACGTCTGAAGAAAAAATATCTCAAACAGATTACCCAGGACCCGGAAACCTTCACCACCTGTACCGAGACCATCATCCGTCAGGTTGGCGATATCGGGCGTATGGTGGACGAATTCTCCTCTTTTGCCCGTATGCCCCAGCCGGTGATGGAGCGCCATGATCTTCTTGAGCTGTGCCGCCAGTCCATTTTCCTCCAGAAAACCGCCTTCCCCCGGATAGAGTTTTCCTTCCACTGTGACGCCGAAACCCTGGAGATGGATCTGGATTCCAGCCTCATGGGCCAGGCCCTGACCAATCTGTTGAAAAACGCCGCGGAATCCATCCAAAGCCAGATTGACGACAAGGACAAGAAAAGTGACCGGAAAAAAGCAACCCCCGCGGGGCGGGTCGAGGTCTCCGTGGCGCCCTCGGACGACCGGGTGGAAATCATCATCGAGGACGATGGCCGCGGTTTTCCCGAGCACAGCCGCGAGACCCTGACCGAACCCTATGTCACCACCCGGGACAAGGGCACCGGTCTGGGGCTGGCGATCGTCAAGAAAATCATGGAAGATCACCAGGGGACACTGGTTCTCGAAGACCGCGCCAAGGGCGGAGCCCGGGTTCGCCTGATCCTGCCTCTTGGTGATGAGCTTCTGTCCGCCGGGCCAGAATCCGAAAACCACTCGGGCGATCCCGAGCCTCATTCCTCGCAACCAACAGCGGCCGCTCATGGCAAGTGATATTCTCATCGTCGATGACGAAGCCGACATCCGCGATTTGATCTCGGGGATTCTCGGTGACGAGGGGTATGAAACCCGGCTCGCCGGGAACAGTGCCCAGGCGCTCGACGCCATCGGCCAGCACCTGCCGTCGCTTGTGGTCCTGGATATCTGGCTCCAGGGCAGCGAGCTCGACGGTATGGAGCTGTTGGAAGTTATTAAGTCGGAGCACGAGGGTCTTCCCGTGGTCATGATCAGCGGCCACGGCAATATCGAAACCGCCGTCAACGCCACCAAGATCGGCGCCTACGACTTCATCGAAAAGCCCTTCAAGGCCGATCATCTGATGGTGGTGATCTCGCGCGCGCTGGAGGCCGCGGGCCTGCGCCAGGAGATTTCGGAACTGCGCCACAGGATAGGCGAGGATATCGACCTGATCGGCGACTCCAATGCCATTAACCTGCTGCGCCAGACCATAGAAAAAGTGGCGCCCACGGGAAGCCGGGTGATGATCACCGGGCCTGCCGGTGTGGGTAAAGAGGTGGTGGCGCGGAGCATTCACAAAATGTCGGAGCGCAGGGATAGTCCCTTTGTGGTTCTCAATTGCGCCACCATGCGGCCCGAGCGCATGGAGATGGAGCTTTTCGGAATCGAGGCGGGCGGGGACGGCCCGGACAGTATCGGAAAGACAGGCACCTTCGAACAGGCCCATGGCGGCACCTTGTTCCTCGACGAGGTGGCCGACATGCCCCTGGAGACACAGGGCAAGATTACGCGCGCGCTTCAGGACCAGACCTTTCTCCGGGTTGGCGGTGACAGTCCTGTTTCCGTGGATGTGCGCGTGATTTCGTCTTCCAACCGTAATCTGAACGATGAGATGGCTGCGGGGCGGTTCCGCGAAGACCTTTTCTTCCGGCTCTCCGTGGTGCCCGTGGAGATTCCCTCGGCCAAGGAGCGGCGCGAGGATATTCCCGCCATGATCGAGTATTTCATGAAAAACTCGGCGGAAATCTCCGGCGTGACTCCGCGGGAAATCGGCGATGACGCCATGGCCACCCTCCAGAACTACGATTGGCCGGGTAACGTGCGCCAGTTGAAGAATGTGGTAGACTGGCTTCTTATCATGGCGCCGGGAGAAGCCGGTGATAAGATACGCGCCGATATGCTGCCCCCGGAGATCAGCGGCAGAACACCGGTGGCCCTGCAACTGAACGCGGACGAGGATATAATGTCGCTGCCTCTTCGTGGCGCGCGGGAAGTCTTCGAGCGTGAATATCTTACGGCCCAGATCACCCGTTTCGGCGGCAATATTTCACGCACCGCAACCTTCATCGGCATGGAGCGTTCCGCCTTGCACAGAAAGCTGAAATCCCTGGGCGTCCAGTATGGAGATAAAATTTCCGCGGCGGGTGACATAACCGGGGATAAAAGGGAAAATCCCGGAACCCCCACCGGCGAAGGCCGGTAATTCGGGAAAGAAGACGGCGCAGGCCGGTAATCGGGGAAGGGAAGGGGTCACATGAAGATAATCGTTTGCGGCGCGGGCCAGGTGGGGTCCAGCATTGCCCGGCATCTTGCCGGGGAAAACAATGATGTGACGGTGGTCGACCAGTCGCCGGAATTGATCCGCAACCTCAGCGACACCCACGAGGTCCAGGGCGTGGTCGGCTTCGCCTCCCATCCCGGCGTTCTCGAACAGGCCGGGGCGGCGGATGCCGATATGGTGGTGGCCGTGACCTATCACGACGAGGTCAACATGGTGGCCTGCCAGGTGGCCCATTCGCTCTTCAAGGTGCCCACCAAGATCGCCCGCATCCGCGAGCAAGACTACCTGGAACCCATATGGACCTATCTCTTCAGCCGCGATCACATGCCCATTGATGTGATCATTTCCCCCGAGACCGAGGTCGCCAGAGCCATTGGACGGCGTTTACAGATTCCCGGCGCTTTCGATTCCATCCCCCTTGCCGGCGACAGGGTCCGCGTCATAGGCGTGCGCTGCAGCGAGGATTGCCCGGTCATCAACACGCCCCTGCGCCAACTGACGGGTCTTTTCCCCGATCTCAACATCCTGGTGGTAGGCATTATCCGCAAGGACCAGTTGATCGTTCCCAACGCCAACGAACAGATGCTCGCCGGCGACGAGGTCTATTTCGTGGTCGACAGCAGCCAGGTTTCCCGCGCCATGATGGCTTTCGGCCATGAAGAGGTGGAAACCCGCCGCACCATCATCATCGGTGGCGGCAATATCGGCCTCTATCTCGCCACCCTGATCGAAGAGAACTTCCCGGGGATGAACGTGAAGCTCATCGAGCTTGATGAAAAACGGGCGGATACGGCGGGACAGACCCTGGAAAAATCCGTGGTATTGCACGGTGACGCGCTGGACCCGGAAATTCTCAACGAAGCCAATGTGGCGCATACGGAAACCGTGGTGGCCGTCACCAACGAGGACGAGATCAATATCCTGTCCTCGCTTCTGGCCAAGCGTCACGGCGCCAAGCGCATCATCACCCTGGTCAACAACACCACCTACCGGCCGCTCATCACCGATCTCGGCATCGATGTGGTGGTCACACCCAAGGCCATAACCGTCTCGACGATCCTCCAGCATGTGCGGCGTGGACGCATCCGTTCGGTTCATTCCCTGGGCGACGGCATGGGTGAAATTATCGAGCTCGAGGCTCTGGAAACCTCGCCGCTGGTGGGGCAAAGGCTGATGGATATCGAGCTCCCCCTGGGGGTCATTGTGGGCGCCATCGTGCGCGAGGACGAAGTACTTGTTCCTTCGGGCTCCACGGTGATCAAGGGCAATGATCTGGTGGTTCTGTTCGCCAGCGCCGATGTGGTGAAAAAGGTTGAAAAAATGTTCTCCGTGCGCTTGGAGTATTTCTAGCCAACCCGGATTACGGTGCGCCCCTTGTCCTTCCGGGCTGGGGCGAAAACTTTAAACAAAAACAAAGGATTGCCCATGGCTCGCATAGCCTATGTTAACGGGCGTTATGTGATGCGCGATCTTGCCACGGTTTCCATCGAGGACCGCGGCTACCAGTTCGCCGACGGCGTGTACGAGGTGATCTGGGTGCAACAGGGCAAGCCGGTGGACCTGGAGCGCCATTTCGACCGGCTCGACTGTTCCCTGGACTCCCTGAATATTCCCTGGCCCATGAGCCGCCCGGCGCTGAAAGTTGTGGTGGGCGAAATTATCCGCCGCAACTTTCTGCGTAACGGTCATGTCTATATCCAGGCCACCCGTGGCGTCGCCCGGCGCAATCATCTGGTGCCCGAGGGCACGGCGCCTTCGCTGGTGGTGACGGCCTCGCGCGAAGGCCCCCGCGATGCCGCCATCCAGGACCAGGGCGTTGGGGTCATCACCATTCCCGACATTCGCTGGAAAAGATGTGATATCAAGTCAATAGCCCTTCTTCCTAATATTCTGGGAAAGCAGAAAGCAAGCTCGGAAAAGGCCTTCGACGCATGGCAGGTCAACGGCCATGACATCATTACCGAGGGCACCACCACCAATGCCTGGATCGTCAGTGACGCCGGCGAGGTCATTACCCATCCCGCCAACCAGTCCATTCTGTCGGGCATTACCCGGCGGGTGGTGATGGAGCTCGCCGAGGAGGGGGGTCTCACCGTCGAGGAACGCCCCTTCACCGTGGCTGAGGCGCGCGGCGCAAGCGAAGCCTTCATGACCAGTACCACCAATTACGTGGTGCCGGTGGTCTCCATCGACGGCCACCAGGTGGGCGACGGCCGCCCCGGCCCGGTGACCAGGGGCCTCTATGAACGCTATCTCGCCCATGTGACCGGAGAGGGGGAATAAACTCGCCCCGGCGTTGTTTGTCCCTTAAACACCCCTCTTTTCCCTCAAACACCCCCTCCAACACCCCCAAAACCCGTCACTTCTGCGTGATAGTCATGCAAAAGCTGTTAAATTTGTCTCGTTTGACTATATGATATCTGTATCACCCAGGATGGTCGGGGAGGGCCGTCCGGCGGAAAGGCGCTCGGGGAAGGAAAAAAGAGCGCGCCGCCCGAAAGAATAATAAATAAATGGGGGAAGGCATGACCGGGGAGAGGACGCAAAACGTACAGGACGTGTTCCTGAATCACGTAAGAAAGCATAAAACGGCGGTTACGGTTTTTCTGGCAAGCGGAGTAAAATTGCAGGGCGTTATCACCAGTTTCGATAACTTCACGCTGCTTCTTCGGCGCGACGCCCATACGCAACTGGTATTCAAACACTCGGTTTCCACCATTATGCCGACGACGCCGATTCAACTTTATGACCCAAAGGAAGAGGGTGAAGAGGAAAACGCGGAAGCCGCCGAAGACGCGGCCTGAAGCCTCTGAGACGGGTAACGGCCCAGATAACGGCATGAGCCGGACTCAGGCCAGGGGCCAGAGTACGTCGGCCCCAAAAAGGGACCGCGCTCTGATCTTGCATCCGGTGGTGAAAACCAAGAGCAACGGAATCTCCGCTGTGGCGGGGCTTTCTCCGCAGGCGCGCCTGGAAGAGGCGCGGGGGCTGGCCCGCGCCATTGGTCTCCATGTCGTCCATGCCGAGGTGGTCCAGGTACCGCGGCCGCGCCCGGCCACCTTGCTCGGTGGCGGCGTTCTCGAACGCATGGCATCTCACGTGGCCGAAGAAGATATCCACATCGTCATCGTCGATGCGGCGTTGACCCCCATTCAACAGCGTAATCTGGAGCGCGCCTGGTCGTGCAAGGTGATCGACCGCACCGGGCTGATCCTGGAAATTTTCGGCGAACGGGCGCGCAGCCGCGAGGGCGTGCTCCAGGTGGAGCTGGCGGCGCTCAGCTACCAGAAAAGCCGGCTCGTGCGTTCCTGGACCCATCTCGAGCGCCAGCGCGGCGGTTACGGGTTCATGGGCGGTCCCGGTGAGCGCCAGATCGAATCCGACAGACGCCAGATCGGGGAACGCATCACCCGGTTAAAACGCGAGCTCGAAGACGTCAAACGCACCCGTTCGCTGCACCGGGCGGCGCGCGAGCGTGTGCCCTATCCCGTCATCGCGCTGGTGGGCTATACCAATGCGGGGAAATCCACCCTCTTCAACCGCCTTACCGAGGAGGATGTTTTCGCCGAAGACCAGCTCTTCGCCACCCTCGACCCCACCATGAGGGGCCTGACCCTGCCTTCGGGGCAAGAGGTCATCCTCTCCGACACCGTGGGTTTCATCTCCGATCTGCCCACCGACCTTGTGGCCGCCTTCCGCGCCACCCTGGAAGAGGTGCTGTCGGCCGACATCATCGTCCATGTGCGGGATATCTCCCATCCTTCCACCGCCAGCCAGAAACGGGATGTGATCGAGATTCTCGAAGACCTGGGCATTTCCCAAACCCTCGAAGAAAATCTGGTGGAGGCCCAGAACAAGATCGACCTGCTCGACGCCGACTCGCGCGACTCCGTCCTTGCCGGTGCGGCGCAAAAACAGGGCCGCATCCCGCTCTCGGCCCAGACCGGGGAGGGCTGTGATGCGTTTGTGGGATATCTCGACGAATGTCTCTCGCGCCGCCGCAAGGTGGTGGATGTGACCATCGGGCTCGAGGACGGCGCCACCATCGCCTGGCTTTACAGTCACGGACAGGTGCTGAGCCGCAATGACGATGAGCGCCACGCCCATATGACGGTGGGACTCGACCCCGCGGATGTGGCCCGCTTCGAACGCCGCCAGGCGTCCTGACTCCAACCTTCAGAGAACCAGAACCGATCCCAGATGTTGTTCCAGCTGGGCCGCGTTCTTATGGGTGAGGTCTTTATTGATTTCCGCCGCCACCAGGGACGCCAGCCGCGATGAAAGCCCCTCGCGCAGATCGCCTAGCATGGCCGGGGAGGCCACCAGAACCAGGCGGTCAAAATTCTTCTTCCGCAGCCCGGCTTCCAGAATTTGCGAAATCTTCCCGGCGAATTTCTTCTTTTCCATGCGATGGGGGTCGGAGGGCGATTCCTTGGCGTGACGCCCTGCACCCGCCGAGTCGAAGGCGCGGCCCGGCTTGTCGGCGTTGATGTCGCGGTTGGGCGGGTGATCGGCCTGGAACGCCATGCCTTCCATCTCCGTAACGCCGCGGCCCGGTCCTTCATTGAGGAGGATTCGGGCCTCGCCGCCATCGCTGACCACTATCCATGTGCGAACGGGTTTCATGAGCTTTCCCTCCTTAAGATTGGATATAAGAGAAAAAACTTACTTCTCAACGCCTTTGCCGCGGGGCAGCCGCCCGATCAGGCTCGAGGTATCCCTCCTGCCGCCACCGGCTTTCTGGATTTCCTCATAAAAACGGTTCACCAGTTCGGCCACCGGCAGTTCCGAGCCATTGCGCTTGGCCTCTTCGAGACAGATGTCCAGATCCTTGCGCATCCAGTCCACGGCGAAACCGAAATCGAATTCATCATCGAGCATGGTTGCGGCGCGGTTCTCCATCTGCCAGGACGCCGCCGCGCCCTTGGAGATAACATCCACCACCTTCTTGGCGTCGAGCCCGGCATTGACGGCAAAGGCCAGCCCCTCGGCCAGGGCTTCGATCAATCCGGCCACGGTAATCTGGTTGACCATCTTGGTGAGTTGACCGCATCCCACCGGCCCCATCAGGGTCACCGCGCGGGCGTAAGATTCCATGACCGGGGCGGCGCGTTCGAAGACCGCTTCCTCGCCCCCCACCATGATGGTGAGGGCGCCGTTCTCGGCGCCGGCCTGGCCCCCTGAAACCGGGGCGTCGAGGAATCCCACATCGCGAGCCCCGGCGGCTTCACCCAGCTCCCGCGCCAGCTGTGCCGAGACCGTGCTGTGATCCACCAGCACCGCGCCCGCCGCCATGCCCGCCAGCGCACCCGTATCGCCCAGCGCCACGGCGCGCACATCCTCGTCATTGCCGACGCAGATAAAGACGAAATCAGCGCCATCAGCGGCCACCGCCGGGGTCTCCGCTCTCTCTCCACCGTCTCTGCCATGCTCGCCGCACCAGGCCTTGGCCTTGGCGGGCGTGCGGTTGAATACCGTGACCTTGTGCCCGGATTTCACCAGATGTCCGGCCATGGGAGACCCCATGACGCCGAGTCCGATAAAGGCGGTTTTGCAAGAGGTCATGGCTTAGCTCCGTTCCTCTTTTTTGGCCTGCAGCCACAGGGCTTCCATTTCCTCGAGGCTGGCTTCCCCGGGGCTGCGTCCGGCCTCGGCGAGCCGGGTTTCTATATGACGGAAGCGGCGTTCGAACTTGGCATTGGTGTGGCGCAGGGCGGATTCGGGATCAATTTTCAGATGCCGCGCCAGATTAGCCAGGGCGAAAAACAAATCGCCGATTTCGTCTTCCTGACGGGCGATGGTGCTTTTGCCGTCCATCTCGGCGCGCAGCTCGGCCATTTCCTCCTCGATCTTGTCCAGCACCTGGGCCGCCTGGGGCCAGTCAAACCCCACTCGTGCCGCCCGTTTCTGGAGCTTTTCCGCGCGCAGCAGGGCGGGCAGGGCGGAAGGCACGTCGTCGAGGATGCTGGGGGTGTCTCCCTTGTGACGGGATTTGGCGTGACGTTCCGCCGATTTCTCTTTCTCCCAGGCCTCCATGCGGTCTTCGGCCGTGTCATAGGTCATGTCCTCGAATACGTGAGGATGGCGGCGGGTCATTTTCTCGGCAATGGCCCCGGCGATGGCGTGGAAATCGAAATGCCCGGCCTCGCGGCCCATCTCGGCGTAGAACACCACCTGGAACAACAAATCGCCCAGCTCTTCCTTAAGCGCCACCATGTCGCCTTCCTCGATGGCGTCGGCCACCTCGTAGGCTTCCTCGATGGTATAGGGGGCGATGGTACGGAATGTCTGTTCCTTGTCCCAGGGACATCCCGTCTTGGGATCGCGCAGACGTTCCATAATTTCCAGTAACCGATTCAGGGGGGATGTATCCTGATTCACCTTTGGGGACGATTCCATTTCGGGCGGGGAAGTCATTTCGGAGGCGGATTGTTTTTTGGCTGTGACCATGGATTCAACTGCGTTTGTAGCCGACGGGTGGGTTATGACATTTGTAAATCATGGGAAGCCCGTTGCCCAGTGGGGGATTTAGAGCGGTTCGGGCTTGATAATCCCTTCGTTTTCCATGATACATGGACCCCCGTTGAGAGGAGAGAAGATAACATGACACGCCGTTTTGAAGGAGGACCGCTGGCCGCAATATGGCAGCGGGCAGGGGCGTCCGGCGGCGCCGAGGATCACCGCCTGTTCCTCAAATGGCTGGTCTTTGCCGGGGTTCTGATTTTCGCCGCTTTTCTGATCTGGCGTCTCGGTCTCTTGGGCCTGCTTTTCTCCAGCGACAAGAGTTTTCTCTCCCTTTTCATCCTGCTTCTGTTCGCCGGCACCACCCTCCACTGCGCCATACAGACCTTTCATATTTCACGGGAAATCAACCTCACCCGCCGCATCATCGAGATTTTCGAGGCCAGCACCAAGGGCAGACTCGCCAAAAAGGGCGGCGGTGTGGTCCTGGGCAGCAAGGCCGCGTTGCCGTCCTGCGTCATGAGCGACTATATCGCCGATCTCATGAGGATTTCCACGCGCCCGCCCCACCTCAAGAGGGAAGAAGACGCCGCCAACAGGGATTCCCTGGGGCTCCTAGAATCCTATGAAAGGGACCTGAAGAACAGTTCGGAAATCGGCTGGTTCCTGTCCGATCTGGTGCTCAAGATCGGCCTTCTCGGCACGGTGGTGGGTTTCATCATCATGCTGTCCTCGGTCTCCGACGTCAGCGCCATCGACGCCAGCGTCATGCAGGACATCCTCACCCATATGAGCGGCGGTATGGGAGTGGCGCTCTATACCACGCTCACCGGTCTCATCTGTGGCGCGTTGCTGGGCCTGCAATACCACTTTCTCGACCGTGGCACCGAAAGCCTGGTGGCCATGATGGTGCGGGTTTCCGAGGTCCATGTGACGCCCCGCCTGGGTGGCGGAAGTAAGAGTGGTGGGAGCAAGGCCAAATGAGCAGCGCCCGGGCGCGCCGTGGCTATCACACGGACCCCTTTACCGATCTTCTTTTCAATGCGCTGCTGGGCTTCACCTTCCTGTTCCTGGTGGCTATCATGTTTATGAATCCCATCGCCAAGGAAGGGATCATCAACCTCAAGGCCGAATACATCATCTCCATCGCCTGGCCCGACGGCAGCCCCGATGACGTGGACGTATGGGTGGAAAGCCCGCGCGGCGACGTTCTCTGGTTCCGCAATCCCGAGGCCGGGCTGCTGCACCTCGACCGCGATGATCGCGGCGCGCTCAACGACAGTCTTGAAATCGACGGCGAGACCGTGACCAATCCGCTCAACCAGGAAATCGTCACCATGCGGGGTATCGTGGCCGGGGAATATGTGGTCAATGTCCACTATTACGCCTCGGAAACCGAACAGCCGGTGGATGTGACGGTGAAGGTGGAAAAGGTCAATCCGTTTCTCGAGGTGGTCTATTATAAAACCCTGACCCTGGCCCAGAAGGGCGAGGAAAAAACGGCGGTGCGCTTCAAGGTGCGCGCCAACGGTGAAGTCTGGGGGACCAATTCCCTGCCGAAACAGATCGTCACCATCAAATAATGCATCAAAAAGGGAGAAAGAGGTGTCCGTAGTCGTCTTTGGCCTTGTTTTCTGTTTTCTGATTCTGGCGGTGTTGCTGCTGTCGTTGAATCTTTACACCTCCTTTCACTGGTCGGTGAAGGCCGCCGCCGTGGTGGTGGTCTCGGCCTTCTATGTTCTGGGATACCAGTCGCTGATGGCGTTGCTGGGCTGGCCCACCAACCAATCCCTGCCCGAGGAATTCCGCCTGGTGGGCGTCCAGGTCTACGAGCCCGACAAGATCACCCTGTCAGAGGGCGCCATTTACCTGTGGGTGTCCTCCATGTCGGACAATGCGGGCCAGAGCACGCCGCGCGCCTATCGCATCGACTACGAGGAAAACCTGCACCAGAAGCTGGCACGGGCCAAGGTCAAGGATAAGGGCGGGGTGCCACAGATGGGGAAACTGAAGACTTCCGATGCCGGTGACCAGACCATCTCCGATCTCGATCTTTCGAAACTCGCCGCCCAGAGCGTGGATATGGACTTCTTCGACCTTCCCGATCTCGTCCTGCCGGAGAAGTAGGGGCCATGACACAGCATCCGGCAATGAGAAGCCTTTCCACAGGCCCACTGATCGTTCTCGCCACCCTCGCCGCCCTGATCCCCCTCGCTCTGGCGGGATGCGTGGAGGACACGCCCAGCTATTTCCCCTTCAACGCGGGGCGCGACTGGTCCTATGGAGTGACGGTGGACAACGCCAAGGGGGTCGCTCTCCAGAAGTCCTTCGTCACCAATTTATCCCACAGCGACCTGGAGGGGGAAAAGCTGACCACGCGGCGCATGCATAACGGCGAGGTTTATTTCTATAAAGAAACCGATGATGGCGTGGTGCGGGTGGCCATCAACCGCCCCGGCAACGGCCTTTATTGGGAGGCCGAGCCGGTCCATGTTCTGGGCTACCCTTTAACGCCGGGCACCAAATGGAGCCAGAAGGAACAGTCCCATCTCTTCAACATCAAACTCTTTAACGCCGAATATAACGAGATGACCGTACCCATGCTGATGGAATACGAAATCGAGAGCCTGGGCGAGACGGTGAAAGTCCCCGCCGGGGTCTTTACCGATTGCATCAAGGTCAAGGGCCTGGGCAAGACCTCGGTGAAGGGAAACTTCTCGGAAGTGTTCATCGGCCTCACGGTGGAAACCGTCCAATGGTTCGCGCCCGGCGTCGGGCTGGTCAAATCGCAACGTCATGAAACCTCGTCCAACCCCCGAATCGCGGGTGGCGAGTATGTGAAAGTTCTCGAGGAATTCTGATTCCCGGAAACCATGAGGAAAAAACCATGAAAAAAGAAACCGCCACCAAGATTCTCTGGGCGCTGACCCTGATCAATACGCTTCTCCTCCTCTCCATCGTGATTGTCTGGGCCTGCCGCCATCACAGTTCACACGGGGGAGGACACCACTACGGCCGCCACGGTGGCGGCTATTACGGGGACCACCACTATAAAGGCGGCCATGATGGGTACCGCCACGGCTATCGGGGCATGCATGGCGGATATCGCCATGGCAAGGGCTCGCGGCCCATCCCTGACCTCATGGGCAGCTGGGAGGGGACCAACCGCACCGTCTCCGATCTCAAGGGATTCAAGGAGTGGAATAAAACCGTCCATATCACCGAACAACAGGACCGCCGCTTCAAGGGCAATTTCACCTACGCCGACGGCACCAAACATTTTTCCGGCGTCATCTATCCCGGCAACCGTTCCTTCAGCTGGGTCTCCTCCGACAGCAAGGGCTATCTCAACGGCCGTATTCTGGGGCCTGACACCATCTCCGCCTGTTACGTGGAATCCGGGGAGCAAAGCACCGCCGGCTGCGCCGAACTGACGCGCCAGGGCGACGGATAGGGGCCAGCGGGAATGAAAAAGGGCAGGGGATGACCCGGTTCGCGGCGGCACACTCCTGTTTCGCCACCATCCGGAGCGTCCTGGGCCTTCTCGCCGTCCTGGTCACAGTGGCGTGCGGTGACGAGACCGGCCCATATGGTAAAGAGGCCTATTTCCCCCTGACAGAGGGCTGGCGTTGGCAATACGACGTGGTTCTCGACACCAAATCCACCGGCCGCACGCATCAGAAATATTTCGTCCTCAATTTTCCCCGCCACAAGGTGGGGGAACGCGAAACAACGCCGCGGCTTTTCCATGACGGAACGGTTTATTTCGTCGCCGAATCACAAACCGGCGTCGAACGGCTGGCGGCACGGAAACCGGGGGGCGGCATGCGCCGGCAAGAGCCGCCCCGGATCATTCTCAAATATCCCGTCACGCCGGGAACCACCTGGAGCCAGGAGGAAGACACCCTTCTTCTTAACACGCGCACCCTGTTCAACGCCCCCATGGCGACGGCGATTCCCATCAGGATGGAATACGTTATCGAGACCGCCGAGGATGTGGTCCGTGTTCCGGCGGGGGTCTTCCGCCATTGCGTGAAGGTGGCGGGAAAGGGAGGAACCTCGGTCGTCGACAGGTTTTCCGACGCCACCATCTTCATCAGCGTGGAAACCGCCCAATGGTTCGTTCCGGGGACCGGGCTGGTGAAATCGCAACGAACCGAAAGCTCTTCCAATCAACGCATCGAGCCCGGCAACTTTACGCAGGTGCTGAGCGCCCTGAGCCGGGGCTAATACCGGGACAGGCGGGAAAGGGATGATGCCGCAAGGGAACGCGTACAGGGCTGGAAGAGGGGCGCCAAGAGTGGCGGCAAGACCGGCGCCACGCCGGTGGCGATGGATATTCTCCATCCCCCGGTTCTGCGGCGTCTGCCTCATGGCAGTTTCGGTGGCGGGCTGTCCCGGCAAAAAAGAGCCCTATTTCCCCCTCGAGGAGGGCCGAAGCTGGACCTACGAGATCGCCCTGGAGAGTTTCCGGGGTTCCGAAATCCAGAAGAGCTTCGTCACCAATCTCGGCTCCCGTGACCTGGACGGCCAGCTTGTGGGCGCCCGGCTTCTTCATAACGGAGAGACCCATTACTACGAGAACAAATCGCAAGGCCTGGCCCGGGTGGCCACCCGCAAACCCAATGACGGCCTCTACTGGGAGGCTTCGCCCGCCTACCTGTACTATACGCCCCTGGTGCCCAGCACCAGCTGGTACCAGAAGGAAAATACCTTCCTGCTGATTCTCAGGCTCTTCAACGCCGATGTTCAGGCCCAGATACCCATGCTCATGTATTACCGCATCGAACGCATGGACGAGGTGGTGGAAGTTCCCGCCGGTGTTTTCAGCAATTGTATGAAGGTGACGGGCAGGGGGGAGACCTCGGTCAAGGGGGCGTTTTCCGAGAGCTTTATCGAACTTACGGTGCAAACCGTGGACTATTTCGCGCCCGGTGTCGGTCTGGTGAGGTCGGAGCGCCTCGAAACCTCTTCCCACCCGCGATTTTCAGGCGCTGAGTATGTGAAGGAACTCCAGGACTACACCGCCCCCTGGTGGTAGGCATTGTCGCCGCGGTGATCCGCTCCCTGGTTCACCTCCTGGTGGTGAGGGGCCTTTCCCCGCCGCACCCACCCCATAACGGAATAATCGCATAATGTATATTATGGAAAATATATATGTAATGTAGAATAATGCTTTAAAAATAATTCGTTATAAGGGTTTCTTTAGGGAAAAAAGGACGACACAAGTGATCCGGAGCATCGGCGGCGCCCCTGCCCCGGATCACTCGTCAGACCTCGATCACCATGGTGTCGTAGGCGGGCTCAACGCCGGGCGGTAAAATTCCAGCCAAGGCGTCATAATCCACATCGTGATTCATATGGGTGAGCACGGCGCGCCGCGGTTTCACCCGTTCGATCCATTCCAGGGTCAGATCGAGATGGGCGTGGGTCACATGGGGGCGCATGCGCAGGCAATCCACGATCCACACCTCAACGCCTTCAAGAACGGTAAAAGCGTCCTCGTCCAGTTTCACCGCGTCTGTGGAATAGGCGGCCGCAGTACCGTCTGCGTCGAAACGGAACCCCAGGCTGTCCATAAACCCGTGCCCCTGAGCAAAGGGCGTTACGGTCAGCGCTCCGACGCTGAACGGGCCGTCGATTTCGTGGGTGGTGACGCTGGGTTTATAGAAATGGCCCTTGGCGCGGGGATCCAGTGGCTCCACCACATAGGCGAAACGCCGGCCCATCTCCTCCAGGGTCACTTTGTCAGCATAGACGTCGATGGCGCGTCTCGTATTGCGGTTGATGGACCGCAGGTCGTCGATGCCGTGGATATGGTCGGCATGGGTATGGGTATAGAGAACCGCGTCGAGCGCCCCGACCCCAGCGCTGAGCAATTGCTGGCGCATATCGGGCGAGGTATCCACAATCACCGTGGTGTCGCCGTGGCTCACCAGAATCGAGGGCCGCAAACGCCGGTTTTTGGGGTTTTCCGGGTCACAGACTCCCCAATTGTCGCCGATCATGGGCACGCCCCCCGAACCGCCACAGCCGAGAATGGTGAGCTTCATGTCTGTGGACCCGCCTCTCCTCCCGATTCTTCCCTGGCTGATTCTTCCCTGGGCCGGGTCGCCTTGGAAAACAGCCGGAAAAAGTTGGCGCTGGTGATTTCACCCAGTTTTTCCGTGGAAATCTCAAGAATTTCGGCCACTTTCGCGGCGGTATGGGCCACGAAGGCCGGTTCGTTGGGTTTTCCCCGCATGGGCACGGGGGCCAGATAAGGCGCGTCGGTCTCGATCAAGAGGCGCTCCAGTGGCACCTTCGCCGCCACCTCGCGCAACTCATCGGCGCGCTTGAAGGTGACGATGCCGGACAGGGAAATATAAAACCCCATTTCCAAGGCTTTCTCGGCGAATTGCAGATCGGAGCTAAAGCAATGGATGACTCCCGCAAGCGGCCCCTTCGCGGCCTCCTCGCTGAGGATGCGGATGGTGTCATCCTCGGCCTCGCGCATATGGACGATGGCCGGCAGGCCCGATTCCCGCGCCGCCGCCAGATGGTTGCGGAAACACGTCTCCTGGACCCCGCGGTCGCTGTGCATGTAATGAAAATCGAGTCCGGTCTCGCCAAGGGCCACCACCTTGGGATGGCGGGCCAGTTTCAACAGCCGTGCCGGCGTGGCGATTTCGACTTCCTGGTCGGCTTCATGGGGGTGAACGCCCACACTGCACCAGATATTGTCATGGTTCTCGGCGATACGGCACACGCCCTCGAAACGGTCGAGCCGGGTGGAAATGGTGAGCATGGCCCCCACCCCGGCATGACCGGCGCGCTCAATCACCGCTTCCATGTCCTCCACAAGACCGGGAAAATCCAGGTGGCAATGGCTGTCCACCAGAAAGGCGGCGCTCATTTCTCGCCCTCCTCTTCCTCCACATAGCGGGGAAAGACGCCTTCGGGCTGGGGCAGGCTGGTGCCCGCGGCAAGTGCGTAATCGGGGCCGAGATGGGCGAATTGACGGGCGCTGGAGGCCACGGAGAGCTGATCCAACATTTTATCCATGGAATCGGGCATGAAGGGCTGGCTCAATATGGCGAGATGGCGGATCACCTCCGCCAGCACGTAAAGTACCGTTTCCATGCGCGCCGGATCGGTCTTTTTCAGCCCCCAGGGGGCCTGTGCGTCCATATAGCGGTTGGCGTCGCCGATCACCCGCCACAGGCTTTCCAGCGCCTTGTGAAAGGCCTGTTCCCAGAAACAGGCATAGAGAGTGCCCAGCAACCCGTGGGCTTCCGCCAACAGGGCCTCATCGGCCTCCTCCATGGCTCCCTGCCGGGGCACCTGGGCGCCGCAGTTCTTGTGGACCATGGACAGCACGCGCTGGGCCAGATTGCCGAAATCGTTGGCCAGCTCGCTGTTCATGCGGGTGGTCATGGCGTCGCGCGAGAAATCGCCGTCCTTGCCGAAGGGCACTTCACGGAGAAGGAAATAGCGCACCGGATCAAGGCCGTATTTTTCAATCAATTCAAAGGGATCGATCACATTGCCCAGGGATTTGGAGATTTTCTCGCCTTCGTTGGTCCACCAGCCATGGGCGAACACCCGTTTGGGCGGCTCGATGCCTGCGGCCATCAGGAAGGCCGGCCAATAGACCGCGTGAAAGCGCAGGATGTCCTTGCCCACCATATGCAGGTTAGCCGGCCAGAAGGTCTCGAATTCCGCACATTGGGTATCGGGATACCCCACGGCGGTGAGGTAATTGGCGAGCGCGTCGATCCACACATACATCACGTGGTCGGGATCGTCGGGCACGGCCACGCCCCATTTGAAACTGGTGCGCGACACCGAAAGGTCGCGCAGGGATCCCTCGCCCTCGCCTTCCACGAAGCTCCTGACCTCGTTCATGCGGGTCTGGGGCTGTACGAAATCGGGGTTTTTCTCGTAAAAATCAAGAAGCGGCTGGCGCCATTTGGAAAGCCGGAAGAAATAGCTCGGCTCCTCCACCCATTCCACCTCGGCTCCCGACGGCGCCAGTTTCTTATCCCCCGGCCCGTCGCTGAGCTCGTTCTCGCCGTAAAAGGCCTCGTCGCGCACCGAATACCACCCGGCATAGGAATCCAGGTAAATCTCGTCCCTTTCCTTCAACACCCGCCATAATTCCTGAACCGACCTCTTGTGGCGCTCCTCGGTGGTGCGGATGAAGTCGTCATTGGTGAAGTTCATGGCTTGCGCCAGCTTGTGAAAGTTCCCCGATACCTCGTCGACGAAATCCTGCGGCGCCTTGCCGGCCTCATCGGCTGCCTTTTCCACCTTCTGGCCGTGCTCGTCGGTGCCGGTGAGGAACTTCACATTGACCCCGTCGAGACGCAGGAAGCGCGCCATCACGTCACAGGCCAGCGTGGTATAGGCATGGCCGATGTGAGGCGCATCGTTCACGTAATAGATGGGCGTGGTCAGGTAATAATTCTGAGGATTATTTTTGGGGGGATTATTTTTGGGGCCGGACATGTTTTGCATTTCTCGCGGATGCCCTCTGAGACATCACTCACGGGGCAGATTTTCTCTAGGCCCTGACGGTTTTTTCCAGATTGAAGAAGGCGTTGAGAATGGCCTGTCTGCGGTCGAGATTGAGCCCGTCGGTCTGGGCGAACAGCGCCTGCTGGTTGTCCCATACCTCCAACCATTGATCAAGACTGGCGGCGGCAAGGAATCTCTGCATCAGCGGCGCTTCCTCCGCTCCTGCACCGCCATGGGAAAGACCGGCTCCGCCTTTGCCCCCGGCTCCAAGACGGATGAGGCGGGATATCCACGAACCCAACAGATCCACCAGCGTGTGATAGGCGGCCTCCCCTTTCTTTCCCGCCACCCTGTCGGCCAGGGCGTGAAGCGCGGCGGTATCGGCCCCGCCCCGGCTCCCCGCCCCATCCGGCACCAGGGTGGAAAGAAGCTCCAGAACCTGGTGATAGAGCTCGAGCCCACCTTCTTCGGCCAGCCGCAGGGCCTTGCCGGGGCTGCCCCCCGACAGGCGAAACAGCTCGTCCCGATCCTGTGCCTCGAGGTCCGGGTCCAGCCGCGTCATCACCCGCGTCAGTACTGTGGCGAAATCGGCCTCGCCCAGGGGCGCCAGCCGCAATTCCCGGCAGCGCGAACGGATGGTGGGCAACAGCCGCCCCGGGGTATGGCTGACCACCAGAAGAACCGTATTGGCGGGCGGTTCCTCGAGGCTTTTCAACAGGGCGTTGGCGGCGTTACGGTTCATCTCGTCGCCGCTATCAATAACCACCACGCGGAACCCGCCTTCGGCCGCCGTCATGTGGAGAAAGCCGCCGATCCCGCGCACGTCGTCGACGACGATTTCGCCGCGCAGTTTCTTGCTTTTGGGGTCGATGCTGCGGGTCACCGTCAGCATATCGGCGTGACCGCCTGCCGCCACCCTGCCGAATATGCGCGAACCGGGATCGCTGTAGAGCACTCCTCCGGCAGACGCTCCCTCCGGATCACAGTCCGGATCACCGGCAAACAAGTCTCCACCGCCCCTGCTGCCATCCTCCGCCGCGTTTTGCGACAACAGGAAACGGGCAAATCTATGAGCCAGGGTGGCCTTGCCGATGCCCATCGGTCCCGTGATGAGCCAGGCATGGTGCAAATGGCCCGATTCCCATGCCCCATGCAGGACGGCTTCGGCCTTTTCATGGCCAAACAGGTCAGGGTTATTGCGTGGCGTGAGGGCTTCTTCCCCTTGTTCCGGAATAATATCCGCGCTCATGGAATCCGCGTCTCCAGCCGTTCCAGCACCGCCGTCATGATGGCTTTATGTACCGTTTCCACCTCCCCGGCAGCGTCGATGATAACGCATCGGCTTGGTTCCTGGGCTGCAATCTCGAGGAAACGGCCTCGCATGCGCTCGTGAAACGCCTTGTCCATACGTTCATAGCGCTGAATGTGGTTTCCCGCCTTGCCGGCGCTTTCCCCATTGGCGCGGGAATCGGCCCGTTGCAGCCCCGTTTCCACGGGAAGATCGAGGATCAGGGTCAGGTCCGGGGCCGTCTCCCCCACCACCAGTTTCGAGAGCTCCCGCACCACTCCCACGCCCAGCTCCATGCCGCCGCCCTGATAGGCGATGGTGGAATCGCTGAATCGGTCACAAACCACCCAGGCTCCCTTTTCCAGGGCCGGAAGAATGGTGCGCGCCAGATGGTCGTTGCGGGCGGCGAACAGCAACAGGGTTTCACTCATGGGGGTCCAGCGCCCCACCTCTCCTTCCACCAGCAGCCGCCGGATGTCCTCGGCGCCGGGTGAGCCGCCGGGCTCGCGGGTGGTCACCACCTCCACGCCCTTGGCGCGCAGGGCGTCGGCGAGAAGGGATTGCTGGGTGGTTTTGCCCGTTCCTTCGCCGCCTTCGAGGGTTATGAAAATGCCCTGTGTCACCGTGTCATGTCCTCGGG
>CAYZWF010000015.1:0-44704 GCA_964482135.1 uncultured Rhodospirillaceae bacterium
CGCAGGGAGTTGATGCCACAGATTATTCGTTCACTGGTGGATGAACGACTCAAGCTTCAGGAAGCCAAGAAAGAAAAGGTTTCCGTCAGCAAATCTCGCATAGAGAAGGCAGTGCGGTTTCTTGAAAAGAAAAGCGGGGTCGAGGAAGGAAAGTTTGAGGAATATCTGGCTCTCAAAGGAGTAGATTTTTCCACGTTGGAGACACAGATTCGCACCGACCTGACATGGCGGGAACTGATTGAACGCCGTTTGTTGCCGCTCATTGACGTGGGTAAGGAGGAGATCGACGAGGTCATAGAGCGCATGAAACAGAACAAAGGTGAACCAGAGCATCTCGTCGCAGAGATATTTCTTCAGGTGGACACTCCAGGCCAAGAAAGAAAAATAGAGGCGACTGCCGAAAAACTTATGGGATACCTGAAAGAAGGGCGTTCTTTCCCGCAATTGGCGAGTCAGTTTTCCCATTCCGCGTCCGCAGCCACCGGAGGTGACATCGGATGGGTCCTTCCCGGTGATCTCGATGAGGAGGTGGAAAAAGCCCTCGCAGCCATGGGTAAAAACCAGGTTGTGGGGCCCATCAGGAGCCTCACGGGATTTCATATCCTGTTGTTGCGAGACAAGAGAATCAGTGGATCTCAGGGAGAGTCCAGTCTCGAATTGCATCAGATTTTTCTTTCTCTCCCCCCCGGAGCCAGCGAGAACGAAATCGAGATTGTCTCGAATCGGGCCAATGAGTTGAGGAGTGGGGTTTCCGGCTGTGATGCCATGGCGGCACTCACAGATGACAGCGGTGCCTCCTTGTCCAATGATCTTGGAACATTGAAGTTGGGGGATTTACCTTCGAATCTTCAGGAAGCCGTCAAGGATATTGAAATCGGAAAGCCCAGCGAGCCCGTGGTGGCAGGCGGCGGGGTCATGGTGTTAATGGTCTGCAGTCGGACCGAGCCAAAGTCCACCATCCCGGAACATAACCAAATCGCCGATCAGATTGAGTTTCAACGACTGGATCTGATGGCGCAACGTTATCTTCGCGATCTCCGCCGTTCGGCTCATATCGATATACGCGTTGAATAGATCCCTTTTTGGGGTCACGAAGCCATGTCATTTACACGAGAATCTGATCGATCGGCCTTGCCCCTGGCGCTGACTATGGGTGAACCCGCGGGTATCGGCGGAGAAATCGCCCTGAAGGCGTGGCGACATCTTTCACAAAAGGGGGACAGAGAAAACGATCAAACACCGCCGGTCTTTTTTTCCATCGACGCCCCCCATCGCCTTGAAGAGCTCTCTAGTCGCCTCGGCATTGGCACACCGATCCAGCCCATAGAGACCCCCGAACAGGCCGCATCCGTCTTTGCCGATGCTTTGCCTGTGATGCCTTTAAACTTCTCCGTAACAGCCACTCCCGGAAAGCCCAACACGGAAAATGCTCCCGCCGTCATAGCATCCATTGACCACGCAATTGGGCTAGCGCAGGGAGGGCGTATATCTGGGATTGTTACAAATCCCATCCACAAGAAATGCCTTTTGGAAGCCGGATTCGCCTATCCCGGACATACTGAATATCTCACCGAGCATGCGGGGAAAGACACCCAGGCTGTGATGATGCTTGTGGCTCCGGGGATTCGCGTGGTGCCGGTAACGGTTCATATGTCCCTGGCCGATGCAATTCGTCATCTGACAACGGAGATAATCGTGTGTTCCGCGCGTATCACAGCCGATGCCCTGATCAGGGATTTTGGCATCCCGAACCCACGGCTGGCGGTTGCCGCACTTAATCCCCACGCCGGAGAAGGGGGTAAGATGGGGTGTGAGGAAACGGAAATCATCGCCCCTGCGGTGGATGAAATTCGCCAGGCCGGAATAAATGTTATCGGCCCGTCCCCGGCGGACACATTGTTCCATGCCTCCGCCCGCGCGAAATTCGATGTCGCCTTGTGCATGTATCACGATCAGGCACTAATACCTCTTAAAACCGTGGATTTTGAGAACGGCGTCAATATCACGCTCGGTCTGCCTTTTATCCGCACCTCGCCCGATCACGGCACGGCCCTGGATATCGCCGGACGTGGCAGCGCCAGCGAACACAGTCTGTTGGCCGCTCTGAGGACCGCCCGTGACATGGCGGAACACAGAAACACCGGGCTGGAATCCGTTGCCTAAATCACGAGATAAAGAGAACGGACCGGCCGCCCACCTGCCGCCCCTGCGCGAGGTTATTGCCCGTTACGGCCTTTCCGCCCAGAAGTCTCTGGGCCAGAATTTCCTCTTCGACCTGAATCTCACCCGTCGCATCGCCCGCTCGGCCGGTGACATTTCTGGAAAAACAGTTATTGAAATAGGCCCCGGACCCGGCGGGCTGACCCGCGCCCTGTTGCAGGAGGGGGCGCGTGTTATCGCCATCGAACGGGATACGCGATTCCAGGGGGCCATGGAGGAGCTTGCCGATGCCTATCCCGGACAGCTTACCCTTGTTATCGGTGATGCTCTGGAACAGGATCCCCTGCAACTCTGCCCTGCCGGGGAACCCCCGGAGATAATCGCCAACTTGCCTTTCAATATCGCCACGCCGTTGATTTTCAAATGGCTTGATAATGCAAAGCGGTATGCCGGCATGACCCTGACCCTTCAGAAAGAGGTGGCCGAACGCATCACGGCCGCGCCAAGGTCAAAGGAATACGGCCGTCTTTCCGTCATGACCCAGTGGCAATGCAGTACTAGTGCTCTGTTTAAGATCCCACCACGGGCCTTCATCCCGCCGCCAAAGGTGACATCAATGGTGATCCGGCTTGTCCCCCGCAGCGAGCCTCTCGCCATGGCTGATCCGGACACGTTGAGGAGGACCGTCAAGGCCGCCTTCGGTCAACGGCGCAAGATGCTGCGCAGCTCTCTCAAGGCTCTTAATGTTGATACGGCACCGCTCCTTGAGACGGCTGATATTCCGCCCACGGCCCGCGCCGAGGAACTCACGGTGGAACAATTCTGTGCCCTGGCCCGCGCCCTGGACAAACAGACAGAACCAGTGGCTGTTACTGACCTTCGCGCAGACCCTTGACGAACTCGGCCAGGCCGGTCTGTCTTTTGCGCCGCAATCGTTCCGCCTGAAGAATTGCCTGGACCTTGGTGACACTGTCTTCTAAGTCGCTGTTAACAATGATGTAATCATAGGCATCCCAGTGGCTCATCTCATCGGCCGCCTGGGCCATGCGGCTGGCCACAACCTCGTCGCTGTCCTGTGCCCGGCCATGCAGGCGACGATCAAGCTCGGCGGTGGAAGGCGGCAGAATAAATATACCCACCAGATCGTCGCGGGCGTTCTGTTCAAGCTGTTGCGCCCCCTGCCAGTCCACATCGAACAGAACATCGCGTCCCTCGGCCAGTTCCGCCTCCACCGGCTCACGAGGAGTGCCGTAGTAATTGTCAAAGACCTTGGCGTATTCCAACAGCTCTTTGCGATTCACCATCAAGTTGAACTCGCTCTTGTCGATAAAATGGTAGTCCTCGCCGGCCACCTCTTCCTGGCGCCGGTCCCTTGTTGTCACCGACACCGACATAACAAGATCGTTTTCCCGCTCCAGCAAGGCTCGTGAGATGGTGGTTTTTCCCGCCCCCGAGGGAGAGGAAAGAACCAGCATCAAGCCACGGCGGCATACTCTGAAGGGGGAGCCGTAATCGGAATCGGAAGGTGTGGTCATCGAGGTATTACCTATTCAATATTCTGGGTCTGCTCGCGGAACTGTTCCACCACCGTTTTGATCTCCACGCCTATTCGCGTCAGTTCCATATCGGCGGATTTTGAACAGATGGTATTGGCCTCGCGATTGAATTCCTGGCACAGAAAATCGAGCTTGCGGCCCACCGCCTCTTTTGACCCCGCCTTAGGGGAAATCAACTCTTGTGCCGCTTGAATGTGCCCGCGAAGACGGTCCAGTTCTTCCCGCACGTCCGCCTTTGCGGCAAGAAAAGCTACTTCCTGGGCAAGCCGCTCCTCATCCATCGCCGGAACACTGTCGCGAAGCTCGGCGATGCGCGATTGAAGCCGCTGCAACAGTGACTCGGGCTGGGAAGCAGCAGTTTCTTCCGCCGCATCGCACAGTCCCGTCAGAACCTTCAGTTGTTCGCCGAGAAGAGCCCCCAGATGTTCCCCCTCGCTTTCCCGCATAGCGGTAAGGCCGTCAAAAGCAGCCTCCAGCCCCTCAAGAATGGTTTCTTCAAGCGCCTCCCGTTCCTCTTTTGATTCTCCCGCCTCGCCCGTCACCAAAACACCGGGGACGCGCAACAGGCCATCAAGGTGGGGTGGTGCGGAATCAACGCGCTCCGCCAGCTTGGCGACGATATGGGCAAGCTGCGCAACCACCTCTTCGTCCAGCCGTAACTGAGACCCGCTGCCGGAGCGATCAAGGGTCAGGGAGAGGGTAATGGCGCCGCGGCGGAATTTTTTCTGGGCCCGCACACGCAGATCGGATTCAAGAAAATCCATTCCCCCGGGCAGGCGACAACGGATATCAAGGCCCCGGGAATTGACGCTT
This sequence comes from uncultured Rhodospirillaceae bacterium, assembly GCA_964482135.1. Lineage (GTDB taxonomy): Bacteria > Pseudomonadota > Alphaproteobacteria > UBA11136 > UBA11136 > UBA11136. Next base: position 4,530 of record CAYZWF010000015.1, read on the forward strand.
TTCGCCTCCCAGACCCAGCCCACACCGTTACGTTCTCCCTCCGCGCGAGCGAAACCCGTCATACTCGAAAGACCCACCTAACCCCCTGTATATGGTATGTTATAGAGGCTCCATACTCTATACCCTGTAGGCTCAAGCAACAAGCCGTGATCCCCAAATCGTCGACGTGTATGGCCTAAATTGCCTGAAGCTGCCACAGTCATTCCATGAAAAATCCACGCAATATCCTCATCACAGGAGCCAGCAGCGGCATCGGTGAAGCTCTTGCCCTGGATTATGCGGAAAACGGGATTACACTGTTCCTCTGTGGTCGGCATGGGGAACGGCTTGATGCCGTAGCAGAGGCCTGCCGTCTTCGGGGCGCTACTGTATTTCCGCATATTCTTGACGTCACCGACACTCAGGCCTGCGAAGAATGGATAAGGTCAGCCGATCACGAACACCCCCTCGATCTGGTCGTCGCCAATGCCGGCGTTTCCGCCGGAACCGGCGGCAAGGGAGAGAATACTGAGCAAGCCCGGCATATCTTCGCCATCAACGTGGAGGGCGTCATCAACACGGTGTCGCCGGTCTTGCCTCTTATGCGCGCACGCCGTAGAGGGCAGATTGCCATCGTTAGTTCCATCGCAAGCTTCCTAGGAATTCCCGGGGCGCCGGCCTATTGCGCCAGCAAGGCGGCAATCAGGGTCTGGGGAGAAGCCTTGCGCGGCCATTTGTTCCGGGACGGGCTGGAGGTCTCGGTCATCTGTCCGGGTTTCGTGCGTTCGCGGATGACGGCGGATAACCCCTATCCCATGCCTTTTCTGATGAATTCCCCCAAGGCCGCGAGGATCATCCGCAAGGGTCTGGAACGAAACAGGCCGCGCATTATCTTCCCCTGGCCCATGGCGGTGGCGGCATGGATGGCAACCGTCCTGCCACCTTCATTGACAGACCCCCTGATGAGGCGGCTCCCCAAAAAATCCTAATCGCCATCCCTGATTTTTCGCCATTTGGCGACGTTGCGATTATGTTCGGCCAAGGCTCCCGAAAAGGCATGCCCCCCGCTGCCGTCGGCGACGAAATAAAGATCGTCGCTCACCGCGGGATGCAGAACGGCCCGAAGGGCTTGGCGCCCAGGGTTGCTGATTGGGGCGGGGGGAAGACCGTCGATCACATAGGTATTGGAGGGCGTCTCCTGTTTCAGGTCCTCACGGGTAAGTGTGCGCCCCAACCCCCCCTTTCCACCCGTCAGGTCATAGACCACCGTGGGATCCGATTGCAGCCGCATGCCACGGCGAAGACGGTTGTAGAAAACCGCCGCGATACGCGGCCGCTCCTCCGCCACGGCCGTTTCTTTCTCGACAATCGAAGCCAGCACCAGCGTTTCCTGGGGATTTTTCAATGGCAGGCCCGAAACCCTGGAATTCCACCCCTCATGAAGTGTTTCCTTCATGGCCTGATGCATGCGCAGAATCATATCCTCGCGGCTATCCCCCCAGGAAAAGTGGTAGGTTTCCGGCAACAGCATCCCCTCTCCGGGAAGCAGTGGAATATCTCCCTGCAGCCCCTCCGTTTCCCGCAAAAGCTGTGCGATCTGAAAATTAGTCAGGCCTTCCGGAATAGTAAGGCGGCGCACCACGGTGTCGCCCGAGCGAAGAATATCCATGGCCCCACGAGCGCCCACATGGGGGGGGAAGGCATATTCTCCAGCCTGAAGCTCTCGTGTGGCGGCCTCATAACGCACCCCCAGGATGAACACCGTGGTGCTGTCTATGACCCCTGACCGGGCAAGCAGTCCGGCAATACCGCTAAGACCGGCTCCCGGCGGAATGACCAGCGTGACAGGCCCGGTCAGCGGACCAGGAACCGTGAAACGGTCGGAAAGGTAGAGGAACAGGGAGAGGAGAACGGCGCCGAGCGCCGCCACGGTAAACGTTATGCGGAGGAGCCACCGCCGCATGATCATATCTTAAACCGGGCCGAGCACCAAAGAGGCGTTGGTGCCTCCAAAGCCAAAGGAATTGGAAAGGGCATATCGCACCTTACGCTCTTTGGCCTGATAGGGCACGAGATCAAGGTCACAACCCTCCGAGGGATTATCAAGATTAAGGGTGGGCGGCACCACTCCGTTGCGAATCGCGAGAATGGAGAAAATAGCTTCCACACTCCCCGCCGCGCCCAAAAGATGGCCGATGGCCGACTTGGTGGAGGACATGGATACCCCTTCCGCCGCAGCCCCGAATACCTTTTTCACCGCACCAAGTTCAATCTCGTCCCCCATTGGGGTGGAGGTGCCATGGGCATTGATATAGTCAATATCCTCGGGATTGATGCCGGCCCGTTTAATGGCGGCACTCATGGCAAGCACTGCGCCACGCCCGTCCTCCGCTGGCGCCGTAATATGATGGGCATCGCCGGACATGCCATATCCAACGAGTTCCGCATAGATTTTGGCGCCACGTTTCTTGGCATGTTCGTATTCTTCGAGGACCAGAATTCCGGCCCCCTCACCCATCACGAAGCCGTCGCGGTCCTTGTCCCAGGGCCGGGAAGCTTTCGTCGGCGTATCGTTGAAATTGGTGGACAGCGCCTTGGCGGCGGCAAAGCCGACCATGCCGATACGGCAGACGGTGGACTCCGCCCCGCCAGCCACCATAACGTCCGCATCATCCAACTGGATAAGCCGGGCCGCATCGCCAATGGCATGGGCCCCGGAAGAACAGGCGGTAACAACGGCGTGGTTGGGTCCACGGAAACCGTATTTTATGGAGACGTGACCAGAGGCAAGATTAATGAGACAGGAGGGAATGAAGAAAGGAGAAACCCGTCGTGGACCCTTCTCGGCCAGGATCAGCGAGGTGTCATGAATACCTTCCAGCCCGCCAATTCCCGAACCGATCATGACCCCGGTGCGTTCCAGCTCAGAGGCCTCCGTGGGCTTCCATCCGGAATCCTCTACTGCCTGGGTGGCGGCGGCCAGGGCAAAGAGGATGAAATCGCCCATCTTGCGCTGGTCTTTGGGCGGCACCCAATCATCGGGGTTGAAGGCACCCTCTTCGTCCCCGCCGGGTAATTGACCGGCAATCTTGCAGGAGAGGTCCGAGATATCGAATCGTTCAACGGCCGAAATTCCCGACTCGGATTCAATCAGGCGGTCCCAGCTGGGCGTAATCCCGCAGCCCAGGGGTGTGACCATGCCCATGCCTGTTACAACGACACGTTTCATGGAAGACCTTGCCGATTCATTTGTGCCTGTTCAGGCAAATCCGTCACGACCCGAAGCCGGTCAGGATTTATTGTTTTCGATAAAGCTGATGGCGTCTTTAACGATGAGGATTTTTTCAGCGGCGTCGTCGGGTATTTCGCACCCGAATTCTTCCTCAAATGCCATCACAAGTTCCACTGTGTCGAGGCTGTCGGCGCCTAAATCGTCGATAAAACTTGCGTTATCGGTCACTTTGGCCTCATCGACACCGAGATGATCTATCACGATTTTTTTAACGCGCTCGGCAATGTCACTCATGTCATGTTTCCCTTGGACTTAACAAAATTAACTGAATGGAGGAAGGGCCGAATACCCTTTAAAAAAGCGGCCTCTTGCCACGATTTCATTGAAAACGGCGGATTACCTATCACACTTTCACAGCCGGGCCAATAGAGAGAAGGCCACCCCGCTTTCCGGCGTTCATATCATCGCCATTCCCCCGTTTACATGCAAGGTCTGTCCGGTGATATAGGCAGCTTCGTCAGAAGCCAGAAAGGCCACCGCCGCGGCAACATCATCACTGCTCCCCAAACGGCCGCAGGGAATATTATTGAGCAGACGTTCCCGTGTCGCGTCGTCAAGGGCATCGGTCATGGCAGTGGCGATGAATCCCGGGGCTATACAGTTGACGGTGATGCCGCGCGTGGCCACTTCGGCCGCCAGCGACTTAGACATGCCGATCAGCCCAGCCTTCGAAGCGGCGTAATTAGCCTGTCCTGGATTTCCAGTGACGCCAACCACCGACGCGATCCCGATGATACGGCCCCAGCGGGCCTTCATCATTCCCTTGAGACAGGCCCGGGACAGGCGGAAACCAGCCGTCAGATTAACATCGAGAACCTTCTGCCAGTCTTCGTCCTTCATCCGCATGAAGAGCGCATCGCGGGTGATCCCGGCGTTATTTATCAGGATGTCGATGCCCCCCATGGCCGCCACAGCCTCACCTACCAGGGAATCGGCAGCGCCAGCCTCGGTGATATCGGCGGCAGCCACGAAGGCCCGCTCTTTCAGTTCCGTGGCCAGATCCTCCATCCCCTCGCGGTTCATATCCGAAAGAGTCACCGTGGCTCCTCTGGCGTGCAGAACGCGGGCGACGGTGCCGCCGATTCCACCCGAGGCGCCGGTGACAAGCGCTCTTTTACCACCAAGATCGAACATGGCTCCCATCACATTCTCCAACAGATTCTATAGATTTTTCAAAACCGCCTCGACATCGTCGGGCGATTGCACCGAATGGGCGGAAAGATCGCGGTCGATACGCCGTGCAAGACCACTCAGCACCTTACCCGCGCCCAACTCCACCAATTCCGTTACTCCCTGCTCTTTCATATAGAGCACACTTTCGCGCCACCGCACCATAGCGGTGACCTGTTCCACCAGAAGGCCGCGGATCACCGCCGGATCGCTCACGGAAGACGCCTTCACATTCGCCACCAGTGGCACCACGGGCGGAGACAGGGTTATATCGGCCAGAGCCGTCTCCATGACATCCGCCGCCGGTTTCATCAACGAACAATGGAAAGGCGCGCTAACGGGAAGGACCACACTGCGCCGGCATCCCCTTTCGGCGGCCAACTCCAGGGCGCGGTCCACCGCAGCCTTATCGCCGCTGATGACTATCTGGCCGGGAGCATTATCGTTGGCCGGCATACACACATCACCATTCGCCGCATCGGAGGCGATGCTCTCAACATCATCGAAATCGAGGCCGATAAGAGCCGCCATCGCCCCTTTTCCCACGGGAACCGCTTCCTGCATGGCCCGTCCACGGGTTTTCAGCAATCGCGCGGCATCGGCAAGTTCCAGCGCGCCTGCCGCGGCAAGGGCCGAATATTCCCCCAGCGAATGGCCGGCAACGAAACTACAGGACTTTCCCAGATCAAGGCCTCCCTCCTCCTGAAGGATCCGGACCACGGCCATGCTGACCGCCATAAGAGCCGGCTGTGCGTTTTCGGTGAGTACAAGCTCCTCATCCGGCCCTTCAAACATAAGCTGGGCAAGATGCTGGCCGAGCGCGTCATCCACCTCTTCGAAAAGGTGGCGGGCCACGGGGAATGCCTCCGCCAGATCACGGCCCATGCCCACATGCTGGGATCCTTGGCCGGGGAAGATAAATGCGCGTGTCATGATCTATTTTTTCACAGCTGTCTGGAAAGCTAAAAAGGACGGGAAATGCCCGTCTTTCATAACCAGCACCCCCCCTTCATGCAAGCTTGCGCTGAGGGTGAGAAGATGTATAGTGCGCCGCCTTACATAACTCCTTGCCGGTAATGCCGGCTAGGTCCGGAGAGCTGATGCGGTTTATGCCCCCAGCGCCGGCCCATGAACAGCCATAAGGAGCCTTTGATGCCCTATTATGAGAGCGTGTTTATCGCACGTCAGGACGTATCGGCCAGCGCCGCCGAAGCCCTTGCCGATAAATTCGCGGATCTTCTCAAAACCAACGGTGGAACCGTCGCCAAGCGCGAATACTGGGGCCTGCGCCCCTTGGCCTACAGAATCAAGAAAAACAAGAAAGGCCATTATTTCCTTTTCAATTTGGAGGCCCCTCCACAGGCGGTCCAGGAAATGGAACGCAATATGCGCCTCAACGAAGACATATTGCGCTATTTGACGCTCGGCATCGACGAGATTGACGATGCCCCATCCGTCATGATGCAGAATCGCGGACGCCGCGACGAAGAAAACGGCGATCGCGGGCCGTCCTCCTCCCCGAGGCCCGCGCCTCAAGAGGTCCAATCAGACACTTCGGACGAATCTAAAGCCCCGGATAAAACGAAGGCTGAGGAGCCCCCCGAAGGCGGGGAAGAAGCCCCTAAAGAGGAGACCGCCCCGGATTCTTCCAAGGAAAATGCCACCGACAATGAAGACACTGGGGACGCCGGGGACAACAAGGATACCAAGGGCGCGGCTGAAGAAGCCGCCACCGAAGAATCCAACGGTCAGGACGAAAGTGGAGAGGACGCATCATGAGCACCGAAGGCAGAAACGATTCTACCTCAACAGACCGTCCACAAACCGGTGGGGGACGCGGCGGACCACAGGGCCGGTCTTTTTTCCGGCGCCGCAAGAGCTGTCCTTTCTCCGGACCCAAAGCACAAAAGATAGATTACAAAGACGTAAAACTCCTTCTGCGCTTTGTCTCCGAACGCGGCAAAATCGTGCCGAGCCGAATTACCGCCGTTTCCCCGAAAAAACAGCGGGCATTGACCAAGGCGATCAAGCAGGCGCGTTTCCTCGCCTTAATCCCTTACGTCTCCGAATAACCCCCGCCACCACCGTCACGATTCGCCATGCCCGTTTCCCTTTCCAGAAACAATCTCTTCGCCCTTGGCGGAGGCGCCCTGAGCGGAGCTTGCTATCTCTCCGTTCTCAGCGGGATTCCCGACGCTCTGATTCTGGCATATCTGGCACAGTTTCCCCTGATCCTGGCCGGGCTGGGGATGGGAGTGTCGGTTTCGGTCCTGGCGGCTTTTTCCGCTGTCCTTCTTATCGCTTTGATCGGCGGAATCTTTAGCGCCATGAGCTTCACCATATTCGGCGCCGCGCCTTCTATTATCCTGACCAAGCTGGCGCTTTTGGCGCGCCCGTTCTCTTCGCAAGAAACCGAATCCGGGGAATCAGAAGGTGAGCTTGAATGGTACCCCTCCGGCGCCATAATCATGTGGCTTACAGGATTTGGCATTCTCGGCTTCATGGCCGCCCTGTTCGCGGCCTCGGGCCAGAGTGGTGGACTTGAAAGCATCATCCGGGAGGAACTGGCCCTCACCATAAGCCAATTCCTGACCGGTTATGATGAAGCCCTTCAACAGTCCGCCATTGATACAGTCGCACCTTTTTTCCCCTCCGCCCTGTTTATCTTCTGGCTTGTCATGATGGTGGTAAACGCGGCCCTGGCTCAGGGAATTCTGGTGCGGTGGAACAAAAACCTCAGGCCCACGCCGGATATTACGCAACTGGAACTTCCCAATATTCTGCCCATGGCCATCGCCGCGGCGGGCGTCATCGCCCTGCTGGGAGAAGGCACGTTCGCCTACGCGGCGCGTAATTTGATCGTTATTCTTTCGGTTCCCTTTTTTTTCTCGGGCCTGGGCGTCATTCATGCCCTGATGCGGCGCGTCGCGGACAGTGTTCTGCCGTTGGTCCTGTTTTATGTTTTTTTGCTGTTTCTCGGCTGGCCCATTTTCATGATCGCCGGGCTGGGTTTCATTGATCATTGGGTGGGACTTCGGGAGACCCTGAATGCACCGGAAAACGGTGAGGAGGATTAAGCAATGGAAGTAATCTTACTGGAACGTATTGAGCGTTTGGGGCAAATGGGCGACGTGGTCAAGGTCAAGTCCGGCTTTGCCCGCAACTATCTGCTGCCGCAAAAGAAAGCCCTGCGGTTAACTGATGAAAACCGCGCCCATTTTGAGAAACAGCGTGTTCAGCTTGAGGCCGCCAATCTCCAACGCCGTGAAGAGGCGGAGGCGGTTGCCTCTAAACTGGAAGGACAGTCTTTCGTGGCCATTCGCCAGGCCGGAGAGACGGGGCACCTCTACGGTTCGGTCACGGCACGCGACATTACCGAAGCGCTGATCGAAGGCGGTTTCACCGTTACCCGCCAGCAGGTTCTTCTTGAGCAGAACATTAAATTGCTGGGCCTGTATGAATGCCGTGTGGCGCTGCATCCAGAAGTCATCGTCACCGTTACCTTCAATGTTGCCCGCAGCGAGGAAGAAGCCAAAGCACAGGCCGCCGGTGAATCCTTTGTAACCGACGCAGAGGAAAAACCGGAGGAAGAAGCTTCCGCGGAAAGCGCAGAAGAAGAAGCCGAGCCTAAGGCCAAAAAGAAAAAGAAGAAGGCCAAGGCTGCCAAGGAAGAAGAAAGCGAGACCGGAGAAGCCGGGGAAGCCGGGGACAGCGAGGAGGGAAAAACACCCTCTGATGCCTCCTCTGGCGACTCCTCTGGCAAAACTTCCGAAGAAGAGCAGAAAGCGAAGAAAGAAGACGTCGACTGATATCGGCCAAGATAACCGCAAAGCCAAGTCGCACCGCGCCGATCACACAGGAAAACGGCGCGGTGTTTTTTTGTGGATTCCCCCGCCCTTCTGGAATCCGGCCCACAACTCCGCTATATTAAACTATAGGTTTTAAAGCACCCCCTTTCGTTCCACTGCTGCCAGGGAGATAAGGGATGCGGCCTTTGTCCTTTCTGCTGGAACACCTGATCACCCAGGGCACGTTGCGGGTGATCGATTGCGCCGGAAAGTGCCATGTCTTTTCCGGCCAGGAAGGCCCCTGCGTCACCATCCGTCTCCATGACCGCTCCTTGTACTGGCGGCTTTTTTTCACGCCCAGGCTGACCGTGGGCGAAGCCTATATGGATGGTACGCTGACCATTGAAGACGCCTCCATCTATGACTTCCTCGTCCTGTGCGGCCGCAATATTGCCCGGGCCAGGCCTCATCCCCTCCAGACCTTCTACGGCGATCTCAATTCTGTTGCCCGCTGGATTTCCCAGTTCAATCCGGTTGCTAAAAGCCAGCGCAGGATTGCCCATCACTACGACCTTTCGGAAAAGCTCTACGATCTCTTCCTTGATCCCGACAAACAGTATTCCTGTGGCTATTTCGCCACCGGCACGGAAAGCCTGGAGCAAGCCCAGGAACTCAAGAAACGCCATATCGCAGCCAAGCTTCTGCTCAAGCCGGGGCTGAAAATTCTCGATATCGGCTCGGGCTGGGGGGGTCTGGCGCTTGATCTTGCCGGCATCTCGGGCATGGATGTCACCGGCATCACCCTTTCTAGGGAACAGCTCCGCGTGGCGCGGAAACGCGCGCGGGAATCCGGTCTTTCCAACCGTGTGCATTTCGATCTGCGGGACTATCGCCACCAGACCGGCTGTTTCGACCGCATCGTCTCCGTGGGCATGTTCGAACATGTGGGGATCGCCCATTACCATGCGTTCTTCGAGTCCGTTCATCGCCTTCTTGCCGATGACGGCGTTGCCTTGCTCCATTCCATCGGCACCATGTCGGGCCCGAATCAAACCAATCCATGGCTGCGTAAATATATTTTCCCGGGTGGACATTTTCCCACCCTCTCGGAGGTAATCCAGGCGGTGGAAAAAGCAGGATTTTGGATCACGGATATAGAAATCCTCCGTCTCCATTATGCGGAAACCCTGCATGCATGGCGACAGCGTTTTCAAGCCAAGCGGCATGAAGCCGAACAGCTTTATGACGAGAGGTTCTGCCGTATGTGGGAATTCTACCTGGCCATCAGCGAAATGGCCTTCAGGGAGAAAGATCTTATGGTATTCCAGATACAGCTTTCCAAGAGCCGCGATGCCGTCCCGCTGACCCGGGATTACATCGCCCAGTGGGAAAACGGCTACCGGGAAGGAGCCGCTCTCACCGGATGAGGAAAGGGCGGTTCCCGGAGACAAACGGGCCATGAATTTTTATCCACAACTTTCGACTCTTATGCGCATGATCCACAGGCCTGACCATCTATCCACCCGCAGATGGTCCTGCTAGTCTCGCCATCATGGAAACCAACTCTTCCCCTCCGGAAACAAAAGTCACCCCCCTTCACCAAAACGACGTCCCGGCCAAGGACGATCCCGGATATCGGACGCCACCCCTCAATTATGAGGCTGAGCGGGCGCTTCTCGGCGCCATTCTCGTCAACAACCCGGCCCATGAGAAAGTTTCCGATTTTCTGAGACCCGAACATTTCGCGGACCCCGTCCATGGCCGTATTTTTGCCGCCATCACCACCCTTGTGGAACGTGGCCAAATCGCCGACCCACGGACTTTAAAGAATTTCTTCGAACAGGATGGCGCCCTGGCTGATATCGGCGGCAGCGGCTATCTGGCGCGTCTCGCCGAGGAGTCGGTAACGGTTCTCAACGCAGCCGAATACGGCCGTATTATCCACGACCTTGCCCTGCGCCGGGAGCTCATTGCCCTTGGTAATGACGTGGTCAACGACGCCTATGTCCACGATCTGGAGGTGGCGGCCACGGACTTGATCGAAAGCGCAGAACAGGGTCTTTTCGACCTTGCAACCACCGGCCAGTACGAAGGCGGGTTCCAGACTTTCGATCATTCCCTTGAGACCGCCATTCGCGAAGCCGAGGCGGCCTTCAAGCGCGAAGGCCAGTTGACAGGCGTGGCCACCGGGCTCAAGGATCTCGACAAGCTTCTCGGCGGCCTTCACCCCTCCGATCTCATCATTCTTGCCGGCCGCCCCTCCATGGGAAAAACGGCGCTGGCCACCAATATCGCCTTCCATGCAGCCCGCCAATTCCGCGAAAAGCGGGATGAACAGGGCGGCGCCACTGTGGAAGATGGCGCCATCATCGCCTTCTTTTCCTTGGAAATGGCGGCGGAACAGCTTGCCACCCGTATTCTTTCCGAGGAATCCCGCGTCGGTTCGGACAAGATCCGCCGCGGCGACATCAGCAATGACGATTTCCAGAGAATCTTTCAGACCAGTCAGGAATTGAGCGCCTTACCCCTCTACATAGACGATACGGCGGCATTGACCATTTCCGCCATCCGCACCCGCGCCCGCCGTCTCAAGCGCAGTCACGGGCTGGGACTGATCATTGTCGATTACCTACAGCTGCTGACCGGCTCCAGCCGCCAGCGCAACGAAAACCGGGTCCAGGAAGTCTCGGAAATCACCCGCGGGCTGAAAGCCCTGGCCAAGGAGCTGGACGTTCCGGTGATTGCCCTCTCCCAGCTTTCACGAAAAGTGGAGGACCGCGATGATAAACGTCCACAACTGGCGGACCTGAGGGAATCCGGCTCCATCGAGCAGGATGCCGATGTGGTCATGTTCGTCTTCCGCGAGGAATATTATGCAGCGCGCCGGGAACCCAAAGAGGGGACAGAAGAGCACATAGGATGGATGCAGGAGATGGAAAAAGTCCATAACCTAGCCGAACTCATCGTCGCCAAACAACGCCACGGCCCCATCGGTAAGGTTACGCTTTATTTCGATTCCCTCTCCACGAAATTTACCGACTGGGCCAAAAGCGATCACCTCCCCGACCGGGATTTCTAGAGTCCACCTGGACCCATGTCCAATAAACGGCAGGGCAACGATCTCTCCAGGGCGGTGCTGACCATCAACCTTGGCGCCATAGCCGACAATTTCCGTAATCTCCTATCCCGTCTCGCACCGGCCTGCCAAGCCGGAGCCGTGGTCAAAGCCAATGCCTATGGGCTGGGGTTTGAAGAGGTTTCAAAGGCCCTGGCCAAGGCTGGATGTCGGCATTTCTTCGTCGCCGATCTGGAAGAAGGCATTGCCCTGCGCCGGGTTCTGGATAAGGCGGATATCTTCGTCTTTAACGGGCCCGAGAAAAATTCCGAACCGCTCTTCGACGAGCACTCCCTGACGCCCATACTCAATACCCCCGGCCAGATCGAGTCCTGGAGCGCCTTCGTCGCCTCGAAGGGTAGCCGTGGCGCGGTTATCCAGATGGATACGGGAATGTCACGGACAGGGCTGGATATGGCCTATCTGGAACGGCTTGCCGGTGACGTCGAAAAACTGGGCGGCATGGACCTGAAGTTCCTCATGAGTCACCTCGCCTGCGCTGACGAACCCGGCCACCCCTTAAACGCCCGCCAGCTTGATGAATTTTCCAGGGCACGGTCCCTTCTCGGCGAGCCGCCGGGAAGTCTCGCCAATTCCTCGGGCATATTCTTAGGTCCGGAGTACCATTTCGACCTGGTGCGCACAGGCGGCGCGCTTTATGGGATGAACCCCGTCCCAAATGCCGACAATCCAATGGATTCCGTGGTCAAACTGGAGGCTCCGATTCTGCAGTTACGCGACGTTGACAGCCCCATAACCGTTGGTTACGGTGCCTCCTCCCGAGTTGAGGGGCCGGGCAGAATCGCCACTGTCGCCGTGGGATACGCGGATGGATATCTGCGTTCCCTGAGCAATAAGGGGAGTGCTTTTGTCAATGGGGTCCGAGTTCCCGTCATAGGACGCGTTTCAATGGACTATATCACCCTCGACGTCTCCAAGGTTCCTGAAGACAAGGTCCATCCCGGCTCGGTGGTGGAACTCATCGGTCCCCATCACGGGATCGACGCCCTGGCGGAGGAAGCCGGCACCATCGCCTACGAAATCCTCACCGGACTTGGCGCCCGCTACACCCGGGTCTATTGCGACGGCAGCGCCTGATCCCATGCACGAACTTCTGCACCCCATAAGGTTCCTCAAGACCGTGGGCCGCGTTTTCTTTGCCTTTCTCGGCGCCACGGGAAAACTGGCTATCTTTACCTTCACCTCGCTGATGCATGCCCTGACGCCGCCTTATTATCCCCGGCTCATCGGGCAGCAAATGATCAGTGTTGGTTATTTTTCACTTCCCGTGGTGGGGCTGACGGCGGTTTTTACAGGTATGGTGCTGGCGCTGCAAAGCTACACGGGGTTTTCCCGCTTTTCCGCGGAAAGCGCCATTCCCAACGTAGTGGTGCTGTCCATTACCCGTGAACTGGGGCCGGTGCTGGCGGGGCTGATGGTGGCGGGCCGCGTGGGGGCGGCCATGGCGGCGGAAATCGGCACCATGCGCGTTACCGAACAGATCGACGCCCTGGTGACGCTGTCCACCAATCCTCAGAAATATCTGGTGGCGCCACGGATTATCGCCGGACTGGCCATGCTTCCACTGCTGGTGCTGGTGGGGGATATCATCGGTGTCTTCGGGGGTTATCTCGTAAGTGTCTATAAACTGGGGTTCAATCCTTCCACCTATCTCATCAATACCTGGGATTTTTTCCAGGTGGATGACCTTATTTCCGGCCTGGTCAAGGCCAGCGTGTTCGGTTTTATCGTCACCCTGCTGGGCTGTTACAATGGCTTTTATTCCAGGGGCGGCGCTCAGGGTGTGGGCGCGGCGACGACCATGGCCGTGGTTTCCGCCTCGATCCTGATCCTCTGTTCCGATTATTTCCTCACCGAACTACTGTTTACAAAATGACCACAGCAACGCCGAAAATAGAGGTTCGGGACCTCCATAAGGCCTTCGGACCCAAACAGGTCCTGACCGGGCTTAACCTCGACGTGGGCGTGGGCGAATCAGTGGTGGTGATTGGCGGTTCGGGCACCGGCAAATCGGTTCTCATCAAGTGCATCATGGGCCTGTTGAAGCCCGATTCCGGCAGCATCCGCATCGACGGCGTGGAAACCGTCGGCATGAGAGGCAAGGACCGGGAAGAAGTATTGAAGAAATTCGGCATGCTGTTCCAGGGTGCGGCTCTGTTCGACAGCATCAACGTATGGCAGAACGTGGCGTTTGCGCTGGTCCAGAGCCAAGGCATGAACCGCGAGGAAGCCAAAAAAATCGCCCTGGAAAAAATGGCCCAGGTGGGGCTGGGTCCGGAAGTGGGGGAACTCTCCCCGGCGGAGCTTTCAGGCGGCATGCAAAAGCGGGTTGGCCTTGCCCGCGCCATCGCCACCCAGCCACAAATCATCTTTTTCGATGAACCCACAACGGGCCTCGACCCCATCATGGGCGACGTCATCAACGACCTTATCGTCGAATCTGTGCGCGGCCTTGGCGCCACCGCCTTGTCCATTACCCATGACATGGCCAGCGCGCGCAAGATTGCCGACCGTATTGCCATGATTTACGAAGGCAAAATCATATGGGCCGGACCGGTCAGGGAAATCGATAGTTCCGGAAGTGACCATGTGGACCAGTTCATCAACGGGCGGGCCGAAGGTCCCATTAAAATGGCGGTGCGCGGCTGATTGCGCCGAGTGTGCCGCACAAGCAATCCGGAGGCCCCGAAAGGATTGGGAAAATTGGTGAAAGCCACGGCACATTACGTCTGTCAGGAGTGTGCAGCGGACTACCTCCAGTGGAGCGGCCGCTGTGAGGCCTGTGGCGCGTGGAACAGCATTTCCGAAGAGGCCCCCCGCGACAGCGTTCCCCTTGGCACAAGCGCACGTAGCGTAGGAAAGGCCCGCAAACGGAACAAGGGCGGTGTGGAATTCTTGAATCTGGACGGTCCCACCGCCGATCTGCCCCGGCGGGTGACGGGAATTGCCGAATTGGACCGGGTCTGCGGCGGCGGTCTGGTTCCCGGATCGGCCCTGTTGGTGGGTGGCGACCCCGGAATCGGTAAGTCGACTCTGCTGCTTCAGGCCCTCTGCGCGCTGGGGAACCGGGCGGTTTGTGTCTACATCTCGGGCGAGGAATCCACCGAACAGGTAAAAATGCGCGCCAACAGGCTGGGCCTTGCGGATGCGCCCGTCCGTCTTGCCGCGGCCACCAATGTCCACGCCATACTCGACAGCCTGGAGGCCGACCGTGAAGCCGGCGGCGCCGAGGTGCTGGTGATCGATTCCATCCAGACCATGTATGTGGACGCCTTCGACGCCGCCCCCGGCACGGTGACCCAGGTGCGGGCCTGTGCCGGCGAACTGGTGCGTTTCGCCAAACGGCACGGCATTACCGTTTTTCTGGTGGGCCACGTGACCAAGGAAGGCCAGATCGCAGGTCCCCGCGTGGTCGAGCATATGGTGGATACCGTCCTTTATTTCGAAGGCGAGCGCGGCCATCAGTTCCGTATCCTGCGCGCGGTGAAGAACCGCTATGGTCCCACCGATGAAATCGGTGTTTTCGAGATGAGCGACGCCGGCCTGCGCGAGGTGGTCAATCCCTCATCCCTGTTCCTGGCCGAGCGCCCCGATGATGTGCAGGGGGCAGTGGTTTTTGCCGGAATCGAGGGGACACGGCCGCTGTTGGTGGAAATTCAGGCGCTGGTGGCGCCGTCGGTCCTGGGATCGCCGAGGCGCGCCGTGGTTGGCTGGGATAGCGGCCGGCTCGCCATGACGCTTGCCGTCCTCGAAGCCCGCTGCGGACTTGCGCTGGGCGGCCAGGATGTCTATCTCAATGTGGCCGGAGGACTTCGCATCAACGAACCGGCGGCCGATCTTGCCGTGGCGGCGGCCATTGTGTCGTCGCTCACCGGCGAGCCACTGCCCCACAATACCGTGGTCTTCGGCGAAGTAGGGCTTTCCGGCGAAGTGCGCGGCGTGGGACAACGCCAGACCCGGCTCAAGGAAGCCGCAAAACTAGGCTTTACCCGGGCCCTGGTGCCACAGCAAACCGCGCAAGCGGAGAAACGCCGTAAATCATCCATGGAAATTCTCGAGATCGGACATTTGCAGGATCTGCTCGCCCATTTTGCCACCGCCGCCCATGTAACGGCGGAAAGAACTTCCCAGAAAAAACCCCTGGCGCTCAAACGCGGAAAAAAGCACTGAGTCATGGAAGACCTTCCAGCCAACGCCGCCGATCTTATTGTCATTGCAGTATTGCTGGTATCGGCCCTGCTGGCCTTTTCCCGTGGCTTCGTGCGCGAACTTCTTTCGGTTGCCGGCTGGGTGGGCGCTATTTTCGCCACACTCTACGGCTTCTCCTACGCCAAGCCTTATGCCCGCCAGTGGATTTCCATTGACATCCTGGCCGATGCCGCCGCCGGCGCGGCCATCTTCATCGCCACGCTGATCGTGCTTACTCTCATCAGCAATGTGTTAACCGGCCAGGTCCGCGACAGCGCGCTGGGCGCCGTGGACCGATCCCTGGGCTTTCTGTTTGGCCTGTTCCGCGGCGTCATCATTGTCTGCCTTGCCTATCTTCTGGTGGCGTGGATTCTGCCAAAGGACGAACAGCCCGAATGGCTGCGCTCGGCGCGCACCATCCCCCTGGTGGAGGAAGGCGCCGATATTCTGTTGCAATTGATCCCCGAAAACGCCATGGAAAGGGGCAGCGAAACCATGGACCGGGCCACGGAAAAAACCAGCGAGGCGATCCGTGAACAGATCGATGAAGCCATCCAGATGGAAAACCAGCATATGCTGGAATCCCTTACCAGCCCCCGCCCCCAAGGGGATATAAAAGGCACGGACGAAGGCTACAGCAATACCCAGCGCCAGGATATGGACCGCCTGTTCGAAACCAAAGACAACCCTTGAAAGCCAACAGCCACCCCATGATGAAACGCCGCCCCATACGCCTTCCCGGATCCGGAACCATGGGTTTTCCGCCTGCCCATCCCTTCGACGACGACAAGCTGAAGGAGGAATGCGGTGTCTTCGGCGTATTCGGCCATGCCGACGCCGCCGCGCTGACGGCGCT
The DNA here is from genome assembly GCA_964482135.1 of uncultured Rhodospirillaceae bacterium. Taxonomy (GTDB): domain Bacteria; phylum Pseudomonadota; class Alphaproteobacteria; order UBA11136; family UBA11136; genus UBA11136. The sequence continues at coordinate 20,939 of CAYZWF010000015.1, forward strand.
GGGCTTGCACGCGCTTCAGCACCGCGGCCAGGAAGCCGCCGGAATCGTCACCTATGACGGCAACCAGTTTCACGCCCACCGTAATATGGGCCATGTGGGTGACAATTTCGGCTCCGAGGAAATCATCCAGCGCCTGCCCGGCACCGGCGCCATCGGCCATGTGCGCTATTCCACCTCGGGTGAAACCGTGCTGCGCAATATCCAGCCTCTGTTTTCGGAGTTTTCCTTTGGCGGGCTTGCCATCGGCCATAACGGCAACCTCACCAATGCCCGCAGTCTTCGCCAAAAGCTGGTGCGCCGTGGCTGTCTGTTCCAGTCCACCACCGATACCGAGGTCATCAACCACCTGATCGCCACCAGCCGGGCGCCCAATGTCATTGACCGCATTACCGACGCCCTGCTTCAGGTGGAGGGAGCCTATTCCCTGGTGGCCATAACCGCCGACGCCCTGATCGGCAGCCGCGACCCCCATGGGGTGCGGCCTTTGGTTCTGGGGGAGCTTGACGGCGCCCATGTTCTGGCTTCCGAGACCTGCGCCCTGGATATCATCGGTGCCGAATTCGTGCGCGACGTGGAACGGGGCGAGGTGGTCGTCATCGACGAGGGCGGCGTGCGCTCCTATCATCCCTTTAATCACACGCCATCGCGTTTCTGCATTTTCGAGTATGTTTATTTCTCCCGGCCCGACAGCGTCGTGGAGGGAAGCAGCGTCTATGACGCGCGCAAGAATATCGGCGCCGAGCTGTCCCGGGAAAGTCCGGTTGAAGCCGATCTGATCGTCCCGGTTCCCGATTCCGGCGTCCCCGCGGCCATTGGTTTCGCCGCCGAATCCGGCACCCCTTTCGATCTCGGCATTATTCGCAACCACTATGTGGGGCGCACCTTCATCGAACCGGGAGACAGCATCCGCCACCTCGGCGTCAAGCTGAAACACAACGCCAACCGCGCCAATATCGAAGGTAAACGCGTGGTGTTGGTGGATGACAGCATCGTGCGCGGCACCACCTCGAAGAAGATCGTGGAAATGGTGCGTAATGTCGGGGCCAAGGAGGTGCATATGCGCATCGCCAGCCCGCCCACGGCCCATCCCTGTTTCTACGGCATCGACACGCCGGAGCGCGACAAGCTCCTGGCCGCCAATATGAGCGTAGAGGAAATGGCCGAATTCATCTGCATCGACAGCCTCGCTTTCCTTTCAATCGACGGGCTCTACCGCGCCATGGGCGAAAAGGGACGTGACGGCGACTCTCCCCAGTATTGCGACGCCTGTTTTACCGACGATTACCCCATCGCCCCCAGCGACCACAACGGCGGCGAGACCGATCAACAGCTTTCGCTGCTCTCGGAGCTGGCGTAGCCTCCGCGCCGCCCCGATCCTCATGTCCCCGAAACAGCTCGACGGCCGCATCGCTCTCATCACCGGGGCCTCGCGCGGTATCGGCGCGGCGGTGGCCCGCCTCTATGCCGCCCAGGGCGCGCATGTGGTCCTCACCGCGCGCACCACCGGCGGGCTTGAGGAAACCGATGACGCCGTCCGAAGCGCGGGCGGGGCCGCCACATTGGTGCCTTTGGACTTACGCGAGTTCGACCAGATCAACCGCATGGGAGCGGCCATCGCCGAGCGTTTCGGCCGCCTCGATATCCTCGTGGGCAATGCCGCGGTTCTGGGCGTTCTCGGGCCTGCCGGACATATGACGCCGGAGGTCTGGCAGGAGGTGATGGACGTGAACGTCACCGCCAACTGGCGCTTGATCCGCAGCTTCGATCCCCTGCTCCGGGAATCCGACGCCGGGCGCGCCATCTTTGTGACTTCCGGCGTTACCGGCGGCGTCTTTCCCTATTGGAGCGCCTATGCCGCCAGCAAGGCGGCGCTGGAAACCCTGGTTCGCACTTATGCCGGGGAGGTGGAAAAAACCAAGATCAAAGCCAATCTACTCGATCCCGGCATCGTCGCCACGGCCATGCGGGCCACCGCCTTTCCCGGCGAAGACCCCGCCACATTGGCTCAGCCCGAGGACGTGGCCCCGGCCTTCCTCGATCTCGCCCTACCCTCCTGCCGTAAACAGGGCGAGGTTGTTCGCGCTTAGTAGGGCGCGCACTGCCCCCATAAAAAATCACCCGGAGCCGCCTTTCGGCAACTCCGGGTGATGAAGTCTGGTTAGAAATTTAGAGCGTTGTCTCTATGACCATTGCAGGGCCAGGCCGTGGATGCGCTGCTCCTTGGTGTTCAGCGTCTCCACCTTCCACTTCATGGAAGTGCCCGAGGGCTGGCCGGAGATATCGGCGTCGCCGGTGAGGATACGCTTGCCGGTCTCGTAGTCGCCCTGGTCGGCCAGCGTGGCCTGGGTCCAGGTGGTGCCGCCATCACGGCTGGCATAGGCCTTAAGGTCCGTGTTCAGCGTCACCGCGTCCACATCTTCCTCGAAGAGGATGATATGGGCATCGTCGGGCTGCGCCTCGGCAGTCTCAGCATTGGAGACCAGTGTCATGTTGACGGTGGCGGGGGTCTCCCAAAGCTCAATTTCCTCTATATATTGGTCGTGGCTCTCCGTATCGATGATGGCGACCCAATGGTAACGGTAGGCCGTGGTTGTTGTGATTCCGCTCGTAATATCGTGTGGGGTAGGACCGACAAAATCGGTGATTACGCCCGATGCGTAGAGCTGTGTCCCATCGGTTGGGCCTGTGGGGGCAGTATTGGAGCCATAAAGCCGAAGATCAAAATCGTTACCTGTGGCCTTAATAATACCCAAGTCATTGGAGGGCCAGACCATAAATTTTGTTACTGTGTGGGATACTCCTGATCCCCAGTCTTTTCCCGAATAACTCTATGTTGTGGTGGCCAAATAGGCGCCGGTTCCCGCCCCATCATTTTTCGTTCCATTCCAATGCGTAGATAACGCGGAGCCGGAAGTCATGTCACCGATTTCAGTGCCGTCCCCTTGAGCGATTAAAGTTTTGGAACCTCTGTTACCGTAATAATCACTTGTGGAATCATAGGCCTCGTTGGTTGAGGTGCCAGTATCAACGCCGGTCTCGTCCACAAATCCATCGACGGCGCCATCCACCATTTTCTGCACCGAAAGCGCGCCGTTTTTGCCGATGCGGAAGGTATTGAGGATCATGTTGTCGCCGGCTTCCTGTCCCAGGCCTCCGGCAGAGGCAGCCCATGCGGGATTGGCCGCGGCTCCATTGGTCTTGAGGAACTGCCCGGAGGTTCCGGCCGCCAGCCGCACCCAATCGGTGCCGTTGTAATACATGATGTCTCCCTGGGCATCCGAACCCAGAGCGATTTTGGTGCCGTCAACGGCATTGCCGGCAATCTTCGCGGTTGTAACCGCGCCATCCACCAGCTTCGCCGTGGTTATCGAATTATCTTCGACCGTAACGCTGCCCTCGAAGCGGCCCACTTCGGTCCAATTGGCGCCGCGGCGACTGACAATCAAAACCTTCTCGTCATCATCCAGGGAAAAATCCTCACCGCCTGAAAGAGAAATCTGACCGGCTCCGCCGGCGTTGTGCTTCACCACCACCGTGCGCGCGGCATCGGCGGCGGAAAGAATGAGCAGCGAGCCAGCGGGCAGATTGGTGGTGAGGATATTGGTGAGATCGTCGCTGGCGGCGTCAGACTCGGTATCGATGGTATGGATACCCGTTGTTGGCGTCACATTACCGGAAGAAATGGTGAGTTCAGAAATATCGTTTCCGCCGGGAAGCTGCTTAACGGCGTTCAAAAGATCCTCAAATGGACTCGAGTCATTGGCGCTACTGATCGCGCTGGTTGAGGGAAAATTGGTCATTGTTCTGTTTCCTTATGTCATCAGAGAGTTATACCCACCGTCCGGACGGCCCCCTACGGGCGCACGGACGGACAGGCAGCGGTGGCCTCGTGCCACCTCTCTCCCCCGGTCGTTCACATTTTCATGAGAACTATTAGGATATAAGTCCTACAGCAAACCACGACTAATGTCAAGGAAAAAGGATTATATACTTATTTTTATGATTATAAGCCTTAATAGGAGGCCAAGACACGGGACACATCCTCCCCGGAGACCCCCGGCCATTCAGAGGGCGGTGGCTTTGCCGCCGGGCTGATTACAGGGATCGCCCTGGCGGAAATCGCGGTGGCGGCGGCACTGGCATACTTTGTGCTTATACGAACGGGGGGCGGGAATAATGTTCCTATGCTGCACGACTTAAGAGATTTAGGATGGAGTTGACAACTACCAATGAAGCGAAATTTATACCTGACGCAAATCAGCCCAAGCCTAGGCGACAACCTCTTTTTCCCTTATTCCGTCGGCAGCATCTATGCGTACTGCGCCGCCATCAAGGAAATTGATGACGCCTATGCCATGGGCAAATTCTTTTTCCGGCGTGACCCCATAGACGCGGTTCTCGACCGGTTGGAGCGTCCGGACATTCTCGGCCTGTCGTGTTATGTTTGGAATTGGTCCTACAATATGGCCCTGGCAAAGGCGGTGCGCCAGCGCTACCCCGATTGCCTCATCGTTCTAGGTGGACCCAACGTTCCCGACCGATCCGAAGATTTTTTTCTCGACCATCCCTACGTCGACTTGCTCGTCCACGGCGAAGGTGAATTGGCGTTTGCGGACATTATGCGGCGACGTTTGCGGGCACGGGAGTTGACCGACTACATACCGGTTCAGGGACTTAGCATACGCCTCGCCGACGGCGCGTGTCTAAGGACAGAGGCGCCCGCCAAGAAACCCGACTTGGCTGCCTTTCCATCGCCTTACCTGAGCGGGGTTTTCGACCGGCTCCTCGATTTTCCGCACACTTACGTCGCGTGTCAGGAAACCCACCGTGGATGCCCCTATAGTTGCAGTTTCTGCGATTGGGGCTCGAATACGTTCTCCAAGGTCAGAACTTTTGATTTACAGCGTGTCCTCGACGAGATCGAGTGGTTCGCGCGGCACAAGATCGAATATATCCAAAACTGCGACGCAAATTTCGGCATTTTCAAACGCGATATGGTGATCACCGAAAAAATCAAAGCGGTCCATGAAGAGTACGGTTGGCCCAAGCGATTCCATGCTAGCTACGCCAAGAATTCGAACGAGAACATCATCAACATTGGAAAGGTGTTGTTGGAAGCGGGAAGCATAAAGGCGATTCTCATCAGCTTCCAAAGCCTCAACGAAGAGACACTGCTGTCGGTCAAAAGGAAGAATATTCCCCTGAGCAAGCTTACCGCGTTGCTCGACCAATGCGCCGAGGTGGGTCTTAAGACCGCGACCGAAATGGTCCTCGGCTTGCCTAGTGAGACATATGATAGTTTCGCCGACGGTCTCGACAGCCTGCTTTGCGCGGGCCAGCACGATCTTATCGCCGTTTATCCCTGCATGGTCTTGAAAAACTCCGAAATGAGCCAGCCCGACTACATAGCGGCTCACGGTATAGAAACCTTACGCCTGCCGCTGAATATGCCCTACAGCACCCCGTTTAGAGACGGTAGCGACGTGACCGAGTACCAAGACATCATCATCCAAACCAAGGACATGCCCAGGGCAGATTGGAAGCGAACCTACATCTTTGCGGTGGCGGTCCAGACGCTCCATTGCTTCGGGCTCTTGAAATTCATCGCCAAATACCTGTACCGGAGATTCGGCGTTTCATACCGGACCTTCTATGAAACTGTTCTGATCGAAGCACAATCACCTGGGAACAAAATCATTCATCACGAGTTGGCTCGACTAGATTCGCGCATCTGTAAAATCATGGCCGGCGGCAGCAACGGAGCCGTGCTGCCCGAATACGGAAAGGTGATATGGCCGTTGGAACAGGCTCTGTTCCTGGCGCTGGTGGCCGACAAGGCAGCATTGTATGCGGAAATCGAGGCTTGGTTGCCAAGCCTGTGTGCCAGGCTCAGCATCGAATTGGAGGAGGGGGTCATGCACGATCTCGTCCTGTTCCAGCGCAACATGGTGGTCGACGCATTCGACGAGATACAAAGCACTTTCGAACTCGATCATCAGCTGCCGAGTTACCTGACGGAAACGGTAGCATGGGAGGATCGGGCTAATCGCAAGGCTGTCGTTATGGTGCAATCACCGGCCGCCTACGGCGGTGACCTCGAACTCTACGCCCGCGAGGTCGTCTGGTATGGCCGGCAATTGGGGCGTTCGCTCAAGACTGTCACGCAAAGGGCCTGACGCCGCCGCCTTTCCCGGCTGCTGATACCTTCGCCGCCTTCAATGCCGGTACGCGCCTACTATGGGCGCCTGCCGGAACAGGTTCTCGAAATCCTTTAAGCGCGCCATGCCCATGTCTGCAATTGGCCAGAATAAGTCGGCTCTCACCCTAAAGCCGGCGGGTCAGCCGCCCTCGGCGTTCAGGCGATCCTGGCGCAGCAGGATATGGCGTGGCCAGCGGCTCTTGATATAGGCCAGCACCGCCCAGATATCCCCATCGGTCAGTTTTTCGGCAAACCCCGGCATGTTGCTCTTGAACTGGGCGGGAACCATGTCCTTGCCGCCGTTTTTGCTGTAGGCGAAGAGATGGGCGTCGGCGTGATGCCAGGTATGGCCCGATTCGTCATGGGGCGGGGCGCGCAGGCCGCCATCGGCCAGCGGCGTCTGCCAGTTCTCGTCGCCCTCCAGATTGGCGCCATGGCATTGGGCGCAATGGGCGGCGTAGAGTTCGGAGCCATGGGCTACCTGGGTGGCGTTTTCCGGGTCGGCGCGGTGGGAAGCTCCCCGGTCCAGAGCCAGATAGCCCACAACCGCCGCCGTCGCGAGAGCGCCGATCCAGACCCCTTGTGGTGGAGTCTTCCGGGGGTCCTTTGGGGGAGTCTCTTGGGGAGTTTTTTGCTTGGTTCGTTGCTTTTTTCGAGATGCCATGAGGAATTAAATACTTTCCATAATCAAAGTTAAAGCCTGGGGTATCCGAACATTTCCCCGGTCATGCTGGCATACCAGCCTTCGGCGTATTTGGCCTCGTCGCGGCGCACCGATGAGGGCGCATCCAGGGGGCTTGTACCGCCGCTGCCGAGCAGGGAAACGATGCCCTGATCATCGGCCAGATAGGCGGCGTTGATGGAGATGCCGTAGTCGGGCGCCAGCAGGCTGTAACAGGTATTGAGAAACACCGGCTCCGCCACCTCGCGTTCGGCGAGCAGGGAAACGAGAGCAGCGGCGCAGGCCTTGCCCTGGCTGTTGGCGGCGAATCCCGACTTGGGCATGGCCCCGGCGTAACAGGCGTCTCCCAGAACATGAATCCCCGGAACGGCGGTGGATTCGAATGTCTTGGGGTCCACCAGACACCATTCCTTGTCGTCATTGGCCACCCCCGCTATACGAGCAATCTCGCCCGCGCGCTGGGGCGGAATCATATTGGCCGCATCGGCCTTGAAAGCCCCGGCCTCACAATAAAAAGTCCGGGTGGCGGGATCGACGCGGGTCACGGTGCCGCCCTGTGACGCAGGCACCCAGTCGATCATGCCGGGATAGAGCTTTTCCCAGCCCTGGGTGAAGAGGTCCTGTTTGGTGAAGCTGTCCTTGGCGTCGAGGATGATGATCTTGGAGCGCGGCTTGTGGTGTTTGAGGTAATGGGCCATGAGGCAGGCCCGCTCGTAAGGAGCGGGTGGGCACCGATAGGGGGCGGCGGGAGCGGAAATAACCACAATCCCACCATCCTCCATGGCTTCCAGTTGATTGCGCAGCAGAAGCGTCTGTTCCCCCGCCTTCCAGGCATGGGGCATGGTTTGCGACGCCGCCCGGTCATAGCCCTCCACCGCGTTCCATTTCATGGCGATACCCGGAGAGAGCACCAGGCGGTCATAGGGCAGGCGCAACCCCCCGGAAAGGACCACCTGCCGGGACCCCGTATCGACCCCGGTGGCCGCGTAATTCACCACCCATACACCACGCTTTCGCAGGCCGTCATAGCCATGGGTGATGGCCGCCATGTCCATGAAACCAGCGATGACGGAATTGCTGAAGGGACAGGTGACGAACTTCCGTGATTGTTCCACCAGGGTCACATGCACCCCCGCCCGGGCCAGAAAGGCCGCGCATGTGGCGCCGCCGAAACCGCCGCCGACGATGACCACGCGTCCTTTTGATCCTTCCGAACAGCCCTGGAGATAAGGCAGGGCCGTGGCCGCACCAACACCGCCGAGCAGGTTCTGGAGAAACCGCCGCCGTGGCAGACGGGAGGAAAACAGTGAACGCAGGTTTTTCATGGCCCCGCCTTTTCGATGGCGATGACGGTGGCTTTGGGAAGGGCCGCGAAATAATCGGCGAGCCGGCGGATTTCATCGCCGCCAAAGGGGGTAATAATGCGCCCCATAATGGTGGAGGGCCGCGCCCCGGATTTGAATTCCCTCAGCAGCCCCGCCAGTTCACTGGCCGGGCGGCCGGCGAGCGAGGGAATGGAGCCGGGAGAGCGGCCGTTCTCCCCGTGACAGCCGTTGCAATTGGCCGCCATAAGAGCCAGCGGCGGGCTTTCGGCCACCGCCGCACCGGGCCGCAACAAAACAGCACTCAACAAAGCAAGCAGGGGAATGGCACAGCGCTTCATCATGGGGGCAGTCTATTCCAGACTCTCAGTCCTCGTCATAGGGATTCCTCCCCTTGCGCAGATGAACGCGCAGCGGCGTGCCAGCGAGAGCAAAATCATCGCGCAGGCCGTTGACGAGATAGCGGATATAGGATTCGGGGAGTTTCCCCGGCTTGTTGGCGAACAGGGCGAAGGTGGGCGGACGCGCCTTGATTTGGGTCATATATCGCAGCTTGAGGCGCCGCCCCGATGCCGCCGGAGGGGAATGCTGTTCCGTCATGCCTTCGAGCCAGCGATTGAGCCGGGCCGTGGGAATGCGGGCATTCCAGACGTCATAGGCCTTGATGACCGCCGGCATCAGTCCCCCCACCCCCTTGCCGGTAAGGCCGGAAAGGGTGACGAAAGGCAGCCCCCGCAGCTGTGGTAGGTCGTGATCCAGGCGTTCCCTCAGGCCGCGGCGCATCTCCGCCTTGTTTTTCACCAGGTCCCATTTGTTGATGACAACCACCAGGGCGCGGCCCTGGGTTCCCACCATGTCGGCGATGGAGAGGTCCTGTTTTTCAAGAATCACTTCGGCATCAAGAACCAGAACCACCACATGGGCAAAGCGCACGGCGCGCAGGGTATCGTCCACCGACATTTTCTCAATGCGTTCGGTGACCCGGGCGCGGCGGCGCAGTCCCGCCGTATCATAAAGCTCCACCTCGCGGCCCTCATGGCTCCAGGCCACGGCAATGGCGTCACGGGTGACCCCCGGCTCGGGCCCGGTAAGCATGCGTTCTTCGCCCATGAGGCGGTTCACCAGGGTGGATTTCCCCACATTGGGACGGCCGATAACGGCCATGCGTAAGGTTCTGGGTTCCTCCTCATCCGTCTCTTCTTCCAGCCCCCTGTCTTCGGAATTCATATCTGCGGAATCCTGGCCTTCCGCGGCCACCTCCGCGAACGGCGCCAGGCGCTCATGCAATTCGGCAAGCCCCAGCCCGTGTTCGGCGGAAAACGCCACCGGCGCGCCCAGCCCCAGCCCGTGGGCCTCGGCGAGACCGGGATCGGCGGCCCGCGCCTCGCATTTATTGACCACCAGAACCAGCGGCGTCTCCTTGCGCCGCAGCCAGCGCGCGAAGTGGGAGTCCATGGGGGTGACTCCGGCCCGCCCGTCAATCAGCAACAGCGCCACATCGGCGGATGCGAGGGCCTGTTCCGTCTGTTCACGCATACTCGCCTGAAGGCTCTCTTTGGGGCCTTCTTCGTCAAGACCGGCGGTATCGATAACCGTAAAACGCAGATCCTCCAGCCGCGCCTCTCCCTCGCGGCGATCACGGGTCACGCCCGGCGCATCGTCCACCAGAGCCCGGCGGCGGCCGGTCAGGCGGTTGAACAACGTGGACTTTCCCACATTGGGGCGGCCGATAATGGCGACGGTGAAACTCATTTTGATACCGAATGTTGACTGCCGGACGGGTCGGCTCTGAACCGCTCTAACGAAGAGCGATGAGGTCGGCTTCCTCGGTCAGAACATAGACCGTTTCTCCGGCCACCACGGGCTCCACGCGCACCGGATCGGGCATTTCTATGCGCCCGAGAAGCCTCCCCGTATAGGGAGAAATGGCCAGGGCCATACCGTGGGACCCGGTCACGATCAGGCGGTCCCCCGCCAGCGTCGGCCCCGACCAGACGATCAGATCCTCCTGGTCTTCCATATCTTCGTATTTTCGCAACTCCGCGATCCAGACAATAAGACCATCGGTCTTTGTCATACACACCAGCTTGTTGTCGCCGGAGAGAAGATAAATGAAGTCACCGGCAAGCCAGGGGCTCTGGATGCCGCCAATGCTTCGTTCCCAGACCCGCAGGCCACTGCGCAAATCCAGGGCCACCATGCGCTTGCTGTGGCTGATGGCGATAATCCGGTTGCCGTCAATAATCGGCCGCCCGCGAATGTCGGAAAGCGAAGAGACGGCATCCAACACGTTTACCGCTCCCAGATTGTCGGACCATAAGGGGCGGCCATTGGAGGCGCGCAGCGCAAAAATCTCGCCCGAGGAATAAGGCACCACCACCACGCCCTTGGCCACCGCCGGGCTGGCGCCACCCAGAACGCCGGCGGATTCCATAATCCCCGCGTGACTCCACAATTTTTCACCGTTTTCGGTGGAAAGGGCGAAAACCTGGTTATCGATGGTAATGACGAAAATCCGGCCATCCTGGACCGTTGGCGGCGCCCGCATGGGGCCGGGCAGTGACTCGCGCCAGACTTCGCTTCCGTCTTCCGCTTTAAGGGCAATCAACTGGGCAAAGCCGGTAGCGATAAAAATCCTGCCATCCTCGTAAGCCAGCCCCCCACCCATGGATTCCTCGGAACCAAAGGTAAACCAGTCACCGCTGGTGGGGGTTATATCGGCTTCCCAGATTTCCCCGCCCGAAGCGGCATTGAAGGCCATGACCTGAGAGCTGGTATCGATAGTAAAAACGCGGCCATCGGCAACGATGGGCGTGGAGAGAAGACGCACTTCCTCGTTTGTGCCGTCGCCGATGCTTTCCTCCCAGGCCGGGAATAAACCACCCCTGGCGGCAAGATGTCCCACTACATGGGATGCATCCCCGCCCGCCTGAGGCCAGTTTTCATTGGCCACGGGCCGTGGCAGGCGCACCCGAATCTCCGCCGCCTTGGCATCGGGCATGAGTTCCTGATCGCCGATCAGGATCGAGATGCGCTCGCCCTCTATACGCTCAGTCTCTTCGTCGAACCAACCGCATCCAGCACCGAGCAAGCCGATGCCGAGCGCTATGGATGCCATCCATGGGGATACCATCCATGGCTTCCGGCGGGGGCTACGGAGGGAGGGTCTCTTTCCCGAAAGGGGTGTTTCAGTCACCGATAATTGCCAGCATATCACGGGCCCGGCTTCTCACCCCAGCGGGGGCGGCGGCATCTTCCGACAGCTTGGTGAAGATGTCGCGGGCGCGTTGCAGGTCCTCCGTCCGAACCGCGATAAAAGCGGTCAATTCGATGGCTGAATAATGCCAGGGACTGTTATCGGCGGTGAGCGGCGCCATCCGCGCCTCCAATTCCGCGGGGTCAGCCGTATCAAGATCAAGATAGCCCGCCAGAATCACGGCGAGATCGCGAAACCTCTGGTCGATGGCGGTTTCCGACAAATCATTGTAGATGACGAGAGCCGCCGGGATGTCCCCGGAATGGGCCAGAAGTGCTGCTTCCTGGAGCCTGGAAAGCGTGGGATAGCCGTCACCGGCTTCCTCGGCAATGATGGCAAAGGCCGCCGCCGCCGAGGCCGGGGATTCCAGGCCACCCAGGGCCATGGCCTCGGAAAAACTGGAGCCCCAAGCCTGAAGCTGGGACGCGCGGTATTCCTTCCAACCTACCGAAGACGCCGTGACGGCGATTACCGCCACGGCCACGGCCACCACATAGGGCCCGAAACGGCGCCATAGACGCAGCAGGTTCTCTTCCCTGAGTTCCTCATCAACTTCGCGGAAAATCTCTTCTGACACGCGTCTGCTCCCAATTCGAAAAAGGGCGTTAAGATAACTTGCGGGCAGCACCCGGACAAGCCGTCATAACGTCCCGTTCATAGCGCCCCACATTACGGCTTTTAAGAGTTTCTTCAACCTTCTCCGCACCATTTGATGGAACAGCCAATGGAAGGAATCTGCTGTGCCGGTCCCTGGCCCGTTTCAGCCACCTGGGCCATGGCTTCGAAGAGTTCCCGCCGGGCGCCGGGAACTGATTCACGGCCCGAGGAATCGAGCCGGCCGCGGTACTGCAATCCCAGATCCCCGTCGAAGCCGAAAAAATCGGGGGTGCATACGGCGCCGTAGGCTCTGGCCACCTCCTGGGTCTCGTCCATGACATAGGGAAACGTGAAACCGTGCTTTTCAGCAAAAATCTTCATATTTTCCGGTGAATCTTCGGGATAACTCTCCACATCATTGGGCATGACGGCAATGGCGCCCACGCCTAAGGGCTGTAATTGGCTGACATCGCGGACAATGCGGTCGATGACCGCTTTGACATAGGGGCAATGGTTGCAGATGAACATCACCAACAGCCCATTGGGCCCGCGCACGTCGGCAAGGCTGTAGGTCTTTCCATCCACCCCGGAAAGTGAGAAATCAGGCGCTTTCCAGCCAAAATCACAGACCGGCGTTTCCAAAGCCACCATTTTCTTTCTTCCTGTCTTTCCTACAAAGAGGGCTTAACATCCCGCCTCATCCCCTGTCACACCCACCAAACACTGCAATTTTTCCGAAATGGCAAGGAAATTGCACCGAATTACGGCGAGAATCCCAATAGGGAAATCTTTGCCTTTTTTAATTGAATCATCTGGTTAGCGGATGCATGCTGAGAAAATGAATAAACTGTTGAAGAACATAGGGTTAACGGCTGAAAAGACTCGCGCTTCACAGTCACGGCGTACTTGCGGGGCTGCGGGCGGACATGGCAAGACGGTAGTTATTGCCGCTTTTCTCGCTGCCTTTAGCGCCTGTACTCCCGCCGAGGTGGCCATTGTGGGCAGTTCCAGCGCCATAAACTACATGGAAACCAAAAAAACCTTCGCCGACCAGATGATCTCCGGCCTGTTCCAGAAGGATTGTGCCTTCGGCTATTATCAGGAAATCGACAAGCTCTGTAAGGATGCGGTGCAAGCGGCCCCCGATGCGCCCCTCTATTGTTACCAAAGTTTGGGCGGAGTCGATTGCTATGCCGCACCGGGGCCCTATGATCCCCGCCGCCAGCCGTTGGGCGGCATGGCCCAGCAGAACAGGCAAAAGAAGGCCTATACGGAATATCTTGAAAAAGAACGGCGCGAGACAATCGAGTTCCGGCAGGGCACGCCCACGCCCAAATTCTCGCCTCCCCCGGATTTCCTTGAAGAAGAAATGGAACCGGACCAGCCTCCTCCCCTGATGGGAGTGCCCGATAACGGATAGGGAAAACGGATAGCCCATGGACAAAGGGGTGAAAAACACGGAAAATTCCGTTGATCGCCACCTCACCGGAGAATGAGGTTTTGTCCGCGCCCATGTCCAATCTGCTTTTTCTTTCCGATTTCAGGGAGAAATCCCACAGATCCCAGGGATCCCGCCGGCAGCAACCCGTGACCTTCAGCAAAAGAGAGCTGAGCCAGCTTTTGTCTGTCTACAGCCCCCGCGTCACCAATGGGGAATGGAAGGACTACGCCATCGATCATACGCCGTGCATGGCTATTTTCTCCATCTTCCGCCGCACCAGCGAAACGCCGCTTTACGCCATCGCCAAGCTGGCCACGGATAGCGGGCGAAAGTGTAGTTATCTCCTGTTCAGAGGTGGCCGTATCCGCCATCGTTCCGCGAATATCGGTACTATCCTGGCCCTGTTCGATAAACGGTTGCGGCTGATCGGTAACGACGGGTAACCCCCTCGTCAGAAGTCTTGCGGCCCTGCGTAAGGGTCCCTCTCCGGCGGCAGGACCTGGATTTTTGGGGGCGATGGCGCGCGGGTCAGGTCTTTCCGCCATTGCTCGGGGTCGGCCTCCCACGCCATCCGCTCCACCTCCATGCAAACGGCCTTCCCCCAATTGTCCACGACGTGCCCCTTGGCCTCGCAGACGCGTGCAAAATCCGGTCGTGGCTCTCCACCCCATACCGGGAGCACGTCATTGGCGCCGCTACAGGCGCCGGAAAGACAAAGCACGCTCAGGGCAAGAACACACCGCCACGGGGGGGGGCGGAAAAACTCTAGCCCGGAACAGCCGAGAAAAAGGCGGAATAGAGCCATAAACCCCAAGTTACCTTTTTTTTACCTATTTTTCCGATATTATGGGGGTGTCCCTCCGCCACCACCTTTTATGTGAGAAACATAAGGACGAGACAGATGAGCGATCTTCGCAATGCCGACCTGTCGGAAATCCCGGATCAGGACCTAACTCCCGACCAAAAGGACGAGTTGCAACGCCGGTTCAATAACTTCTTCGGGCCCTTGATGAAGGACAAGCTCGACCAGGCAGATGGAAAGCCCAAGAAGAAGGTCCGCAAATGGACCCCCGGCAAGGAATAACCGGCAAGAAATAATCTCCGGCGCCCGTTTTCCGGGATAGTTTCCCGATCCGACCCCTCCCCAATGGCGGCGGCGAGCCTCCCCTGGCCCGTTTTCCAGATGGATTTCTGAAAAAGCAAGGCGCTCGTCTTGTTTTTGACAGCGTTCCTTACTTTCGGTGCTTCCGTGATTTGTTAAGATTTCTCCCGTAGGTTATGGAGGAATGTGAAAAGCCCCCGCGACAGTACCGGCGGCGCCAACACAGAGAACGGCAATTCATGAGCGGACCAAAATCTCGACTTCAAGCCCTCAGAAAGCAAGTCAAGGGAACCAATGTGGATGAACGGTCCCTGCTCGCCACCGACTATCTCAATCACTTCAACGAAGCGGTCATGACGCTGGGGATGATTCCCGACATGCCGGAACTCCTGAAGGATGCAAAGGCGTGGAAGCCAAAGGACTACCAAGACCATTTCAGGGACAGTGCCGTGGCCGACAAGGAGCTGGCCATTGCCGCCTATGAATGGTCGCCGAGGAAATATCGCGATCCCTTCGACCGAACCGTGGAGGCCATCAATCTAAAGATCATGGAGACCGTAAAAGAGCTTGAGGCGGCCATCCCGCTGGAGAATCCGAACCGGCTCCACCTGATCTCCTCCAACGCAACCGTTGCCATTGGAGAACTTCTCGATGTGGCCGGCGCCATCATCCATGGCGAGGAACCCACACTCAAAGAAGCCGAAATCGTGGAAGAAAAAGAGGATGACGCGGCCACGGAAACCGTCAATCAGGACGAGATCGACGCCCTGTTCGATTGAGGCACACCTTTTTCCCGACTTTTCCATGGCACTACGGGGAATTACTTTTTTTACGAACTGTGATGGGGATCACTGCGCCGGACGTGGTTTGTGCATTAGGTTGGTGAGGCTAGACACGGTTTGATCTTCCCCCATGGATTTCAAACCCAATTGAAACGCCCCGCAGTTCCGCTGCGGGGTGATTTTTTTTGCTTTTTTCTCCACGGACGGACACAGTTGCCTGGTCCGGTCCTGGCCGGGATATGATCGTTTTACCCGGCCCCGTCCAGGATCGCCGGACAGAGTGGAGAGCATGTCATGAAAAACCCTGAAAAGCGCGGGCCGGAGACTATTCTTACAACCGAGAAAAAAACGGAAAGGATCGGCAGGGCTCTGATTACCTGGTTTCACATGCTCGCCCTGTTCGCCATCGGCGGGTCCATCGTCTGGTCCGCGGTAATCGCCTTTAGTGGCATGGTTCAGCAAGGCCACGCCACGGTGGAAGATATTCTGCTGCTGTTCATCTATCTCGAGCTTGGCGCCATGGTGGGGATCTATTTCAAAACCAACCATATGCCCGTGCGCTTTCTCATCTATGTGGCCATGACGGCGCTCACCCGTATGCTCATCGGCTTCATCAACGTGGAACACCGGCCCGATGAGGGGATCCTCGTGGTTTCAGGGGCCATTCTGTTGCTTGCCCTTGCCGTGCTTACGCTGCGATACGGTTCCTCCAAATTCCCTTCCAGCGTGCTTGCGCAGGATCGCTCGGATGTTTCGGACGCCTATAAAACCACCTGAAAACAGTTGCCGAAGTAACCCTTGAGCTCCAAAAACGGTAAATAACTGCCATTTCCAAGGGAGGAAGTGCGGCCTTTTACCGCATTGATCATGCATCATTGATCATGCATCACGGGAAAGCACACCCTAGCTTGGAGCCCGTATGTACCGAGTGAATAAAGTAACAGCAGGAGAGACCCTACCCATGGCCCAAAGCTCTGAATCCAATCCAAATACCGATGCGTTCCTGGAATGCATTGAACGAACGCCGACCCAGACAGACCTTTACCCGCACTGGCTGCTGGAAAAGCCGGTCACCGACGCGGCCTGTGAAGCCATTGCCGATCTGCCCTTCGATCCTCCCGAAGGGCTGAATTTCAACGGAAGACGCGAAACCAACAATGCCTCGCGGGCCTATTTCAATAAGGAAAACTGTGAGAAGTTCGAGGTCTGTCACGATCTCGTGGAGACCTTTCAGGATCCCCGCATTATTGCCGCCATTGAGAAGAAATGTGACATCGACCTGTCAGAAGGCCAGCTTCGCATTGAATATTGCCAGGACACCGACGGATTCTGGCTCGAGCCTCATACCGATATCTTCGTCAAACTGTTCACCATGCTGATCTATCTCGACGACGACCCGAAGCTGGCGAACTGCGGCACCGATGTCTATGACGAGAATCATGAATTCGCAAAACGGGCGCCCTACGGGCTCAACAAGGGGATGATCTTCATTCCCGGCGAGAACACCTGGCACGGCTTCGCCCCCCGCACCATTGACGGTATACGCAAATCCATCATCGTCAACTATGTGACGAAGGACTGGAAAGACACTTACGAACTGGCGTAAACGCGGGGCGAACTGGCTTAAGCGACCGAATCGGCTTAAGCGGCGGGACGGTTATTCCCGCTCGCCCCGTTATTCCCACTCGATAGTGCCGGGCGGCTTGCTGGTCACGTCATAGACCACCCGGTTGATACCGCGCACCTGGTTGATGATGCGGGTCGCCGTGGCCGACAGGAACTCGTGGGAAAAGGGGTAGCTGTCGGCGGTCATGCCGTCGCTTGAGGTTACCGCGCGCAGGGCGCAGACATATTCGTAAGACCGTTCATCCCCCATTACGCCCACGGTTTTCACCGGCAACAGCACCGCGAAAGCCTGCCAGATGTCGTCATAAAGACCGGCCTTGCGTATCTCGTCGAGATAGATGGTGTCGGCGCGGCGCAGAATGTCCAGCTTCTCACGGGTTATCTCGCCGGGAATACGGATCGCCAGGCCCGGACCGGGAAAGGGATGACGGCCTACGAAAGCCTCGTTGAGTCCCAGTTCACGCCCCAATTCGCGCACCTCGTCCTTGAACAGCTCGCGTAGCGGTTCCACCAGCTCCATCTTCATGCGCTCCGGCAGCCCGCCCACATTATGGTGCGACTTGATGGTGGCCGAAGGCCCGCCGGTAAAGGAGACGGATTCGATCACATCGGGATAGAGCGTCCCCTGGGCCAGGAAATCGGCCCCGGTTTTTCCCGCTTCCTCTTCGAAGACATCGATGAAAACGGCGCCGATGGTTTTGCGTTTTTCCTCAGGGTCGGTGACGCCCTCCAGTTTTTTCAGGAACAATTCCGAAGCGTCACGATGGACCAGGGGAATGTTGTAATGGTCTCGGAACAGGTCCACCACCTGTTCGGCCTCGCCCTCGCGCAGGAGCCCGGTGTCCACGAACACGCAGTTCAGTTGGTCGCCAATGGCCTCGTGCAGCAGCACCGCCACGACGGAAGAATCCACCCCACCGGAAAGACCGCAAACCACACGGCCCTCGCCTATCTGCCGGCGCGCCCGCTCGATGGAGTTGTGGCGGAAGGCGGCCATGGTCCAGGAATCGGAACACCCCGCCACGTGATGGGTAAAATTCCGGATCAGCGCCGCGCCGTGGGGCGTGTGCACCACCTCGGGATGAAACTGGACGCCGTAGAAACGGCGTTCGTCATCGGCAATGGCGGCAAAGGGCGCGCCGTCGCTGACCCCCACCACGCGAAACCCGTCGGGAATTCGGATTACACGGTCGCCGTGGCTCATCCATACCTGTTCGCGCCCGCCCTTTTTCCAGGCGCCTTCGAAAAGAATGCAGTCGTCGGTAACCTCAAGAGTGGCGCGGCCGAACTCACGATGCTCGGAACCCGCCACCTCGCCGCCAAGCTGGGCGCACATGGTTTGCTGGCCGTAACAGATTCCCAACACCGGAACGCCCAGCGTAAATATCGATTCTGGGGCGCGGGGGGTGTCGGTTTCCGTTACCGAGGATGGGCCGCCGGAGAGAATCACAGCCATGGGCTTAAAGGCGGCGATCGCCTCGTCATCCATGGTGCAGGGATGTATCTCGCAATAAACACCGCTTTCCCGCACCCGGCGGGCGATAAGCTGGGTCACCTGGGACCCAAAATCGAGGATGAGGATACGTTCGCTCATGAAACAACCATTTCCGCGGGGGTGAGCACGGGGCACCTTATACCACCGCTTCGCCGTCCGGCCATCCCCCCCAAACCAATACCCCCAGGTAAAAAAGGTTGAAGCGGGAAACATATAAACCATATCGGTTGTGAGACTATTCCACTATTTGGATGCAGCCATGAGTGAAGAAAAACGCATAAAAGAACGGCGCAAGGAGCCGGAAAGACGTTCGGAAAAGGAACGGCGCAAGGCGCTGGCCGATTGGGACGGCAAGGACTGGCAGCCGGATTCGGATTCTGGTCCAGAGAATGACAAACGCCAGAACGCCCGCCGCCAGATGGTTGTTGAGCAGCGAACGGAAGAGCGGCGCAAAGCCTAGTCTCTTTCATTGCCGCGTTCATTTCTGCCGCTCCGTAATCGCCACGAAGAACCCGTCACAACCGTGACGGGCCGGGCTTAAGCGCAGCCACTCTCCGCTTTCCTTCATAAGGCCGAAATCCGCGCCCCCTTCCATGGCGGCGATGGTGTCCGCCCAGACGTCGCCCGCGGGAAGGGTGGCGAATTCCCTGTGGGTCTCCAGAAAGTTTGTCACCACGTCCTCGTTCTCTTCACAGAGAACGGAACAGGTGGCGTAGACCAAGCGCCCGCCCGGTTTCACCAGCCGCGCGGCGCGGGCCAGAATCTCTTCCTGGCGGGCGGCGTGGCCTGACAGGGAGTCGGCGCTCAAGCGCCAGCGCGCATCGGGATTGCGCCGCCAGGCGCCGCTGCCGCTGCAGGGCGCATCCACCAGCACACGGTCAAAACTTCCCTCGTGGCGCTTGGCCCAGTTTTCGCCGCGTTGTTGCGGGCCTTCGGCCTCGTCCAAAATATGGAGAGTCACATTACCGATGCCGGCCCGTTTCAGCCGGGGGGGAAGGTCCGCCATGCGTTTACGCGCCACATCGCAGGCCATCAGCATGCCCCGCCCCTTCATGGCCGCGGTCAGCGCCAGCGTCTTGCCCCCTGCCCCGGCACAGTAATCGGCCACCTTCATACCCGGCTCCGCCCCCGTCAAAAGCGCGGCCAGCTGTGAGCCCTCGTCCTGAACCTCCACCAGGCCCTTGGCGTAGGCTGGAAGCGCCGACAGGGTCACATGATCCTCGGCGCGCAGCCCCCAGGGCGAATAGGGCGTGTCCGTGCAGACAACCCCCTGGCCGGCGAGAATGTCGCGGGCCTGGTCGCGGCTGGCACGTTTTGGATTGATCCGCAGGTCCAGCGGCGCCGTTCGGTTGAGGGCCGCCATTTCGTCGGCCAAAGCGTCGCCGAAAGCGCGGGCAAGGAAGGGCTCCAGCCAGGACGGGCAATTGGCCGCCACCAGGGGGGGCTGGTCCTGGTGGTGCAGGGCGCAGCCGGCGAGCGCCCCGGCCAGCGCCCGTTCGGCCTCATCCAAAGGGGCGGGATTGTAGCCCTGTCCGTTAAAAAGGCCGGCAAGGGCATCGGCGTCCATGGCCGGAAGAGTCTCGCCCTTCAGCAACTGGGCGGCGATGACGCGGTTGCGGGATGTGGCGAGCATGTCATGGCGCGCCAGCCACCAGTCGAGACAGGCGCGGCTGCGCAGCACCCCATAGACATGGGAGCGCACCGCACCGCGGTCACCGGAACCCATATAGCGCCGCGAACGGAAATATCCGGCGAGGAACCTGTCGGCTGGAACTCCGCCTGAAGAGGGAGGCGTATCAAGAGATACGAGAATCTCCACCGCCGCCTGGAGACGCGCGCCCGGAGTCATAACTCACTCATGGAATAAGGGCCGGGATCAGTGGTCCGGCAGGTAATTGGGAGCCTCGCGGGTGATGGCCACGTCATGGACATGGCTTTCGGAAAGACCGGCGCCGGTGATCTTGAGGAACCGGCAGTTGCCCTGCATCTCGGCGATGGTGGCATTGCCAGTGTAGCCCATGGCGGCGCGCAGACCACCCACCAGCTGGTGCACCACGTTAGCCGCCACTCCCTTGTAGGGAACGCGCCCTTCCACGCCTTCGGGCACCAGCTTGAGGTCGTCGGAGACTTCCTCCTGGAAATAGCGGTCGGCCGAGCCCCGGGCCATGGCGCCCACCGACCCCATGCCGCGATAAGACTTGTAGGAACGGCCCTTGTAGAGAAACACCTCGCCGGGGCTTTCCTCGGTCCCCGCCAGCAGGGAGCCGATCATGGCACAGTCGGCGCCGGCGGCCAGTGCCTTGGCGAGATCACCGGAAAACTTGATGCCGCCATCGGCGATCATGGGCACGCCGGCCTTGCGGCAGGATTCGGCCACATTCAGGATAGCCGCCAATTGCGGCACGCCCACACCGGCCACGATCCGCGTGGTGCAGATGGAGCCCGGCCCGATCCCCACTTTCACGGCATCGGCGCCGGCCTCGATGAGGGCGTCGGCGGCCTCGGCGGTGGCGATATTGCCCGCCACCACCTGGGCGTAATTACTCTGTTTCTTGATGTCACGCAGGGTTTCGATAACCCCTTTGGAATGGCCGTGGGCGGTGTCCACCATCACCACATCCACCCCGGCGTCGAGCAGCGCCTCGGCGCGGGCGATACCGTCGGCGCCGACCCCGGTGGCCCCGGCCACCCGCAGGCGGCCTTTTTCATCCTTGCAGGCGTGGGGATAGCGCTGGGACTTTTCGATATCCTTGACCGTGATCAGACCGGTGCAGTGATAGTCACCATCCACCACCAGGAGTTTTTCGATACGGTATTGGTGGAGGAGCTTTTTGGCTTCCTCGCGGCCTACGTCCTCGGTCACGGTGACGAGGTTTTCGTGGGTCATGAGTTCGCTCACCGGCTGGGCGGTGTTGGTGGCGAAACGCACATCCCGGTTGGTGATGATCCCCACCAGCTTGCCGCCGTCACCGTCGAGCACCGGAATACCGGAAATGCCGTTATCTGCCATCGATTGCAGCGCATCCGCCAGGGGCTGGTCGGCGTTGATGGTGACGGGATTGACGACGATTCCGGATTCGAATTTCTTGACCTTCCGCACTTCGTCGGCCTGGCCCTGGACATCCAGATTTTTATGAATAACACCGAGTCCGCCGAGCTGGGCCATGGCGATGGCCAGCGCGCTTTCGGTGACCGTATCCATGGCCGAGGAAACGAGCGGGATACCGAGCTCGATCTCGCGAGTCAGGCGCGTGGCTGTGTCGGCGTCCGTGGGCAGGACGGAAGACGCGGCTGGAACCAGCAACACGTCGTCAAAAGTGAGGGCTTCCTCAATCTTCATGCCATCTCCGCTATAGGATGGCGCGACATCATACACATCGCGCAGAAAAAGCCAAGGTCCGGGGGCCAGGGTACGTCAAAGACTGCGGCCCCAAAAAAGAACCCATGGTACGTCAGAAACTGCGACCCTGAAAAAGGGGTTACGGGTAATTATCTTTTCCTGCCTTATTCACTGGAGGATGTTTTCTCTCCCTCCGTTTCGTCCCCGCCGCCTCGATAGTCCATGGCGATCACATAAGTTTCCGCCGATTCCTTGCGGCTGGCGGGGGGCTTGAAATGCCTCACGCTGCGAAAATCGTGCTTGAGAGCGGCCAGAAGACCGCCCTGGGCCCCGCCCTGGAACACCTTGGCCACGAAAGCGCCGCCCGGCTCTAACAGGTCTTCGGCCAGCACCTGCGCCGCCTCGCACAGAGAGACGATACGCAGGTGATCGGTGGCGGCGTGGCCGGTGAC
Source organism: uncultured Rhodospirillaceae bacterium (assembly GCA_964482135.1). Classification (GTDB taxonomy): domain Bacteria; phylum Pseudomonadota; class Alphaproteobacteria; order UBA11136; family UBA11136; genus UBA11136. The sequence continues at coordinate 43,233 of CAYZWF010000015.1, forward strand.
GGCCGGCGACATATCGGAGAGCACCACATGCGCCGGGCCCTCCATGGCCTCGCGGATGGCCGTGGCGGCGTCCTCATGGTTCAAATCGCATTGCAAAATACGCGCCCCGGCCAGGGGCGCCATGGCCTGTAGATCGACGGCGAGTACATGCCCCTCGCCCGCCCGTTCCACCGCCACCTGGGTCCAGCCGCCGGGCGCGGCGCCGAGGTCCAGCACCCGAAGACCGGGTTCGAGAATGTGAAACTTGTCGTCGATCTGGGCCAGCTTGAAGGCGGCCCGCGAGCGGTAGCCCTCGTCTTGGGCGGCTGTTACGTAAGGGTCGTTGAGCTGGCGCTGGAGCCAGCGGGTGGAAGCGGTCTTGCGGCCACGCGCGGTCTTGACCCGCACCTTCAAACCGCGCTTTCCGGATTTCTTGGGGCCGGATTTCTTGGGGCCGGATTTTTTAGAGCCCGACGTCGTCCGGCCTCCCGACTTGCCGTCCTTGGCGCTCACGCCTCCGGTCCCGTGGCCCGATCGGTTGTCTGATCCGTGGCGGCGGCTCCATCCCCCCGGCCACCCCCCTCACCCATGAGGCCGAGCAGGATACCCTCGCGCAGACCACGGTCGGCCACCCGCAGCCGTTGCGCCGGCCACAGGCGGCAGATGGCCTCTAATATGGCGCAGCCATGAACCACGAGATCGGCCCGCAGGGCGCCGATACAGGGCTGGGCGGCGCGGGTCGCATCGTCCATAGCCACCAGATGGCGGCTCACCGCCGACACCTCCTCGAGAGAAAGATAGGTGCCGTCCACCTGGGCGCGGTCGTAGCGCGGGAGGTCCAGGCATACGGCGGCGATGGTGGTCATGGTTCCCGATGTGCCCACCACCTGTACATTGCCCCCGGCGGCCAGCGCCCGGATTCCATGGACTTCCCCGAAGGGAGAGAGAAGCCCCGTGGCGTGGGCCACGAGGCCCTCGAAATCATGCCCTGCGCCATCACTGTTGTTTTCGTTATTGGCTTTCTCCGGGACGAAGCGTTCGCTCAAACTGACCACGCCGAAGGGCAGGGAAACCGCCTCCACATTCACATTCTCCACACTCATATTTTTCATATTCGCGGCCGCGCCGCCGTCCAGCGTCAGCCAGATCAATTCGGTACTGCCGCCGCCAATATCGAACAACAGGGCATGGGATGTTTCCTCGTGAAACAGCGGCAGACAGCCCTCCACGATCAGGCGCGCTTCCTCCTGGGGCGAAATGATCTCCAGCTCAAGGCCGGTTTCCCCGCGCACCCGTTCCACGAAGTCCCCGCCATTGGCCGCCTGGCGGCAGGCCTGGGTGGCCACACAGCGCGAACCGTTGACGCTGGCGTTACGTATCTTCCCGGCACAGATTCCCAGCGCGCCGATAGTGCGCGCCATGGCCGCCTCGGAGAGTACGCCGTTGGTTTCCACGCCTTCGCCGAGACGCACAATTCGGGAAAAGGAGTCGAT
>CAYZWF010000016.1:0-44660 GCA_964482135.1 uncultured Rhodospirillaceae bacterium
TATCAGGGAATTGCGACCGGAGACGGGTTCGCTGCAGACTGCGCCCACCGCCAATTACCCCTTTCAATCAGTCATTTTTCATCCGCCACGCTCTACAACATGTTGTTAAACGTACGTATTTGACTTATGCGGATTCATGTCGTCTCATAGAAGCCCGTAACCAATGTGGGGCTAGATGTGGGGCTGAGTGATGAACCTAACTGATTTAAAAGCGCGAAACATTAAACCGAAAAGCAAACCTGTTACTGATGGAACCGTTCCTGGCCTCCGTCTCCGCCCCGGCAAAAAGAAGGGGCATGGCAAGTGGCTAGTGCGGTTTATCTCTCCAGAAACAAACAACCTCCGTGAAATGGGCTTAGGCGTATACCCCGAGGTCAGCATCACAGAGGCACGTAAGGCTGCGGCCTCAGCACGCGACCTGGTCCGCGATGGCATAGACCCCATAGAATCCAGACAAGCTGACACACAGGGCCGGCACCGCGATGCTCAGGCACTTACATTTAAAAAAGCGGCGAGGCAGCTTCATGCAGACCTTAAACCAGGGTGGCAGAACCCGAAACATGCCGCTCAGTGGATAACCACACTGGAGACATATGTCTTCCCACATATCGGCAACCGCAAGGTCGAGGGACTCAAGGCCAAGGACTTCGCAAAGGCACTACTTCCCATATGGCTTAATAAGCCCGAAACGGCCTCACGGGTTAAGCAGCGGTGTAGTGCCGTGATGGACTGGTGTGCCGCTCAGGAATTGGTCGGTGCCAACCCTGTCGGTGTCGTTACAAGATTACTACCCAAGCAAGCGGGCAGTCGGGAACGTGTGGTGCATCAGCCTGCGATGCCATGGCGGTGGTGGGGTTCGGCGTTCTCGGCACCCTGTGGTCGTTACGGGGCGTTGACCTCAGGCCTTACATTTAGGCCCCCCATCCCCATGTTGAAAATAATGGGAGGAAGACAATGACGACGACAACCACATGCTGGGCGGTTCTTCTTCTGTTACTGGCGGTGGCGCCGGTTTTGGTTTCCCATGTGGTGGAGGCGCTGCGTTCCAAGCCGGTTGCGCCCGAGAAGCTGTCCTGGGCGCCGGACATTGCCATCAAACATATTGAAATTAACGGCCACAGACTTCGTTACATCGCCAATGGCGAAGGCCCGGCGCTGGTGCTGCTTCATACCCTGAGGACGCAACTGGATATTTTCCAGAAGGTCATCCCCGAGCTTTCCCGGCACTTCACGGTCTATGCCCTCGATTATCCGGGGCATGGCTGGTCTCATATCTCCGGCGAGGCGCTGGTTCCCGATGTTTTCTACAACGCTGTGGAAGGCTTTCTTGACGCGCTTGATATTCAGGACGCCATTGTGGCGGGGGTCTCCATCGGCGGCACCATCCCCCTGGTGCTGGCGGCCAGACACAACCCCCGGATCGGCAAGGTGATTTCCATCAATCCCTACGATTACGGGAATGGCGGGGGGCTTCGCAGGAGTTCCGGCATCGCCAATCTCATCTTCACTTTGGCCCGGGTGCCCGTCCTCGGCGATACGGTAATGCGGCTGCGCAATCAAATGGTGGAACGCAAGATTTTCGAGGGTGGCGTCTTTACGCCTGAGGCCTTGCCGCCATCTTTTCTCCGCGAGATTTGGGACGGTGGCTGCCGTCCCGGTTATCACAGGTCGTTTTTGTCTCTGATCAGGAACGCGGAGAAATGGGACGAGGCGCGGGAGGAATACAAGAATATCCAAATCCCCGTGCTTCTGGTCTATGGAGACCAGGATTGGTCGCGCCCGCAGGAAAGAACCGCCAACCAACAGGCCATTTCCGGTTCACGCATGGAAATAGTGCCCGATGGCGGGCATTTCCTGCCCCTGGACAGGCCACAAGAGGTTATCCGGCATATCATGGAATTTTCCTCGTAAACCCAGAGCACCCCATAGGCCGGAAAACCCCCTAGACACGCCCTCGCGCCGCGCCCCCGGCCACCATCTCTCAGGCCGCCATCACACCATCTTGATCAGGACCACGGTCACGTCGTCGCGCACCGGGGCCTGGCCCCGGAACATATCGAGATGAACCAGGATTTCCGTCATGATTGTCTCGGCCGGACTCTCGGCGTATTGGCGGATCACGTCCAAAAGGCGTTCCTTGCCGTACATATCGCCCGCCGCGTTGCGGGTTTCCCATATGCCGTCGGTTCCGATGACGATAATCCTGCCCGGCTTCATGGCCCCGGTTTGTCTTTCCTGAAAGCGCCATCCGGCGTCAACGCCGAGCGGGATGTCGTCGCCCCCGAGCTCTGAAAATTCATCTTTGGCAAGATCATAGACAATGGCCGGATCATGACCGGCGCTGATCCAGTACAGGTTGCGTTCGGGTCCGGCCAGGATACAACAGAACAGGGTCATGAAACGGCCCTGGTGGGAATCCTTGGTCAGCCCCTGGTTGAGGCCGTCGATGATACGCGAGAGCTTCAGCGGAGACCGGGCCAGGCCGTGAAGCAGCGCCCGCGCCGAGGCCATCTGCAGGGCCGCTCCGATGCCATGACCGGCCACGTCGCCGACGCAAATTCCGTAATAACCGGCAAGAGACTCATCGTCCGTCAAGTCCGCTATATCGAGAAAATCTAAATAATCGCCGCCGGTTTCGTCGCAAAAGACGGTCTGGTCCGCCACCTCGAAGCCGGGTATTTCGGGCGCCGCCGTGGGCAGGAGGCTCTGCTGGATTTCCTTGGCGATATCCATGTCTTCCTGAAGGCGAAAGCGGTCCTAAAGCTGGGGGCCGAGTTCGTTGAAGGCGCGGGCGAGGTCTCCGATCTCGTCTCCGCTGCCGCATTCGGCGCGGGCGGAGAAATCCCCGACAGCCAGGCGTTTCGCCGCGCCCACCAGCGATGTCACGGGGCGGGTGATGCTGCGCGCACTCAGGAACGCCGCCAGGGCGGCCACAATCACCATTGCAATCACCAGAATGGAAATAACCTGCTGGCGCGCCGACGCATTCTCGGCAATCATCTGCACAAGACGCTGGGTGGTGCGGCTGGTGGCGGGTTCGGTGGCAATATCCCGCCCCCGTTCAACCAACTCCGTTTCCAGGTTTGTGGTGGCGGTGTGCTCGTAAAGGGCAAGGCCGAAAACCGGAGCCAGGGCAATGAGCAAAAGCAGAAGGAAAAGCTTGCCGCGAAGTTTCAAGGGTTCCTCTCCAGGGCCCGTGAGGTGCTGAAATCCCTCATGTTGAACCCCGCGTATTAAGGCATGGATCGCGGAACGGGCCAAGAGGCCGCCCGAGTTTCCAGCGACATTGCCGGTTCCGGAGAATTGGCGCGGAAAGAGAAAAGGGAAAGCCTCCCTTGACAAAATTAATTGTATATACAATCATTATTCCTGAATTTCTCACCCATGCAGGTCATCCATACCTGAAAAATCGAGCCATACCTGAAAAATCGAGAAAGCATTATGTCTTCCGAAGCCCCCACCGAAGCGGATATCATCGCCGGCCATTGCCTGGCTTCGCGCACACGGGCGCTGAACCGGGTCATCACCGGCATCTATAACGACGCCCTGCGCTCCTTCGGTATCAGCGGCAGCCAGCTCGATATCCTAGTGATGGCGGCCAAATTAGACGAGGCTTCGCCGTCCCGGCTGTGCCGTGCGCTCACCCTCGATCCCTCCACGCTGAGCCGCAACACCAAACGCCTGCGGGCCAAGGGCTGGCTCGAAATACTCCCCGCAACCGATGGCCGCACCCAGCCCTTCACCGTCACCCGCGAGGGCCGGGCAATGATTGAACGGGCCTTCCCGGCCTGGCGCGGCGCCCAGGAAAAGGCGCGCGGCGTCCTGGGTCGTGAGGGCACGGTATTTCTGTCGGGGCTCACCCCCAGTGGCAAGACGGATGGCAAGACGGATGGTGAGATGACCGCCGAGAGAGATGCAGAGGCCGGGATCGCCACCGCCGGCTGAGATTTTTTGAACATTTATTTGTATATACAATTAAAGAACCAAAGGAACGGCTTCCTGACGCAAAAAACCCGCCAGTTGAAACCAGCGGGGTCTTTGTGAGGATGCCCGGCGCGGCGCCGGGCTCTTCCCTTTCTTCCAGATGAGTAGCTGGCTTTATTCCGTGGGCGGTGAACAGCCGGTCCAGTTGCCGGAAGCACAGGATTGGGCGTACCCGGTGCGGTCCAGGGCCTCGTCGGCAAGTTCCTTAACGTCTTCGCTCTCGGGTTTCGTGATTTCGGTTTTGGGCATGGGTTCCTCCCTTTTGTCCGGCTTGTCCCCGGCTGGCTACTTCGCCAGAGAACAATAAAAAGCGTCAGCTAGTCGGAGGGGGCTGAAAAGCCGGTATGGCCGGACCCGGTGCCGCAGGAGGTAATGATAATCAACTGCGAGTTCACGGTGCGGTCCAGAGCCTCGTCGGCAAGCTCGGCCAGATCCTCGCTCTCGGATTTCTTTAAGTCGGTTTTGGGCATGGGTTCCCCCCCAATATGGAATCAACATTCAACCGCGCCCATTCTAGGGTTTTTCCCCCTCGCCGCGTAGTTTTTATTCCCCGTGGTTTTTTTATTCTTGGTCAATGGGATGAGGGCGATTGCTGGAGTCGTTTGTGTCCTGACGCCGATTAGGCCTTCTTTTTTCGTCTGTTTAGCGGACAGTTTAAGCCAAGGATCAAGATGCCTTGGAATCGCCATGATTTTGCGTGATTATTTCATCACTATAATTTCCCGCCGCTCTTACCGGCGGCTCGACACATCAGAATCCCAGGGTGAAGGAATGTGAAAACAGCGTTGCGGGACTCCCCCAGAGGTGGTTTTTCCCCTGACGCCGCACGGGCGTGGCGGTGGGCACCACTGGTGCTTGCGGTTCTGCTTCCTGTGTTCATCTTCACCGGCTTGGCTTTCGGTAAGGTGGAAGTGGCCGAAAGCGGCGAGGACATTACCTTTTTCCGCATTGGCACCGGCGCCACCAGCGGCACCTATTTCCCCATCGGCGGGCTCATCGCCAGCGCCATCAGCAATCCCCCCGGTTCCAGGCCCTGCGACAGAGGCGGCAGTTGCGGCGTGCCGGGAATGATCGCCGTGGCCCAGTCCACCGAAGGCTCGGTGGCCAATATCGAGGCTATCGCCGGCGGCGGTCTCGAATCCGGATTGAGCCAGGCCGACGTGGCCTATTGGGCGCTCACCGGGACCAAGGTTTTCGCGAAAAAGAAGAAAGGCAAGGGCAAGAAGGCCAAGAAGAAGGACAAAAACAAAAAACCAGTGGGAGAAACCTTACGCGCCATCGCCAATCTGTTCCCCGAAAACGTCCACCTCGTGGTGCGGGCGGATGGGGGCATCAAGAGCGTCTTCGAACTACAGAAAAAGCGGGTTTCCCTGGGCGAGCCGGATTCGGGCACCCTGGCCAGCGTGTTGCCGGTGCTCAAGGGCTACGGACTTACCCGCAAAGACATCAAGCCCTTCTATCTGCCTCCCGGTGAAGCCGCGGACAGACTGCGCGAGGGAACCCTGGACGCCTTTTTTCTGGTGGCGGGAAGTCCGGTGACGGCCATCGCCGACCTCGCCCGGACCATCCCCATCGCGCTGGTTCCCATTACCGGAAGCCAATCGGAGAAGATACGCAAAAGCGATCCCTTCTTCGTCCAGACGGTTATTTCCAAGGGAGTCTACGAGGGGGTGGAGAATACCTGGACTCTGGGTGTCGGCGCCCAATGGCTGGTCTCGGCCGACATTCCCGAGGAGCTGGTTTACGCCATTACAAAGGCCCTGTGGCACGATAACGTGCTGGATATCCTCAAAGACGGCCACGCCCTGGGCGAGATGATCAGCCTGAAAACGGCCCTTGAGGGTCTCACCGTTCCTCTCCATCCCGGTGCGGCGCGTTTTTACCGCGAGCGCGGCATGATCGACCCGGAAAAACCAGACCCAGAAAAGCCCGCCGCGGCTCCTAAGGCAGCCCCTTGAGACTGTCTCCTAACAACGCGCTCTAAAATTCGAAATCGGGAATAATCCAGGGCTCGTCCTTGGCCTCCGCCACCCAGGCCCGCATCATGGGCAACTCCGTGAGGACGTCGGCATAGGAATGGGCGTCCTCGTCAAGCTCCACGCCATAGGTGATCAGGTGGCTCACCACCGGGGCGAACATGGCGTCGGCGATGGTGAAATCTCCGAACAGGAAATCGCCGCCGGAACTCTTGCGGCATTCGCGCCAGATGGCGGTGATGCGGTTGATGTCGCTCTGGACCTCGGGCGTCATGCCCAGGCCGGGAAGGGAACTGCGTATGTTCATGGGCATGTTGCGGCGCAGGTCGAGAAATCCCGAATGCATTTCCGAAGACACCGCGCGGGCATGGGCGCGGGCGGGCGCCTCGGCGGGCCATAATCCGGCGGCCGGAAATTGCTCGGCCACATATTCACAGATGGCCAGCGAATCCCATACCGTCACGCCGCCATGAATAAGCACCGGTAACTTGCCCGACGGCGAATAGCGCAGGATAGCCTCGTGGGTGCCGCTTTCGCGCAGGGGAATCACCACTTCCTCGAATTTGAAACCGGCATGGGTGCATACCAGCCACGCCCGCAGCGACCACGAGGAATAATTCTTGTTGGCGAGCACAAGGGTGCTGTCGGTCATGAGACCCTCCCGGATTTTCGTTTCACCATCTATTCTAGGCGGGATTCCTTCGCTCGCAAAATGAAGAAATCGCGACCAGGGGATCGGCTCGGCTGTTCCGCTCCTTTCAACCCTGAAAAGACGAAAATGGGGATGTTTTTAGTCCGAAACGGGATTTTTAAGGAACGGTGAAAACCCCATGATAGTGAGAGTTACGGGCCTATTCTCACAATATATTGTAGGTTTTGGGAGTTTCTTCCTTGAAATGGGACCGGTTCTGGCATAGATTGATCCGCGTACGGAATGATCCGCCGGTTTAATGAATATCCAATCCGGTGTGAGAGGAACAGAACCCGGAGGCGCAGACATGAATATGGTCGGTCAAAAAGCCCTGGATATCTGGCGCGGGGCATTGGTGGAAACGGTGCGGCGGGATATCCCCGACCTTACCGCGCGTCAGATGGCGGTTCTGTTGACCGTTTATCTCAGCGATGGTCCCCATACGGTGCGGGGGCTTTCCAAAATTCTCAACGTTTCCAAGCCGGCCATCACCCGGGCCCTGGACAGGCTGGGCACGCTCGATCTGGTGCGCCGCAAGCCCGATGATGCCGACCGCCGCAGCGTCCTCGTCCAGCGCACAGTCAAGGGCTCGGTGTTCCTCAGCGAATTCAACGACATCATCTCCCGCGCCGCCACCGCCACCTCCGAGACTGCGGAAGGTTCTCCCCTGGCCGGAGAACAAAGCGCCGCACCAGAGACCGACATACCCATGATGGCGCAGGGCTGACGGCTTTTTCCGCAACCGTTTCTCTCGGGGCTGTTTCTCTCTGGCGGCTGGTTTCAAACCATTCCGAAATCCGTGAGGCCCGCGGCCGGGTGGATCAGGTCGCCACTCCCGCATCGGCCACGGCTTCGAGGTGGAGCGCCGCTTCCATCAGCGCCTTGGTATAGGATTCCCTGGGACGGTCGAAGACGTCGTCCACCTTTCCCCATTCCACCATCTTGCCCGCGCGCATAACCAGGATGTCATCGGCCAGGGCGCGCACCACCCGCAGGTCGTGGCTGATGAAGATATAGGCCAGGCCGTGACGCGCCTGAAGGTCGCGCAACAGGTCCACGATCTGGGCCTGGACCGACATATCGAGCGCGCTGGTGGGTTCGTCGAGAATAATCAGCCGGGGTTTCAGCACCAGGGCGCGGGCGATGGCGATGCGCTGGCGCTGGCCACCCGAAAATTCATGGGGATAGCGCTGCGCCGAATCGGGGTCGAGGCCGACCTCGGTCAGGACCTGTTCAATGAGCGCCCGGCGTTCCTCCCTGGTGGCGGCAAGGTCATGGACCTCAAGGCCCTCACCCACGATCTGGCCCACCGAAAGGCGCGGGCTCAGCGAGGCGAAGGGATCCTGGAACACGATCTGCATTTCCCGGCGCAGGGGCCGTATCTCGCGGCTGCCGAGCCCGTCGATACCGCGCCCGGAAAAGGAAATGGCGCCGTCGCTTTTCACCAGCCGCAACAGGCCAAGGCCGAGGCTGGTCTTGCCACAGCCGCTTTCGCCCACCACCCCCACCGTATGGCCTTCCCGCACGCTTAAATCTATGCCGTCCACCGCCTTCACATGGCCGGTCACGCGCCGCAACAGCCCGCTCTTGATGGGGAACCAGACCCGCAGATCCTTGGCCTCCATGATGGTGGCCGCTTTTTCCGGCGCGGGCGCGGCCTTGCCCTTGGGTTCGGCTTCGATGAGCTTGCGGGTATAGGCATGGGCGGGTTTTGTGAAGATATCCTCAGTTATACCGCTCTCCACGATTTCGCCTTCGGTCATGACACAGACCCGGCTGGCCATCTTGCGCACCACGCCCAGGTCATGGGTAATCAACAGCATGGCCATGCCGAGCCGTTGCTGCAGGTCTTTCAACAGGGCCAGCAGTTGCGCCTGGATGGTCACATCCAGCGCCGTGGTGGGTTCGTCGGCGATCAACAAATCCGGCTCGTTGGCCAGGGCCATGGCGATCATGACGCGCTGGCGCTGGCCCCCGGAAAGCTGGTGGGGATAGGTGGCGAGGCGCTCCCGCGGCTGGTCGAGACCCACCATCTCCAACAGCTCGACGATGCGCTCCCGCGCCGCCTTCGCCGTCATCTGCTTGTGCAGGAAGAGAATCTCGCCGATCTGTTTTTCCACCGTATGCAGCGGATTGAGGGAATTCATGGGCTCTTGGAAGATCATGGCGATACGGTTGCCGCGGATGGAACTCATCAGCCCCTTGCTGCCGCCCATCAGCTCCTCGCCCTCGAACAGGATGCTTCCCCCCGGATGGCGGGCCACGGAATAGGGCAACAGCTGCAACAGAGACAGCGCCGTCACCGATTTCCCCGAGCCGCTTTCCCCCACCAGGGCCACGGTCTCGCCAGGACCGATGTCAAAGGAGACATGGCGCACCGCCTCCACCTCCTCCACCTTGCCGCCGCTTCGGGTGCGGAAGGTGACCGAGAGATCGCGAACCTGCAGCAAGGGGGCGCTGGCGTTCATCTCAGCACCTTCCTGGGATCGAAGGCATCGCGCACCGCCTCGCCGATGAAGACCAACAGGCTCAGCATCACCGCCAGAGTCGCAAAGGCCGTCATGCCGAGCCACGGCGCCTGCAGATTGGTCTTGCCCTGGGCCAGCATCTCGCCCAGGGAGGGCGATCCCGGCGGCAGGCCGAAACCGAGGAAATCCAGCGAGGTCAGGGTGGTGATGGAACCGCTGAGGATGAAGGGAAGGAAGGTCAGCGTCGCCACCATGGCATTGGGCAGGAGATGGCGGAACATGATGACCGGTGTGCTCACCCCCAGCGCGCGGGCGGCGCGCACATATTCGAAATTGCGCGCGCGCAGGAATTCCGCCCGCACCACGCCTTCCAGCGCCATCCAGCTGAATAACAGCATCAGGCCCAACAACCACCAGAAATTGGGCTCGGTGACGCTGGCCAAGATGATCAGCAGATAGAGAATAGGCAGCCCGGCCCAGATTTCGATGAAACGCTGGAACAGAAGGTCGGTGAGCCCCCCGAAATAGCCCTGGATTGCTCCGGCGGTGATGCCCACAACCGAACTGAACAGGGTCAGCGTCAGGCCGAACAGGACCGAAATGCGGAAACCGTAAATCAGCCGCGCCACCACATCGCGCCCCTGATCGTCGGTGCCGAGCCAGTTTTCCCGGCTCGGCGGCGCCGGCGAGGGAACCTCGAGGTCGTAATTGATGGTGTCATAGGAAAAGCGGATGGGCGGCCACAGCATCCATCCCTGGTCCTCGATAAGGCTTTTCACGAAGGGATCGCGGTAATCGGCCTCGGTCTCGAACTCGCCGCCGAAAGCGGTCTCCGGGTAACTCACCAGGACCGGGGCGTAGAGATCGCCGTTGAACTGCACCAACAGCGGTTTGTCGTTGGCCACCAGCTCGGCGAAGAGAGTTGCAGTGAACAGGAACAGGAAAATCCAGAATGAAATAAAGCCGCGCCGGTTGGCCTTGAAATTCTCGATGCGGCGCCGCGTCAGCGGCGTGATGGCAACGCCCAGGAAGCTGTCCCCTTTTGCCATCTCAGACCTCCCGGCTTTCGAAATCGATGCGCGGATCGATCAGCACATAGGTGAGGTCGCTGGCCAGCTTCAGCAGCAGGCCGATCAGGGTATAGATATAAAGGGTGCCGAACAGCACCGGGTAATCGCGGCCGATGGCCGCCTCGAACCCCAGCAGCCCGAGTCCGTCGAGGGAGAAAATCACCTCCGTCAACAGCGAGCTGGTGAACAGAATACCGATGAAGGCGCTGGGAAAGCCGGCAATGACGATGAGCATGGCGTTGCGGAACACATGGCCGTAGAGCACGCGGTTTTCCGCCAGCCCCTTGGCCCGGGCGGTCATCACGTATTGCTTGTTGATCTCGTCGAGGAAGGAATTCTTGGTGAGCATGGTGAGTCCGGCGAACCCCCCGATCACCATGGAAAGCACCGGCAAGGTGAGATGCCAGAAATAATCGGCGATACGGGCAGGCCAGGCCAGGCTCTCCCAGTTTTCCGAGACCAGCCCGCGCAGCGGGAACACGTCCCAGAAACTGCCCCCCGCGAACAACACGATCAGCAGGATGGCGAAGAGAAAGCCGGGAATGGCGTAGCCGACGATAATGAAGCCGCTGGTCCAGATGTCGAAGGGCGTGCCATCGCGCACCGCCTTGCCCACCCCCAGCGGGATCGAGATGAGATAGACGAACAAGGTGGTCCACAGACCCAGCGAGATGGAGACCGGAAGCTTGTCGGCGATGAGATCCACCACCGAGCGGTCGCGGAAGAAGCTCTTGCCGAAATCGAAGGTGGCGTATTGGCCGATCATCTTGAAGAAACGTTCGTCGGCGGGCTTGTCGAAACCGTAGAGTTTCTCGATCTCGCGGATCAGATCCGGGTCGAGCCCGCGCGAACCCCGGTATTTTCCCGCTATCCCGGCGCCGCTGTCGGCGCTGACCCGTTTCTGGGTCTGGGCGGTGGTTTCGCCGCCTTTGCCACCGCCGATCCGCGCCGTGGCCTCGATGGCGGTGCCCTTGATGCGGGCGATCATCTGTTCCACCGGCCCGCCGGGGGCCGATTGCACGATGAGGAAATTGACCACCATGATCCCGAACAGGGTGGGGACGATCAGAAACAGCCGGCGCAGGATATAGGCGAGCATGGTTAGTCGTTGCCGTTGGTTCTGCGCCGCCGCCATTGCAGCAGGAAGGCGAAGATGGCGATGACCACAATGAACAGCCACAGACTCCCCGCCGTGAAGCCGGGAGGCTCGTCTTCTTGTTCTTCTTGTTTCATGTCGGCGTTCACCGCGGCGCCCTTTTCACGCTGCAGGACGGCTTCCTTTTGCGGATCGACCCACCAGAAATCGAAGCCAAGGGCGTATTTTGGCGTCATCTTAGGCCGCGAGAACATGTTCCAATAGGCCACCCGAAAGCTGCGGATATGCCAGTGGGGAACCAGGTAATGGCCCCATAACAGCACCCGGTCCAGGGCGCGGGTTCGCGCCACCAGACTCTCGCGGTCGGGGGCGGCGATCACCTCCTCGATCAGTTCGTCCACCACCGGATCATGGATGCCGATGATATTGCGGCTGCCGGGGGTTTCGGCGGCCCGGGAGCCCCAGTAATCCCGCTGTTCGTTGCCCGGCGACAGAGATTGTCCGAAACCGGCCACCACCATGTCGAAATCGAAATCCTCGATACGTTTTTCGTATTGCGAGGAATCCACGGTGCGCAGTCTCGCCGCCACGCCGAGGCGCTCCAGATTCTTGCGATAGCCCGCGGCGATACGCTCGAACTGGGGGTTGGCGAGCAGAATTTCGAAGGCCATGATCTCGCCGCTTTCGCCGTGGATCAGCTGGTTGTCTTCGAGCACCCATCCCGCCTCTTCGAGAAGGCGTCTCGCCTTGCGCAGATTGCCGCGGATGCCGCCTTCGCCAGAGGTGGAAGGCGGGACGTATTCCTTGCCGAACACCTGGCGCGGGATGCGGTCCTTGAATTTCTCAAGCAGGATCAACTCCTCGCCGGCGGGCAGGGCGCTCGAGGCCAGTTCCGAATTGGAGAAATAGCTGTGACTGCGCGTGTAGGCGCCATAGAACAGATTGCGGTTGGTCCATTCGAAATCGAAGGCCAGACCCAGCGCCTCGCGCACCCGGGGATCACGGAAGATGGCGCGCCGCGTGTTGAAGGCAAAGGCCTGCATGCCCGTGGGCTGTTGGTGGGCAATGGCTTCCTTGATCACCAGCCCCCGTTTGAGCGCCGGGAAGTTATAGCCCGTGGCCCATACCTTGGAGGCGTTTTCGAGCCGGAAGTCATAGGCCCCGGCCTTGAAGGCTTCCAGCGCCACCGTCTGGTCACGGTAATAGTCATAGCGCAGAACGTCGAAATTGGCGCGTCCCGCATTGACGGCTAAATCCGCCCCCCAATAGTCGGCCACCCGGCGATAGGTGATGGAACGCCCGGCATCCACCGCCTCCACTTTGTAGGGGCCGCTGGCCAAGGGCGGTTCCAGGGTGGTTTTACCGAAATCGCGTCCCTGCCAATAAGCCTTTGAGAGAACCGGCAGGCCGTTACCGATGATCAGCGGCAGTTCCCGGTTGTCGCCGGGAACGAAGGAGAATTTGACCCTGTGGTCATCGAGCGCTTCCACCTTGTCCACGCTGCCGTAATAAGAGCGGAAAAAGGGATGGCCCTTTTCCATCAGCATGTTGAAGGAAAACACCACATCCGCGGCGGTAATGGGGCTGGCGTCGTGAAAACGCGCCTCGCGGCGCAGGTTGAACACCACCCAGGACCGGTCCTGCGGCAGTTCCACGCTTTCGGCGATCAACCCGTACTGGGAAAAGGCCTCGTCGTCGGAAGACTTCATCAGGGTCTCGAACACGTTGCCCAGCCCCGCCGCCCCCACGCCCTTGAGGATATAGGGGTTGAGGTTGTCGAAGGTGCCGATGTCCGAGAGCCGCACCGTGCCGCCCTTAAGGGCGTTGGGGTCGGCATAGTCGAAATGGCTGAATCCGGCCCCGTATTTGAGGTCGCCATGCATGGCCATGCCGTGGGAGGCCGGAGGTTGGGCCTCTCCTGCCCCAACCGGCAGACATAAGCTCAGCAGGCACAGGTAAAGAAGGCCACGCTTGAGGGAACGGGGCTGGGTCACGGCAAGACGCATCAGGCCGGCCCCGAGCCTTCGCCGCCTTCGCCGAGTACCGCCAGGGCCTGTTTGTGGAGTTGGCTGTCCCCAGCGGCGAGAACGCTGCCATCGGAGGTGAGTCCCAGCGGTTTCCCAGACCAGTCGCTGATGACGCCGCCGGCGGCTTCCACCACTGGAACCAGGGCGCAGTAATCGCAGACCTTCATGGTGGTTTCGGCCACCAGATCCACGAAGCCGCTGGCCAACAGGCCATAGGCGTAGCAATCGGCCCCGTATTGCGGGCGCTTGACGGCCTGGCACAGGCGTTCGAAGGCGCGCGCCGCGTCGCCGCTGAACATATGGGGGGTGGTGGCGTAGAGCATGGCCTGGGAGAGGTCGCCACAGGCGCGTGTTTGTACCTTCTCGCTGTTACAGGTGGCGCCCATGCCGCTGCCGCCGCTCCAGCGCTCGCCAGTGATGGGGTGGTCGATGATCCCGAAAACCGGTGTCCCCTGGTGCAAGAGCCCGATCAGGGTGCCGAACAGGGGCTTGCCCGTAATGAAGGCGGCGGTGCCGTCCAGGGGGTCGAGGGTCCATACGTATTCGGCGTCTGTTCTGGTCTCGCCGAACTCCTCGCCGATAATGCCGTGTTCGGGAAACTCGGCCTCAATCATGGCGCGCAGGGTTTCCTCCGTCTCGCGGTCGGCGATGGTGACGGGGCTTTGGTCCGGCTTGTCCTCGGCGGCCACCGCGGTGCGGAAATAGCGCCGCAGGATTTCGCCGCTGGCGTCGGCCATGCGCTGGGCGAGGGCGGTAAAGGCATCTGGGCAGGGAGCGTCCATGGCCGATAGTCTTATCAGAAACAGCGGGGGCCAGAAACAGTGGAGGCCAGAAACAGCGGCGGCGTGGAAATTTACGGCAGCGGCTGGGGGTCGTCGCTCAAGGAGTGCAGATAGAGGATAAGGTTGGCTCTATCTTGCGGCTTTTTGAGCCCGGGAAACAGCATCTTGGTTTTCGGCACGAAGGTCTTGGGGGCGGCGAGGAAGGCATCGAGATCGTCATAGGTCCAGGCACCGCCTTTTTCCGCCAGCCCCTTGGAATAGGTAAAGCCTTCGACGCTCCCCTTCTCGGCGCCCACCATGTTCCATAATGCCGGGCCGATCTTTTTCTTGCCCCCCTGTTCGAGGCTGTGACAGGCCTTGCATTTCTTGGCCAGCTTTTTGCCCGCGCCGGCGTCCGCCGCGCCAAGCAAAGCCGCCAGTTGCGAGGCGGGTTCTTCGGAATCCTCGGCTGCGGCATTGTCCTTGCCATCGGCCTCGTCCCCGTCTTCGCCCTCCTCCGGAGCGCCCTCGGCATCCTCCTGGGCCGTGTCCTCTTCATCATCCTCGCCTTCGCCCTCATCGGTGCTGTAATCCTCGCTTTGGGACTCCGGTACATAGGCGTTTTGCGCCAGTTCCTCGGGCGCCAGCATGGCGTTGCCGCCAACCCGGAGCAGCGTCACCAGCAGAAGCGCAAACAGAATGGCTCCGAAAATCTTATAGGGCTCATAGCCGAACATGGCGCGACCTTTACCTTCCCACGAGGTCAGAGGGGTGAAAAAGCGTGACAGGCAGAGTAGTCCCAACCCTCTTGGCCTTGCAACCGCTTCCCTGTATGAGTTTTCTATGAGTTTGCCGAAGAATCCCGTGGTTATTATCCCCGCGCGCCTCGCCGCCACCCGGCTGCCGGGGAAAATGCTGGCGGACATTCACGGCCAGCCCATGATCGTGCATGTGTGGCGCCGCGCCGTGGAATCGGGCGTCGGCCCCGTCATCGTCGCCTGCGCCGAGAAGGAGATCGCCGAGGCCGTGGAGGCGGCAGGCGGCCAGGCGGTGCTGACTGATCCCGGACACCATTCCGGCTCCGACCGCATATTCGAGGCCCTGACCAAGATTGACGAAGCGGGAACTTATGACGCCGTGGTCAACGTCCAGGGCGACCTTCCGGCCATTGATCCAGCCACCATCGCCGCCGTGTTCGCGCCCCTGGCCGAGGAATCGGTGGACATCGCCACCCTGGCTTTCGAGATCACCGACGCGGAAGAGGCCGCCAATCCCAACGTGGTCAAGGCGGTGGTTTCCTTCGCGCCGGGCCAACACATCGGCCGCGCCCTTAATTTCACCCGCACCGCGCCATCCGGGGACGAAGGCCCGCTTTATCATCATGTGGGCTTGTACGCCTATCGCCGCGCCGCACTGGAACGATTCGTAGCGCTGCCCCCCGGCGAGTTGGAAAAACGCGAGAAACTGGAACAGCTGCGGGCGCTGGAATCCGGTATGCGCATCGACGTGGCGCTCGTTGACACGGTTCCCCCCGGGGTTGATACTCCCGCCGATCTTGAACAGGCCCGCGCCATGCTGGAGCCCAAGGGCTGACGGAAAAAAGCGTTCTTCCATGCCGGAAACCAAACAACCATCCCAGACCATTGCCTTCCAGGGTGTGCCCGGGGCCTATTCCGACCTCGCCTGCCGCGAGGCCTATCCCGAAATGGCAACCCTGTTCTGTCCTTCCTTCGAAGACGCGCTCGATGCCGTGAACAACGGCCAGGCGGCGATGGCCATGATCCCGGCGGAGAATGCGGTGGCCGGGCGGGTGGCGGAAATTCACCACCTTCTGCCCCATACCGATCTTCATATCATCGCCGAGCATTTCCAGCGCGTGAACCACCAGC
Organism: uncultured Rhodospirillaceae bacterium; assembly: GCA_964482135.1. Taxonomy (GTDB): domain Bacteria; phylum Pseudomonadota; class Alphaproteobacteria; order UBA11136; family UBA11136; genus UBA11136. The sequence continues at coordinate 15,963 of CAYZWF010000016.1, forward strand.
TCCTGGCACCCAAGGGGGCCACCGTCGAAGGGCTGAAAACCATTCACAGCCATGTCCACGCCCTGTCCCAATGCCGCAAGCTGATCGGTGAACTGGGCCTGGAGGCGGTGGTCTGCGCCGATACGGCCGGTGCGGCGGCCGAGGTGGCGCAAGCCGGCGACACCACCCAGGCGGCAATCGCCTCATCCCTGGCGGGCGAGATTTACGGGCTCGAGGTGCTGCGCTCCGATATCGAGGACGCCGAGCACAACACTACCCGCTTCCTGGTGCTGGCCCGCGAGCCTTTCGATCCCGACCCCGCCAGGGGACCGGTAATCACCAGCTTCGTCTTCTATGTGCGTAATGTGCCCGCCGCCGTCTACAAGGCGCTGGGCGGTTTCGCCACCAACGGCGTCAACATGACGCGGCTGGAAAGCTTTATGATCGACGGCAAATTCACCCAGGCCCAGTTCTATGCCGATATCGAGGGTCATCCCGCCGAGCCCGACGTGAAGCTGGCCTTCGAGGATCTCAACCACTATTCCCGCGAGGTGAAAATCCTCGGCTCCTATTACGCCCATCCCTTCCGCCATTTGGAAAAGACGGCGGCGCAGGACGAACAGGAAGACTAAATCGGGGGCCAAATGGGAGACCAAATGGGAGAATCGTCCTCTCCTTCGCTCTTGCGAGTCGGCCCCCCCGGCGTGGTAGAATACGCGTGGGAGGTTGGCGGCGGACGGTGCCCTCGCCAATCCGGTCAGATCCGGAAGGAAGCAGCCGTAACGAGATTGTTCCGGGTCGTCTAACCAGCCTCCCACCCGTGGTTTTCCACCGTTCCTGTTGTCGTTTTAAGGCCTGCCGGGCGTCATGACCGAGAGCCCAGATTCAGAAAGCCCAGAGCCAGCTCCGCCGGAGTCCCAACCGGATTCCCCACAGGATTCCGGAGCCTATCGCGTGCTGGCGCGGAAATACCGCCCCAAGACCTTCGCCGACCTCATCGGCCAGGAGGTCATGGTCCGGGTTCTCACCAACGCCATCGCCAGCGGCCGCCTCGCCCATGCCTTCATTCTCACCGGCGTACGCGGTGTGGGAAAGACCACCACGGCGCGCATCGTCGCCCGCGCGTTGAACTGTATCGGCACGGACGGAAACGGCGGCCCCACCGACCAGCCCTGCGGCCAATGCGTGCACTGCATGGCCATCGCCGAAGACCGCGATGTGGACGTGATCGAAATGGACGCGGCCAGCCGCACCGGGGTGGACGATATCCGCGAACTGATCGAGGGCGTGCGCTACAAGCCGGTGGCGGCGCGCTACAAGGTCTATATCATCGACGAAGTGCATATGCTCTCCAAGAACGCCTTCAACGCCTTGTTGAAGACGCTGGAAGAGCCGCCTGAACACGTGAAATTCATCTTCGCCACCACCGAAATCCGCAAGGTTCCGGTGACCGTCATGTCCCGCTGCCAGCGTTTCGATCTGCGGCGCGTGGATGTGGAAACCCTGTCCGCCCATCTCTCGCGCATTGCCGAACAGGAAGGCGCGGCCATCACCACCGCTGCTGCCATGCTCATTGCGCGCGCCGCCGATGGTTCCGTGCGCGACGCCCTGTCCCTCCTCGATACGGCCATATCCACCGAAAGTCCGGACGGCAAGGGGGAGGTGGACGAAGCCCAGGTTCGCGCCATGCTGGGGCTGGCCGACCGCACCCAGGTCTTTGATCTTCTCGACGCCGTGATGGCGGGCGATCCCGCCGGTGCCCTGACCCTGCTGGAAGAACTCTATGCCTCGGGCGCCGATCCCGGGGTCGTCATCCAGGACTTGCTTGTGCTCTGCCACTGGCTGACCCGGTTGAAGGTGTTGCCGACGGCGGCGGCGGCCCCGGAAATACCCGAGGCCGAGGCCAAAAGGGGTCTGGACATGGCGGGGAAGCTGGCCATGCTGGTGCTGACCCGGGCCTGGCAAATCCTGCTCAAGGGCCTGACCGAGGTCCAGAACGCGCCGTCGCCGCTTGTGGCCGCGGAAATGGTTCTGGTGCGCCTCGCCTATAGCAGCGACCTGCCCACCCCGGCCGAGATCGTCCGTGACCTTCGCAAGGAAGGTGGGGGCAAGGAAGGCGGAGCCGAGAGCGGGGAAAAACCGGCCACGCCGCCGCAGCAGGAGGCGTCTTCCCCGGATGAATCTCCCCAGAATGAACCTTCCCAGGACGCGTCGGCGGGGGCCGAGGCGGAAATGGAAGAGCCCGCTCCCGCGCCTTCCGCGCCCCAGCCTTCCCCAGCGCCGCCGCCCACCGCATCAGCCACTGCGCCCACCGCCGCCGCGCCGTCCTCGTCTCCCGCCACACAGGCCGCCCTGGCTCCTGATCTCGCGCCGCCCCCGGAAGAAGTCCCGGAAGAAACTCCCGAACAGCAGGAAACCGAAAGCGTCACCAGCTTCAACGATGTGGTGGCGCTGGCAGAGCGGCACCGCGAAGCCCGTCTCCATGCCCATCTGGTCAATGACGTGCACCTTGTGAGCTTCGAGCCCGGCCGCATGGAATTCCGCCCCGGCCCCCAGGCCCCGGCCAAGCTGGCGGGGATGCTGAGCGATCACTTGGGCAACTGGACCGGGCAACGCTGGCTGGTGAGCGTATCCCAGGCCGAGGGCGACCCCACACTTGCCGAACAGATGCAGGCAGCGGAAGAAAAGGCCCGCGCGGAAGCCGAGACCGATCCCCTGGTGCGCGCCGTCCTCGATACGTTTCCCGGCTCCACAATCACCGCCGTCCACCATGTGGACGACAGCGCCAATCCGGAAGGAGAAGACCCCCAATGAAGAATATCGGCCAGATGATGAAACAGGCCCAGCAGATGCAGGAGAAAATGACGGAGATGCAGGCCGCTCTCGACGCCGCGGAAATCACCGGCGCTTCCGGAGGCGGCATGGTGGAGGTGACGCTGAGCGGCAAGGGAATGGCTAGAGCCGTGAAAATAGACCCCTCTCTGGTGACTCCCGAGGATGTGGAGATTCTCGAAGACCTCATCGTCGCCGCCGTCAACGATGCCCGCAACCGGATCGAAGAAAAGATGAAAGAGGAAATGTCCAAGGTCACCGGCGGGCTGGAGCTTCCCCCGGGCATGACCCTGCCCTTCTGACCGGCAGGGCCAGCGTTCCCTCATGGCGGGTTCCCACATTGACAAGCTGATCGGGCTTCTCGCCAGGCTTCCCGGCCTGGGGCCGCGTTCGGCGCGGCGCGCGGCGCTGCAGTTGCTGAAAAAGCGCGAATCCCTGCTCGCTCCGCTGGCTTCCGCCTTGACCCAGGCGGCGGAAACCATCCGCATCTGCGGGCAATGCGGAAATCTCGACACCACGGACCCCTGCGCCATATGCGGCGATCCGGAGCGCGACCAGTCACTGATCTGTGTGGTGGAAGAAGTGGCGGATTTGTGGGCGGTGGAACGCTCGGGCATCTATCGCGGGCGCTATCATGTGTTGGGCGGCACCCTGTCGGCGCTCGATGGCGTGGGGCCGGAGGAGCTCAAAATCGCCAGGCTGGTGGAGCGGGCTTCCGCCCCGCAAGTGACGGAGGTGATCCTCGCCACCAACGCCACCGTGGACGGCCAGACCACGGCCCATTACGTGGTCGACCGCCTGGCCTCCTGCGGGGTGGAGGTGACAAGGCTCGCCCACGGCCTGCCCATGGGCGGGGAACTGGATTACCTCGACGACGGCACCCTGACGGCGGCCCTGAAGGCGCGTTCACCTGCCTGATTCACGAGAGCCTGATTCCTGTTGGCCTGATTTTCTCTTCTAGAGAATGGTTCCCACCACCGCCCCGGTGAGGCAGGTGGCCAGGGTGCCCGCGGCGATGGATTTCAGCCCCAGGGCGATGATCTCGTCGCGCCGTTCCGGGACCAGCGCGCCCATGCCGCCGATCATGATGCCGAGACTTCCGAAATTGGCGAAACCGCACAGGGCATAGGTCATGATCAGCCGGCTGCGCTCGCTTAAAGCACCTTGGGGAAGATGGGTCAGCTCCACATAGGCGATCAACTCGTTGAGAACCACCTTGGTGCCCAACAGCCCGCCCGCCACATGGGCCTCGGCCCAGGGCACGCCCATGGCCAGCGCCAGCGGCGACAGCACAGTCCCCATCAGACGTTGCAGGCTGATGGCCGCGCCCTCGAAATGGGGCAACAGGCCCAGAATCTGGTTGGCCAGGCTGACCAGGGCCACCAGCACGATAAGCAGGGCGATGATATTAATAAGCAGCTGGACCCCGTTGAGCGCGCCGCGGACGATGGCGTCCATGGCGTTCCTGTCTTCGCTCGCCAGCTCCAGCTCGCCCGGCGTCGGCGGTTCGGTCTCGGGCACCATCAGCCGGGCAATGAGGATGGCCGCGGGCAGATTGATGATGGAGGCCGTCAACAGATGCCCCAGCGCGCCGGGCAGGATAGGCGTGAGAATACCGGCATAGAGCACCATCATGGTGCCGGCGATGGTGGCCATGCCGCAGACCATGATCATGAACAGCTCGGCGCGCTTGATTACCGCCAGATAGGGCCTGACTAAGATAGGCGATTCCACCATTCCCATGAATACATTGGCCGCCGCCGCCACGCCCACGGCGCCGCCCAGCCTCAGGGATTTCTGCAGAACCTTGGAGAAACCTTCCACCACGGCGGGAAGCACCCGCCAATGAAACAACAGCGCCGACAGGGCGCTGATAACCAGAATCAGCGGCATGGCCTGAAAGGCGAAGATGAAGCTCGACCCGGCGCCGCTTTCCACGAAGGGGATGCCCTTGCCGCCCACATAGCCGAACACGAATCCGGTTCCCGCCAGGGTCGCTTCCTGCAATGCAAGAATCACCCGGTTGAGCTCGAGAAATACGGATTTGACGGGTGGTAATTTAAGCAGAATCAGCGCCAGAACAAATTGCAGGGCCACGCTCCAGGCGGCTGTCCTGAGACAGGCGCGGGGCCGGTTCTCGCTCAGCAGCCATGCCAGCGTGACGATACCGGCAATGCCGGCGGCGTTTTGCAGGATCATGACGCCATGCCCGGCGCGTCAATCATTGGATCAGTCATTGGATCTGGGCGGCATCAGGGACGCCGTACTGTCCTCGGCGAGGCTCTCGGATTCGGAGAGGTCTTCGGAGAGGATCACCTCGCCACGGCGGGTGATCTTGCCGGTGGAGGTGTTTATCTCCCGGATGTCCTTTTCCGCCAGGTCGAAATGCTTCTGAAGACTGTTCACCCTCTTATCGAGGCGGACGATGTCTTCCAGCAAGGTATGGACCTCTTTCTGGATGGCTCCGGCCTGTTCGCGCATTTCCACGTCTTTCAGGACCGCGCGCACCGTATTGAGGGTCGCCCACAGGGTGGAGGGCGAGACGATCACCACCCGGGCGCGGAAGGACTTTTCCACGATGTCGGGGAAATTGGCGTGAATCTCCCCATAGACGGCCTCGCTGGGCAGGAACATGAGCGCCGTCTCGGCGGTTTCACCGGGCAGGATGTATTTCTCGGCGATGTCGCGCACATGTTTCATCACATCGGTGCCGAAGCTGCGTACCGCTATTTTGCGGGCCTCGTCGTCACCGGCGTCGTGCAGGGCGTGATAGCTCTCCAGGGGAAACTTGGCGTCGATGGAAATGGACCCCGGCGGGTTGGGGAGCCGGATCAGGCAATCCACCCTTTTGCCGTTGGAGAGCGTCGCCTGGGTCTCGTAGGCCGAGGACGGCAGCACGTTCTGCACCAGATCGTTAAGACGGATTTCGCCGAAGGCGCCGCGCGCCTGTTTGTTGGCGAGGATATCCTGAAGCCCCACCACCTGGCTTGAAAGCTCGGTGATGTTTTTCTGGGCGGCGTCGATGACGGCCAGACGTTCCTTCATTTCGGTCATGCTGGTCTGGGCCTTCTGCGAGGATTTCTCCAGACTCTCGCCCACCCGCCGGGTCACATCGGCCAGCAGTTCGTCCTGACGCTTCTGCGCGGCGGCCTGGTTTTCCGTCAACTGGTCGAGACGGCCGACGAGTCTCTCCACGGTTTCCGAAAGCGAACGGGTTTCTTCGTCACCGCCGCCGCGCCGCGCGAACACATAGATCGCCAGCACCACCATCGTGAACGCGGCAAACAACAAAATGACCTGATCGGGGCTCACCTGTTCTCCCTTTAAAAAAACCGCCATAATCCCTTGCGCACGGACATTATATTGTGGCCGGCGACGGGAAGGCACCCACAGTTTACGACACAAGGACCATGACCGGATATTTTTTCCCCACAATAATCCCCGATGCCTCCCGCCGCGCCTTTCTGCTGCGTGGTGGTGCGTTGGCTGCGGCGGTGTCTTTGGGAGACCTTGTCCCCGCCCCGGTCCGCGCCACGCCCTTTCCCGCCCTCTTCAACAGCCGGGAACGCCAGGTAACGCCAAGCCCCGCCGTGGCCGCCAATATGGTGGCGCTGGAGGTGCCCCGTGACGGCTTGGCGTTACCCGGCGCGTCCGAGCTTGCGCGCTTTCTCCCCATCCTTCAGCAACAGGTGAATGCCCGCCGTTACCGGCCTGCGGCCACCAGCGAGGACTTCACCGCGCCTTGGTGCGCGCCGGAGGCGCTCCACAATGAGGGCGGCGATTGCCGCGACTTCGCGCTGGCGAAATACAGGCTGCTGCGCCGTTTCGGCCTCGCCCATCATGACTTGCGGCTGGTCTTGCTTGATCTGCCTCCCACCCGGCGGCCGCGCCCGGAACGGCGCGCGCAAACCGTGCTTGCCGTGAATCTCGGGGGCAAAATAGGCGTTCTCGATAACTTCCATAATCACGTCCTGGCCCATGAAGGGATGCTGGGATGCCGTCCGCTGTGGTCGCTGAACCGCCACGGGCTGTGGCGTCACTGGGGGCATCACCGGGATATCATTGGGGGCGGGACTTGACGGCGGCGGAGGCGCGGCATAACTAGAACGTGTAAATTCTCTTCAATTACGGCGTTTTTTCATGGCCATACTGGACATTATCACCGCGCCCGACCCGCGCCTGAAAGTGAAATCCACCCCGGTGGACAGGGTGGACGATGACGTGCGCGGGCTCATGGACGACCTTCTCGAGACCATGTACGCCGAAGATAACGGCGTCGGTCTGGCCGCGCCCCAAGTGGGGGTGGCGAAACGGGTTATGGTGATTGATCTTTCCCGTGGCGAGGAGGTGCCCGACCCCCTGTGCATGGCCAATCCCGAGATCATCTCGGCTTCCGAGGAACTGGTCTCCGCCGAGGAGGGATGTCTTTCGGTGCCCGAGCATTACGCCGAAGTCGTGCGCCCGGCATCGGTGCGCCTGCGTTATCTCGACCGCGACAACGAAATCCGGGAAATGAATGCCGAGGGCTTTCCCGCCATCTGTATCCAGCACGAGATTGACCATCTCGACGGCATTTTGTTCATCGATCACCTGACGGCCATAAAGCGGGGCATGATTCTTCGCAAGCTGACCAAGATGCGGAAGCACACCACCGCCAAACCCGCGGCAGCCGCCCCCGTCCTCTAACTTTTTCGGGAGGCCGGTCATGGCCAAGCGCTCCTTACGCCTGATTTTCATGGGATCGCCGGATTTTTCCGTGCCCGTGCTGGCGGCTTTGCTGGAGGCGGGCCACGAGGTGATCTGCGTCTACAGCCAGCCGCCCCGTCCCGCCGGCAGGGGGCAGAAAGAGCGCCCCGCCCCGGTTCACGCCTATGCCCAAGCCCAGGGGATTCCCGTGCGCGTTCCGGCGAGCCTGAAAGACCCGGAGGAAGCGGAGTCGTTTACCGCCCTCAAGGCCGATGCCGCCGTGGTGGCGGCCTATGGCCTGCTGTTGCCCGCCGCTTTCCTCGACGCCCCCCGTTTCGGCTGCCTCAACGTTCATGCCTCGCTGTTGCCGCGCTGGCGCGGCGCCGCGCCGATCCAGCACGCCATCCTCGCCGGGGACGGGGACTCCGGCATCACCATTATGAAGGTAACCGAAGAGCTCGATGCCGGGGATATCCTGTTGGCCGAGTCCCTTCCCATAACCCCACAGACCACGGCCCAGAGCCTCCATGACGAACTATCGGAATTGGGCGCGCGGCTCATGGTCACGGCCCTGGAAGGCATGGCGGGGGGTTCGCTGACGCCCCACCCGCAGCCCCAGGAGGGCGTCACCTATGCCGGGAAGCTCACGGCCGCCGAAGGCCGGCTCCAGTGGAGCCGCCCGGCAGGTGAACTGGAACGCCGGGTGCGCGCCTTCACACCCTGGCCCGGCGCCTGGTTCGAGTGGGAAACCACAGATGGAGACAAGCGCGAGCGCATCAGGGTTCTCTCGGCGCAGGTGGTGGAGGATGGCGAGGGCACGGAACCGGGCGCTGAACCAGGCACGGTGCTTGACGACGCCCTCACCATTGCCTGCGGTGAAGGGGCGCTGAGGATTAAGCGTCTGCAACGGCCGGGCAAGTCGGCCATGGAGTCGGAGAGTTTCCTGCGCGGTTGTCCTGTTCCCGCTGGCACCGTTTTGCCCCAGGGATGAGCACCCATGCCCCGCTATAAGCTGACCATAGAGTATGACGGCGGCGGCTTCGTCGGCTGGCAGCGCCAGGAAAACGGCCTCTCGGTGCAACAGGCCATAGAGGACGCCATCGAAAAATTCTGTGGCCGGGAAACCACCCTCTATGGCGCGGGCCGTACCGATACCGGGGTTCACGCGCTGGGCCAGGTGGCCCATTTCGACCTCGCCGAGGCGGTCGAGGCGGACACCATCCGCGACGCCCTCAATTTTCACGTTCGCCCCGCCGCCATTTCAATCCTCGCCGCCGAGCCAGTGGATGATGAGTTTCACGCCCGCTTTTCGGCCACCGAACGGTCTTATCTCTTCCGCATCATCAACCGCCGCCCGCCGCTGACCCTGGACAAGGGGCGGGCCTGGCATGTGGGCACGCCTCTCGACAGCGACGCCATGGCCGAGGCCGCGCAAGCCCTGGTGGGGTTTCATGATTTCACCTCTTTCCGTTCCGTCCACTGCCAGGCGGAATCGGCGGAAAAGACCATGAATCACATCTCGGTCATCCGGGAAGGCGAGGAAATCCGCCTGTTATTGCGGGCGCCCTCCTTTCTCCACAACCAGGCGCGTATTATAGCCGGCACCCTGGGCTGGGTGGGGGAGGGCAAATGGACGCCCAAGAACGTGGCGGATGCCCTGGCCGAGCGTGACCGCACCGCGGCTGGCCCCACGGCGCCTCCCGAGGGGCTGTATCTCCTCGACGTGGTTTATGGGGAACAGAAGCGGAGAAACAAAAAGAAGAAATAACCCGCTTGGGATGTTTCAGACGTTGGGGCTCATATAGAGCATGGCGTTTGCGATTCCGGTGATGAAGATGGACAGCGCCATATCCAGGCAGACGATAGCCACCGCCGCGCCGGTTTGTATTCGCAAGGCGGTGCGGGTGATGAACCACTGGTAATAAAGGATGGCGAAGAAAACGATCATCGACAGGAAATCCCCCACCGCCGCCGGAAACAAGCCCACGCCGCCCACGGTCACCACGCCCAGGAAGGCCGCTATCTGAAGCACTCCGGCCCAGTTATAGGCGACGATGAAGCCGAGATATTCCTGCTCGCGCTGCAGCAGGTCCGTCACCCGGATCATGATCAGGGGAAACAGCACCCAGCCAATCACATAGGCCAGGGTCTCGATAAGAAAGACCCGCATGCCCCCCGCCGTCTCCAGCAATTCCCTGCCGGTGTCGTCAAACAGGTGCAGGGTGGTGAGCAGGATGTAGAGGGGCGCGGCAAGGACGGCCGCGAAAAAGGATTTCCAGAATCCCGACACGGTTCTGTCGAACCAGGCCATGCCCCCGGCATCGAGCCGCGCCAGCCGATAGGCGCCATAGAGGCCGGTGGCGATTTCGCGGGGGGAAATCATGTTCGTTGCGCCACCTCAGGAAGCGGGGAAATATCCGTCGAGAACGCGGAGATAGATTTCTGTGAGCGCCTCAAGGTCCGCAAGAGCCACACTTTCATCTGTTTTATGCATGGTGGCTCCCACCAGCCCGAACTCGGCCACGGGACAGAAATGACGGATGAACCGGGCGTCCGATGTGCCGCCGGAGGTGTTGAGCTGCGGCGTCTTGCCGGTAACGCCTGAAACGGCGTCCTCCACCAGCGTGCTGAAATCGCCGGGCGGGGTGACAAAGGCTTCACCCGATATTTCAATATCCAGTTGATAGTCCGCACCCACCGAATCAAAATTTTCCCGCAGCCAGCGTTCCAGTTCGGCGCCGCTATGGCTGTCGTTGAAGCGGATGTTGAAGCGGGCCTCGGCTTGTGCCGGGATCACGTTGGGGGCGGGGTTGCCCACATCCACCGAGGTCACCTCAAGGTTCGAGGGCTGAAAATGCTCGCTGCCCTCGTCCAGGGGCCGCTCGGTAATGAGGCCCAGCATGCGCAAAAGGTGCGGGATGGGATTGTCGGCGCGCTGGGGATAGGCCACATGGCCCTGGGTTCCCATGACGGTGAGGTGACCGTTAAGGCTGCCGCGGCGGCCGATTTTTATGGTTTCGCCCAGAGTTTCGGGGTTGGTGGGTTCGCCCACCAGACAGACATCCAGGGTTTCGCCGTTCTCCTTCATCCAGTGGAGAACCTTTTCTGTACCGTTGACCGCCGGGCCTTCCTCGTCGCCGGTAATGAGCAAGCTTATGGAGCCGGGGATGTCGCCGCCGCGCTGATCGAGGAAACGGGCGCTGGCGGCCACGAAACAGGCGATGGCGCCTTTCATGTCGGCGGCCCCGCGCCCCACCAGCCTGTCCCCGGCGATCTCGGCGGCGAAGGGGTCCACGCTCCAGCCTTGCGCATCCCCGACCGGGACCACATCGCTATGCCCGGCGAAACAGAAATTGGGCGCGGTATCACCGATGCGGGCGTACAAATTGTCCACATCCGCCGTCCCGGGAGCGGAAAAGGTCATGCGGTGACAGGTAAAGCCCAGTTTTTTGAGCGACTCATCAAGAACCGCCAGCGCGCCGCCATCTTCGGGTGTCACGCTGGGACAACGGATGAGGGCGCGGGCCAGATCGAGAGGATCGGTGCTCATTGGCGCACCTTAATCGCGCAGCAACTCGTTAATCGAGGTTTTGGAGCGGGTTCTTTCATCCACCTGTTTGACGATGACCGCGCAATAGAGGGACGGCCCCATGGAGCCGTCGGGCAGCGGCTTGCCCGGCATGGAGCCCGAAACCACAACCGAATAGGGGGGCACCCTTCCGAAATGGACCTCGCCGCTGGCGCGGTCGATGATTTTCGTCGAGGCGCCGATATAAACGCCCATGGACAGCACCGAGCCGGTTTCGACGATCACGCCCTCGGCAACTTCGGCGCGGGCGCCGATGAAACAGTTATCCTCGATAATCACCGGCCCCGCCTGAATGGGCTCGAGAACGCCGCCGATCCCTGCGCCGCCGGAAATATGGCAATTCTTCCCGACCTGGGCGCAAGATCCCACCGTGGCCCAGGTGTCCACCATGGTGCCGGAATCCACATAAGCCCCCAGATTGACGAAGGACGGCATCAGCACCACACCGGGCGCGATATAGGCGCTGTGGCGCACCACGCAGTTGGGCACGGCGCGAAAGCCCGCCTGTTGCCAGCGCTCCTCGTTCCAGCCGGCGAATTTGGAGGATACCTTGTCGTACCATCCCGATTTGCCGAGACCGGGGTCCCACTGGCCGGCCGGGATCACCACGTTGTCCTTGAGCCGGAAGGAAAGCAGAATGGCTTTCTTCAGCCATTGATTGACATGCCATTCGCCATCGCTTTTCTCGGCCACGCGCAGCGTTCCCGAATCCAGAAGATCCAGGGCCTCGGTCACGGCTTCGGGGATTTCTCCCTTGGTGTAGATATCGATTTCCTGGCGTGCTTCCCAGGCGTCGTCGATGGTCTTTTGCAGATTTTTATAAGTCATCAAAACCCTGATGCGTAAAGAGGTGGGAAAGAAGGGGGGAACATGCGGCAGCAGGCTTTCCCTGTCAACGCTCTGGCGAGGGGGAACCAGGCCGCGCCGCGCCGTTCTGCCAGGCGCGGGCCGCCACCAGGCCGCCGATCCAGCCCGCCAGGTCGTCGGTGATATGGTGAATGTGGCCGGGGCTTTCGGCTTCCTCGGCCCAGCAGGTGTCGTTGCGGACCCAGATGGTGGTCATGCCTATTTCCGCCGCCGCCACGAGGTTTCTCGGCAGGTCCTCGAACAGGGCGCTGGTTTCCGCATTGAGCCGGAAACGCTCAAGCAGGCGGTGATAGGCGGCGGGTTCGGGCTTGGGCAGGAAATCGGCTTCGATGATGTCGAACACGCCGCTGAAGAATTCTCCAATACCGAGCCGCTCGAGAACCCTTCGGGCATGGTTTCCGGAGCCGTTGGTATGGATGATCTTGCGTCCTTCAAGCTTTTCCAGGTGTCTCGCCAGTTCCGGATCGGGGGCAAGCCTGGTGAGGTCAATATCGTGCACATAATCAAGAAAGGCATGGGGATCGGTGTCGTGGTGAAGCATGAGGCCGCGAAGGGTGGTGCCGTATTTCCTGAAATAGTCCTTCTGGACCTTGAAGGCGTCATCGGATGCAAGCTCCAGTTCGGCACTGATGAAGGCTTTCATGCGCTGGTCGATGACGGCGAAAAGGTTTGAATTCGCCGGATAGAGTGTGTTGTCGAGATCGAAAATCCAGTCTTCCACATGCTCCAGGGCCATATATCCCGAAGCCGCATGTTCCGGGGAAGGGCCGGAAACGAGCGCCGGGGTTCCCCGGTCACGGGAAGGGGGCTCTATTATCGTGGAAGGGGTCTTTGTTGGCATGGTCGGTGATTTTTCTCTGGGGGTTTTCTCTGGGGGGGTCCCTGGGGGTCTTTTCCGGGGGTTTCTCCGGTGGGTTTTCAGGTGAAAAAACGCTCCGTCAGTCTGATCAAGCGGCGCGCTTCTGGCAAGCCCAGGGTATCAAGCCCAGAGTATCAAGTCCGGGGTATCAAGCCCGGGAGGGGGCGTCAGGAGGCAGTAAATCACCGTATTTTAGGAAAATTGGAGGAATTATCAGGGCCCATAGTGGAGAAATTTCATAAATTCTTCACACTATTTTGACAGTTTTACACGTGGGAAAACTTACTTGAAAGTTTGTTCAAGTCTTTGAGAATAATGCTTAAATTTTAATAAAATGTTTTATAGGGGAGGTCTTTGCGGGTGGTTTCCGCAAAGGGCAAGTGGGTTAGTGAAACCATGAGTGTCTCCATAGCCGATAACGGTGTCGATGAACTCCATGTGAGCGCGTTGCGTGGCGAGCGCGACCGGCTGCTGGCCTTTGCATTTTGTGGCTCGGATTTCCTGGTGGAACTCGACGCCTCACTGAATGTGAGTTTTGTCAGGGGCATGATGGCTGTATTCACCGGCCGATTGGGAGGCAGGCGGGAAAACGGCGGGGGCCCCGTGGATCCCGACTGGGCGGAAGGCGGAGCGAAACCCGGCCAAAAAAGCGGTGTGGCGGACCCCGACTGGGCGGAAGATGAGGCAAAACCTAAAACCGATGACGAGTTTCTCGAACCCGACTGGGCTCGCGACGATGGCGGTGAGGAAAAAGAAGAAACCGCCGCCGGACAGGGACTTCCCGATCCCGACTGGGCGGTGGAGGAAGAGCCGCCGGAAGAGCCGGAAGGATCAGAGGCCGAGGCGGAGGATTCGGAAACTTCCCAGTCGGAAACGGACCCCTCCCGTAAGGCCTAGTAACACTCCGTTGCGGGTCTCAGGCGCGGCGCACCAGCGTGCCGACGCCGTGTTCGGTAAAGATTTCCAGCAATAGGGCGTGAGGAACGCGGCCGTCCATGATGACGGCGGCCTCCACGCCACCCTGAACCGCCAGGATACAGGTCTCTACCTTGGGGATCATGCCGCCCTGGATGGTGCCGTCGGCAATCAGTTCCCTGGCCTCTTGAACGCTCAGTTCCGGGATCAGATTCCCCGACTTGTCCTTGATCCCCTCCACATCGGTGAGCATCAACAGGCGTTTGGCGTTCATGGCTTCGGCCACGCTCCCGGCCACGGTATCGGCGTTGATGTTATAGGTCATGTCCTCGGGGCATACCCCGATGGGGGCGATCACCGGGATAATGTCCGATTGCTTCAGGGTTTCCAGAATATGCGGGTTTACCGCCGCCGGTTCGCCGACGAAGCCGAGCTCGAGGACATTCTCGATATTGGAGCCTTCATCGCGCTTTGTGCGGGCGAGCTTCCTCGCCATGATGAGACAGCCGTCCTTGCCGGACAGGCCCACGGCGTTGCCCCCGGCTGACTGGATGGCCCAGACGATTTCCTTGTTGATGGAACCCGACAGCACCATTTCGACGATCTCCACGGTTTCCTTATCGGTGACCCGCAGCCCGTCGACGAAGGAACTCTTGATCTTCAGCCGCTCCAGCATGCCGCCGATCTGCGGCCCGCCGCCATGCACCACAATGGGATCAATCCCCACCTGTTTGAGCAACACCATGTCTTGGGCGAACAGTTTCGCAAGGTCCGCGTCTCCCATGGCATGGCCGCCAAATTTGATGACGAAGGTCTTGTCCGCGTAATTGCGCATATAGGGCAAGGCGTGGGACAGGGTGCGCGCCTTGGCCAGCCAGGCGTCGTGAATTTGCGTGGCCGCCGGGGCCTCTCCCTCCTCCTTGCCCGCGGAATTCACAGACGGAAGCGGGGCGTCCTCGAAGAAATCCTGCAATGTGAGGGGAATGCCGCGGCGTCCGGCGGCCTCGAGGAGCGGCTCGATATGCTTTTGCGGAATATGCCCGCCGCTGCCGCCGCTGCTCCTGGGATAGGTCCAGCGATAGACACTGGTGGGGCTGATGCCAAGCCATTCGGAGATGGTCTGGGGCCCGCCACACAGGGCAATGATACGGTCGGCGATCTTGGACATGGGAGAAATTTACTAATTAAGCAATAAAAGTCAATAAAATAAATTACTTTTTTAGTAAATATCCCGCCCCACAGATAGGGCCAAAGACGGGATCAAGGGGCCGGAGTGTGCTCTATGCGCCCTCGCATAGCCCCGCCAGCATGGCGCGCAGTTCAGGCACGCCGCTGCCGTCGCGGGCGCTGGTGGCCACCATATGGGGCAGGGCGGCCGCGCGCGGGCGCATTTCCTCGCCCAGCTTTTGCTCCATGCGCGCCAGATCCTGGGCCTTGGTCTTGTCGGTTTTGGTGAGCACGATCTGGTAGGAGACGGCGGCGGCATCGAGGCGGTCCATCAGTTCGCGGTCCACCTTCTTGGTGCCGTGGCGGCTGTCCACGAGAAGACAGAGCCGCCGCAGGGTGGGGCGTCCGCGCAGGTAGGCATCGATCAGTTCGGTCCAGAGCGCAATCTCCTGTTTCGGCGCCTTGGCGTAGCCGTGGCCCGGCAGGTCCACCAGCATCAACCGCTCGTTGAGGGTAAAGAAATTGATCTGGCGCGTGCGTCCCGGCGTATGGGAAATCCTCGCCAGGGCATTTTGTCCCGTCAACGCGTTGATAAGACTTGATTTTCCCACATTGGAACGGCCCGCGAAGGCCACCTCCGGCAGGCCGCCGGGGGGCAGATTATCCTCGTTGGTGGCGCCGGCGACGAAGCGGCATTCCCCGGCGAAAAGGATGCTCCCCTTCTCCAGGGATTCAGGCGTGGTCCAGGCCGCAGTATCCGGCGTCTCTGCCGTGTCCGGCGTCTCCTGATCCGCCCCGGTCATGATCCATCCCCCCCGCCGTCAGCTTTTCTTTTCGGGCGCGTCTATCTTTTCGGGCGCGTCCAGTTTTTTCATCAGGAACCATTGCTGGGCGATGGACAGCACATTGTTCCACACCCAGTAAATCACCAGGCCGGCCGGGAAACTGGCGAGAAGAATGGTGAAGACGAAGGGCAGGAACATGAAGATTTTGGCCTGGACGGGGTCGGCCGGGGGCGGGTTGAGCTTCTGCTGGAGATACATGGTGATCCCCATGAGCAGAGGCCACACGCCGATTTGCAGGAAAATCGGCACATCGAAGGGAAGCAGCCCGAACAGATTAAACAGCGAGGTGGGATCGGGCGCGGAAAGATCGGTGATCCAGCCATAGAACGGCGCCTGGCGCATCTCGATGGACACGAACAGCACCTTGTAGAGGGAAAAGAAGATGGGAATCTGGACCAGCATGGGGAGACAGCCCGCCGCGGGATTGATCTTTTCCCGCTTGTAGAGCGCCATCATTTCCTGGTTCATGCGCGCCTTGTCCTCGCCGAACTGATCGCGCAGCTCGGTAATTTTCGGATGCAGCTTCTTCATGGCGTTCATGGACCGGAAAGACTTGTTGGCCAGCGGATACATGAGCAGCCGGAAGATGACGGTCAGGGCAAGGATGGCGAGGCCAAAATTGCCGAAAATCCGGTTGAAGAAATTGAGGGCGTAGAAGATGGGCTTGGTGAGAAAGTAAAACCAGCCGAAATCCACCGCCAGGTCGAAACGGGCAATACCGTACGTGGTGGTATAGGCGTCGAGCAGTTCGACAATCTTGGCGCCGGCGAAGAGATTACTGGAAACCTCGGCGCTGCCGCCCGGCGCCAGAACATGTTCAGCGCCCAGATAATCGGCCTGATACTTGTTCTGGCCCTTCACATTGGCATAGATGAAATTGGTGTTGACCTGGGTTGCCCGGTTCGGGGCCAGGGCCACAAGCCAGTATTTGTCGGTAATCCCCAGCCATCCCCCGGTGGTGGCCTGGTTGATGCGGTGTTCTTCCTGAAGTTCATCGTAATCCACTTCCTTCAGGGTGCCGTCGAAAACCCCCAGCGGGCCTTCATGAAGGATATAGAACCCCAGGGTGACGGGTGTGTCGGTGCGCGAGATCAAGCCATAGGGATAGAGCGAGACGTTTTCGCCGCTCGTGTTTTTAACCTTCTGGGTGATGGTGAACATGAAGTTCTCGTCAACCTCGAAGGTCTTCGCGAACACCAGCCCCTGTCCGTTATCCCAGCTCAGCGTGACGGGATTGCCGGGCGACAAAACCTTGCCCGCGCTCAGCCGCCATAGGGTTTTGTTGTCGGGAACTGCGACGCCCTTGGAGCCCGCGCTCCAGCCATGGCGGGCGAAATAGGCCTGGGGCCCGCCGGGCGGCGAGAGCAGGGTAATGGCCGGGCTCTCTGCCAACAGGGTTTCGCGGTATTTCACAAGGGTCAAATCGTCGAGCCGGGCGCCCGTCAGCGCCAGGGAACCCGCCAGCTGTGGGGTCTCGATCCGCACCCGGCCGCTTGTCAAAAGGGCTTTCTCGCGGGTCAGCCCGGCTTTTTCCGTGGGCGCCGCCGTGGGTTGCAGGGACTCCGGCGCCGGGGTGACTCCGCCGTCGCTTTCAAGAATCGGTGCCTCCGGGGCCATGCCGCCTTCGCCCGCCTCTTGCGAGACGGTGGCGTCCTGAACATCCTGTGGTGGTGGCGGGCTGAAAAAATATTCGAATCCCACCAGAATCAACAATGACAGAAGGATCGCCAGGAAAAGGTTGCGTTGCTCATCCATGGCCGTTGCTCCCGCGGCTCAACGGCGCAAAGGTTGGCGGTACCGGATCATGGCCGTGGCCGCCCCAGGGGTGACAGCGGGCAATCCTGGCGGTGGCGAGAAGGGCTCCCTTGACGGCGCCGTGGCGGGCCACCGATTCCAGCGCATAGTTGGAACAGCTTGGACCATAGCGGCACTGTCCCGGAAGAACCGGGGCAATCAATAACTGATAACTACGGATCAGGACGCGCAGCAGATGTTGTGCAGGATTCATGGGTGCAGGATTCATGTGGGCGCCGGATATCTTAAACGGGGTGATAGGCTTCGAGCCGCTTCAGGGATTTTATAAGATCTTCCAGAAGCTTGGGAAAAGGACGGGTCAGGGTTTCCTTGCGGGCGATGAGGACAAAATCATATCCCGGCTTGGCGTGATCGGGGATAATTTTGGCCACCACGGCGCGAAGACGGCGCCGTGCCCGGTTGCGCTCCACGGCGCCCCCCACTTTCTTGCTGGCGGTATACCCCACGCGTATGGGCATCTCTTTCTCCGTGGAGGCGTCGGCGGAATCATCTTTGCGGGTCATGGCCTGGAGAATCAGGCCAGGCGTCACCGATTTACAGCGCGCGGCTGCGATACGGAGAAAATCCGACCGCCGTTTGAGGCGCTCGATGACGGGAGGCATGGGGTTCAGGCGGACAGGCGCTTGCGGCCCCTGGCACGGCGTCTTGCCAGCACCTTGCGGCCACCCACGGTGGCCATGCGGGAGCGGAAACCGTGGCGGCGCTTGCGAACGAGAACGCTTGGCTGATAGGTGCGTTTCAAGGGTCGACTCCGATAGGGATGGGGAGTTCAGGATAAGGACGGGTGTATAAGGTCTGGAGCCCGTGAAGTCAATGTTACTCAGCGAGTAAATTTATTTGTAAATATCATGTTTTCTCACGGATTTAGAGCACTTCCTCACCCTCGTTTCACATAAAGGTGAATGGTTGGGAGCGGGCCGTTGTGCTTAAGTGAAAGAGAGCCGCTGCAGAGAACAGTCGAGCCGCGGATAGCTAAACAACCTGTCAGGAAAGAGTCGTGAACGTGGCGGAAAAGAGAATTCAGGGATTTTCCCTCACCGGGATGCTTCCCATCCTCGTACTTGGCGCTGGGCTGGTGACGTTTTTCCTGCTCGGCGGCGCGGAATACCTGGCCTTTGAGGCCTTCCGGGATAACCGCGGGCTGCTTCTGGATTTCGTGGAGCGCAACGGTTTTGTGGCCGTCCTCACCTATATGGCGGTGTATGCCGTGGCCATCGCCCTGTCCCTGCCCGGCGGCGCGGTGCTGACCCTCACCGGGGGGTTTCTCTTCGGTGTCCTTGGCGGCGGCGCCATCACGGTGGTGGGGGCGACCATCGGCGCCACGGTGCTGTTCCTGGCCGCGCGTATGGGGCTGGGCGAGCCATTGCGGGCGCGCGCCGGTCCGGCGGTGAAAAAGATCGAGGCGGAATTCCAGGAAAACGCCTGGAGCTATCTTCTGTTCCTGCGTCTGGTGCCCCTGTTCCCGTTCTGGATGGTCAATCTGGCCCTGGCCTTTCTCGGGGTGGAATTAAAGGTTTTCGTCATCACCACCATGGTCGGCATTATTCCGGGAACCTTCGTTTACGCCAGTCTCGGCAACGGGCTGGGCGTGATTCTCGACCAGGGCGGCAGCCCCGACATGGGTATTATTTTCCAGCCCGAAATTCTGCTGCCGCTGATCGGGCTTGCGGTGCTGGCGTTGATCCCCGTGGTTTACAAGCGGCTCAAGGCGCGCCAGAAATAAGACCCCCCCAGAAATAAGACCCTCAGGAATAAGACTATGGCGAATGAACCGATCCATACGGACATCTGTGTTATCGGCGCCGGCTCCGGGGGCCTGAGCGTCGCCGCCGGGGCGGTACAGATGGGCGCCTCTACGGTGCTCATCGAAAAAGGCCTCATGGGGGGCGATTGCCTGAATTACGGCTGTGTGCCGTCGAAAGCCCTGCTCGCCGCGGCGCACGCCGCCGAAAATCTGCGTACGGCCGAGAAATTCGGCATTTCCACCGGCGGACCGCCGGTGGTGGAGTTTTCCCGGGTTCACGATCACGTTGCCGGAGTCATCGCCGCTATCGCGCCCCATGATTCCCAGGAAAGGTTCGAGGAGTTGGGCGTCCAGGTAATCCGCAAGGCCGCCCGCTTTACCGGCCCCCGCGAGGTGACGGCGGGGGACCACGTCATCCGCGCCCGGCGTTTTGTCATCGCCACCGGCTCGTCTCCTCTGGTGCCGCCCATCGCCGGGCTCGACGCCACGCCTTTTCTCACCAATGAGACCCTGTTCGAACTCACAGCCACCCCGCAGCATCTGATCATCATCGGCGGTGGTCCCATCGGCATGGAAATGGCCCAGGCCCACCGCAGGCTGGGCGCGCAGGTCAGCGTGGTGGAAATGGCGACCCTCCTGCCCCATGACGATCCCGAACTGGTGGCGGTGCTGCGCGAGAGGCTCACCAATGAAGGCGTGGCGCTGCATGAGGGCGTGACCGCGAACAAAGTAGAAGCCACCGGCGGCGGAATCACCGTGGTGGTGGAAAAAGACGGCGCCGAACAGCGTATGGAAGGATCGCATCTTCTGGTGGCCGCGGGACGCCAAGCCAATGTGGAGGGGCTGGGACTGGAGGCGGCGGGAATCGAGTATTCGCCCAAGGGCATCACGGTGGACCGGCGGCTGCGCAGTTCCAACAAACGGGTTTTTGCCATCGGCGATGTGACGGGCGGTTACCAGTTCACCCATATGGCCGGCTATGACGCCGGGATCGTGCTGCGCAACGCCCTCTTTCGTCTGCCCGCCAAGGTCAACACCAACGCCGTGCCCTGGGTCACCTACAGCGACCCCGAGCTGGCCCATGTGGGTCTGACGGAATCCCAGGCTCGCGAAACATACGGCGACATAACCGTGCTGCGTAAACCCTTCGCCGAAAACGACCGCGCCCGGGCCGAAGGCGACAGCGACGGCCTGATCAAGGTGGTGACCACGAAAAAGGGCAAGATTCTGGGCGCGTCCATGGTCGGCGCCGGCGCCGGAGAGATGATCCATATCTGGACGCTGGCCCTCTCCCAGGGGCTGAAAATCGGCGCCATGGCGGGATTTATCGCCCCTTATCCCACCCGCGGCGAGATCAGCAAACATGTGGCGGGCAGTTTCTTCACACCGAAGCTGTTTGGCCCCGGCACCCGCGCCCTGGTGCGGTTTCTCGGCCGCTTTGGATAAGCAGCCTTGAGCCAATTTAGATAAGCAGCCCCGGGCCGGTTTGGATCAACAGCCACGAAAGGGGTAATCTGACCGCCATGCGTGAGTCCAAACCCCTGCGACCTCCTTTCGGCCGCGGCCTTTCGGCCCGGCTGCTGCTGTTGACCATCTTCTTCGTCATGCTCAGCGAGGTGGCCGTCTACGCGCCGTCCATCGCCCGTTTCCGCGAACGCTATCTCGAGGAACGCATCGCCACCGCCCATGTGGCCATCCTCGCCCTGGAGGCCACCCCCGACCACATGGTGAGCGAGGAACTGGCCATGGAGCTTCTCGAACATGCCGGGGCCTATGGCATCGTTAAAAGCGGTCCCGGTCCGGTAAAGCTCATGCTTTCCGAGGCCAGCCCGCCCATGGCCGATCTTTACGTGGACCTTCGCGCGGGAATGCCGCTTGGCCTCATGGGCGATGCCTTCGAAACCCTCATCCAGGAGGAAAACCGCGTCTTGCGGGTGGAAGGCTATTCCACCAAACAGCCCGACGCCTTTCTTGAAATCATTATCGACGAAACCCCCATGCGTGACGCCATGTACGGCTATTCGGGACGGGTTCTCGGCCTTTCCATCATTATCGCCATGGTTACCGCGGCGCTGGTCTATGCCAGCCTGCAATGGCTGCTGGTGGCGCCCATGCGCCGTCTCACCGGGAACATGATTTCCTTCCAGGACGATCCCGAGGACATTTCCCGGGTGGTGGTGCCGGAAAAGCGCAGCGACGAAATCGGCATGGCCCAGCGCGTTCTCGCCCATATGCAGACCGACCTCCACGCTGCCCTGGGCCAGAAGGCGCGGCTGGCGGCGCTGGGCGAAGCCGTGGCCAAGGTCAACCACGACCTGCGTAACATCCTCGCCACCGCCTCCCTGAAGGTGGAACAGCTTTCGGGAAGCGATGATCCCAAGGTGCGCGCCGCCACGCCGATCCTCTTCGAGACCATCGACCGCGCCGTGGATTTATGCCGCCGCACCCTCGACTTCGCGCGCGCCAAGGGCCCGAAGCTCCGGCCCAGCGTCTTCTCCCTCCATGACTTCATCGCCGAATGTTTCGCAACTCTGGAAATGGAATCGGAAGAAAAGGTGGTATGGAAAAACGCCGTGCCCAAAGACCTGATGGTGGATGCCGATCACGGCCAGCTGTTCCGGGTGTTCACCAATCTCGGCCGTAACGCCGTGGAGGCCGGGGCCTCGCGGGTGGAGGTCAGCGCCGAGGTAAGAGACGGCAACACCGCCATTACCGTTTCCGATAACGGGCCGGGTCTGCCCGACGATCTGCGCGAAAGGCTCTATCGTCCCTTCACCGGGTCGGGAAGGGAAGGCGGAATGGGGCTGGGGCTGGCCATCGTCCGCGATATCATGCGCGCCCATGGCGGTGACGTGGGATTACAGGAATCCAGCGATCAGGGCACCACCTTCCTGCTGTTGCTGCCTTTGTCGGGCGGCGGGGAGGCCAAGGACGCCACCAACACTGCCGCCTGACCGGCCCTCTACAGGTCTCCCCAGAATTTCATTACTTTGACGTGTCTACCTCTGCCGTAGCTCGCGGCAGCTTTTCCGCTATGTCGTTACTTAAAAACCAGCAGGCAGATGCAATTTCGTGAAATTCGGCTGCATCAAAAACAATGCGTTCGCCTATTTTATAAATTCGTTCCCTACTAACGCGTTTAATTTCGATGAGCTGGCCCTTTTCAACACGCATGTTCGGCTTCAATTCGATTTCATCACCGTCTTTCTCAGAAAAGATCCTAAGTCTGGGCAAAATCAGACGCAGTAATTTGTTCTGATGGTTGACATCATCGGCTGTAACAATACCGTCTCGGTGTTCAAGGCAGTTTCTCACTTTCTGAAGTGACAGAAACTCTTCCTCGAAACTTAGGCCGTCCTTAAGTTCCTTATTAATACTAGCCAAGAGGGTGGAAAAATTCATCTTGTTGGCGCGCTTGCGAATGGCCTCAATTTTACCCTTCGTTGTCTTGCCGGGGAAGGTTTTGAATAACCCGATGTAAAGAAACGCCCCTTCCAAAGATTCCCGAACACCGCGCGCGATGTCCTGAAAACCCTTATTTAGAAGCCAGTTTGCGTAAGCAGCTTTTATCTGTTCCTTACTTTCCAAAGGCCCATCAAATTCCCATTGATGAAGGGCTCCCGGAATGTCTGGTGGATTTTCAATATCAGTGTTCTCTGGTGCTGCTAAGGAAATGGCAACAATTTCGCAGGTGGTTCTCATGACTTTTAACGCAGGTGCAATTACGTCATTAGGACTGAGTATTATACGAGCATTTCGGGCGCCATCAGCCATTCCTGTGGTATCCGTCTGGTCCTTACCTGAAATCTGATTTGGCAAATATCTCTCCACGTTTAGGCAAGTAGACATTATAGCAGTCACATGCCCCCAATCCCCCTTAATCCCTCTTTAATCTCCCACTAGTCTCCCAGGGCCACGCCCTCGCGGCGGGGATCGGCGCCGCCCAGAAGACCGCCCGGCGTCACCTGGATACCGTGCAGGCCGCTGGTCATGGGCCGTATTGCCACCCTATGGCCCATACGCGTCAGCTCGTAGTCCAGGGCCTCCAGGGGCGTTCCTTTCTCGATCACGGTGACATGGGCGCGGCTGGCGTGATGGGGCAGGTTGATGGCCTGCTGGATGTCGCGCCCCTGGTCGAGCACCGCCACCACGGTTTTCAAGACATAAGAAATGATGCTGGTTCCCCCTGGCGACCCCAGCACCAGAACCAGTTCGCCTTTTTCGTCAAAAACCAGGGTCGGGGCCATGGAGCTCAAGGGGCGCTTGCCCGGCGCCACCCGGTTGGCCACCTCTTTTCCCGCCATTTTGGGGCGGAAGGAAAAATCGGTGAGCTGGTTATTGAGCAGAAAGCCATCCACCATGAGGCGCGAGCCAAAGGCGTTTTCGATGCTCGAGGTCAGGGCCACGGCGTTGCCGTCCCCGTCGATGACGCTGAGATGGGTGGTGGAGGGGCGCTCCATGGCCTCCCCCGGCGCCAGGTTAAGCCGTTGCGAGGAATTGGGCATGATGCCCGGAGATACCTCGTCCATGGTCTCGTGGGGCGAGATAAGGCCGGCGCGCGCCGCCAGATAGCCGGGGTCGAGCAGTTCTTCCCGTGGCACCGCCACGAAATCGGGATCGGCGATGAAGGTGTTGCGGTCGGCGAAAGCCAGCCGCATGGCCTCACTCAAAAGATGCACCGTTTTCGCGCCGTCCGGCTCCAGTGCCGCCAGATCGAAGGAGTCGAGAATGCCCAGAGCCTGCAACAGGGTGATGCCGCCGGAAGAAGGCGGCGGCATGCCACAGACCCGCCAGCGCCGGTAGGGGCGGCAAATAACAGAACGCTCCTTGGCCTCATAGTCGGCCATATCGGCCAAAGAAAGAGTCCCCGGATTATTCGCCTCGCGCACCGCCGCCGTCACGTCTTGTGCCAGCCAGCCGTCATAGAAGACCCCGGCGCCATCTCGGGCGATGGCTCGAAAGGCGCGGGCCAGGGGCCTGTTTGTCCGTGTCTCTCCCACCGCCAGGGGGGCACCATCGGGGCTGTAGAAATAGCCCTTCGCGGTGGCAGACTGGCGCAGATATGTGTCCCCGGCGATCAGACCGTGAAGACGTGGCGAGACGGCAAACCCCGTCTCCGCCAGTTGGATGGCGGGGGCGAACAGCGACTCCCAGGAAAGCCTGCCATGGCGCTCATGAACCAGTTCCAGCATCCGCAACAGCCCCGGAACGCCTACCGATTTGCCGCCCACCACGGCCTCGAAGAACTTCTGCGGCTGGCCCAGAAGGTCGAGGAACATTCCCGCCGTGGCTCCCGCCGGGGCGCTCTCGCGCCCGTCATAGGCGGCGACTTTTTCACTGGCGGAGTCGTAATGGAGCAGGAACCCGCCGCCGCCGATGCCCGAGGATTGGGGCTCCACAAGATTGAGCACCATCTGCATGGCGATGGCCGCGTCCACGGCGCTGCCGCCCCAGCGCAGGATGTGGCGTCCCGCGGCGGCTGCATGGGGGTTGGCCGCCGCCACCATGAACTGGGTTCCCCGGACTGCCGCCGCTCCGTCAGAGACGCCGGTGGCGGCCTCGGGCTGGGCGCGGCCGTTCCCTGGCGCGGGAGCACAGCCGTACAGGAACAAAATGCCGAGAAAAGAGAAGAAACAGGAACGCAACATATGCCCCAAGTTCACCATATCTTGGGAGAAAATCATAATACTCCCTTGAATGCGCTTTTCTCCGACGCCACCTCTCCCTCTGACTCTGTGGAGGCGGAACGAGGCCGCCACAGCCGGGTTTGGCGAGAGACTTTGCCCCGTGGAGGGAATGCAGTATAACTCTTCTTCTGCGTTTTGTTGCGGCGCACAACATTCCCCGGGCCGCAGCAGGGGGGCCGCAACCACCGCCGGGATTGGTGTCGAGGAGAAACAGGCCAGTGAGCACTCTTAGCCGCGTAAACCGTATTTCCGTGCCCCATATTCAGGCCCGCAAGGGCGCCGAGCCGGTGGTCTGTCTGACCGCCTATACCACCCCCATGGCGAAACAGGTGGACCCCCATACGGACCTGATCCTGGTGGGGGATTCCCTGGGCATGGTGCTCTACGGCTTCAAGACCACCCTGCCGGTGACGCTGGACATGATGATCGCCCATGGCGCCGCCGTCATGCGCGGATCATCACAGGCCTGCGTGATTATCGACCTTCCCTTCGGCACCTATCATGAATCCCCGGAACAGGCCTTTCGCAACGCCTCGCGGGCGATGACGGAAACCGGCGCCAGCGGGGTAAAGCTGGAGGGCGGGGTGGAAATGGCCGAGACCATCGCCTTTCTCACCCGCCGTCATATTCCGGTTCTCGCCCATATCGGGGTCATGCCGCAATCGGTGAACCAGACCGGCGGCTACCGGGCGCGCGGTAAAGACGACGAAGATGCCGAGCGTATCATCGCCGACGCCAAGGCCGTGGCCGATGCCGGGGCCTTCGCCGTGGTCATCGAAAGCACCTGGGAGCCGGTGGCCCGTGACATCACCTCCCGGCTGTCCATTCCCACCATCGGCATCGGCGCCTCCAATGCCTGTGACGGCCAGATTCTCGTGACCGAGGACATGGTGGGGCTGTTTTCCGACTTCACGCCCAAATTCGTCAAACGCTATGGCGATCTCGGCGAGGAAATCTCCACCCACGCGGCGGCCTATGCCGCCGATGTGCGGTCACGGCGCTTTCCCGGTCCCGAACACTGTTTCGGCGCCGACAAGGGAAAGGCGAAGGTGACCACCGTCCGCCGCAAGGCCGTTTAGGACACTTTCCAGTTTCAAGGGGTCTCTGAAAGGATGGCGCAATGACGCCCACGTCCGGTATTTCCGTTATACGCAGGGTTTCCCAACTGCGTAACCAGGTGGCCGCCTGGCGCGGCGAGAACCGGCGCATTGCCCTGGTACCCACCATGGGGGCGCTGCACGAGGGCCATCTGGCGCTGGTAAAACGCGCACTGGAAATCGGCGACCGGGTTATTGTCTCGCTCTTCGTTAATCCCACCCAGTTCGGCGCCAACGAGGATCTGGACGCCTATCCCCGTGACGAGGCCGCCGACCAGACGGTTCTCGGGGAGCTGGGCGTTCACCTGCTCTACGCGCCCGCATTGGAGGAAATGTACCCCGATGGCCTGGCGGCTTCGATCCGGGTGCCGGAACTCGCCGAAGGTCTCTGCGGGGCGTTCCGGCCGGTCCACTTCGCGGGTGTGGCCACCATAGTGACCAGGCTCTTCTCGCAGTCTTCCCCTGACGTGGCGCTGTTCGGCGAGAAGGATTACCAGCAATTACAGGTCATCCGCGCCCTGGTGCGCGACCTCCACATTCCCGTCCGTATCGAGGGCGTGGCCACGGTGCGGGAAGAAGACGGCCTCGCTCTGTCCTCGCGCAACGCCTATCTCTCGCCTGATGAACGCGCTATTGCGCCCCTCCTGTTCGCGACCTTGAAGCATGTGGCGGCGGGAATAGAGGCAGGCGGGGATGTGGACGAGATGATTGAGGAAGGCAAAAAAACGCTTCTCGAGGGGGGCTTTGCGAAAGTTGATTATCTCGAGGTCTGTGACGCCGAAACGTTAAAGCCGGTCTCCCGTATCGAGGCGCCGGCCCGGGTTCTGGCAGCGGCCCATCTCGGCGCCACCCGCCTCATCGATAATGTTGCCGTTAAGATAGGTTAATCCCTTAATCTTACCCCCCCAGGTCTCCCATAAAAAAACCGGCGCCACAGTGACGCCGGTTTTTCGTATCCCAATGCAAGGAAAGTTCTTTAGCGCAGATAAATACGCACTTCGTTGGTTGAGGCATCGCCGCTGCTCATGGCGGAGAGTTTCACCCGTTCGGCGGGCAGGCCCATATCCGACAGGGCGCGCAGGACTTCCTCGGCGCTGCGCCGCGCTGAATTTGAATTCATGGAAAGCTGAGCCGAGGAGCCGCCGCTCGGCGTCACCGCCACAAGATCGAAGACGGCGCCGGGCTGGCGTGAAATAGCCCGGTTGACGGCCGTATAGAGAGCCTGTTGATAGTCCACGTTCTTGCGGTCGAAGCGGATAACCACCAGGGGACGCTTATTGGCCGGTGAAAAGGCCATATCATCGAGAGCCGTGCTCACAATGGCGTCTTCCATGGCGATGGTTTGCGCGATGTTGGCACCAAGGCGGGCGCCGAAGTACTCGCCGTTCTTGACCGCCAGCGACAGCGTGGTGAGGTTGTTGCGCTCGCGGGCCACATACTCGGTCTGGCGCTTGATGTCCTCGTTAAGCTCCGAGAGAAGCCTCTCCACGACGACGATGGTCTTGTTCACATCATCTTCGAGGATGGCGAGCTGGCGGTGATCTTCCTCGATGGCGCCGGAAAGGCCAAAGGCGGCGGTGGTGGATTCGAGAAGGAACCCGACCATGGCCGCATCCGCGGTAGAACGGTTGGAAAGGCTGTTCATATGGGCGATGTCGTTGCCCAGCAGTTCAATCTGGACCTGACTTTCGTTCCACTGTTGGGTGAGGATGGGATTACCCGGCGTGGTGCCCACCTGAAGGCGGGACTGAATGGCGGCCACCAGGCCGTAATAGGTCTGGGTATGCTGGGCGGTCTGGCCGCGGATATTCTGTAATTCGCCGTTATGGACGTTGATGGCGCCCTGAAGATTGCTGAGGTCATTACGCAGCTGCACCACCTTGCCGCCGACGAAGGTGCCCGTGGGCTGTCCGGGCGTGGCCGGTGCCACGCTAAAATCAGTGCCGCCAAGTGTGGGGGGCGGTGGTGCATAGCCCGGGGGCGGTGCGGGCGGCGGTGCATAAACGGGAACCCCGGTGGGGGCGCCACCCTGGTCGACGGCGGCCTGTCCCGCCGCAACGGGAATATCGGAGTCATCCATACTCTCGGCTTCATCATCACCGGAAAGCGATGGCCAGAAAGTATCGTTGACGTATGAACAGCCGCCCAAAGCAAGGGCCGCCCCGAGAAACGCCGCGTTTATTTTCTTAAAAGCCATGGAGAAAACATACCTCTAAGTTCTAACGGTCGAAAAGCGAGCATTGCCAATAACACGAAAGAATATGCCAGAAAAATAGAATAAAATATCCCCCCGCCCAACTCTCAGCCGATACTACCCAAACCGTGAAGTAGTCACAAGCGGCTTTTGGCGCGTCTCAGAGGGGCTTTTTTCACCGCGGCATTGCCGTTCTTGCCATTCTCTGGCCATTCTCTGGCCACTCTCTTGCCATTCCGGGGTGATTTTATTACTGTCCCCCACCTTTCCCGCCTCCATGTTCACGAGAGACCGCAAGAGACCACAACAGGCCGTGCGGTCTTGCGGCCGGGACGGGAAGAACAGGCGCCCGTAGCTCAATTGGATAGAGCATCTGACTACGAATCAGAAGGTTGGGAGTTCGAGTCTCTCCGGGCGCGCCA
>CAYZWF010000017.1:0-15779 GCA_964482135.1 uncultured Rhodospirillaceae bacterium
AACTTCCCCGCCTTAGCGGCGGCGGCGGGCCTTGGTGCCCAGGCCGATGGCCTTGGCCAGCTTGCTGCGCTGTTTCGAATAATTCGGCGCCACCATGGGATAATCGGAAGGCAGGCCCCAGCGCATGCGGTATTTGTCGGGCGTCATATTATAGGCCGTCTTGAGGTGGCGTTTGAGCATTTTCAGCTTTTTTCCATCTTCAAGACAGATAATATAATCCGGCGTCACCGATTTGCGTACAGAAACTGCCGGCTTGGGAGCAACCGTAGCCTCGCCAGCCCCGTCAATACCCGACAGGGTTTCAAAGACCTGCTGAAGAAGCTTGGGCAGTTCATCCACAGGAACAACATTGTGGGAAACATGCGCCGCAACAATTTGTGCCGTTAAGCCCAGTATTTCTTTCGAACTCACTTGTTCAGACATGTAAGATTAATCCCCAGGATACGAGTTATTCAAATATATACGTCTTGCGGTTTATGTTCACAATGACAAAAAGCAGCACCCTTTAATAAGAGAACAGAAACGAATTCCTTAAACGCGCCAAATAATTTCCATATGACCACTAATCTTCATAAAGCAGACTGTTTTCTCGATATTACGGGTGAGGTTTGTCCCATGACCTTCGTTAAGACCAAGCTTATGCTTGAGCGAATGGCGCCTGGTACTATCGCCGAGGTGCGTCTGCGGGCGGGGGAGCCTCTCGATAATGTGCCGCGATCAGTAAAAGAGGACGGGCACGAGGTACTTTCGTTGGCGCCCGAAGCCGATCAAGGGGAAACGCAAGGCGCGAAAACCATCTATCGTCTACACATACGCCGTGCCTGAACCTTTTTGGGATTTTTAAGAACCTGATCTGAAAAACAGGACAGTGCCGGCATATTGTGGGGGGGCTGTTTTTCAATCCCCGTTATACGGCAACATATGTGGGAATATCTCGAAGTTCTCTCTCCATTTCCCCTTTTTTCTGCCACAGGTCGCAGGCCGTCTGCATATTGGCCCAAAGGTTGGGGCCATTCCCGCATAATTTTCCAATCCGCAGGGCAAGGGCCGGAGTCACCGACGCTTCCTCCGCCAGAATGCGGTGAAGCATTTGACGGGAAATGCCAAGATCACGGGCTGCCTGCGACACGGATATCCCGAGCGCGGGCAGGACGTCCTCTCTGAGGATCGCACCGGGATGGGTAGGCGCGCGCGCCATTATTCTCCGGCCTCCAGTTCGATATCCACGGGTCCACCTTCCCATTTAAAGGTTAAGTGGAACCGGCCCTCCACGTGAATGCGCCAGCGCCGGGGAGTACCGCGCAGCTTCCCGAATCCATAGCCGGGGATATCCAGATCCTCCGGCCTGCTGATATTTTTCAGGCAATCGAGCCGCCGTGTGGCGTTATCTTCGATCTCCGGAGGAATATGCAAATCCGCCATTTTTACTCACCTCATTTTGCCTCTCCGTGGCAAAACCCTTTATAGATCAATGTGTTGATATATGTAAATTATTAATTTACATTTGTAAATCTTTTATTTACATTTTAGGGGATATCGCAAGCTAGAACACTTGCGTCGGCCCGTTCGCGCTGTGGCGGAATCTCCATTCCCGCATCTTCCGTTCCCACTCTTGGGGAACAGCGTAAATAATAACCAGGACGCCTTCCTATTTCCCGAAAGCCCATTCTCTCATAGAGCCCCCGGGCGGGATCATTATCCCCCGCCACCTCCAGAACCATGCGCGTGGCGCCTCCGGCCTTGGCCTGGTTCATGGCCGACTCAAGAAGACGGACGCCGAGCCCGGCACCACGGATTTGAGGATCAACACCGAAGGTAAGCACTTCGCAATCCTCCCCGGCCATGCGGCAGAGAACAAACCCCAGCGGCGAGAGACTCTCGCCTGCCGTTTCCTGTTCAGCCCCAGAGATAAATTCCCCAGAGATAAATCCCCCAGAGAGGGAACCCCCGGCGATGAAACCAAAGCCTCCCGGCGAGGCCAGAATCCGGGAAATATCCTGGCCGCTCCAGCCGCCATGGCCGCCGCTCATCCCACGGGAAGACCCTCCCTCCGCGCCAGAGGTGGAAAAACAGCGCTCATGAAGGGCACAGACACCAGACAGTGTGGCGGCATCCGCCGGGTCCATGGCAGTGATCCCCACCTCGCGGCCCTCTTTCACACTGTTTCTTCTTTCACCCCATCCTGGGACAGGCGCGCGTAATGGGAATGGATATAAAGCGGCGTGGGCTCTGATTCGGAAGTCCCGGCGTCACGGCTGGCGGCAAGTGCCGCCACGGCGGCGGCATCCGGCAGTCCCGGACCGTCCCCATAGACAATCTGGCGGTCCGAGCCGGCGGCACCCTCCGCCGCCAGAATATTCCGGATCAGTGGCGCGCCGTTTCCGGCAACAAGCACCGCGCCTTTCTGTGGCAGCCGTCCGGGAATCTCTTCGGGCATGGCCGAACCGGGAGGTCCCAGGGGGCTCCAGACGGGTTGCCAGGGGGGCATGGAATCACCGTCTTGGTTTCGGGAAAACATCTGAACATAGAGATCGCTGCGCCCCGCCGACAGCGCCACCAACAGGGTGTGGGGCGGCGTTATATCTCCGTTTCCAGTCCCGGCGCGCGCCTCCAGGGCGATGGCCTCAAGGCTGGTCACACCCACCAGCGGCAGGCCCCCGGCCAGCGCCAGGCCGCGGGCGGCGGCCAGACCGATACGCACCCCGGTGAAGGAGCCCGGCCCCACCGTGACTCCCAGCCGGTCGAGATCCCCGAAGCTCCAGCCTGCTTCTTCCATCACGGTTTCCACCATGGGGATGAGCGCCTCCGACTGACCGCGCTCCATGGATTTGCGACAGTGGGCCACGATCGGGTCGCCTGTTTCCTGTTCCCGGTCATCCCACAGCGCCACCGAACAGGAAGCGGCCGACGAATCGAGGGCCAACAGCCTCATGACAATGCCCTCCGGCCCCCAGCGCCCGCGGCATAACAACCAGCGGGGCAAGACGGATGAAGATATGCCGTGCTAAAATCGGGGCTAAAACCGGCGTCGCGCCACCCCTTCCGCCCCATGATCAAGAGCCGTCCATGACCCTGGTAGAAATAGCCCCGCCCGACTTTGATGTGAGCCTCGATCTGGCCTACGCCACGGCCGACAACTTCACCGGAGAACCGGTCTATGCCCGCGCCGTCTGTTATCTGCACCAGGAGGCGGCGGAAAAACTGGCCCATGCCATCACACTGGCGACGGCTCAGGGATACCGGCTGAAAATTTTTGACGGCTTCCGCCCCACCGAGGCCCAGCAGGTCTTGTGGAATCACACCCCCGATCCGGAGTTTCTTGCCGATCCCGCCAGGGGGTCGCCCCATTCCCGTGGCGCGGCGGTGGATTTGACCCTTATTGATGGCGCGGGCGATACCCCGGATATGGGCACGCCGTTCGATGCCTTTACGCCGTTGTCCCATCACGGCTGCACCGAAATCAGCCCTACGGCCCAAGCCAACCGCTCTCTGCTTCTGGGGCTGATGACGGCCGCGGGTTGGGACTTCTATTCCAAGGAATGGTGGCATTATCAACTCTTCGATTCACGGCGTCTGCCGCTGATCAGCGATAGTGAACTGGAACAAGGGCTCATGTAAGGCCGCTTTCAGCCATAGCTCACACGACGGAGCAGGCCTCGTCAAACTCAGGCCTTGGCGCCCGCGGCTTGAGCAGTGAGGCATCGCCGCGCCCCAGATTACACAACATGATCGATTTTACACGTCCGTCGGGGAAAAATTCGCCGTCGGTTTTCTCGGCGTCATAGCCTCCTATGGGACCGCAATCGAGACCCAGGGCCCGCGCCGCCATAAAAAAATAAGCCGCCTGGAGGATGGCCTGGGTGCGGGCAAACTCCCTCGCTCTTTCGGGATTTTCCGCCATACGCGAGGCCATGGAGGAATGGGGGGCAAGGCGGTCCATGAGTTCATAGAAGCGGGTATCGTAACCAAGAATGACCGTTACCGACGCGCTCTCCGTTTTTTCCTGATTTCCCTGTGAAACATAGGGAATCAACTTCGCCCGGGCTTCCTCGGAGACCACGAAGATCATCCGCAGCGGACAGCTGTTGGAGCTTGTGGGGCCCATCTTGGTCAGATCATAAACCGAGCGAAGAAGATCGTCGGCCACCGGCTCGTCCAGCCAACCCCTGTGGCTGCGCGCCTCGCGGAAAAGAAGATCCTGACCCTCGTCATCTAGAACAGCACTCACTGTTTATGCTCCCTCATTAGGAAAGGACAATATAGCCCCTCAAAGTGGCCCCCCCGGAAAGGCCTTTCAAGGGATTCTCGTGAAAGAATGGCGGAAAACAGGCCTCAAAAATGGTTAACCCTACTTGCAGAGACGGCATGGCACTTCTAGTATTCCAACCATCACCATTTACGGGCGGGAAAAACACGCATGGAATTTATCACGGCATACAGGCCATGAAACGCGGCATCGTCTTTTTCTTGGTGAATCTCCATGTCCCCCTCATGGCCCATGCCCTGTTCGCCATAGGCTTCCTGCTCACATACCAGGCGGTGGCGGTGGCGCAAACCGCGGGTTCCACCACCGATTCCGGCGCTTTCGCAAATTCCGCCCGTTCAGCGGTGGTGTTTATGTATCACCGATTCGGCGAAGACCGCCTGCCTTCCACCAATATCCGCATCGACCAGTTTGAATCCCACATCGCCGAACTTTCCAGCGGCGGCTACCACGTTCTTCCGCTGCCTGAAATTCTGAGCGCCCTGCGCGAGGGGCGCGGTCTGCCTGACCGCACCGTGGGTATTACCATCGATGACGGATTCCGCTCGGTTTATACCAAAGCCTTCCCGAGACTGCGGGAAGCAGGTTTTCCCTTCACCGTCTTCATCGCCACCGACGGCATCGACAGCGGCAACAAGAATCTCATAAGCTGGGACCAGGTGCGGGAACTCGCCGCCCAGGGCGTTACCATCGGCGCCCATACCGCCTCCCATCTGCACATGGTGGATTCCACCACGTCCAAAAACCGCGAGGACATCGTCCGCTCCAATGCACGATTCCATGAAGAACTGGGATATACGCCCAGACTGTTTGCCTACCCTTACGGAGAATCGGGCCTGGCGGCGGCGGCGATGGCTGAAGCCGCCGGATATGAAGCCGCCTTCGGCCAGCATTCCGGTGTGGTTTACCCCGGATCCGATTTCTTCAACCTGCCCCGCTTCGCCCTCAACGAAAAATACGGCACGCCTGAGCGATTCCGCCAGGTGGCCGACGCCCTGCCGCTTCCGGTGACTGACCTTTTGCCCGCGGATATGGTGCTGAATACCGATCTGCCCGCGGTGGGATTTACCGTGGATGAAGGTATCCGCCACCTCAACCGGCTCGCCTGTTTCCCCTCCTCCGGACCACAGGCCATGGTCGAGCATCTGGGGGGACGCCGCATCGAAGTGCGCTTTGTGAATCCCCTTCCGCAAGGGCGGTCCCGCCTCAACTGCACCCTTCCCGGCCCCGAGGAACGCTGGCGCTGGCTGGGCATGATGTTCTACCGGCTGCCAGCGAATAACTTTCCAAGAAAAAACGCCCCACCAGAAAATGGGGGGCGTTTTCAGAGAAGTGAATTGTAAGGGCCGGCTCAGCCTCCGGAAAGTCCCAGCCCGGCTATCTGCGCGCCGTGGAGCCTGGCATGATCGAGTGGCGCCAGATCGTTGGCCGCCATAATGCGATGCAGGGTGTTCACATAGTCGTGGCCGCGTTCAGAATACCGCGTCAGTGTCTTGGCCAGATCCAGGCCATCAAGGCCGGTGCCGAGACGGCGCATGGCCGCGCGGGTCTTGCGAAACTCACGATAGGCGCGGTGGGTGTTGAGGTTGTCTATATAGGCATGCACGCCGTCGATTAACCGGCTATAGGCCCGTACGGCATGAGTGCTGTCGGCATCGCGATCAAGGGGCACCAGCCCCCGGGCCTCGTTAAAGGTCCACTGTCCGAAGGGCGCGTTCCCATCCTGGGCAAAACGCGACGTGCCCCAGCCACTTTCCTCAACCGCCTGGGAAAGAGCAAGCGAAGCCGGCACCACATCCACCCGATCAAGAAGTTTTGCCAAAATCGCTCTGTCGAGCCGCGCCTTATCAAGGCCATAGCGCCCCGTCAAATCTTTCAGCCAGGCGCGATCCTGCTTTGACAAAGTGCCGCCAACACGCACCCGGGAGTTAAGCTCCAGAAGCCGTCCGCGATCGGCCATAATAGTGTCGTTCACCTGCAGGATCAGGGGCAACATGGCCTTGAGGAACAGGGCCTTGCGGGCCGAGACCGACGACATGGTTTTCAGGTCGCGGGGCAGATGATCGAGAAAAACCCTGGGCACCGGCTGGTGGCCATAGCGCACTTTGGTCAGGCTGTAATCAAGTGAGTTGAAGAAACTACCCAGCTTGGCCACGCTCTTGACGGCCATGCCGCCGCGCAAATTGACAATGGACCCACCGCTTGGCGGCGACACCACGGATGAAGAGCGTGCTTCCGGCAGCCACGAATCGTCGCCGGAGGCGAGCACAAGCGGGGCTTCGGAAAGCTCATAAGCGGGCTTACGCTCAGGCTTGGGTGGTGTGGCCACGGCCAAATACATGCCGACCACGCACAGGCCTACGAAGCCGAGCGCAAACTGTTCGTAACTAGGACGCTGCCGAGAGGCGCGATCCTTGGAATCAAATGATGTCATGAGAAACAGAACCTAGGGTAAACAGATGAACTTTCATACGATGAAATAAACAAGAACAACTCCCCCCGTGGCAGTCCCGTGGGCGGAATGTAGCAACACAAAGCCAGTGCGTCCAGACTCAGAAAACCGAATCGGGAGAAAAAATTTCCAGTGTGGGATTTGGGTCTTACAGAGCCTTCAAGAGCGCCTTTTCCGGCGCCACTTCAGGGGTTCTCCTACATGACGGGGCGGACTTCCTCCACCTCGGGAACATAATGTTTAAGCATATTCTCAATTCCCGCTTTTAAGGTCATGGTAGAGCTAGGACAACCCGAACAGGCGCCCTGCATCTGCAGGTAAACCACCCCTTCTTCAAAGCCATGAAAGATGATGTCGCCGCCATCCTGGGCAACCGCCGGACGCACGCGGGTCTCGATGAGCTCCTTGATCTGGCGCACCACGTCGTCCTCTTCTCCCTCGCTTTGCGCAGCCGCGCTCTCATCGGCCAGGACCGCCGGCCCGCCTGTGGCGTAATGCTCCATGATAGCGCCGAGAATGGAGGGCTTGAGAACCTGCCATTCCTTGTCTTCCGCCTTGGTGACGGAAACAAAATCATTACCGAGAAAAACCCCCGTCACGCCCTCTACCGCGAACAGCCGCTCGGCAAGAGGTGAGCGGGAGGCCGCTTCCGCCGTGGGAAAATCAGCCGTTCCCTCTTCCAGGACACTCTCGCCCGGAAGGAACTTCAGGGTCGCGGGATTGGGGGTCTGTTCGGTCTGAATAAACATGGTTCACCATTGTCCGGATAATATTGCGTGACTGCGCCCTTTACATGGCCTGCCGGGGCGCAAAGATCAAGGTTTCACGCAAGGCGGCGCAGTGATGGAACAGTACGACACAGGGCGCGCCGAAGACCTAAGCAATGGCCTTGATCTGTTCGTCACTGAGGTTCCCCGGCACGATGGTAATAGGAACCCGGAGCTTGCTTACATGCTTACCCGTCAGCGCCGAGACCAGGGGGCCGGGGCCTTTGGCTCCAGTGGCCGCACCCAGCACCAAAATGGAAATGGCGGGCTCTTCCTCGATCAATTCAAGAACGCATTCGTCGCGGCTCCCTTCACGCAGGAACAGCACCGGAAATTCTCCCGCCCATTCGTTGACCTCAGCCGAAAGGTCTTGCATCACTTCCTCGGCCCGTTCGCGGTTTTCTTCCTGGCTGAGGTCTTCGGCCGCCATCCAGTGCATGAATTCGGTGGGTTCGATCACATAAACCAGGGCCACCTTGCCCCCGGTGCTCTTGGCGCGAAGGCTGGCAAAACGCAACGCCGCGCGCATTTCCTCGGTTTCATCCACCACCACCAGGAAGACGCGGTCGGAACTTTGTGACGATTGTTTTACCATGATCACACCCTTCTGAACGCCACCGCGCCCAGCCACCCCGCCAGCATGGCCAGAATCACGGAAAGAATACCATAGAACGCCGCATGGCGGTGGGCGAAGAGGAAGACCTCGGCCCCCAGCCCCACTTTGCTGACGATGAGCGGCGTCGTCTGTGCCCCCACCACATGGCCGTCGCGGATAAGAAACACCTCGATAGTGTAGGTGCCGGTGGGAACATTGGGTGGAAACACTACATTGGTGCGGAACAGCCGTTCGCCGAGAAACGTCACCTTGCCCTCGCCCGGCGCGTAAAGCCCTTCACGGGTCTTGCCGCGGATGAGGGCGGCGCGGAAGGAAACCATTTCCGCCTGCGCCACCGATTCCTCCGCCGCCGCCGAAATCTCAAGAAAAGACAGGCCCAGCTGGTGGCGCGACAACAAGGCATAGGGCACGAAATCTCCCACCGGACGGTTGCTTGCCATGCGGAAAAAGACCGGCACCTTTTCGAAGGTTACTTCCTCGCGATTGACCCATATCCCGCCGATTCGGTCCTTGCGCCGTACTTTCAACGGCTCTTCGGGCCCGCGCACCAGAACCACCACATCACCGTCGCCGTCGGTGGCGCCAAAAAGCAGCAATTCGGAACCCTGAAACCCGGTGGTGATGGCAATCAGATGCGACGACAGGTCCGCCACCAGAGCTTCCGCCCGTGCGTACGCCGCACCGGTAAGAAGAAACACCATGGCCAGCATCAAGATCGGCCAGTTCCGGACCCCTGCATATTTTTTCATAATTGCCCGGACCATGGTCACCGCCCCCCGGAAGAAGCTGCCGAAGCGGCCGGAGAAACCAGGGAAAACAGGTCGTCGGGTGTGGCCACCAGATCAAAAAGCATGCGTGCGCAAACCCCGAGCACCACCAGCGCCAACAGCCCGCGTAACTGTTCGCCGCGCAGGAACGATCCCGCTTTGGTGCCGATCTGGGCGCCGATCACACCCCCCACCAACAGCAAAAGCGCCAGCAAGGCGTCCACGGTCTGGTTGTAATAAGCCTGGAGGATAGTCACGTTGGCAGTAACGAAGATGATCTGGAACAACGACGTGCCCACCACCATAGAGGTGGGCATGCCGATCAGATAAATCATGGCCGGCACCATGACGAAGCCGCCGCCCACACCCATGATGGCCGCCAGAATACCCACGAAAAAGCCGATTCCCACCGGCAACAGCGCGCTGATATAGAGCTTGGACTTGCGGAAACGGGTCTTCAGCGGCAGGCCATGCAGCCAGATATGCTTATGCAGCTTGCGCTTAGCGGCCTCGCGGCGGCGGTGACGGAACATGGCGCGACCGCTTTCCACCAGCATCATGCCGCCGATCACCGATAGAAACACCACATAGGCAAGGGCGATCACTAGGTCGATCTGGCCGAATCCGCGCAGCACGGAAAATAGCCACACGCCGAAACTCGACCCCGCCAGACCACCGGCCAGCAGGATGAACCCCATCTTGAAATCCACATTACTGCGCCGCCAGTGGGCGAGAACCCCCGAGACCGAGGCACCGAGAATCTGGTTGGCCTCGGTGGCCACAGCCACGGCCGGGGGAATGCCGGTGAAAATCAGGAACGGCGTCATGAGAAAGCCGCCACCCACGCCGAACAGACCCGACAGCGCGCCCACAAGTCCGCCCAGGCCTAAAAGATAGAAGACATTGACGGAAATCTCGGCAATGGGAAGGTAGACCTGCATCAGGGGCGGCCCCGGCGCAAACGGCGGCGCTCTGGCGAGCCCATACCACCGCGGCGGTGGCGGCTCATCCTGTTAGGCCCGGAACCCATGGCGGCTCCCATAGCCCCCCACATTTAGCAGATAAACCCCTGAGACACCTCTGAATATAGAGTGTGGGGCGGGGCTGCATCAACCCCCCGCCGCCATCCATCATCCGGCGCCGAACACCCCCCCAATTGCCCCCCGAATCGCCGGCTGGGAGCCGCTACGGGCGTAGCAGGCCGATTATGTCCTGAATCTCGCGCAGATGCTGCTTCGCCATGGCGGCGGCCCGTTCCGCACCGCGGCGCAGGATGCCGTCCACATGGCCGGTATCCGCCTTCAGTTCACCGATTTTCTCGGCGATGGGGCCAAGCCGCGCCACCGCCAGATCAGAGAGCTCGTTCTTGAACTCGGAAAACATCTTGCCCGCAAATTGATGACACACGTCCTCGGCGCCGGTTTCCGCCAGAGCCGCGTAAATCCCCACCAGATTGGCGGCCTCGGCCCGGCCCTCGAGCCCGGCAGGCGACTCGGGCAGGGGATCGGCATCGGTGCGCGCCTTGCGGATTTTAAGAGCGATGGCATCGGCGTCATCGGTCATGTTGAGGCGCGAATAATCGGAAGCATCGGACTTACTCATCTTGTTAGCGCCGTCGCGCAGACTCATGACACGGGTGGCGGCGCCCAAAATCTGCGGTTCGGGCAAGGGGAAATACTCCACCCCGTACTGCCGGTTAAAGGCTCCGGCAATGTCGCGCGACAGTTCCAGATGCTGTTTCTGATCATCCCCCACCGGCACGTGCGTGGCGCGATAGAGAAGAATATCGGCGGCCATCAGCACCGGATAGGCATACAGCCCCAGCCCCGCATTCTCGCGGTGCTTGCCCGCTTTTTCCTTGAACTGGGTCATGCGGTTGAGCCAGCCCAACGGCGTGGTACAAGCCAGTATCCAGGCTAGTT
Organism: uncultured Rhodospirillaceae bacterium; assembly: GCA_964482135.1. GTDB lineage: Bacteria > Pseudomonadota > Alphaproteobacteria > UBA11136 > UBA11136 > UBA11136. The sequence continues at coordinate 10,789 of CAYZWF010000017.1, forward strand.
CGCTGTGTTCGGGCACCATGCTTTGATTGAAAATGATGCATTTCTCGGGATCGATCCCGGCGGCTATATAGGCCGCCGTCACCTCGCGCGTATGGGCGCGGAGCTCCTCGGGATCCTGGGGCAGGGTAATGGCGTGAAGATCGACGATGCAGAAAATGCACTCGAAATCCTCCTGCAACGCCACCCAATTGCGGATGGCGCCCAGATAGTTACCGAGGTGGAGGTTTCCGGTGGGCTGCACGCCCGAAAAAATACGGCTCATAAAAACGGCACTTGGTTGGATGACGGACAGGTATGGCGAAAGGCGGGTTTGTTATGGCTGTTTGCGTGGGGGGTGGTCAAGGGCATCACCCATCAGATCATTCCCGGCATCATCCCTGGGATCATCCCAGGTTACGCCCGTGCGAACGCCACAGCACATCGAGCCGCGCCGCGCCCGTGACCTGCGCCAGGCCGCCATAAAGAACCATCCCCGCCGCCACCAGACCCGCCAGCGCGGCAAAGCGCATGGCCTGTGACCCCGCCAGGGGGCCCGCCAGACCTCCGGCCAGGAAGACCAGAGCCACCGCCAGTGCCGCCGAACAGAGCAGCATCCGCGCCACGCGACGCCGCAGCCGTGAATCCAACACCAGATGGCCGCGTTGTTTGAGGCCCTGAGCCAGCATGGCGGCGTTGAACCAGGCCGATGTGGCGGTAGCCAGGGCCAGACCCACATGGGCCAGGAAATTCATCAGGATCAGGCTCAGCACCACGTTCAGCACCATGGCCACAATTCCGATCTGGATCGGTGTCTTGGTATCCTCGCGGGCGAAATAGCCGGGCGCCAGCACTTTGACCAGCACATAGGCCGGCAGGCCGATGGCGAAGGCGGCCAGGGCCTGGGCCGTGGCCTGGGCGTCGGCGGCAGAGAACGCGCCACGCTCGAACAGTACCGTCACCACCGGAACGGAAAGAGTAATCAGGGCAGCGGCTGCCGGCAAAGCGAGAAACAGCACATATTCGATGGCCCGGTTCTGGCTTTCCAACGCCGCTTCGCCTTCGCCGCTTTTGACCTGGCGCGACAACAGGGGCAACAGCGCCGTGCCCACCGCGATCCCCACCACGCCCAACGGCAGCTGGTTCACCCGGTCGGCGTAATAAAGGAAGGAAATGGACCCCGTGGGCAACAGCGAGGCGATAATCACATCAATCACCAGATTGACCTGGTAGACGCCCGCACCCAAGGCCACAGGGAAAAACAACTTCAGCAACCGCCGGATTTGCGGCGACAGCCGCGGCCGGGGAAGGCGCAACACCACCCCTTCCCGCTTCAACGCCGCCATCAGCCACACCAGCTGGACCACGCCGGCGGCGAACACACCCCAGGCCAGGGCGTGGCCCGGTGTGGTGGCCGTTTGTGCAAATCCCGCCAGCGCCGTGATCAAACACAGATTGAGCAGGATGGGTGTCGCCGCCATGGCCGCGAAACGGTCCAGCGTATTGAGCACCCCGCCTTGAAGCGAAACCAGGGAAATGAACAGAATATAGGGAAAGGTGATACGCGAGAGCTCCACCGCGAGATCGAATTTTTCCGGATCTTCGGCAAAGCCCGGCGCCAGCACATGCATGAACCAGGGCATGGCGATCTCGAACAGAACCACCAGTGCCAACAGAACCCACAACAGCACCGACGCCGCCTGGGCGGCGAACGCCACCGCCCGTTCGCGCCCGTTCTGTGCCAACTCCCCGGAAAAAATCGGGATAAAGGCGGCGGAAAACGCACCTTCGGCAAACAGGCGGCGGAAAAAATTGGGCAGCTTGAACGCGACGAAAAAAGCATCGGCAATAGGGCCGGCGCCGAGAAAGGCGGCGATCAGGATATCACGCAGAAACCCCAGAACACGGCTGACAAGGGTCAGCCCCCCCACCGTGGCGATATTGCGCAAAAACGCCATGCAGCCGGTCTAGCGGATTTTACCAAATGGTGGAAGCGGGAAAGCGTACGCCTTCTTCAGCCGGCGGTGGTTTTGTCCACCGAACGGGCCCGCGCCCGGGACTTGCGCCGGCGGCGGTGCTGGACCTTTTCCGGAGCTTCCGGCGTACAGCGTGACAGCGGTTTGGGAGCCTCCCCGGGAGGTTCCAGAACACGCAGAAGCGCTTCCCGGATCTGTTCTATCTTGGAATCGTTTTCCACCTTGAGGCCAAAAATATCCTTCACGTAGAAAACGTCCACCACCCGCTCGCCATAGGTGGAGACCTTGGCGGTGGAAATCTGTAACCCACAATCGGTGAGCGCCCGCGTCACCTCGAACAGCAGGCCCGGACGGTCGCGGCCATTGATCTCGATCACGGTATTGGTGGCGCTGATGGTGTTGTCCATATGCACCTGCGGCGGCACGGTGAAGACATGGGCGCGTTCGGGCAGGGCATGGGAACGCTTTGCCAACTCTTCGCCCGGCCGCAAGGCGCCGGTGAGCGTGGCCTCGATCAGCCGCTCCAGCTCCTTGAGCTTGTTGGCGTCATCGAAGACATGGCCGCCCGATTCCTGAACCCAGTCGCCTACTTCCTGAACCGAAAACGCATCCATGGCCATGCCGTTGGTGAGGGTAAAGATGCGGGCATCCACGATGTTGCCCCCGGCCAGCGCGATGGCCCCGGCAATGGCCGAAAACAGTCCCGGATGGTCCGATGTGTAAATGGTGACTTCGGTGACATCACGGGGCCGGTCCACGCGGCAGTCAATGGCCAGCGGGTGATCCGTATCGGCATTGGCGCGCACCATATTGGCCTGACGCGTGTGGCTGGCGATATCCTGGGACAGCCAGTAGACGGGGGTTCCCAGCCTTTCGAAATCGGCAAAGTCGGCCTTGCTCCATGTGGGCAGGGCACGGTGCAGCGCCTCCTTGGCCGCGGCGATCCGGTCCTCGCGCTTGACTAGGGAAAAATCGCCCGACAGGGCTTCCTCGGCGCTGTAATAGAGTTCCCGCAGCAATACCGCTTTCCAGCCATTCCACACTGTGGGCCCCACCGCGCGGATATCCACCACGGTAAGAACCAGGAGCAGGCGCAGCCGTTCGGGAGACTGCACCACCTCCACGAAATCGTTGACCGTCTTGGCCTCGTTGATATCGCGGCGAAAAGCGGTATGACTCATCAACAGGTGATGGCGCACGAGCCAGGACACGGTTTCCGTCTCCGCCGCGTCGAGCCCCAAACGCGGCCCCAGCTTTTCGGCGACCTCAGCCCCCAGCACACTGTGGTCGCCGCTACGTCCCTTGGCAATGTCATGCAGCAGAACCGCCAGATAGAGGGTGCGGCGTGAACTGATCTTGGGAAAGATTGTGGTCGATAGGGGGTGGTCTTCCTCCAACTCCCCCCTTTCGATGCGGTTGAGGATGCCGATGGCGCGGATGGAATGCTCATCCACCGTATAGACGTGGTACATGTCGTGCTGAGTCTGCGCCACCACACGCCCGAAATCGGGGATAAAACGTCCCATGACGCCGGCCTCGTTCATACGGGTCAGGGCGGTGTCGGGAGCGTTTTTCGAAGTCAGAATCTCCACGAACAGGGAATTGGCCTGTGGGTCTTTGCGCAGTTTCGCGTCGATCAGGCCGAGCTTGCGCGTCACCTTGCGCAAGGCCACGGGATGAATGTCGAGCCCCAGCTGCTGTGCCAGATGAAAGAGGCGGATCAGGTTCACCGGGTCCTCGACGAAGACGTCGCTTTTGTCCACCACCAGCCACGATCCTTCGACCCTGAATCCCTCCGGAATCTTGCCGCGCAGGGCGAGGCCGCGCCAGTTGAGCCGTGGCGCCCTTTTGCGTTCGGCCTCAAGCGCGGCGCAAAAGATACGGGTCAGGTCGCCCACATCCTTGGCCACCAGGAAATAATGTTTCATAAAGCGTTCCACGCCAAGGCTTCCGGCATGGTCGGTATAGCCCATGAGGCGGCCGATTTCCGATTGCAGATCGAAGGTCAGACGCTCCTCCGCGCGGCCCGAAACATAGTGCAGATGACAGCGCATGGTGAGGAGAAAGTTCAGCGCCTTGGTGAACAGGTTGGCCTCCGAACGGGTCAGTACCTTGCGCGCCACCAGCTCGTTCACGTCATCCACCGCGAAAATATATTTGGCGATCCAGAACAGGGTGTGCAGGTCGCGCAGGCCGCCCTTCCCTTCCTTGATGTTGGGTTCCATCACATAGCGAGAATCACCCACCGTGATATGGCGTACATTGCGCTCGGCTAGCTTGGCCTCGATATAGGCGGTCTCCGAGCCGCTCACCACCTCGGCCTGGAAACGCCGGCGAAGGGTGTTGTAAAGACGTTTGTCGCCGGCAAGAAAGCGCGATTCGACCAGGGTGGTCCGGATCACCAGATCGGCTTTCGCGGTACGCATGCATTCGTTTAAGGAACGGGTGGCATGTCCCACCTTCAGGCCCAAATCCCACAGAATATAAAGGATGTATTCCACCGCTTTTTCGCGGTGCGGCGTCTTGGCCTCGGGCAACAGGAACAACAGGTCGATATCGGAAAAAGGCGCCAGTTCGGCCCGGCCATAGCCACCCACGGCCACCACCGTCAAACGTTCTTCTTTCGCCAACGGGTCAAGGGGAAAGAGATCGCTCTCGGTGAACTCCAGAAGGACACGGATGATCTGGTCCATGAGAAAGGTCTGGGCGTGAACCGTTTCCAGCCCGTCCGCGCCCTCGGCGAAGCGGTGGCGGACGGCCTCGGCTCCCGTGGCCAGCACTTCCTTGAAATGATCGAGAAGGCGGGCGCGGAGAACGGCATCGGAAAGCCCCTTTTCCTTCCTCAGGCCGGAAAGAAAGGCCGCCACCTTGCGGCGGTCGAAAATCTCGCGCTGCCGGGGCACATCGTAGAGTCCGGCCTGTTTTCCAGCCTTGGCGGCAGCCTTGGCCGGTTTTTTCCCGTCTGAATCCTTGGCCGGTTTCTTTCCGCCCACGGTTTTGGTCGACGTTTTGGCCACGGTTTTGGCCACGGTTTTGGCC
>CAYZWF010000017.1:15879-43289 GCA_964482135.1 uncultured Rhodospirillaceae bacterium
GTTTTGGCCACGGTTTTGGCCACGGTTTTGGCCGACGTCTTTTTGCGGGAATCTGCGTCCATAGTGCCAAATGCCCCTGATTTTACGGGAATGCAAGCATCCCCATATGCAGCGTCTATATAATACGTATAGAGTCTTTCTGTGTCGGGGAAGGTGGCAGGGAAAATGAATGACGAAGAGTTCCAGCGTCGGCTGGAGGAACTGATCGAAGACCGCCACAGCGGCGCCAGCGAACTGGCGCGGCTGGGTCTCGAAATGGCCGCCCAGTGCGCCCAATCCGCCGAGGTGAAAAAAACCATCGAGCTGCGCCATTATCTGGCCGAGCGGGCCGAAGCCCTGGGCGCCGCCCGCCCCAGCATGTCGCCCCTGAAAAACCTGATGGAGAACTGGAAGGAAAGCCTGGAGGTTTTGCCCGACGAGGTGGCCGAAGCCCGCACCAAGGCGGCGGAGACCGCCCTGAACCTGGCCGAACAGTCAACCAAGGCAAGTTTCGAGGCCGCTGCGCTCACCAGCGCACTGGTGGGCGACAACAAGACCATCATCACCCACAGCTTCAGTTCCACCGTTCTCGAGGTCTTTCATCTTCTGAAAAACCGCGGCGTACAAGCCATCGTTCCCGAATCCCGGCCCCTGTGTGAAGGCGGCGAGCTGGCCGAACGCCTGGGCCAATGGGATATCCCCACCACCTATATCACCGACGCCCAGGTCGGTCTGTTCGCGGGCCGCGCCGCCATGGCCATCGTCGGAGCCGACACCCTGTTGGCCGACGGCAGCGCCATCAACAAGGCGGGAACCTTTCTTCTCGCCATGGCCGCCCATGACCAGGACGTGCCGTTCTATGTCTGTTGCGAGAGTTTCAAGCTATACCCGCAGGAAGAGCCGCCCGAGCTGGAGGAAATGAGCCCGGCGGAGCTGGGCGCGCCGCCATGGCCCGGCGTAACCGTCAGCAATATCTATTTCGATGTTACCCCGGCCCACCTCATCACCGGCTGGTGCACCGAGCGCGGGGCTCCCGACCCCGGAATCGGGGGAAAATAAAGAAAAAAGACCCCGGAAACTTAAAATGTTCTGCGTCCGGAACGAATGCCGGGCTAGGGCTCTTCCGCCATTAATTCCTTCAGGCGATAGAGAAGCTCCATGGCTTCCTTGGGCGAGAGGTGGTCGGGGTTAACCCCGTCCAGCGCCTCTTCCAGCGCTGAAGGAGAGGTCGCGGTGGCGCTCTCGGATGTCGCCGTCACCGCCGAGAACAGCGGCAGATCGTCGGCAAGCCGGTTCAGCGCCCCGCTTTGTTCTCCCTGTTCCAAGGTTCCCAGAACCTGGCGGGCGCGGGTGACCACGGCGCCCGGCAACCCCGCCAGTTCGGCCACGTGGATGCCATAGGAACCTTCGGCCACGCCCGGCGCCACTTCGTGCAGGAACACCACCTCACCCTGCCAGTCCTTGACCCGCATGGTATGCAGGGAAAGCGCCGTCAGCGACGCCGCCAGCGCGGTAAGTTCGTGATAATGGGTGGCAAACAACGCCCGCGCGCCGTTGACGTCGTGCAAGTGTTCCACACAGGCCCAGGCGATGGAGAGACCGTCATAGGTGGCGGTGCCGCGGCCGATTTCGTCCAGGATCACCAAACTGCGCGGCCCGGCGCGGTGAAGAATGGCCGCCGTTTCCACCATTTCCACCATGAAGGTGGAACGCCCCCGCGCCAGATCGTCGGCCGCCCCCACCCGCGAGAAGAGACGGTCCACCACGCCCATACGCGCGCTTTCCGCCGGCACGAAAAGCCCGGCATGGGCCATCACCGCAATCAGCGCGTTCTGGCGCAAAAATGTGCTTTTACCCGCCATATTGGGGCCGGTGAGCAGCCACAAACGCTGCCCCTGCGCCAGATCACAGTCATTGGGAACAAAAGGCGTAGCATTGTCGGTTTCCAGCGCCGCTTCCACCACCGGATGACGCCCGGATTTTATTTCATAATCGAAACTATCGTCCACATGGGGCCGGCAATAGTGTCTGGTTACCGCCAGCTCACCGTTGGCGGCAGCCACATCGAGGCCGGCCAGCGCGGCCGCCGTCTGGGCGATGGGCTCGGCACGGGCCGCCACTTCACCCACCAGATCCTCGAACAGCTTGATCTCCAGCGCCAGTGTCTTGTCGGCGGCGCTGGTGATACGGGCTTCGAGATCGGCCAGTTCGGTGGTGGTATAGCGGGTGGCCGAGGCCATGGTCTGGCGATGGATAAAAGGGCTTTCGGGACCATCGGGTATTTTTCCCACATGGGTGGCCGTAACCTCCACGAAATAGCCCAAAACGTTGTTGTGCCTGACTTTCAGCGAGGCAATACCCGTTTCGCCGGCGTAACGGCCCTGGAGGGCGGCGATGAGGCGTTTTGATTCATCACGCAGGGTGCGCAACTCATCCAGTTCGGGGGCATACCCGCTAGCGATGAAACCGCCGTCACGCACCACCGGCGGCAGGTCCGCCGCCAGCGCCCGGGTGAGCCTTTCGGTGAGCACGTCATGGCCACCCCCGGCGGGCGCAAGACCGGCGGCTAAATCCGCGATTCCCTGCGGTGCTTCAGTAGCTGTTCCGGCAAGCAGACCGTGAAGTTCCCGCGCCGCCTCCAAGGCTTCTCGAATGGCCGCCAGATCGCGGGGGCCGCCGCGCCCCAATGTCAACCGCGAGAGCGCCCGCTCCATATCCGGGCAGCGGCGCAAGACCTCCCGCACCCGGCCCCGCAGAGCGCCGTCGCCATCGCTATCAACAAAAAAGTCCACCATATGGAGACGATCATCTATGGCCGCAACGTCTGTCAGCGGAGCGGCGAGATGGGCGGCGAGAAGGCGCGCCCCGGGGCCGGTCAGGGTGGCGTCCACGGTGTGCAGGAGGCTGCCGTCCCTGGCCCCGGACAGGGTCCGGAACAGTTCCAGATTACTCATGGTGGCGGGGTCGATTTCCAGCACCGAGCCGCAGGCAAACGGCCGTGGCGCGGCGAGACGGGGCAAGCGCCCCTTCTGGGTCAACTCCACATAGTCCACCACCGCGCCGGCGGCCGATATTCCGGCCCGCGAAAAGGACCCGAAAGCGTCCAGCGCCTTGACCCCGTAGAGGTCTTCGAGGCGGCGTTTGGCGGAGGCGCTGTCGAAACGGCTGTCGGCCTGGGGGGTCAGCACCCGCTTCCATTCACTGAACAACTCGTAGAGTTCGGGGACGTCGAGAAGCCGGTCGGAGACCAGCAATTCCTCCGGTTCGAGCCGTGCCAGGGCGGCGCCGAACTCGGCTTGCGCCACGTCCTGAACCCGGAAATCGCCGGTGGAGATATCGAGCCAGGCGATGGCCGCCTCGCCCTTAATCTCGGCCAGCGCCGCTAAGTAATTATGAGAGCGCGCATCGAGCAGGGTGTCTTCGGTCAGCGTGCCCGCCGTTACCACCCGTACCACATCGCGCCGCACCAGCGCCTTGCCGCCACGTTTGCGCGCTTCTCCCGGGTCTTCGGTCTGTTCGGCCACCGCCACCTTGAATCCCTTGCGGATCAGCTTGGCGAGATATGAGTCATAGCTGTGCACCGGCACGCCGCACATGGGGATGTCTTCGCCCTCGTGCTTGCCGCGCCGGGTCAGCGTGATGTCCAGGGCCGCCGCCGCGGCCACCGCGTCATCGAAGAAAAGCTCGTAGAAATCCCCCATGCGGTAGAACAACAGGGAGCCGGGATGGGCCTGCTTAATCTGGAGATATTGCTCCATCATGGGCGTTACGGCGGCTTTTCCCTTTCGTCCCTTGCCCTTTCCCGGACTTTTCTCAGAGTCCTTTTCGGCCTTGTCCGGAGACGGGCCGGGGAGCGCGGACGGGTTCTTCGTGGGAGTCTCTGGCGTCAATTCGCTCATGAGCCGGTTCACTGGCGGACGGGGCGGAATAGCTAGGTAATGCAACTAAAGAACCGGAAATTAGCATGAGGAAAAGGCCAAGGCTACGAACAAGACTAGGATTCCCCTCCCGCATACGGCAACATGACCCACAAGCCCCTTTCATCCACGCTTTCTAACATAAAGGAATTGTGCTCGTGACCGGCACCACCCCCAGAGATTCCAGCAACGCCGCTGCCAGCGCCGCTCAGACCCGCGAGGCCGTGGCTCTGTTCGACGACCAAGACAAGCTTCAGGACGCCATCGACGCCCTGCTTGAGGCGCGATTTTTACCCAGTGATCTTTCGATCCTGAGTTCCCATGAGTCCATCGAGGCCGCCCGCCGCCAGGGCGGACGCTTCGAGGACATGAAAACAGCCCTTGGCAGCGACCTCAAATATCTAGGCCCCCTTGCCGCCGCCGGGCTGATCATGCTCGCCGCCGGCCCCATGGCCGCCGTCCTCACTGCATTGGTGGCAGCCGGTATCGGCGGGCTGGCCATAAAAGAACTGCTGGACGAAACCACCTCGGCCCCCCATGTGGAGAACTTCACCCGCGCCCTGGAAGCCGGGGCGGTCATTCTCTGGGTACGGGTGGACGATGCGGCGCGCGAAGCACAGGCGCTCGACATCCTCACCAGCCACGGCGGTGACAACGTCCATATCAACCAGCGCGATACCACCGCATCGGAGTCCTCACCGGAGTCCTGAACATCTCAGGTTAAATAAATTAATGAGCAAAAAACCCACCATACGTACTTCTTCCACCATCCATGTGAGTGACGAAGACGCGTTGCGTCTGCATGCCAAGGGGCGTCCCGGCAAGCTGGAGATCACCCCCACCAAGGCACTGACCACCCAGCGTGACCTGTCGCTCGCCTATTCGCCCGGCGTCGCCGCGCCCTGTCTGCAAATCGCCAAGGATCCCGCCCGCGCCCAGGACTATACGGCCAGGGGCAATATGGTGGCGGTGATCTCCAATGGCACGGCCGTGCTGGGGCTGGGCAATCTCGGCGCCCTGGCCGCAAAGCCGGTGATGGAAGGCAAGGCGGTCCTGTTCAAGCGTTTCGCCGATATCGACGCCATCGATCTCGAGGTCGATACCGAGGATGTGGATGCCTTCATCAACTGTGTGCGTTATCTCGGTCCCAGCTTCGGCGGCATCAATCTCGAGGATATCAAGGCGCCGGAATGTTTCATCATCGAACAGCGCCTGCGCGAGATCATGGATATTCCCGTCTTCCACGACGACCAGCACGGCACCGCCATCATCACCGCCGCTGGGTTCCTCAATGCGCTCGACCTCACCGGACGCAAACTTAAAACCACCCGGGTCGTGGTCAACGGCGCGGGCTCGGCGGCCATCGCCTGTATCGAGCTCATCAAGGCCATGGGACTGCCCCATAAAAATGCCATGCTCTGTGACAGCAAGGGCGTGATCTACAAAGGCCGCGAGGAAGGCATGAACCAGTGGAAATCGGCCCATGCCGTGGACACGGACGCGCGCAGCCTGGGCGATGCCATGAAAGGCGCCGACGTTTTTCTCGGCCTTTCGGTGAAGGATGCCTTGAATTCGAAAATGGTAAAGTCCATGGCGGCGAAACCCATCATTTTCGCCATGGCCAACCCCGATCCGGAAATCAAGCCGGAAAAAGCCAAGGCCGCATGTCCCGACGCCATTATCGCCACCGGCCGTTCCGACTATCCCAACCAGGTCAATAATGTCCTGGGGTTTCCCTATATCTTCCGCGGGGCGCTGGACGTTCAGGCCAGCACCATCAACGACGAGATGAAAATCGCCGCGGTACACGCCCTTGCCCGTCTCGCCCGTGAAGACGTCCCCGACGAGGTCTCCGCCGCTACCACGGGCGAGCATCTGCGTTACGGACCCGATTACATCATTCCCTCGCCCTTCGATCCGCGTCTGGTCACCGCCGTTCCCATGGCCGTGGCCAAGGCGGCGATCAAGTCGCGGGTGGCGCGCAAGCCCATTGCCGACATGGAAGCCTACCGGGCCGAGCTACAGGCCCGCCTCGACCGCACCTCGGCGACCCTGCATGCCATCTTCGAGGAAGTCAGCCGCGCCAATCGCCGCGTTATTTTCGCCGAGGGTGAAGAGGAGAAAATGATCCGCGCGGCAGCCGCCTTCGCCGATGCCGGTTATGGCACGCCTATCCTTCTTGGCCGCGAGACTCTGATCGCCGAAACCATGAAACGCATGGGCATGAAAAACAAAGGCGGGATCGAGATCACCAACGCCAAGCTCAGCCGCGACACTGACAAATACCTCGATTTTCTCTATGCCCGCCTGCAACGTCAGGGCGTTCTGGAGCGCGATTGCCGGCGTATGGTGAACCAGGAGCGCAATGTGTTCGCCGCCTGTATGGTGGCCCAGGGCGATGCCGACGCCATGGTTTCGGGCCTGACCCGGAATTTTTCCACCACCTATGACGAGATTACCCGCGTCATCGACCCCGAGCCCGGCAAACGAGTTCTCGGGCTTTCCCTGTTGCTGGCCCACAACCACAACATCTTTATCGCCGATTCCGCGATCCGCGGCACGCCACTGCCTGAAGAGCTGGCCGATATCGCCGAACAGGCCGCCGCCGAGGCCCGGTTGTTCGGTCACGAGCCAAGGGTGGCCCTGGTGTCCTATTCCAACTTCGGCAACCCGCCGAGCCAGGGTACCGAACGCCTGCGCCAGGCCATCGCCGTGCTTGACCAGAGAAAAGTGGATTTCGAGTATGACGGCGAGATGTCGGCGGATGTGGCCCTGGATATGGAGCTGATGCGCCAAGCCTATCCTTTCTGCCGCCTGACCGGGCCGGCAAACGTTCTGGTCATGCCCAACCTCAATGCCGCCAATATATCCTCCAAGCTGTTGCTGATGTTGGGTGGGGGCCATATCATCGGCCCGCTTCTCATTGGTCTTTCCAAACCGGCCCAGATTGCTCTCATGAACGCCACCGCATCCGACATCGTCAATCTTGCGGCGCTGGCTTCCTATCATGCGGCGCGCTGAAAACCCCAAGGACGGTCCCAGGGAAGGCTTAAGCCCATGACCCGGCCAAAGGTGCCTTTCGCGCTTTTGTCGTCCGTCGTCACCGTGTTGATGGCGCCGGTGGTGATTCTGCTCCTTCTGTTCGTCAGTCTCGGCGCCCTGGAAAGCGGCCCGGCCTGGTTTGCCGCCATCGTTCTGGCCCTGGCGCTGGGCGGTATCGTGCGGTCCCATCTGGCCGATTTGCTGGCCCTGCGCGACTATGGCGGCGAAGTGTCGTGGCGCGGTCATCAGGATCCCCCGGCCCTGACTTTTCCCTCCGCCGCGGTGGGGCTGGAGGCCGCCATTGCCCGGCTCGACCGCATGTGGAACAGCGACCACAAGGAACTGACCGAATCGGTGAAGGTTCTGAAAACCATTCTCGACCGTCTTCCCGATCCGCTTTTCATGCTCACGGCCGAACGCCAGATATTGCGTTCCAACCGTGCCGCGCACAGTCTTTTCGGAAGCCTGCCCGAGGGCCGGAATCTGGCCGCCATGTTGCGAAATCCCGATGTACTGGAGACAATGGACACCGTTCTGGCGGGGCCTTCGGGGCGCGAGGGCGGAAAGGGAAAGGCCGTGGAGTTTTCCCTGCCGGTGCCCATTGCGCGCTCTTTCCGGGCCTGGATCGAGCCTCTTCCCGAGCCCGCCAGCGATGGCACCGTGGCCATTCTTACGCTCTATGACCAGAGTGCGGAGAAACGCACCAAACAATTACAGACCGACTTTATCGCCAATGCCAGCCACGAGTTGAAAACGCCTCTGGCCATGCTGTCGGGCTATATCGAGACCATGCGTGGCCCCGCCCGCGATGACGAAGAAGCCCAGGAAAAGTTCCTCGCCACCATGGCGGAACAGGCCGACCGCATGGGCCGGCTGGTGGATGACCTGTTGACTCTGTCACGCATCGAGCTTCAGGAACACATGGCGCCCACCAAGACCGTGGAGCTGGATCATATCCTCCATGGCATCGCGGACATGTTGGCTCCGGCCGTGGAAGCCAGAAAACAGACCCTCGAGATTGACCTGCCCGACAAGCCCTTCGTGGTGGGGGAAAGCGACCAGTTGACCCAGGTCTTTCTCAACCTCATGGATAATGCCGTCAAATACGGCGGTGACGGGTCCACCATCGAAGTTGTGGCGCGGCCCGAGAAGCATAACGGCCGGGATCATCTCGCCATCAGCGTCATCGACCACGGCGGCGGCATCGCTCCCGAACAGATGCCGCGCCTGACCGAGCGTTTCTACCGCACCGATGCCGCACGGTCACGGGAACTGGGCGGTACCGGGCTCGGCCTGGCCATCGTCAAGCATATCGTGACCCGTCACCGGGGCGATCTGACCATTACCAGTACGCCCGGAAAAGGCAGCACGTTTACCGTTTTTCTACCTGCCACTCCGGACCCAAAGACCTAGCCCTTTCCCCCGTCGCACCCCGGCGGGGGGGGTGTTTCTCCGATGGCCTCACACCATCAATTAAGAGAGCTTTAATGCCCTTACTTTTTTTATTATTTTGTTAATCAAAAAGAGGTTATTTAGAGCAGCTCTAGTTTGTTTTGGGTTTATTTTGGGGAGGGTTGACCGTGTCCGAGGACATCTCTTTAACGGGTGTGGAGCGCAGCTTCGGCAAGGATGACATCATCGTCAGCAAGACCGACCTCAAGGGAAAGATCACCTATGCCAACGATACTTTCCTGGAAATAGCCGATTATACCGAGAGCGAGGTAATGGGGGCGCCCCACAGCCTTATTCGTCATCCTGAAATGCCGCGCGCTGTTTTTAAACTTCTGTGGGACACCGTCCAGACGGGCAAGGAAATTTTCGCCTATGTGGTCAACCGCACCAAGGGGGGTGACCATTATTGGGTACTCGCCCATGTGACTCCGGATTTTGACGCCAGCGGCAATGTCTCGGGATACCATTCAAACCGGCGCGTTCCGGAAGAATCGGCGCTTGCCAAAGTCAAACCCCTCTACGAACAGCTTCGCGCGGAGGAGCGGCATCATTCCGACCCCAAGACCGGGCTGGAAGCTTCAACTAAAATCCTTACCGATCTTCTCGAAGAGAACGGAGTACCCTATGACCAATTTATCCTCTCTCTTTAAAATCCCCACCACGCTGGGCGGCGGCGCGAGCGCCGGTGGCGCCGATGAAGAAATTCAAAAGGCGCTGAATGTCTTCGAACAGGTCAACGGAGGCGATTTGGGCGCACGGATTCTGGACATCGGTGAAAGTGGGGCCGTGGCCGACCTCCAGCACGGCATCAACAGGCTTCTCGACCGCACCGAGGCCTTCGTGCGCGAAGCCGGGGCGGCCCTGGAATACGCCGCGGAAGGGAAATATTTCCGCAAGATCCTGCTCACCGGCATGGTGGGTGGCTTCAAGGCACGGGCCGAGATCGTCAACAATGGCCTCGACGCCATGGACCGGAAAACGTCGGAATTCTCGGAGATGGCCAACAGCATGGGCGAGAAAATCAAGGACGTGGTTCATACCATTTCTTCTTCCTCCACCGAGCTGGAGGCTTCCTCCAACAGTCTGGCGGACATCGCCAACAGCACCAGTGACCAGTCATCCAAGGTTTCCGACGCGGCACAGAATGCGTCGAACAACGTATCGAGCGTGGCCGCGGCGACGGAAGAGTTCTCGGCCTCCATCGGCGAGGTGGCCGGCCAGATCCAAAATTCCGCGGAGATGGCCCAGGACGCCGTCACCTGCGTTTCCAAGGCCGACGAAACCATCCAGACCCTCTCCAGCGCCGCCCAGACCATCGGCGATGTGGTGGAACTGATCAACGATATTGCCTCGCAAACCAATCTGCTGGCGCTCAATGCCACCATCGAGGCGGCGCGCGCCGGGGAAGCCGGCAAGGGCTTCGCCGTGGTCGCCAACGAGGTCAAGAGCCTGGCTAACCAGACCGCCAAGGCCACCGATGAAATCGGCCAGCAGGTCAGCAACGTCCGCTCTGTCACCGGTGATGCCGTCACCTCCATCCATGAAATCGGCGAGACGATCCGGGAAATAGAAAAAAACGCCGTGGCCATCAGCGGAGCCATCGAGGAGCAACGCACCGCGGTGACGGAAATCAGCGGCAGCGTCAACCAAGCCGTGGACGGCGTGCGCGTGGTTGCGGATACCATCGGTCAAGTGGCGGAAGGAGCAAAAGAATCCAGTTCCTCCGTGGAGGAGGTCAAAACCGCCTCTTCCGGCCTGTCGCGGCAGGCGGAAACGCTCAGCGAGGACGTGGAGGCCTTCATCCAACAGGTGGCGGGCGGATAAGACAAACCCACCGCAACGTCCCGGGCCATCGCACTCCCCGCCTTGGGTTATGTGATCCGGCCGTTGGCACGAAAAATCGGGGTTTGCCATTGAGGCTTTAAACATGGCGTACCGTTCGGCATCACGTTTGCAACCGTGGTTCTTCGGAAAAGCACGCTTAACCATTCCTTCAATCCTATAGGGTTACATACAGGGGCACTCGTCTTAGCACGGCCCGCGGACAACCTTTCTGGTGTACGCCTGATGTTTATCCTCGATGATACTGCGATTGCGATCCCCTATAATTACGACCTGAAACTGGTGGCGGCTTCCTATCTGGTCGCCGCGTTTGCGTCGTTCGCGGCCTTCCGGCTGGTGAGACCGGTGCAGGACTCGGTTGACCCGAAGACCCGTCTGGGGTGGCTGGTAACGGCGGCGTTTGCGCTCGGCACCGGTGTTTGGAGCATGCACTTTATCGCCATGCTCTCCATCGACATCTGTGCGAAAGCGACTTTCGATATCGGGCTGACGGCGCTGTCGATGCTGTTCGCCGTGCTTGCCAGTGGCGCGGCGTTTCATATGGTGACGGCGCCCTCCCAAGGGCCGACGACGCGAGTCATGCTTAGCGGCGGCTTGATTCTGGGCGGCGGCATCGGCGCCATGCACTATACGGGTATGGCGTCGATACGTTTGGCGGCCGACATCCGTTACGATCCTGCCCTGTTCGCGCTTTCGATCTTCATCGCCGTAGCGTTGGCCTCGGTCGCACTGTGGCTCCTGTCGCGCAGCCTCGCCCAAGAAGCATCGGTAAAACTGGTGCCATTGCTCGGCCTGGCCGGAATAATGGGACTGGCAATTACCCTTATGCACTACACAGGCATGGCGGCGACCTATTTTATTCCGCAGGCGGAGCTTTTCCCGCCAACGACCGCGGTCAACCCATCGTCGATGGCGACCCTTGTCGGTCTGTCGGCCGTATTCGTCGTTACCATGGCGATGCTTGCGATGATTTCCGGACTTGCCGAGATGTGGGCGATCATATCGGTGACGATGGCCAGTTTTGTCCTGTTCACAATGACCGGGCTTTCGCACAGCCTGTACCATTCACTGGCTTGGAAACAACATTCCGCCACCGTCGAGTTGTTCCCAACCATGGTCGTGCTTGTGGTCGCGCTCACCATATTCGCCTTCCGTCGAGCCCACGAGGCCCGCCGGGAACTGGCCGAGCGCATGCGGGCGGAAAACGCCCTGCGTAAAAGCGAACAGCGGTTTTCGGGCATTCTCGAACTCGCGCGCGAGGCCATCATCTCCATAGACGAGAAGGGGTTCATCCGCATTTACAACCGGGGCGCTGAAGAGATTTTCGGCTATGAGTCCCGGGACATGCTGGGCCAACCCCTTGATCTTCTTATTCCCGAACGGTTCCGGGGGGCTCACCGCCAATATATCAATCACTTCATCTCTTCTCCCGAAACCAGTCTCCTCATGAATCGCCGTGGAGAGATTTGCGGCCTGCGCAAGGGTGGAGAAGAGTTTCCCGCCGAGGCCTCCATCACCAAGCTGGACTCCGGCGGCGAGATCATCCTCACCGTCATGCTGCACGATATTTCCGAGCGCAAGAAAACCGAGGAGCATCTCCAGCAGACCCAGAAAATGGAGGCGCTGGGCAATCTCACCGGCGGAGTCGCCCATGAGTTCAATAATCTGTTGATGGCCATTCTCGGCAATCTTGAACTGATTGATGACGAGGTCACGGGTAACGAGAGCGTCGCCAAGAAACTGTCCGTGGCCATGGAAAGCACGTTACGGGGCAAGAGCCTGACCCAACAGCTGTTGGCCTATTCACGCACGGGATCGCTCCACCCTGAACTGACGGACCTCAACGAATTGATCCCCCATTCCTGCCGGATGTTTAATCATGCCCTGGTGAAGACCATCACCATCGAGACCAAAACCCGCCCTGACCTGTGGCCGGTGATGATTGACGGCGGCGAATTCGAGGGGGCGCTGCTCAATCTGGTTATCAATGCCCGCGACGCCATGGCCGGGGTCGGCGTCATCACCATCGAAACCGCCAATAAAGAGCTGACGGAAAATGACCTGGCCACATTGCCCGATCTGACCCCCGGTAATTACGTCACCGTATCAGTCAGCGACAGCGGCTGCGGCATCGCTCCCGAGGTGATCGCGCGCGCGTTTGATCCCTTCTTCACCACCAAGGAGGTGGGAGAGGGCGCCGGGCTTGGCCTTTCCATGGTCCTGGGTTTTGCCAAGGAAGCCGGAGGCACCGCCGAGATCGAGAGCGAGCTCGGCCACGGCGCCACGGTGAGGCTTTACCTGCCGCAAGCCGAGGGCAAGGCCAAGCCAGCCACAAAAACCGCCGAAACTACGCCAGACCTTCCCATCGGCACGGAAACTGTCCTTTGCGTGGAGGATGATCCCGTGGTTCTGATGATCGGCACCACCATGCTGGAGAGTCTGGGCTATACGGTTTTGGAAGCAGAAGACGGGCCGTCGGGCCTGACGCTGCTCGAAGAGGATCGACACATAGACCTGTTGCTCAGCGATGTGGTGATGCCGGGGGGTATGCAAGGAACGGAACTGGCCAAAAAAGCCCTGGCCCTGCACCCCCACCTCAAGATCCTTCTGGCCACCGGCTATAACCCCGAGGAGATAGAGCAATCCGCCAATAACGAGACGGCGCTGCCGCTTATTAAAAAGCCGTTCAGGAAACGGGAACTGGCTTTTATGGTACGCGAGATTCTCGATGAGGCCGCCTGAGCCGGGCTCGGATATTCGCACAAGGCCAGGGCACGTCAGATGTGGCGGCTCTAAATGGGCCAGGGTACGTCGGCCCTAAAAAAGAGATTAATTGCAGGCATTCACAAAACTGACCCACCACCGATTTTTCCATAAGGAAAGCCCCCTTGCCGATAGCTTGGGGGCCGCTTCCGCTCTCCCGCGGCAAGCCGAAGTCCACTGCAATAAAACTGTCACATAACTGTCATATGATAGCCGCCGACAGTCGCTAGGTTGGGTTCGATCCGGCAATTCCCGGGGCGGTTTCCGGGCGCCGTGCCGCTCTCGGGCTCCGTCTTTATGGCCCTCCCCTTGGAGCATGACAGCCCTCATGAAAAAGACATTCATCCTTTCCGCCGCGCTGGTGGGGTTCATGGCCATGCCGGCCCAGGCGCGCGACCAGATACACATCGTCGGCTCATCCACCGTGTTTCCCTTCTCCACCGCCGTGGCCGAGGAATTCGGCATCATCACCTCGTTCCGCACCCCGGTGGTGGAAAGCACCGGCACCGGCGGCGGCATGAAGCTGTTCTGTGCCGGGATCGGCACCGGGTATCCCGACGTGACCAACGCCTCGCGCCGTATTAAAAAATCCGAGGTGGACAACTGTGCCGGCAACGGCGTCACCGGCATCACCGAGGTCAAGATCGGCTTCGACGGCATCGTGCTGGCCAATTCCCTCAAGTCCCCCAACGCCTCCTTCACCCTGCGCCATATCTTCTTAGGCCTCGCCAAACAGGTGCCCGCCGACGAGACCGGGGTCACGCTGCAACTCAACCCCTATAAGAAGTGGAGCGATATAGATCCCGCCCTTCCCGGGGTCAAGATCGAGGTGTTGGGCCCGCCGCCCACCTCGGGCACCCGTGACGCCTTCGCCGAGCTGGCCCTTGAGGGGGGATGCAAGACCTTCCCCGGGATCAAAGCGCGGAAGAAGAAGGATCAGAAGGCCTATAAGGCGCTGTGCCACTCCATCCGCGAGGACGGCGCCTATGTGGAGGCCGGAGAGAACGACAATCTCATTGTCCAGAAGTTGGAAGCCAACGAGGACGCCTTCGGCGTCTTCGGCTTCAGCTTCCTCGACCAGAACCAGGACAAGGTCCAGGGCTCTCTGGTGAACGATGTCAGTCCCGAGTTTGAAAACATCGCCGCCGGCACATATCCGGTGGCGCGGTCGCTCTATTTTTACGTAAAGAACGCTCATATGGGCGTCATTCCCGGCATGAAAGCCTTCGTTGCCGAATTCACCAGTGACAACGCCCTGGGCGAGTACGGCTATCTCACCGATAAGGGGCTGATCCCCTTAAGCGATGAGGGTCGGAAACAACAGGCAGAAGACGCCGCCAAGATGGCACCATTGTCCATGTAGGGTTTCCGTCTTGACGGAAGCCGGTCAGAAAACGGTTGAGAGAATATGCAGTTTTTCGTCCTTGCCGTAACGCTTGTGGTCCTCACGGGAATTGGCTTCTTTTTCGGTCGCAGCCGCGCCCTGGCAAGCGTTTCCGGCAGGGCGAAGAACCTCCATTCCCTGCCCGACTATTACGGGTGGTACCTGGCCCTGTGGTGCGGCCTTCCTTCCTTCGGATTGTTTCTGCTGTGGGTTCTGGCCGAACCTTATCTTATTGACCTCCTGGTCATTGACCGGATGCTCCCCGTCCTTCCCGGTGGCGGTGCCAGTTCTCCTGATCTGATCCTCAGCCTGGTACACAGCCTCGCCGCCGGTCACTCCGTGCCCGGCGAGGTGACGCCCGCCCTGCAGGAAGCCGCGGACCATTACAATTCCCTGAGACAAACCAGCTTCGCGGGGCTGGGCGGTGCCACGGCGAGTCTTGCCGCGGCGGGTTTGGCCTGGGGATTGCGGCGCATCACGCCGGACATGCGCGCCCGCAACCGGGTGGAGCACGCCCTGCGCTGGCTGCTCGTGGCCAGTGCCACCATCGCCGTTCTCACCACCATCGGCATTGTTCTTTCGCTTTTCTTCGAAGCCATCCGTTTTTTCCGGCTTATCCCGTTCTGGGATTTTCTGTTTGGCCTGAACTGGAGTCCCCAAACCTCCATCCGCGCCGACCAGGTAGGCAGTTCCGGGGAATTCGGCGCCATCCCCCTGTTTGCCGGCACGTTGCTGGTGACATTTATCGCCATGGTGGTGGCCGTGCCCGTGGGTCTTATGTCGGCCATCTATATGGCCGATTATGCCTCTCCAGGGACGCGCAATGTGGTCAAGCCGGTGCTCGAAGTGCTGGCCGGTATTCCCACTGTGGTTTACGGCTTCTTCGCGGCACTGACCGTGGGACCATTCCTGCGCGATGTGGGGATGGGGATGGGGATGGACGTGGCGTCCGAGAGCGCCCTTGCGGCCGGCGGGGTGATGGGGATCATGATCATTCCCTTTATTTCTTCATTATCCGACGACATCATCGTTGCCGTTCCCCAATCCCTGCGCGACGGCTCGCTGGCCCTGGGCGCGACGCGCTCGGAGACGGTGCGCCGGGTGGTTCTGCCCGCCGCCCTGCCGGGTGTTATCAGCGCTTGCCTTCTCGGCGTTTCACGTGCCATCGGTGAAACCATGATCGTGGTCATGGCCGCGGGACTCGCCGCCAACCTCACGGCCAATCCTTTGGAATCCGTGACCACGGTGACGGTCCAGATCGTCACCCTGTTGGTGGGCGACCAGGAATTCGACAGCGCCAAGACCCTGGCGGCATTCGCCCTGGGGCTGGTTCTGTTCGCCGTGACCCTGGCCCTTAACGTGATTGCCCTGCGGGTGGTTCAGAAATTCAGGGAACAGTACGATTGAGACCGGCATGAGAAATATTCTGGAAAGGCGCGTGATCCCCCTATGCGTGATCCTATGACCGCCTCGAACACATCCACATCGGCGCTGATTACGGCCTCGCTGCGCCGCCGCCATGCCGCCGAAAAACGGTTCCGCGCCTATGGCCTCATCGCCATCGCCACCGCGCTGGTATTCCTGGTCATCCTGCTTTCCAGCATCCTCACCAAGGGATATGGCGCTTTTTTTCAGACCCAGATCAGCCTTCCCATCGTTTTTTCCCAGGACGTGATCGATCCCAAGAAAACTGGTGACCCAGAAGTAATCGCCCGCGCCAATTACCAGCGGCTTGTGCGCAATGCCTTACAGGCCCGGTTTCCCGAAGTGAAGAACCGCCGCGAGGTGAAGAAGCTCATCAAGCTGGTGAGTCGCGGCGCGCGGCGCCAGCTTCAGGCCATGGTGGCGAACGATCCGTCTTTGATCGGAGCCACCCGGAGGGTCTGGCTTACGGCTTCGGGCGATGCCGATATGTTCAACAAGGGGGCCATCTCCCGTGATATTCCGGAAAAAATCCGGCGCATCAATGACCGCCAGGTCGCCTGGCTCGACGCTCTGGAAGAATCCGGCGCGCTTCGTAAGCGGTTCAATATCACTTTCTTCACAAGCGGCGATTCCCGCGAGCCCGAACAGGCCGGCATTTGGGGCGCTATCGTTGGTTCCGCGCTGACGCTCGTCGTGACATTGATTCTCTCTTTTCCTCTGGGTGTTACCGCGGCGGTGTATCTCGAAGAGCTTTCGGTCAAAAACCGCTGGACCGATTTTCTCGAGGTCAATATCAACAACATGGCCGCCGTGCCCAGCATCATCTACGGCCTTCTTGGACTGGCGGTGTTTCTCAATGTCATGCACCTGCCCCGCTCCGCCCCCCTGGTGGGCGGCATTGTGC
This sequence comes from uncultured Rhodospirillaceae bacterium, assembly GCA_964482135.1. Classification (GTDB taxonomy): domain Bacteria; phylum Pseudomonadota; class Alphaproteobacteria; order UBA11136; family UBA11136; genus UBA11136. Next base: position 32,588 of record CAYZWF010000017.1, read on the forward strand.
TGGCGCTGATGACCTTTCCCACCATTATCATCGCCACCCGCGCGGCGTTGAAGGCGGTGCCGCCATCCATCCGCGAGGCCGCCCGCGGTCTTGGCGCCTCTCCGGCACAGGTGGTGCTGCATCATGTGTTGCCGCTGGCCATGCCGGGGATTCTCACCGGCACCATTATCGGCATGTCCCGCGCCTTGGGAGAATCGGCGCCGCTGTTGATGATCGGCATGGTCGCCTTCATCGTCGACATTCCCCAGGGGGCCTTTGATCCGGCCACCGTGCTGCCGGTACAGATTTACCTTTGGGCCGACAGCCCCGAACGCGCCTTCGTCGAAAAGACCGCCGCCGCCACGTTGGTTCTGCTGGTCTTTCTGGTTATTATGAACGCCACGGCGGTTATTCTGCGGCGCAAGTTCGAAAAACGGTGGTAGTGCCCCAAAAAACGAGACCGAAACCATGAGCAAACAAGAGGCGCAAGTTGTGGATACGCAGACTCCCAGGGAGGCTCCCAAGGAAGCCCCCCGAGTAAATATCGCCATGCCCAATAATGGACAGACGGAACCCGCCGGAAAAAAACCGATCAAGATGCGCACCGCTGGCGTCAACGTATTCTATGGCGATAATCAGGCGCTTACCGAGATCGATCTTGATATTCGCGAAAACGAGGTGACGGCGCTTATCGGGCCTTCGGGCTGTGGCAAGTCCACCTATCTGCGCTGCCTCAACCGCATGAACGACACCATCGAGGAATGCCGGTTTGAGGGCACGGTGACGCTGGACGGCGAGGACATCTACGACCGCGCGGTGGATGTGGTGCATCTGCGCGCGCGCATCGGCATGGTCTTCCAGAAGCCCAATCCGTTCCCCAAATCCATTTACGACAATGTGGCCTATGGGCCGCAGATTCACGGGCTGGTGTCGTCGCGGGACGCCCTCGATGAGGTCGTCATGACCTCGCTGACCAAGGCGGGGTTGCTGAACGAGGTGCGCGACCGCCTGCACGAGCCCGGCACCGGCCTTTCCGGCGGCCAGCAACAGCGCCTGTGTATCGCCAGGGCCATTGCCGTCAATCCGGAAGTAATTCTGATGGACGAGCCCTGTTCGGCGCTCGACCCCATCGCCACGGCGCGCATCGAAGAGCTGATCGACGAGCTGCGGCAAAATTACACCATCATCATCGTCACCCATTCCATGCAACAAGCCGCACGGGTGTCCCAGCGCACGGCCTTCTTTCATCTCGGCGTGTTGGTGGAATTCGGCGACACCGAACGGGTCTTCACCAGCCCCCGCGACGAACGCACCCAAGGCTATATTACCGGGCGTTTCGGCTAGATTGGCTTAGGCCCCATTTCAAGGAACATGACCATGGCCACGCAGCAACATATCGTTTCCTCCTATGACGAAGAGCTGGAGCATCTCAACAAGACCATCATGCAGATGGGCGGGATCGCCGAATCACAGCTCGACCAAGCCATTCAGGCCATCCTCAAGCGCGACAGCGCCATGGGCCAGGAGGTGGTGGAAACCGACTACAAGGTGGATGACCTGGAACACGAGGTGGCCACCTTTACCGTGCGCCTGCTGGCGCTGCGCCAACCCATGGCGGTGGACCTGCGCAATATCGTGGCGGCGCTGAAAATTTCCAGCGATATCGAACGTATCGCCGATTACGCCTCCAACGTGGCCAAGCGCTCCATCGCCCTGTCCCAGTTTCCCGAGGTCAATCTTGTCCAGACTGTGCCGCGCATGGGCCGCCAGGTACAACAGATGTTCAAGGACATCCTCGACGCCTACGCCCAGCGCGACGCGGAAAAGGCGATACGGGTATGGGAAAGCGATGAAGAAGTGGACGAGATGTATACCAGCGTCTTCCGCGAGCTTCTGACCTATATGATGGAAGACCCGCGCAGCATCACGGTGTGCACTCATCTGCTGTTCATGGCCAAGAATCTGGAGCGGGTGGGCGATCATGTGACCAACATCGCCGAAAACATTTATTTCTTCGTCCACGGCAAACCGATGCCGGAAGACCGCCCGAAATTCGAGGAAAGCTATTACACGGTCATGAAACAGGCCGAACACGACGCCTTCCCTGAAAACGGAGAACCCGAGGGTGCAAAGCCCGAGAGTGGGAAAACAGTGGAAAAAAAGGCCAAGAAAGCCCCCGGTAAAAAACCCGCGCCCCGAAAGAATCCCGAGAAAGAGTAGGCGCGCGCGCCCATGAAACCTCTGATCCTCATAGCCGAGGACGAGCCCGCCCTGGCGGATATGATCCGCTATAACCTGGAACAGGAAGGGTTTGAGGCCAGCACGGCGCTGGACGGGGAAGAGGCGCGCCTGCGCATCGCCGAGGAGACTCCCGACCTGGTGTTGCTGGACTGGATGCTGCCCCATATCTCGGGGCTGGAGATGTGCCGCCAGCTCAGGCGCGCGCCCGCCACCAAACATCTTCCCATCATCATGCTTACCGCCCGCGGCGAAGAGGAAGACCGAGTGCGGGGGCTGACATCGGGCGCCGATGATTACATCACCAAACCCTTCAGCCCCACCGAACTGGTGGCCCGTATCCGCGCCGTGCTACGCCGCGCCCACCCCGCCGCCAATGACGAAACCTTAAGCGGCGGCGACATCGAAATGGACCTCGCCGGCCATCGCGTCATGCGCGGCGGTCGGGAAGTGCATCTTGGCCCCACAGAATTCAATTTGCTGCATCATTTCATGAAAAATCCGGGCCGCGTCTTCTCCCGCGAACAGCTCCTCGACCAGGTGTGGGGCCACGATGTCTATGTGGAACAGCGCACCGTGGACACCCATATCCGCCGCCTGCGCAAGGCGCTCAACGACGGCGGCGGGAAAGACGTGATCCGCACCGTGCGCTCCGCCGGCTACGCCTTCGAAGCGGTTTAGTTTCCCAACCCCTTAACGCCCCAGCCCCGCTCACGTTTCCGCCAGAGTCTCGGCGGCGGGGCGGTATTCGGCATCGAGGGCCTGGGCCACCGCCTGGTGGGTAATGGCGCCACGGCATACGTTTAAGCCCGCCAACAGATGCGGGTTTTCGTCCATGGCGGTTTCACAGCCGCCATCGGCCAAGGCGCAGACGAAGGGCAGGGTAGCGTTGTTGAGGGCGAAGGCCGAGGTGCGCGCCACCGCGCCCGGCATATTGGTGACACAGTAATGAACCACGCCTTCCTCCACATAGGTGGGCTCGGCATGGGTGGTGGGGCGGCTGGTTTCACAGCACCCGCCCTGGTCGATGGCCACGTCCACGATCACCGAGCCGCGGCGCATGCGGCGCACCATCTCGGCCGTCACCAGTTTGGGCGTGGCAGCACCCGGCACCAGCACCGCGCCGATGACGAGATCGGCGGCGGTGACGCATTCCTCGATGGAATCCACGGTGGAAAAGATGGTATTGAGCTTGGCGCCGAACTGAAGGTCGAGGTCATAGAGTCGGCTCAGCGACGTCTCGAGGACGGTAACGTTGGCCTCCATCCCCATGGCCATGCGCGCGGCATTGGTGCCGACGATGCCGCCGCCCAAGATCACCACATTGGCCACCGCCACCCCCGGAACCCCGCCCAGCAACAGGCCCACGCCGCCCTGTTCCTTTTCCAGACAATGGGCGCCCGCCTGCACCGACATGCGCCCCGCCACCTCGCTCATGGGCGCCAGCAACGGCAGGCCGCCGCGCGCGTCGGTGACCGTCTCATAGGCGATGGCGATACAGCCCGATTCCTGTAACGCCTTGGCCTGGGCCGGATCGGCGGCAAGGTGGAGATAGGTAAACAGCATCTGGCCGTCGCGCAAGAAGCCGTATTCTCCGGCCTGCGGCTCCTTTACCTTGACCACCAGATCGGCCGCGGCGAAGACCTCTTGCGCGCTCCCCACGATCTCCGCCCCGGCGGCGCGATAGACCTCGTCGTCACAGCCGATGCCCGACCCGGCCCCCGACTGCACCACCACATCATGGCCGTGATGGACCAGTTCGCGGACGCTGGAGGGCACCAGCCCGACCCGGTATTCGTGGGTCTTGATTTCCTTGGGCACGCCGACGCGCATGGGGCTTCCCTCCCGAAAACGTGCAGAGTCATATGCGGGGGAAAGTGTGGAGCCACAATCGCTGGCGGTCAACCGGCTTAGGTCAACCGGCTTGAAGCGGCGAGGAACGCTCTAGCCCGGCCGCGCCCGGCGCATGAGCCAGAGCAGCAGCAACAGCCCCGGCACCGCGGCAAAGGTGGAGCCGATGAAGAACGGCACCCAGCCCAGTTCCTGCGCCGCCCAGCCCCCGCCCGAGGCCAGCACCGTACGCCCCACCGCCATCACCGAGGACAACAACGCGTATTGGGTGGCCGAAAAGGCATGGCTGCACAAGCTCGAGAGGTAGGCCACGAAAGCCGCCGACCCCATGCCGCCGGTGAGATTTTCAAGCCCGATAGTGGCCACCAACAGCCCCACATCGTGCCCCACCGTAGCCTGATAGGCGAACATGAGGTTGGAAAGCGCCTGCAGGATGCCACAGAGAAGAAGGGCGCGGAAAATTCCCAGCCGGTAGACCACGGCGCCGCCCACCACGATCCCCACCACCGTGGCCGCGACGCCGAAAATCTTGCTTACATCGGCGATTTCTATCTTGGTGAAACCCATGGCCACATAAAAGGGATTGGCCATGACTCCGGCCACGGCATCGCCGAATTTGTAGAACATGATAAAAATCAGAATCACCATCCATTCGCCGTGGCGGCCCATGAAATCGGTAAAGGGCGCCACCACCGCCTCGTGAAGCTGCTCGGAGAAGGACATATCCGCCCTGTCTTTTCCGCCGTCTTCCGGTTCCCGGGTCATCAATACGGTGACCATACCCACGGTCATGAATCCGGCCATGACCGCATAGGCAAACTCCCAGCCGCCATAGGCCGCGGCATACAGCGCGCCCGCGCCTGCCAGCAACGTGCCGCCGCGATAGCCCAATTGTGTGGAGGCCGCCCCCGCCCCCTGTTCACGATCTTGCAAAAGATCGATACGGAAGGCATCGATGACGATATCCTGGCTGGCCGAGAGAAAGGCCACCAGCACCGCCATTAATGCGGTTTTTTCCAGATTTACAGCGGGATCGCTCTGTCCCAGCCCCACCAGGGCCACCATCAGCGCCACTTGGGTCACCAGCGCCCAGCTACGCCGCCGCCCCAGTCTGCGCGTCAGCCACGGAATGCGCCCACGGTCCATCAGCGGCGACCACAGGAATTTGAGATTGTAGGAAACCCCTACCAGAACAAAGAAACCGATCTTGGTCAGCGAGACCCCGGATTCGGCCATCCATACCGCCAAAGTGGAGCCGGTGAGCACCAGCGGCAGGCCGCTGGAAAAGCCCATGAAAAAGATGGCGAGGATGCGGCGGTCGCCGTAAACGGCAAAAGCCTGTTCCCAGCCCCGGGCTTCGAGAAAATTCTTAAAAGCCGCCATATCCCCCACTTTTCCTCGGATTCAGGGCCAAAGTAGTGCCCTTGTAGGGCCGGTAGGGCCGGTAAAAACAGCCCCGGAGCCCGGTTCTATTTCGATTCCGTAATATTTTCGCCTGCGTTCATATCCCGTTCTGTCCGTTGCCGGTTTTTTCTTTTTGCCCCCGGGATTTCCTTTTAGCCAACTTCCCCCCAATTTCAATCCGCGGACCTCAATCCGGGAGGTAACAGACCGGCGAGCGACGTTTCGGGACGGGCGCCGAAATGGCCGACGATTTCCCCGGCGGCCAGCGAGCCCATATGGGCGCAGGCGGCCAAATCCTTGTCTTGGGTGTATCCGAAAAGGAACCCCGCGGCGTAGAGGTCTCCAGCGCCGGTGGTATCCAGCACCTGGTCCACAGGGACGGCGTCGATGACGTGAACTTCGTTGCCGGCAACCACAACCGAGCCCTTTTCGCTGCGGGTCAGCGCCGCAATCTCGCACAGCCCCCTCGTATGCTGGAAGGAATCGTCGAAATCCTGCGCCTCCACCAGGGCGGTGACCTCCACCTCGTTGGCGAACAGGATATCCACATGCTCGCGGATAAAGGTTATGAAATCTTCGCGGAAGGCGTCCACCAGGAAGGCGTCGGAGAGCGTAAAGGAGACCTTGTTGCCGGCCTTCCCCGCAATCTGCGCCGCCTTGATCAAAGCTTCGCGGCCGCTGTCGGAAGCCCAGAGATACCCCTCGAGATAGGTGACGCGGGCGCCGGCGATCAGCGCCTCGTCGATGTCATCGGGCCCCAGCGCCACGCTGGCGCCGAGATAAGTCTGCATGGTGCGCTGGGCGTCGGGGGTGACAAAAATCAAACAGCGTGCCGTGGGTGCGCCGCTGGTGGCCAGTGGTGTTTCATAGCGCACGCCGGCGGCCTGGATATCGTGGCTGAAAATACCGCCGAGCTGGTCGTTGCGCACCTTGCCGACGAAGGCGCCGTTTCCCCCCAGCGAGGCGAACCCGGCCATGGTGTTGGAAGCCGAGCCGCCGGAAACCTCCACCGCCGGGCCCATTTCGTCATAAAGCTTCTGCGCCTGGTCGGCATCCACCAGGGTCATGGCCCCCTTGGCGAGATCGTTCCTGACGAGAAAGGCGTCCTCGGCGTGGGTCAGCACATCCACCACTGCGTTACCGATTCCCACCAGATCAAGAGTGGTCTGCGCCATGGCCGGGCTCTCCTTTCGTGTTTACGGAACCGGCGCAGTATAGCCGCCGCCCATAACCGCACAAGCACCCCCGCGCGCCTTTCCTTTGCGTGGGGCGCAGCTTTTCTTGCGTGGCGGGTTCTTGCATGGCGGGCGGGTAACGGGTTATGGAAGAGGCGCCATGTTCACCGCCCTCGCCAAGACCCTCGGCCAGCTCACCGATCCCCGCATCCGCTCCATATTGTGGAAGACGCTGCTGTTGTCGCTTGGCCTTTTCGTCCTGTTGTTTCTCGGCGTGGGCGTGGTGCTGGCCGAGACCCAGTTCTTCGCCATGGGCTGGATCGAATCCACCGTGGAATGGCTGGGCGGCATCGCCACGCTGGTGCTGGCCTGGATCATGTTCCCCAGCGTGGTGGTGCTGATTTTAAGCTTCTTCCTCGAGGACGTGGCCCAGGCCGTGGAGGACCGCCACCATCCCGATCTCGGCAATCCCCGGGTTCAGCCCTGGCGGGAAGTGGCCCTGATTGCGGTGAAATTCGCCCTCATCGCCATCATCCTCAACCTGCTGGCTTTGCCCCTCTACATCCTGCTTTATTTCGTCGGCATAGGAATCATCCTCTATTACCTGCTGAACGGCTATCTGCTGGGACGGGAGTATTTCGAGCTGGTGGCGCTGCGCCGTCTCGACGCCGCCGACGCGGCAACCCTGCGCCGCGCCTTTTCGGGACGGATTTCCCTATGCGGCGCCCTGATCGCCTTTCTTTCCAGCCTGCCGCTGGTTAATCTTCTGGCCCCGGTGATGGGCACCATGATTATGGTCCATGTGGTGGCGGATCTACAGCGCGAACAGGGGGCGCGGCAGGCCAAATGATTTTAGGGGGGAAATTGAAAAGGGGCGCTTTCACGGCGGAATGGCGGCGCGGCTTGGCGGCCCTGGCTCTTCTTCTTCCCGCCGCCTGTGCCAAACCGGGCACGCCACAAATCAGCGCGCCCACGGACCCCGCCCTTGACGCCCAGGCGGCGGCCCCCGAGGCTCCGCCGCTGCCGCAAAAAAAACCCCTCGATGAACGGGTGATGGCGCTTCTCGATCGCGGGCCGGAGCTTTTGATCGGTATCGGCCCCGACCAGCTCACCGCCTATCTCGGCGCGCCCGCTTTGGTTCGCCACGATGCCCCGGCCGAGGTCTGGATGTACCAAAGCCAGACCTGCCATCTCGACCTTTTCCTCTACAGCTCCGAACCATGGCGCGACGACCTGCGGGAGCGGGAACGCCGGCAACAGACGGTTTCCGATTACCGCGTCACCTATTACGAAATCCGCAGTCCCAGCGGAGAGACCGCGCCTGGTGGCCGTTCCTGCGTTTCCGCCCTGGTGGAAGCCCGCGACGAAGCCTGACTCTCCCTACTTTTCGTAATCACATAAATCGTTGATGAGACAGCCCGCGCAGTCGGGCTTGCGCGCCTTGCACACATAACGGCCATGGAGGATCAGCCAGTGATGGGCATGACGCCGCGCCCAGTCCGGCACTGTCTTTTCCAGCCCCTTTTCCACCGCCAGCGGCGTCTTTCCCGGAGCCAGACCAGTGCGGTTGCAAACCCTGAATAAATGGGTGTCCACGGCCATGGTGGGCTGGCCGAAGGCGGTGTTGAGCACCACATTAGCGGTCTTGCGGCCGACCCCGGCCAGCGCCTCCAGCTCGCCGCGGCTTTGCGGCACCTCGCCGCCGTGACGTTCCACCAGAGCCTGGCTCAGCTTGATGATATTCCTGGCCTTGGCGTTAAAAAGCCCGATGGTGCGGATATGGCGCTTCACCCCGGCCTCGCCCAGTTTCAGCATCTTCTTCGGAGTGTCGGCCGCCGCGAACAGGGCCGGGGTCGCCTTGTTGACGCCCTTATCGGTGGCCTGGGCCGACAGCACCACCGCCACCAACAGCGTATAGGGATTGGTATAGAACAGTTCGCCCTTGGGTTCGGGGTCGTTCGCGGCGAAGCGCCGGAACATCTCTTCCACGTCTTTCTTCTTCATTGCCGCCATGCGCCCAAACGCCCCACTTTACTTGGCCTGCCCCAAGGCGCATATGATGAAGTATGAAGGAAACACATGCCAACGGAAATCCTCCCGGAATCCCCGAGAGGGAAAACGCCGGAGAGAAAATCGGCAACGAAGAAAACGCCCGTGTCTTCTTCGACGCTGTTCTGTTCCCCCATCGCAGCCTCGGCGCCACCGGGTTTCTCATTCTCATGACACTCATCTGCGTGGTGAGCTTTATCACCGGACTGGCATTCACCCTCATGGGCGCCTGGCCGGTGACGGGATTTTTCGGACTCGACGTGCTGTTGATTTACATCGCCTTCCGTCTCAACTATCGCAGCGCCCGCACCCATGAGACCCTGCGCCTGACCCGCAACGCCCTGCGGGTGGAACGGCATCTTCCCTCGGGCCGCGTCAAGAGTTGGGAGCTCCAGCCCGCCTGGCTGCGCGTGGAAATGGACAGCCAGCACGGAAGACACAGCACTCTGAATCTTACCTCTCACGGCAAGCGGCTCGCCATCGGCTCGTTCCTCAGCGGCGAGGAGCGGCTCGATCTGGCGCGCTCCTTACGCGCCGCCCTGACGCAATGCCGCGGGGGTTAGCCGCGCCCAGCGCCGGGGACCTGGCCTTTCTGTTCCTGCTTTCGGCGATCTGGGGATCGTCCTTTCTCTTCATCAAGGTGGCGGTGGTCCATATTCCCCCGGTCAGCCTCACCGCGCTGCGGCTGGTGGTGGCGGGAATTATTCTCTGCGCCTATGGATTTTTTCGCGGCCAGCGCATGCCGGGAACGGCGCGGGAATGGCGGCCCTATCTGGTGATCGCGCTGTTCGGAAACGCCTTTCCCTTTACCCTGGTGGGGATAGGAGAGCTGGAAATCGACAGCGGCCAAGCCGCCATTCTGCTCGGCGCCATGCCCATCTTTACCCTGATTCTGGCCCATTATTTCACTCATGACGAACCCCTCACGCGACGGCGTATTCTGGGAATCATGGTGGGGTTTGGCGGAATCCTGGTTCTGGTGCTCCCCACCACGATGCCCGAGACGACGTTCACGGGCAGTATCCTGTTCAAATTAGCGGTGGTCATGGCGGCGCTGAGCTATGCTATCGCCACCGTCTACGGACGCCGGTTGGCCCATGTGTCGCCGCTGCTCATCACCACCGCCTCCACCGTCACCGCAGCGGTGATCATGGTCCCCGCCAGCCTGGTCCTCGATAAGCAGTGGCTGGGCGCGCTGATGGCGGGAACCACCGCCATGCCGGGTGTTGCCGCCCTGGCCTCGGCGGGCATGCTGGGGATTTTATGCACGGCGGGGGCGGGCATCGTTTTCTTCCACCTGCTGGGCCGCACCGGGGCCGCCTTCACCTCCCAGATCAACTATCTGATCCCCGCCTTCGGGGTCCTGTGGGGGTTTCTGCTGCTGGGCGAATCCCTGTCCTGGAACCTGGCCGCGGCCTTGGGTTTGATCCTGGGGGGTATCGCTTTGACGCGTGGCGGCGGCGAGACCAACTCTCCGGCGCCCTTCCTGCCCTCGGTGGCGGTAAGAATTTCGGGAACCGACGAGGCGGGGGAAAACGGGGCGGAAGAAAACGACCCCGAGTAAACAGGCTGGAGGATTTTGGGTGTTAAACGTCGCGTCATCCCTCCTGCCGAGGCATTCTTTTTACCCTAAATCATTGATTTCAAACAATTCCGATGCCTGAGGGCCTCAAAACGTTAACATTTGTCATCATTTGTTAACATGCGTGGGCGAAACCCAGGGATCATGCGGGGCGTGGGGTTGTGCAGGTGCGAATACCCGTGGGCAGATAAAGATTCACGCTGAGAAAGAGCCTTCCCCGTCCATAATTGGATGAGGATAATATTCCTATCATGAAGGAGGGCGGAAGTCAAGGGCCAGGGTATATCAAGGACTTCGGCCCTGAACAAAAAGAGGCGGAGTAGACGCGGCGTTTGATTATGGAAAAGCGTACCATGAGTTGCTCCTGATGTCTGAGAATTTCGAGAAGGACTCCACTACGAACGAAAATTAAGGCAAATTGTTT
>CAYZWF010000018.1:0-41808 GCA_964482135.1 uncultured Rhodospirillaceae bacterium
TCGGCCGGGTGCTTTTTCCCCGTGGCGTTGTTACACTTCTCATCCGATACGCAGGTATCGCATTTCGAAGTGCGCCTCGCCACGGAACAAAATCATCCCGGTCAAATGATTCCTATCAATCCTGAACCGCTCTGAGGCCGGACTCAATGAACCCCTCTCCGGATTTCCAGAACTTCGAGAAAACCTACGCGGCAAACCGGCCACAGCTTGTCTGGACTCTGCTGGCCGCTGATCTGGAAACCCCGGTCTCGGCCATGATGAAACTGGCCGGCGACAGAGCCAACAGCTTCCTTCTTGAATCTGTAGAGGGCGGCTCTCATCGCGGACGTTATTCCGCTATCGGCCTCAATCCCGACCTTGTCTGGCGCTGTATCGGCGCCAAGGCCGAGATCAACCGCAATGCCCTGAACGCAGCCGATGCTTTCGAGCCCTGCGCCGAAACAGGCATAGAGTCCCTGCGCGCCCTGATCGCCGAATGCCGGATTGAAATTCCCGATGGACTGCCGCCCATGGCGGCGGGGCTGTTCGGTTATATGGGGTACGACATGGTGCGCGAGATGGAATCCCTGCCCGACAGCAATTCAGAGCGGCTCGATGTGCCCGACGCCATGTATCTGCGGCCCACAGTGATGGCGGTCTTCGATAATATCGAGGACAGTGTTTTCGTCATCACGCCGGTCTGGCCTAATGGGGCAAGCGCCGAGGAAGCCTACGCCCAGGCCCAGCAGCGAATTGAGGACATCATCGCCGGACTAAGCAGCGAACTGTCGACGGATCAGGAAACCCGGCATCTCGGCCCCGATACGGGAGAACCGCCGCCACAGCCCGAATCCAACACCAGCCGCGAGCAGTACCACGCCATTGTGGAGAAGGCGAAGGAGTATATCCGCGCCGGAGATATCTTCCAGGTGGTGCCGTCACAGCGATTCTCGGTGCCCTTCGAGTTGTCGCCGTTTCTTATCTATCGCGCGCTGCGCCGGCTGAACCCATCGCCTTTCCTCTTTTGCTTCCAGTTCGAGGGCTTCGCGGTGGTGGGGTCGAGTCCGGAAATTCTGGTGCGCCTGCGCGACGATGTGGTCACCATCCGTCCCATCGCCGGAACCCGTCCCCGCGGCAAGGATGCGGCCGAAGACAAGGCTCTGGCCGAGGACCTTCTGGCCGACCCCAAGGAACTGGCGGAACATCTGATGCTGTTGGACTTGGGGCGCAACGATGTGGGACGGGTGGCCAAGGTGGGCAGCGTCCACGTCACCGAGCAGATGGTGATCGAATATTATTCCCATGTGATGCATATCGTCTCCAACGTGGAGGGCGAGATAGACCCCAGCCATGACGTGGTGGACGCCTTGATCGCCGGATTTCCCGCCGGCACCGTCAGCGGTGCGCCCAAGGTGCGGGCCATGGAAATTATCGATGAACTGGAACAGGCGCGGCGCGGGATTTACGGCGGCACGGTGGGGTATTTTTCCTGTGACGGCCATATGGACACCTGCATCGCCCTGCGCACGGCGGTGGTAAAGGACGGCGTCATGTATGTGCAGGCCGGGGGCGGCGTGGTCGCCGACAGCGACCCCGAGGCCGAATACCAGGAAACCTGTAACAAGGCCCGCGCCCTGATCCGCGCCGCCGAAGAAGCCAGGCAGCTTACCCCCCGCAAGGACTAGTGCCCGCTCAGGCGCAATCGCCCTCCTCTCCGTGAATCTCCGGAACCCGCCGCCTTAAATAGCGGCGGAATATTCCCGCTGCATGTGGTTGAGGCGGTGATGCAGCGACAGCACATAGAGGAAGAGATAGATATAGATAAACATCTCGCCCACCTCGCTGTGATGAAGGCCGTCGGATTCCAGGACGTCCATATTGGCCTCGGCGAGTCCCCTGGGAAGGCGGCTCAGCATGGCCAGAAGCGCCACCGGAATTCCGATATAGGTGGGCCAGATCAGGCGAAACAGGGAAAATACCCCTTCGTGATAGGGCAATGCCCAGCTGAGAAAGGGGAACAGCAGGGCGCAGAACACCACCACCGCCGACATCAGGGCGCGGATGGCTTCCTTCATGGGGTTTTCTTCCGCCACCGCGCCGGGGACTTCATCCTCGCCCGGCCACCACTCGGGGAAGGAAAGGTCGAGCACATCCCGCCCCCATCCCGTATCCACGCAAGCCAAACCCAGGGCGATCATAGCCACCGTTGTGATCCAGAATGCCAGACGCAGTTCCGAACGCACGGCGGGATAAGTAAGGATATAAAAGGCCAGGGCGGCAGCGATGATGGGAATCATGGCGACGCTGAGCTCGAAGGCGGCAAGATCGCCCTCGAAAACCTCCAGATATCCCGTCGGGTCGAGGGCCGCGAAAACGCAGATGGAGGCAAAGCCCGCAATCGGCAATGCCAGCCAGATAATCCAATGGAGATCGCCCCAACGTTTCATGTTACAGACCGTGCCTTGTGCTGGAATCGGGAGAAAACCGAGTTCTTACATCCCATATAGAGCGATACTGTCAAGAAATAGTAAGCAAGATTATGTATTTACATATTTCCGTATCTCAAGATACGGCCCTCACGGACTAGCCCGGCATGGCCGCCAATTCCATGCGGCGGCGGACGATGGCGCTCAACGGCACCAGGGCGAACCCCCGTTGATCCACGGTAGCGACCCATTCCGCCAAGGCTTCCAGGGTCGCCCGGTGGGGGTGACAGATGCCCACGGCAAAGCCCTGGCGGCGCGCCACGTCTTCAAGATCGGTAAGGCGCGAGCGAATCGCCTCCACGGAAATTACATTGTCCAGAAACACATTACGAACGGCATGGGGAACGCCCAGTTCCCGCGCCAGTTCCAGACCCTGGGTGGCGCCCGTGGTACGGGAATCGAGGTAGAGAAGCCCGCGCTTGCGCAGTGCCTTCATCACCGTCTCCATGCCCTCGCGGTGGGCGGTGAACTTGCTGCCCATATGGTTGTTGAGTCCCACGAACCCCTCGAAACGGGCAAGATCCCAGTCCAGGAGGCGGTTAATTTCCTTGTCCTTCATCCCCGTCATCAGCGCCTTGGGTCCGGGATCGTACGCCCCGTCGAGGGGCTCCATGGGCACATGGACGAGAAGTTCGTGCCCTGCTTCACGCGCCGCATCGGTTTGCCGCTTGAGGTCATTCGCATAAGGCAAAAAGGCCAGGGTCAAAGGCGGCGTCAGGGCCGTGGTCTGGGCGGTCCTGTGGCGATTCATCCCGAGATCATCCACCACGATGGCGATTAAAGGCCGCTGGTCTTCTCCCCTGTCCGGCCCCAGCCCCGGAACCGCCACCGCATGACGCAGCCAGGCCGGCGTCACCGCTTTCCCATCCACGCCATCAAGAGCCGGCGGCCGCGCCACCACGGCCAATTGCCGGGTCTGTTCGGTCTTTAATCCCTCGCCTGATTCATCACTGGGAGGTGTAAACGGCGGTGGCTCCACATAGATCGCTTCACCGAACTCCGTGCTCTCCACCGGAGGGTCACCGTCCGGTTCCTCCAGGGTGAAGCCCTGGGACGCCATCTTTTCAAGGGTCTCTTCCTCGGTGGGAGCGGGCGTGATGGTGAGGCGGCGGCGGGGTTCCTCTTCGCCAAGGGGGACCGTAACCGGGACCGGGGGCGATGGCCGCGCCCACTCGCCGCTTCGGTCGTCACCAGGAGCACGGTCCAAGAGCCCCAGGATCATCCCCAGGCCAATCCCGCCAAGCAAAGTGGCAACGCCCAGGGTCAGGGGCAGCCGGTACTGTTTGATCCGGCCCAGATTGAATTTAGCCAGATTGAATGTGGTGAGAATCGCGCGGACCTCGGAAAGGGCCGGCATCCAGGAGAACCTCTTCATGGAGTTATTTGGATTCCCTCACCCGGAGGGAGTCAAGTCCAGAGGGAGCCCCAGAGGGAACCAAGGAACCAGGGCGCCGGATATTTGGGCGCTTTTCATCTTCTCCCGCCACCTGATATAAGACCCTGATGGCATGCCGCCTCCCCGAAACATACCTAAAATATTGAAATGTTTCTGTTAATCGACAATTACGACAGCTTTACCTACAACCTTGTCCATTATCTGGGCGAGATGGGCGCCGAGGTGGTGGTGAAACGCAACGACGCGCTCTCCGCCGACGAGGCTCTGGCCCTGGGCGCGCAGGGGATTGTTATTTCTCCCGGCCCCTGTGATCCCGACCGATCGGGAATCTGTCTCGACCTTATCGCAAAGAACGCCGCTAACGCTTCCGCCGCTGGGGGCATCACCCCTATGCTTGGCGTCTGTCTCGGCCATCAGGCCATCGGCCAGGCCTTCGGCGGCAAGGTGGTGCGGG
The DNA here is from genome assembly GCA_964482135.1 of uncultured Rhodospirillaceae bacterium. Taxonomy (GTDB): domain Bacteria; phylum Pseudomonadota; class Alphaproteobacteria; order UBA11136; family UBA11136; genus UBA11136. The sequence continues at coordinate 4,316 of CAYZWF010000018.1, forward strand.
CGCCAGCCCCCATGCACGGCAAGGTGAGCGACATCTCCCACGCCGGGCAAAGCGTGCTCAAGGATATTCCCAATCCCTTCACCGCCACCCGCTATCATTCCCTGATCGTGGAGCGGGAAAGCCTGCCCGACTGTCTGGAAATCACCGCCCAGTCCGATGACGGCCTGATCATGGGTCTGGCCCATAAGGAACTGCCCATTCACGGGGTCCAGTTTCACCCCGAAAGCATCGCCACCGAAAACGGCCACCGGCTGCTTGGAAATTTCCTCGAAATGGTCACCGGACAGCCGGTCACCCCCCCCACATTAACGCCGCCGCGGTCCTGAGGGAGGCCCATGTCCGACCTTAAGCCCTATCTGGCCCTGGTGGCCAAAGGCGAGACCCTTTCCCAGGAAGAGGCCGAAGCCGCCTTTGCCCTGATCATGGAAGGCAAGGCCAGCGAAGCCCAGATCGGCGCCTTTCTCATGGGGCTGCGCCTGCGCGGCGAAAGCGTGGAGGAGATCACCGGTGCGGCCCGCATACTGCGCGAGCGCGCCGAAACCATCGAGGCCCCCGACGATGCCATTGACACCTGTGGCACCGGCGGCGACGCCAAGGGCAGTTTCAATATCTCCACCGCCAGCGCCCTGGTGACGGCGAGCTGTGGCGTACCGGTGGCCAAGCACGGCAACCGGGCGCAGACCTCGAAATCGGGATCGTCCGACGTTCTGGCGGCGCTGGGCGTCAATATCGAAGCCGAACCGGCCTTGCTGCAACTGGCCCTGAAACAGGCCAATATCTGTTTTCTCATGGCTCCGCGCCATCATGCCGCCATGCGCCATGTGGCCAAGGCACGGCAGGAAATCGGTACCCGCACCATCTTCAATCTGGTGGGGCCGCTGGCCAATCCGGCGGGCGCCAAGCGGCAGCTGGTGGGGGTCTTCGACAAGGCATGGGTCGAGCCGCTGGCTCATGTGCTGGGCCGGCTGGGCCTGGAGCGGGCCTGGGTGGTGCATGGCAGCGACGGCATGGATGAAATCACCACCACCGGTCCCAGCCATGTGGCCGAGCTGAAGGAGGGCAGCGTTTCCTGTTTCGAGGTGACGCCGGAGGAGGCCGGAATTGCCCGCGCCGAGCCGGGTGACCTGATGGGTGGCGAGGCCGAGGAAAACGCCGCCATGATGCGCGCTCTTCTCGATGGCGAGAAAGGCGCGCTGCGCGATATTGTTCTTCTCAACAGCGCCGCGGCGCTGATTGTTGCCGGACGCGCGGATAATCTGGCCGCAGGTGCGGAACTGGCGGCGGCGGCCATTGACGAAGGCGCCACACGGGAAACGCTGGACAAACTCGTGGCCATCACCAACGGGAAATAGGGGCCATGAGCGACGTTCTGAGCCGCATCTGCAGCGACAAGCGGAACCATATAGCCGCCCGCAAACAGGTGCGCAGTCTCCATGACCTGTCGCAGGCGGCGAAGACCGCGCCGCCGCCACGGGGGTTTTTTCCAAAATTACGCTCGGTCCATGAAAGCGGCCGCCATGCCCTTATCGCCGAGATCAAGAAGGCTTCGCCCAGCAAGGGGTTGATCCGCGAGGATTTCGATCCCGTGGAAATCGCCCGCGCCTATGAACGGGGCGGCGCGGCCTGTCTCTCCATATTGACCGATGAACCCTATTTCCAGGGCGAGGACGGTTACCTGACCGTGGCCCGGGCGGCGGTGTCCCTGCCCGTTCTGCGCAAGGATTTCATGCTCGATCCCTATCAGGTGGTGGAATCGCGGGCCCTGGGCGCCGACTGTATTCTGCTGATCATGGCCGTTCTCGATGACGGCCAGGCGGTTGAGCTGGAAGGGGTGGCCCGGGAGCTGGGCATGGACGTGCTCCTCGAGGTCCATGACGAGGCGGAGTTGGAGCGCGCGTTGGTCCTGAGCTCTCCCCTGATCGGCGTCAATAACCGCAACCTCAAGACCTTCGAGACCGACCCCGCCACCACTGAAAAACTGGCTGCCCGCCTGCCCCGGGAGCGTTTTCTGGTGAGTGAAAGCGGGCTCTATACCCACGCCGACCTCGAGCGCATGGCACAAGCCGGGGCGCGCGCCTTTCTGGTGGGGGAATCCCTGATGCGTGAGAAGGATGTGGAAGCGGCCACGAAAAAACTTCTCGGCAACGGGCACGATAACGATGTAAAGACTGGTGCCCCAAAAAGGGAAGATAGGGAGGGAGACTGAGGTCATGGGCGACTTCACCCATTTCGATAAAGAGGGCAAGGCGGCCATGGTGGACGTGTCGGACAAGGACACCACCGAGCGCACGGCCACGGCCAAGGGCTCGGTGATCATGGAGGCCGACACCCTGGCCAAAATCGAGGAAGGCGCCGTGGGCAAGGGCGACGTGCTGGGGATCGCGCGTACCGCGGGAATCATGGCCGCCAAACGCACCGCCGAACTGATTCCCCTGTGCCATCCGCTGGCCCTCAACGTGGTTACCGTGGAGTTGACCTGTGACAAGCAACGCAACGCCGTGGATATCGCCGCCACCTGCCGACTCAAGGGCCGCACCGGTGTGGAGATGGAGGCGCTGACCGCGGTTTCGGTGACCGCGCTGACGATCTATGACATGTGCAAGGCCCTGGACCGTTCCATGCAGATAACCGATATAAGGCTTACCCATAAATCAGGTGGCAAATCAGGAGCTTACGAGTCTGAATAATGATATCAGTTGAAGAAGCTATGGTACGGGTGACGGCGGCGTTCGCGCCCCTTCCCGGCGAAGAAGTAAGCCTGGAGAACGCCCTGGGCCGGGTTCTGGCCGAGGACGTTCACGCCACCGTCAGCCATCCCCCGGCCGATGTCTCGGCCATGGACGGATACGCCGTGCGCGCCGGGGATGTAGCGGAAACTCCAGCATCGCTTACAGTGATGGGCGAGGCTCCCGCGGGAGGATGTTACGAGGGCGAGGTGGCGCCCGGCGAGGCGGTGCGCATTTTCACCGGCGGCACCGTGCCACGAGGCGCGGATGCCGTGGTCATGCAAGAAAACACGGAGCGGGACGGCGCCACCGTCACGATTAATAAAAGCTCCGGCCCGGGAACCCATATCCGCCCCCAAGGCCAGGATTTCAAAAGCGGCGATAGGGGATTGGCGGCCGGGCGCCGACTCGGCCCCCACGACATCGCCCTGGCGGCGGCCATGAACATGTCTCATCTGAGCGTGCGCCGTAAGCCCCGTATCGCCGTGCTTTCCACCGGTGACGAACTGACGCCGCCGGGCGAAACGCCGGGCCCGGACCATATCCCGGGCTCCAACGGCCCCGCTTTGGTGGCCTTCATCGAATCGCGCGGCGGCGAAGCGGTGGACCTTGGCATCGCCCCTGACGACGAAGGGGCCCTGGCCTCCCTGGCCGCGGGCGCCAAGGGCAGCGACGCCTTCGTCACCAGCGGCGGCGTTTCCGTGGGCGATCACGACATCGTGCATAACGCGCTGGGCCCCTGCGGGCTGGAGGTTGATTTCTGGGGCGTCGCCATGCGTCCGGGAAAACCGGTCATGTTCGGGTGCCTTTCCGACACCCCGTTCTTCGGCTTCCCCGGCAACCCGGTCTCCACCCTGGTCTGCGCCGTGGTCTTCCTGGGAGCCGCCATGGACGCCATGCTGGGAATGGCGGGCCGGGGATCAGGGGAAATTCCGGTACGGCTGGCCTGCGAACTGAAGAGTAACGGTAAACGGCAGGATTTCATGCGCGTGCGCCTGTCCCATGACACCGAGGGCAATCTCACGGCAACCCCCTTCCCCAAACAGGACAGCGCCATGCTTTCCGTTCTCGCCGAGGCCGACGGCCTGTTGATACGGCCTCCCCTCGCCCCGGCGGCCAAGGCCGGAGACCTTGCCTCCGTTATTGCCCTGCGCCCTCACCTCATGGCGTCCTGATCCAGCCACCCGAAGCAAAATACCCCTTGACGGCGGATAAGAACCAAACTAGAACATTATAAGAGTTTCGCTTTTGTTCTCGTTGGTGAGCAAGCTGTAATTCAGTGTGATACGCAGGGCTGGCCGTGGGCCTCGCCGGATTTAAGAGGGGATTTTACTCATGCTCACGAAGAAACAGCACGAACTGTTGATGCTCATCAACGAACGCCTGGAACAGACCGGCATTTCCCCCTCCTACGACGAAATGAAGGATGCCCTGGGGCTGAAATCCAAGTCGGGCATTCACCGCCTCATCACCGGGCTTGAGGAGCGCGGTTTTATCCGCCGCCTGCCCCACCGCGCCCGCGCCCTGGAAGTTCTCAAAATGCCCGGAGATGTCGCCGCTGCCACGCCCACCTCCGGAGACATGGCTGGGGACGTAGGTGGCACCGGTTTCGACGCCAAGGTGATCCACGGCAATTTTAAATCCCTCCCCGGCGCGGTCCCCGCCAACGAGGTGGAGTCCGTTGAACTGCCCCTTTACGGCGCCATTGCCGCAGGCAACCCCATCGAGGCCCTGCGCGACGAATCGAACCGGGTGTCGGTTCCGGCCAGCCTGCTCGGCCGCGGTGAACACTACGCCCTTGAGGTGGATGGCGATTCCATGATCGAGGCGGGAATCTTCGATGGCGATACCGCCCTCATAGAACACTGCGACAGCGCCGAGAACGGCACCATCGTGGTGGCCCTGATCGATGACGAGGAAGTGACCCTGAAACGGGTTCGCCGCAAGGGCGCGTCCATCGCCCTGGAGCCCGCCAACAAGGATTTTGAAACCCGTATTTTCGGCCCCGACCGGGTCAGGGTCCAGGGCCGTATCGTGGGACTGATGCGCAAGTATTAGTTCCAACCTCAGCGCCCATCCCTTTTTTTCCTGATTTTTTTTGGGGCCGCAGTTCCTGAATCCACCCTGGCCCCCTCGGGGGTGTTGCACCCAGGTGCGCATCCCCCGGCTTTGCCGCACGTTCTCCACTCTGATTTTTTCGCCGCCAAGCCATACCCCATAAGCCCCGTTGCGCCACAGGTCGAAGCGGTCGATCACCCGCCACGGCCCGTCACAGGCCCCGCGCAGGGGCACGGTGGCGAGTACCAGCTGGGCCACCGCGCAATCCTCGTCGAAGGCGTCTTCGCGGGAAACCAGGGCCACGGTCTTGCCCTCGGCGCGGTAGAGACAGCCCAACCCGTCACAGCTTAAGCGCCCGCCGGGACTTTGCCCGTGATCGGGCCACAGGGAGGACTCTTCCTGACCCGTCATACGCAGCCATGAAGTGGCGGTCCAGCGCGCCTTGCGCCCCGATGATAGGAGCCACTGGCCGGATTCGGCGCGCACCGCGGCCAGCTTTCCATCCCCGGAAATCAGAATATGGGGCGGGTCGGCGGCGAAGAGCGAGAGCAGACCGAGGATGAGAACGGGCGCCCCCAAAAGCCGCCAGCGCCTCCGCCACAGGCACAGCCACAGCCCTCCGAAAACCACCAGCGTCAGCCCCCATTGCGGCATGGAAGGCACCAGCACGGCGGCCCCGGGCCAGCCCGAGACCATGCCCGCGATCCCCACAACCATCTCGATTCCCCAGCCCATGGGCGTCAGGGCGATCTGTTCCAGGCCCAGCGGCATGAGAAGGAAGGCCAGCACCCCCCAGGGCATGATCCACAGCGCCGTCAGCGGCACCGCCACCAGGTTGGCGGCCAGCCCGAAAAGGGCGAAACGGTTGAACTGGTAAATGGCGAAGGGCGCCGTGGCGAGGCTGGCCACCAGTGTGGTCAGCGCCACCCCGCCCACATAGAGAGACGGGATGCGCCACCAGTTTCCCCGCTCGTCGGTCTTGGCCCGCCATCTTGGAAGGCGGTCCCGCAGCCCCTCATACACCGCCACCAGGGCCACCACGGCGGCGAAAGACATCTGGAAACTGGGCCCCAGCAGACTTTCGGGACTAAGGAGGAGAATTATGGCCGCGGCCCAGGCCACCATGCGCAGGGATATGGCGGTGCGGTCGGCAAGCACCGCCACCAACACCAGCCCGGTCATGATGAAGGCGCGCTGGGTGGGGATGGTGGCCCCGGTAATGAGAAGATAGGCGAACGCCCCCAATAACGCCGCCAGCGCCGCCCATTTCTTGATCGGGTAATGAAGCGCCAGGGAGGGAATCAGGGCCAGAAGGCCGCGGCAGGCGAAAAACAGGATTCCCGTCACCAGCCCCATATGGAGGCCGGAAATGGCCAGCAGATGGGCCAGGCCGGAATCGCGCATGGCGTCGATAACGTCGCCGGGAATAGCGCCCCGTTCCCCGGTCAACAAGGCCGAGGCGATGGCGCCGGCCGGGCTCACCGTGCCTGTCTCGTCCGCCCTGTTTCCGGTGCTTTCCCTGATGCGGGCGGAAAGCCGCGAACGCAGGTTGGAAAGCCGGACGGCAAAAGTGTTTTCGCCGTCCTGAGCCGTATTCAGTTGCTGTACACGGCCCAGGCCATAGCCCACTGCGCCGATCCCTTTAAAATAGACATGGCGCTGGAAATCGAAACTTCCCGGTGCCGCGGGCTGGGGCGGCGGCATCACCACCGCGCGCAGCCGCACCCGATCCCCCGCAACGGCTCCGGGCGGCTCCCCGCGCAAAGTGACACGGACCTTCTCGGGCGCCTCCCCTCCTTCCATTCGGCCAATGGCAGGGTTTTCCAGGACCATGCGCCAGCCCTTGTCGTGGGGCTGCACCGAGACCACCCCACCCTCCAGGGCCACCGGGCCGGTACGTTTTTCGAGAACCGGAGCGGCCACCAGAAAGGTGCGCAGCTGGGCCGCCGAAAAACCCGCGGCAAAACAGGTGAGGGCGATGGAAAAGGCAAAGAGAAGCGCCCCTCCGCCTTTTGCCCGCCACATCCCCGCCAGGGCGATGCAGGAAAGCACCAGCATCACCCCTCCGGTCCATCCCGGAGGTTCGGACAAGAGCAGGAAATAAGCGGCCACGCCCGTCCCCAGAGCCACCGGCGACCACAGAATCCACTGTTCCCGCTCGGCCGCAAACTGCGCCCTGATCCAGGAGGCGACGATCCCAAAAAATATCCCCGGGCGGAACTGCCACAGGCCGCGAAAATCTTCGTCAGTGATCATGGAAACGCCGGAAATCCTGTGTTACACACGTTGCCATACCGTCCCGCGCTGACCATCCGGCGCAGGACCGTCTCTCTCGGCCACACAAACGGAAACAGTATACCTGCCATGACGGTCGTAACCCGCTTTGCCCCTTCTCCCACCGGATTCCTTCATATCGGAGGCGCCCGCACGGCGCTTTTCAACTGGCTCTACGCCCGCCATCACGGAGGAACCTATCTGCTGAGGATTGAGGATACCGACCGCAAGCGATCCACTAAAGAGGCGATTGACGCCATCCTCGACGGGCTTGACTGGCTCGGGCTCTCCGCCGACGGCGAGGCGGTCTATCAATCGGCCAACGCCGCCCGCCACGTGGAAGCGGCGCAGGGACTCCTCGAAGCCGGCAAGGCCTATCGCTGTTATTGCAGCCCCGAGGAACTGACGGCCATGCGCGAGGAAGCCCGCGCCGCCGGCAAGCCCATGGGCTATGACGGACGCTGGCGCGACCGCGACCCGGCCGAGGCCCCGTCCGGCATCCCCCCCGTAATCCGCTTCAAGGCCCCCCGCGAGGGCGACACGGTGATCAAGGATCTGGTCCAGGGCGCCGTCACCAACGCCAATGAACATCTCGACGACATGGTGCTGTTGCGCGCCGACGGCACGCCTACCTATATGCTGGGCGTGGTGGTGGATGATCATGACATGGGCATAACCCATGTGATTCGCGGTGACGACCACCTCACCAACGCCTACCGCCAGACCCAACTCTACCTTGCTTTGGGCTGGGAACCTCCGGTATTCGCCCATATTCCCCTGATTCACGGCGCCGACGGCGGCAAATTGTCGAAACGCCACGGGGCGCTGGGGGTGGAGGCTTATCGCGAGATGGGTTATCTGCCCGAGGCCCTGCGTAACTATCTGCTGCGGCTGGGCTGGGGCCATGGCGATGACGAGATTATCTCCACCGAACAGGCCATCGAGTGGTTCGACCTCGACGCCGTGGTCCGTTCCCCCGCGCAATTCGATTTCGCCAAGCTCGACAATCTCAACGGCCATTACCTGCGTCAGGCAGAGGATTCCCGTCTCGTGGAACTGATTCTACCCAGCCTTGAAAACACGCTGGGCCAGGGGCTCGACGAAACCGCGAAATCGCGCCTTGAAAAGGCCATGGGGGGATTAAAGGAAAGAGCAAAAAAAATTGATGAACTTGCTGAAAATGCAAGATTTTATGCAATCAATCGTCCCGTTCCACTGGACCAAAAAGCAGCTGCTATTCTCGATGCCGAGGGCCGCCAAAAAGTGGCGGATATCCTGCCCCTGCTCAAGGCCGCCGAGAGCTGGGAGGCGCAGGCCCTGGAAGAGTTGGTGCGGGGCTATGCCGAGGAGACCGGAACCAAGCTGGGGAAAATAGCCCAGCCCCTGCGGGCCGCCTTGACCGGGTCCAAAACCTCGCCGCCGATCTTCGACGTGATGGACGTGCTGGGCCGTGAAGAAAGCTTGAATCGGCTCTCCGACGTGGCGAAATAGAGAAAATTCACCCCCCACTTCTCCCATTATGGAAAATGCTGCTATACTAGGCCCAAGGGAAGGTTTTCTTCGTTCGTAAAAATTAGCACGAATCCGGCGTGGATAGCTGGCTGTCGGCCGTTGTCCGTGACATTTACTCCGTGAACTCGTTTCGACCCAAGGAGCAGCACCCCATGAATCCCACCAAAACAAAGGCCTCCAAAACCTCCGCCAAGGCGCAAAAGGATCAGCGCAACACGGTGACACTCACCGATAACCGCACCGGAAAAGCCTTTGATCTGCCGATCCTGGAGGGAACGGAAGGCCCCAGCGTGGTGGATATCAGGACCCTGTATTCCCAGACCGGACTTTTTACCTATGATCCGGGCTTTACCTCCACGGGAAGCTGTAATTCGGCCATTACCTATATCGACGGCGAGGCCGGGGTTCTCATGCATCGCGGCTATCGCATCGAAACCCTGGCCGAACACAGCGATTACCCAGAGGTCTGTTACCTGTTGATTAACGGTGAATTACCCACCGGCGAACAAAAACGAAAGTTCATGCAGGCCCTCACCCACCACACCATGGTGCATGAACAGATCATCAAGTTCTTCCAGGGGTTCCGGCGCGATGCCCATCCCATGGCGATCATGGTGGGTATGGTGGGCGCGCTCTCGGCCTTCTACCACGACGATATTCATGATTTCACCAGCTCCGAAGGACGCTGGATCGCCGTCAGCCGGCTGCTCGCCAAGATGCCCACCATCGCCGCCATGGCCTATAAATATTCCATCGGCCAGCCCTTCATTTATCCCCGAAACGACCTCAATTATGCGGAAAACTTTCTTCATATGATGTTCGCAACGCCTTGCGAAAACTATCTGGTGAGCCCGGTCCAGGCCAAGGCCGTCGACCGCATCCTGATCCTCCATGCCGACCATGAACAAAACGCCTCCACCTCCACGGTGCGCCTCGCGGGATCGTCCGGAGCCAATCCTTTCGCCTGTATTTCCGCGGGAATAGCCTCGCTCTGGGGTCCGGCCCATGGCGGCGCCAACGAGGCGGTTCTCAACATGCTGCGCGAGATCGGACATAAGGACAACATCCCCGAGCACATCAAACGCGCCAAGGACAAGAACGATCCCTTCCGGCTTATGGGTTTCGGCCACCGGGTCTATAAGAATTACGACCCCCGCGCCGCCGTCCTGCGCGAAAGCTGTCATGAGGTTCTCGAAGAACTGGGCTATCACGATGAGCCGCTTCTCGAGCTCGCCGTGGAGCTGGAGCGGGTCGCCCTGGAAGACGATTATTTCAAAAAGAAGAATCTGTTTCCCAACGTGGACTTCTATTCCGGTATCATCCTCCGCGCGCTGGGTATTCCCACTTCCATGTTTACGGTTATGTTCGCCATGGCCCGCACCGTGGGCTGGATCGCGCAATGGAAGGAAATGACGGAAGACAAGGCCATGAAGATCGGCCGTCCGCGCCAGCTTTATTCCGGCTATAACCAGCGCATCTATCTGCCCATTGAGAGGCGCAGCAAACGCCGCCGCCGCAACATATTCCCGGGGATCATTCCCGAACAGTTCTGAAAACGGCGTCCGGCACAGCCCCGAACATTCATCCGCGCCACGGCCCGGAGAAGCCTGTTTGCCGGGGGCCTGTTTGCCGCCGTGGGACCTGTCCCATTCCTGTAACAGCTTCTTCGCTTTTTTCTTCTGTTTTGGAGTGAGCTTTTTAAGCAGCTTGCCGCGCAGTTCGGCCGCGCGTTTGCGGTTGAGTCCCCTGCTGTTGGCGGTGGCGATGGTAGCCCAGACATAGGCCTGGACGTAATCCTGGGGAACACCCCTTCCCTTGTGGTACATGGTGCCCAGATAGTACTGGGCCTGGGTATGGTTTTCCTCGGCCAGGGGCAGAAATTCGCGGGCGGCGTCTTCGTAGTCTCCATCGATGTAGGCCGAGACCCCGCTCCCGTAATCGGGCTCAAGGGACAGATCAAAACGATCCGCCCTCATGCCGACGGTCAAAAGAACAATCCCGCCGCAAAATACAAGATATTGTAGAACGTGCCTCATGGAGGAGCATATTGCGCCCCTTCACCGGCAAGCTCAACGAGATTTCTTGCCATGATCGAGAACCAGACGGGCGGCCTTGAGGCTGGGTGGCTCCCCCCCCTGTCCGATCATCGCCAGGGCCCCGGTAAAGGCGGCGCGCTGTTCTTCGCGGACGGCGTCGTCCGTGAGCAGCGTTTCCAGAGTCCGGGCCAGGGCTTCCGGGTGACAGTCTTTCTGGAGAAATTCCGGGATCGCCTCGCGCTCAAGCAGCAGATTCACGAGGCTGGCGTATTTCACCTTCACTAGGCGCCTCGCCAGCCATGCCGTCAGCGGGTTCATGCGATAGGCGACGGCCATGGGCACCCCAGCCATGGCGAGCTCCAGGGATACGGTCCCAGAGGCCGCAAGGGCCGCGTCGGCGGCCGCGAAAGCATGGAACTTTTCCTTCTCGTCACGCAACAATGTAACCGGCAGTGGCCAATCATTTGTGACTGACTCGATATGGCCGGCCAGGGCCGGCACCACGGGAATCACCGCATGCAATCCCCCGAAACGGGGGGCAAGGCGTTTTAGGGTTTCCCCGAAAACCGGTAACAGCCGCGAAACCTCGGTGGCGCGGCTGCCTGGAAGGACACACAGAACCGGGGCATCGGACGCAATGCCGTGGCGCGCTCGGAAGGCGGGGCCGTCGCCGCTCCCGGCATGGCTCTCCGTCACCGGATGGCCCACACATGTGGCGGCCAGACCCTCGGCCTCGAAATAGGGCGGCTCGAAGGGCAGCAGGGTGAGAAGATGGTCGAGGAAACGCGCTACCTTGCGCGCCCGCCCCGGCGCCCAGGCCCAGACCGACGGCGCCACGTAATGGAGGATGGGGATATCCCTGGTCCCGGCGCGTCCTTTAAGACGGCGCGCCACGCGGAAGCAAAAACCCGGCGCATCAATGGTCACCACCACATCGGGCTGCAGGGTGCGGATGACGGATACGGTCTGGGTCATCCGCCGCAACAACCCCGGCACATGGGGCGCCACCTCCAGCACCCCCATAAGGGTCAGTTCCTCCATGGGAAACAGGCTGTGCAGCCCCTGGACGGTCATGGTTTCACCGCCAATGCCGCAAAAACGCACGGCGCCGCCGCTGAGATATTTCAAGGCCGCCATCAGCCGCCCCCCCAGAACGTCGCCGGAAGGCTCCCCGGCCACAAGAAATATCAGGGGTGAGGTCTCTCCGGGCGAGATTTCTCCAGGCGAGGTCTCGGCAGACGCCGCATCATAGCCGGCTTCGGGAAAGGGGCCGGCAATATGCGCGTTTAATCCGATGGCGATATCCCAATCAGAAACAGTCCGGCCGCGTCGGCTTCGCGTATCATCTCCGCTTCGTCCATGATCAAGGCGCCGCCAGCCTCAAAGGCAATGCCCCGCAGGCCGGTGGCGACAGCGGCGGCGACCGTTTCCACCCCCACCGTGGGCAAATCCGCCCGCCGCTCCTGATCCGGCTTCTTGGTTTTCACCAGAACGCCGCCCGGGCCTTCCCGCTTCAACTCACCGCAACGCTGTATGAGGGCGTCGGTACCCTCCACACCCTCGATGCCCAGCACCATGCCCTGCTGTACCACCACCGCTTGTCCCACATCCATTGCGCCTATGGCGCGGGCCACCGCCAGGCCACGATCGAGATCGCAACGGGCCAGGTCATCGGGGGCATGAGCGCCGTACTGTCCGTGCCGCGCCATCAGCCCCTCGAGGATGGAGTCAACGCCGGAAACACGAAAACCCATATCCTCCAGTTCCACGATCAGGGCCGAGAGAAGGCTGTCGTCGCCGGCCACCGATTTCAGAATCCGCGCCGCCACCTTGGCCGTGGCGGCATCAGGCATCAGAGAGGTAAAGGAGGGCCGCGTCATGGGGCCGGCCATGACGATTTCTTCCACACCGTCGGCCTGAAGCTGTTGCAGAGCCGTAATCACGGTTCCAAAACGGGTCCAGGAATGGGGAACATCGCGCACCGTCTCCTGGTCCGTCTGTCCCTCGAAGGCCAGAACCACACAGTCGCGCCCCTGGGACCGACAGGCATCCACGAGACGGGCTGGAAGGGTTCCGCCACCGGCGAAAATGGCCAGCTTAGGCGGCATGCTCGATTTCTGGCTGGATCACGGCCCGCGAGGAATCGCCACGGATGAAAGAAACGATCTCCATCACCGGATCGCTGTTCTTGAACATTTCGGCCACGTCTTTCACCCGCTCGGAAAGGGTCCCTTCTTGGGCAAACAACAGGCGATAGGCGGTACGTAGGTCATGGATATTATCACGGGAAAACCCGCGCCGCTTGAGGCCGACAATGTTGAGGCCGGACAAAACCGCGCGATTTCCCATGACCGAGCCATAGGGAATCACATCACCTTCAACGCCCGACATGCCGCCGATCATGGCGTGGCGGCCGATACGCACGAACTGGTGCACCGCGCACAACCCCCCGAGCACCACATAGTCTCCCACCTCCACATGGCCCGCCAGCGTTGCGTTATTGGCCATGATGACACCATCGCCGAGCTGGCAATCATGGGCCACGTGACTGCCCACCATGAACAGACAGCCATCCCCTACCCTGGTCACCATGCCACCGCCTTCGGTGCCGGGATTCATAGTCACATGCTCGCGGATGGTGTTGTTACCTCCGATCACCAGGGTCGAAGGTTCCCCCTGATATTTCAAATCCTGAGGGCAATGGCCAATGGAAGCGAAAGGATAAATAGCGGTGTTTTCACCCACTTCCGTGCGTCCCGCCACCACCACATGGGAGTTCAGAGTCACATTCGCGCCCAGCGTCACATCCGCCCCGACCACGCAATAGGGACCGATGGTTACGCTGTCGTCGAGCTGGGCCTTTGCATCCACAAGGGCGGTTTCATGGATATGGGTCATTCCGGATCCTTGATCATGGCCGTGAAGACGGCCTCCGCCACAACCTTTCCGTCCACCTTGGCTTTGCCGGAAAACTTCCAGATATTATTGCGGCTGTGCTGTTTAACCGTATGCAGGTGAAGGGTATCGCCGGGCAGGACGGGCCTGCGAAAGCGGGCGTTATCTATGGACATGAAATAGACCAGCCTGCCTTCGCTTTCAAATCCCAGTGAATGCATGACCAGCGCACCCGCCGTCTGCGCCAGGGCTTCGATAATAAGGACGCCCGGCATGACCGGCCTGCCGGGGAAATGGCCCTGGAAAAAAGGTTCGTTGATAGTCACGTTCTTGACCCCGGTAACGCTTTCGCCGGGAACCACATCCCACAGACGGTCTATCAGCAAAAAGGGATAGCGGTGGGGAATAAGGCGCATCACGCCTTCGGTATCAATGACTTCGGTTTTTTCCTCTGACGCCATAATTTTTCCTTCCCCGCAATTTCTTTGTCTTCGACTGTATTCGTATCGACTATTTTCGTGGATTTGACTTCCCGATTATGTCTTTTTTTTGCCGGCCAGGCGCGACAAGGCCACGGTCTGGCGGTGCCAGTCCCTGATCGGGACCGCCGGTGATCCGCCCACCGTTTCACCCGGCCCCACGTCGCGCATCACCCCGCTATTTCCGGCCACCTGGGCTCCCGTGCCGAGATGAAGATGACCGGTAAGGCCGCTTTGCCCCCCGACGACCACATAATCATCCAACTTGGTGCTGCCGGAGATGCCAGCCTGGGCGACAATAACACAGCCGCGCCCCAAGTGAACGTTGTGCGCGATCTGTACCAGATTATCAATCTTGCTGCCGGTACCGATCACCGTATCGGGGCCCGATCCCCGGTCAACGGTGGTATTGGCGCCGATTTCCACATCGTCGCCGATCACCACCCGGCCAAGCTGCGGCACATTGAGATGCTCTTCCCCCATGGCGAAGCCAAATCCGTCCTGGCCGATACGCACGCCCGAATGAATAAGGACACGCTCCCCGATCAGGGAGCAGACGATGGAGACGTTGCTGCCGATACGCGTTCCCTCCCCCAGGACACAGCCCGCGCCAATTACGGAATTAGCGCCAATCACACAGCCGGGGGCAATCTTGGCCTTTTCCCCGATCACGGCGCCGGCCTCGATCCGGCAGCCCTCGCCTATGACGGCGGTGGGATCAATATGAGCGGAAGCGTGACAGCCTGGTTCCACCGGCGGCAGCGGATAAAAGGCGCTGGCGAGACGGGCATAGGCCCGGTAGGGGTCATCGGAGAGCAAAAGCGCCATGTCCCGTGGCGCCTGATCCGCGTGGTCTTCCCTGACGAAACAGGCCCCGGCTCCGCTTTTGGAGAAAGCCTCCCCATAAAGCCGGTTATCGAAAAAGCTCACATGGGAAGGTCCGGCCTGATCGAGTGAAGCCACATCGTCGAATACGGCCTTACCGTCGGTCCCCGACTGCAGAGACGATTGGGAAAGCTCCGCTATTTCAGCGAGACAAAGAGGCTTGGAGACCGAATAAAAACGCGGATCCGCCATGGCTTAATTTTTTAAGCTGCCCTCACTTGCCGGTCGGTGCGGGGGTGGTGGCAAGTTTGACCGAAGCCAGCTCCTTGTTGAGGCGAGCCATGGCGTCATCGGTAATATTCATGTCGGGATCCACAAGCAGAACCTGGCTTCTTGTAAACACCAGATTGATCTTCTTTTCATCCGAGATTGCCCTGATGACCTTGACCAGAACATTCTGAATTTCTCCCAGCGACCGTTCAAAGGCGATATCGAGGGCGCGTTTACGTTTCTCCACCTCGCGCACATGCTCGCCTGATTTACGCTCCCATTCCCGGACTTTTTCCTCATAGGCCTCGGGTGAGAGGACGGTGCGTTGGCGGTCAACCTCTTGCCGGGAATCGCGAAGACTGTCCTCCAGCTTGGCGATTTTATCGCGCTCCTGGCGGCGAATCTGATCAAGCTGTTCGCGCAGTGATTGCGCGGCAAGGGATTCACGAAGAATTTTCTGATAATCCACCATAGCGACTTTCGGAACAGGAATAACCCCCGAGGGCTCAGCGGCGGGGGGGGTGAATTCGTCCTGAGCATATGCAGGAGAGATAAATCCGCAAGCAGCCAGAACCACAAGAAAGGCGGCACTTACTGAATAAAATTTCGTCATAGTTTAAAACCTCGTTCCAAAACTGAATCTAAATACTTCTGTTTCATCAAAGTCTTCCTTGAGGACGGCATGGGCGATGTACAAACGAACCGGACCAAAAGGCGATCGCCATGCAAAGCCGGCCCCCACGGAAGCCCGTATGGAATCCTTGTCCACAAGATTGGACCCGGAATCATCAATACCTGTCAGGGTACCTATATCAGAGAATACGTTTCCGGTAATCCCCAATTCCTTGGGCAGACCGATGGGGAAAGCCAGTTCGGCCTGAAGCGTGAAAAATTCGTTGCCGCCCAGGGCATCCTCCGTCGAGATATCCCGCGGCCCGATACCCGAATTCTCAAAGCCCCGGAGGTTATCACCGCCAACGAAAAAACGATCGGAAATATTGACATCCTCCCCCAGCCCGATGATTTTTCCCACACGCCCGCCGATACTGCCTACCCATTGCGGGGCGAGGGGATAATAGACCGCCCCGGTGCCGACGACTGAGAAGAAGTTTACGTTTCCGCCCAGACCGGCATATGCGGTGGTGAGCTGGAGCAGGTAGCCGTCCGAAGGGTCAACACGGTCGTTGCGCTGGTCATAGGTTAAGGTTTGCGCCACAGACGAAGTGGTGGTGTCCCGCCTACGTTCGCTGATAAATCTCGAAGTGCTGGCGCTGAGGTCCGTGAGCTTATCCCTGCGCAGGGTGTAATTCCAGGTTTGCCGCAGATCGCCAATTACCCGATAACTGGCGCGAAGAATGAAGCCTATGGATTCTTCGTCGAAACCACTCTCGGTTTGTAAATCCTTGGTAATACGGAAAATATCAAATCCCGCGGCAAGATTACGATCAAGGAAATAGGGCTCGGTGAAACTGAGATCAATCTCCTGGGTCTTTCCGGAAATGCTGAAAGCCAACTTGAGGTCCTGCCCCCTGCCAAGGAGATTACGCTCACGAATGCTTGAAGTACCGAGGGGACCGTCGGTCGAGGAGAAGCCGGCGCCTATGGAAAGTTCTCCCGTGGCCCTTTCAGCCACTTCAACATTGATCACCGTCCGGTCGGGGCCACTCCCGGGCGTATTAGTCACTTCCACCCTTTCGAAAATACCCAGGCTGCGCACCAGCTGTTGTGAACGCCGCAGCTTCGCCGTGTTGAAGGCATCGCCTTCCACGAGCTTGAATTCACGCCGGATAACTTTATCCAGGGTTCTTTTGTTGCCGAAGATATTGATTTCTTCCACATAAACGCGGGGGGCTTCGTTAACGATGTAGTTAATATCGAGAGCATGCTGCTCACGGTCCCGCTTAACCCTGGTCCGCACATCGACGAAGGCGTATCCGAATTGGCCGGCATAATAGGTAAGATTATTGATGGTTTCTTCGAGGTCTTCGGCGTCGTACCAGTCCCCTGGTTCGGAGGCCACTTCCGCGATCAGGTTCTTGTCCTCTAGTTCGCTGATCAGGGATGTCACCTCTACCGCACCCACCCGATAGCGATTGCCTTCCTCAAGAGTGAAGGTGATGATAAAGCTGTCCTTTGTCGGCGCCAGTTCGGCAACGGCGGAAACCACCCGGAAATCCGCATAGCCGTTTTTCAGGTAATAACGGCGCAGCAGTTCACGGTCGAAAGTGAGGCGGTCGGGGTCGTAGGTGTCATCGGAAGAAAAGAACCGGTACCAGCGTTTTTCCTTGGTCAGAATCACGCCCTGCAGGGTACTGCCCGAAAAACGCCGGTTGCCGATGAAGTTTATGCGCTCCACCCGCGTCACGCCGCCTTCCCTGATTTCGAAGACAAGATTGACCCGGTTTTCCGGAAGCTTGATGACCTTGGGATCGACCTTGGCCGCGAAACGGCCGCTGCGGCGATACAGTTCGAGAATGCGCTTGGTGTCGTTTTGCACCTTGCTGCGGGTGTAGACCACGCGGGGACGAAGCTGAATCTCGGATTCGAGCGTTTCGTCGGAAATATCCTCGTTGCCCTCGAAAACCAAGCGATTGATGATGGGATTCTCACTCACCTGAACCACCAGGGTGTCGCCATCCCTGACGATGTTCACATCGGAGAAAAGGCCCGTGCCGTATAGGGTTTTTAAAGCCTGGTTCAGGCGCGACCGGGTGATCGAGGCGCCGATCTCGATATCCATATAGGAGAGAATCGTCGAGGCCTCGATGCGCTGGTTTCCGACAACAATAATGTCGAATACATCCCCCGGTTTTCCGTCACCACCGTCGAAGGAAAAGCCTTCAAACTTATTTTTCTTCTTCGCCCCGGCGGTATCGTAAGGCGTGGGAACACCGGGCAATACGGGCGCGGGCTGCCGTGGCGCCGTTTCCGGGAAAAGAGGCCTTGCGGCACCGGCGCGGGGGTATGATCCCACGGCGCCGCTGGGAGTTACGGCATAGCCGCTTGGTGTCGCCGCGTAACCGCCCGGAGTCGAACCACCAGGAGTCGCGGCATATCCTCCCCCCTGCCCGGTATAGGCGCCAGGCGTGTAGGCGGAAGGGGTACGGGCGGCACCGGTGGGTGTGGTGGCATAGCCGCTGGGCGTTGTGGCGGCGGGAACCGACAAATCACCAGACCCTGGCGCTATTGCCCGGACCCCGGCCGGAGCCGTGGCGGGCAGGTGGTAGCCACTGGGCGTTGCGGCATAGCCCTCTGCGATTTCCGTGGTGTCGGCAGCCCAAAGGTTGCCTGAAAAAGCGGCTTGCGCCACCCCCAGAAGGCATAAACAGGCAAATGATTGTGATACGCGCAGCAAACCGCTCCCCCAGGCCTAACCGACGATATCTTTAAGAAAACTGAAGAATCCCAGATGAATCAGATCGTTCCAGGTGGCAAACAGCATCAGCGACAAAACCGCCAACAGGCCGATACGGAATCCATATTCCTGAGCCCGATCGCCAAGAGGTTTACCACGTAAGGCCTCCGCAGCGAAATACAGGAGATGTCCCCCGTCCAGTAACGGAATGGGGAACAGATTGATGAGGCCGAGATTGATGGACAGCACCGCGAGAAACCAGACAATGGTGGTCCAGCCGTATTGAGATACCTCTCCCGACATCTGGGCGATACGCAAAGGGCCACCCAGTTCGTCCGTGGAACGTGTGCCGGTGATCATCTCGCCCAGGGCATTAAGGGTCAGCCCGACCATGGAATAGGTCTCCACGGTCGCCCGCACCACCGATTCCAGGGGGTCATGACGCATGTATTCCCGCACGCTGCCGCGAATCCCGAGCAATCCGATACGATAGGGGTTGCCGAAGTTATCGGTTCCTTCTTTCACCTCCGGCGTGGCGCTGAGAACAACCTCCGCGCCCTCGCGCAGAACCGTGATGTCCACCGCAACCAGGGGGTTCTGCTGGACCAGCATCTGGACCTCTTCAAACCTTTCAACGGGATTCCCGGCCATATGGGTGATTTTGTCGCCGGCGCGGAGTCCGGCCACATCGGCTGCGCTTTCCGGAACCACGTCGCTTATCTGGGTCGAACTGAATGGCTGGCCAACGGTGGCGAACATGAAGGACAACACCACAATGGCGAAGAGAAAATTGGCGGCTGGCCCGGCAAAGGCGATGGCCGAGCGCTGCCCCACCCCCTTGTGGTAGAAGGATACCGCCTGTTCCTCGGGTGACATGGTGGCCACATCGGCGCTGGGGCGGCTGCTGGCGTCTTCGTCACCGAACATGCGTATATAGCCGCCCAGAGGGACCAGACTGAACTTCCATCGTGTGCCCAGGGCGTCGTCCCAGCCGAAAAGCTCGCGCCCGAAACCTATGGAAAACACCTCCACGCGCACCCCGTTCCACCGCGCCACCAGATAGTGGCCCAGTTCATGGACGAAAACCAGAACCGTCAGAATGAACAGGAAGGGGATCGCGTAATCCCAGACCCAAGATAGTAATTCCATGTGGTGATGATCCAGAGTGAAAGGTTAAGCGGAGGCGGCGACGCCGGAATTCGCACTACGCGTAGAGGTAAAATCCGCTATCCAGCCCGATGCCGCCTCACGAGTCATGGCATCGATTGCGTGCACGTGGTCAAGCGTGGTCATGGGTTTGTTCGGCACCTGCTCAAGCGCCCTCTCCACCATATGCGCGATATCGAGAAATCCGATTTTACCGTCCAGAAATGCCGCCACCGCCACTTCATTCGCGGCGTTGAGGATTGTAGGGGCCGAACCGCCGCTTTTCAAGGCCTGGAAAGCCAGGGAAAGCGCTGGAAACCTATTGAAATCAGGGGCTTCAAAGGTCAGCTGCGAAATCGAGGCAAGATCGAGGCGCTCCACCGGAGCTTCCATGCGCTGCGGCCATGCCAGGGAATAGGCGATGGGGGTGCGCATATCGGGAGCCCCCATCTGGGCCAGCACCGAACCGTCAACGTAGGCGACACAGGAATGGATCACCGATTGCGGATGGATCAAAACCTGGATTCTCTCGCCTTCGATCCCGAACAGATGATAGGCCTCGATAACCTCCAGCCCCTTGTTCATCATGGTGGCCGAATCCACCGAGATTTTCGCCCCCATGTCCCAGTTAGGGTGGGCCACGGCCTGTTCCGGGGTCACGCTTTTCATCTGCGCCTGGGTATGGGTGCGGAAGGGGCCGCCCGAAGCGGTCAGAATGATTGATTCGATGGCCTCCCTGCGGTCGAAATCGAACACCTGGTAAATGGCGCTGTGTTCGGAATCCACGGGTAAAAGGGTGGCTCCGGATTTCTCCAGCTCCGCCTTCATCAGATCACCGGCACAAACCAGGCATTCCTTGTTGGCCAGACCCACCGTGGCTCCGCGCCGCACCGCCGCCAGAGTGGGCTCCAGACCGGCGGCTCCGACGATGGCCGCCATGACGAAATCGGAAGGGCGCTTGGCGGCTTCCACCAAG
This sequence comes from uncultured Rhodospirillaceae bacterium, assembly GCA_964482135.1. Lineage (GTDB taxonomy): Bacteria > Pseudomonadota > Alphaproteobacteria > UBA11136 > UBA11136 > UBA11136. The sequence continues at coordinate 24,868 of CAYZWF010000018.1, forward strand.
GCATCACGCCCGGCGGCGATTTCCACACCGCTACCCGAGAGCACTTCCTTCAATTCCTTGAAACGGCTTTCGTCACCGATCACCGCCAGTTCCGGCTGCAGTTTCCGTGCCTGTTCGGCGAGCAGGGAAACATTGGAAAAAGCCGTCAAAGCCGCCACCGAAAAGGCCTCCGGCTGCCGCTCCACCAGATCAATGGTGCTGCAGCCGATGGAACCGGTGGAGCCGAGAATAGTAATGCGCCGCGGCGGCGCGGAGGTTTCTGCGGAAGGAGTCGTCATGATGTGATCTTTTCCCCCATCAGGAGAAGGAAAGCAACCACCACGGGGGACACCGCAAGCAGGCCGTCAAACCGGTCAAGCGCGCCGCCATGGCCGGGAATCAGATGGCTTGTGTCCTTGACGCCGAAATGTCTTTTTACGAAGGATTCGAACAAATCGCCCATTTGCTCCACCAGTGCGAGAAAAGCCCCAAAACACACCAGGGGCCAGAGCGAAAACCCGGCTCCAGCCAGCCCCACCAACAGGCCACTGACAAGAGCCGCCGCCGCGACCCCGCCAGCCAGGCCAGCCCAGGTCTTATTGGGGCTCACCCGGGGCGCCAGCTTGGGGCCACCGATCAGGGTTCCGGCGCAGTACGCTCCCGTATCCGTGGCCCAGACAACGCCAAAAATCCAGAACAGAACCTCGCCCCCCATCCCCGGCAGATCACGCAGCCATAGAAGCGCTATACAAGGCACGGCGATATAGACGATGCCAAGTGCCTGCCACGGGGGAGACCCTTCCCTAAAACGTAGCCCGAGAAAATAGACCAAGAGAACGACCGCCGGAATCAGAAAAAGCGCTTCGCGCATATGACCCGCCCCGGCGAGAATAACAGCGAGTCCGGTCCCCATGATCAGGGTCACGCCGGGCGCCTCGAAACGCGCCCCGCCGCACAGCCTCCCCCATTCCCAGGCCATAACGAGAGAAATCAGAACCAGCATGAGAGTGAAATAGGGTGCTCCGGCATATATTGCCGCCAAAATGGGCGGCACCAGGACGAGAGTGGAAAGAATGCGGGTTCCCAATCCGCCGAAAACGGTGTCAGACACCAGTTGCTCCGTAGCGTCGCTCGCGCTGACGGAATTCGGCGATGGCGTCAACGAGATCCTGTTTACAGAAATCCGGCCACAGCTTTTCGGTAAAAACCAGTTCGGCGTAGGCCGACTGCCACAAAAGAAAGTTGGAAAGCCGCATCTCGCCGCTGGTGCGGATGACAAGATCGGGATCGGGGATGCCGGTAGTGGAGAGGCGGGCGGTAAAGTCCTCTTCCGAAATGGTCTCGGGATCGAGTCCGCCAGCAACCGCTTCACGGGCGATACGGCGCGTAGCCTCAACGATCTCGTGGCGGCTGCCATAACTCAGCGCCAGGGTGAAATGAAGCGCCGTGTTATCCCGCGTCCGTCTTTCGGAGTCTTCCACCAGGGCAATGATGTCCTTGTGCAGCCGTTGCCTGTCGCCGATGACGCGTATCCGAACCCCGTTGGCATACAGTTCGGCCAGCTCACTGCGCAGATAGTGACGCAGGAGGCCCATCAGTTCGCCCACCTCCTCGGCGGGACGGCGCCAGTTTTCCGAGGAAAAGCCGTAGACCGTCAGATAGGAAATTCCCAGTTCCCTGGCGGCGATGATAATTTCGCGCAGGGTTTCAGCCCCCTGCTTGTGGCCCGCGATCTTGGGCAGACGGCGTTCCCGCGCCCAGCGTCCGTTACCATCCATAATGATGGCCACATGCGCCGGAGGAGAAGGCGGATCGTCATGTCGGGGCGCGGGTTCCATCCCCATTACACCTGCATAATTTCCTTTTCCTTGACCTCGAGAAGCTCATCAATGGATTTGGTATGGGTATCGGTGAGCTTCTGCGCTTCATCGGCCTTGTCGTGGTGGGCATCCTGGGATAGATCCCCGGCTTTCTCCATTTTCTTCAGCTTGTCCATGGCGTCACGGCGCACATTGCGCACCGCAACACGGGCCTGTTCCGCATATTTGTGGGCAATTTTCGTGATTTCCGTGCGCCGTTCCTCGGACAGGTCGGGAATGGGAACACGCACCAGCTGGCCCTCGGACATGGGATTGAGCCCGAGATCGGCGTCACGGATCGCATTTTCCACGGCCTGAACCAGCGATTGGTCCCAGACCTGAACCGTCAGCAGCCGGGGCTCCGGCACGCTGATGGTGCCCACCTGGGGTATGGGCATGGCGGACCCGTAGGCATCCACCACAATGGGCTCCAGCAGGCTGGCCGAAGCGCGTCCGGTACGCAGCCCGGCGAATTCCTTGCGCAAGACTTCCACCGCGCCGTCCATGCGGCGGTTGATGTCGGAAAGATCAAAATCGGTCATCCTTCACCCCTTTTCGCTGATGACGGTGAATGTACCCTTGCCCCGGATCACCTCGGCGAAGGCGCCGGGGGTATTGATGGAGAATACCAGAATGGAAATATTATTTTCACGGGCAAGGGAAATCGCCGCCGCGTCCATCACTTTAAGGTCACGGGAGAGAACGTCGAGATAGCTTAGAGTCTCAAAACGCTTGGCATCCGGGTCTTTCACCGGGTCGGCGCTGTAGACGCCATCCACCTTGGTGGCCTTGAACAACGCCTGGCAGCCCATTTCCGAGGCACGCAGGGCGGCGGCGGTATCGGTGGTGAAAAAGGGGTTGCCGGTTCCGGCGGCGAAAATGACGATCCTGCCACGCTCCATATGGCGCTCGGCGCGGCGGCGAATATAGGGTTCGCACACCGCCTGCATGGGAATGGCGGAAAGAACGCGGGTATCCATGCCCGCCTTTTCCAGGGCGTTTTGCAGGGACAGGGCGTTCATAACGGTAGCCAGCATGCCCATGTAATCGGCGGTGGCCCGTTCCATGCCGTCGGCGGCGCCGGATATTCCCCGGAAAATATTTCCGCCCCCCACCACCAGGGCGATCTGGACGCCGAGGGCGTGGACGGCGGCGATTTCCCGGGCGATGCGAGTGACCGTGTCGGGATTGATGCCGTATTTGTCCTCGCCCATCAGGGCTTCGCCGGACAGCTTCAGCAAAATACGGCCGTATTTGGCATCCTCGGAAAGAGTCGATTCAGGCACAGCGGAATCCACGTATTCGCCCCCCCGGCACAGCAATAAAAGAAAGGGTTTTTACCCCGTTACCGGGGAACATACATCATTCCGCAAGCTTGCACCCGCAGAAATCGCCACGGAAATCACGCCCGGAAATCAGCGGGGAACTCAGTTGCCCGCGGTGGCGGCCACCTCGGCGGCAAAATCCTCTTCCTTGCGCTCCACACCTTCGCCCAGTGCAAAGCGCAGGAATCCGGTGACGCTCACCTCGGCGCCCATATCCTTGGCGGCCTCGGCAATGGCCTGGCCCACCTTGTTTTCGCCGTCGATGACGAAGGTCTGATCGAGCAGCACCACTTCCTCGAAGAATTTACGGAGACGGCCATCCACCATTTTGTCGATGATTTCCTCGGGCTTGCCGCTGGCGCGGGCCTGTTCGGCGAGAACGGCGCGCTCGCGTTCTATGAGGCCGGGATCGAGATCATCCTGGCTCACCGACTGGGGATTGGCGGCGGCCACATGCATGGCCAGCTGTTTGCCCAGTTCAGCGAGCTTTTCCTTGTCGCCGCCAGACGATAGGCCCACCAGAACACCGATACGGCCCAGACCCGGAGCCGCCGAATTGTGGATATAACTGGCCACCACGCCTTCTTCCACCTGGAGGTGGGTGGCGCGGCGAAAGGTCATGTTCTCGCCGATGGTGGCGATCAGATGGGTCAGTTCCTCTTCCACGTTGCGCCCGGTTTCGGGATAGTCCCCGGCCAGCAACGAAGGAAGATCATCGCCCTTTTCCAGGGCGATCCCGACCACGGCCCGGACATAGGCCTGGAAAACCTCGTTGCGGGAGACGAAATCGGTTTCGGCGTTGACTTCCACAAGCGCGCCCAGATTTCCCTCCACGGCGACCCCGATCAGGCCTTCCGCGGCGACGCGTCCAGATTTCTTGGCCGCCGCCGCCATGCCCTTCTTGCGCAGCCAGTCCACGGCTGCCTCGAGATCGCCAGCGGTCTCGCCCAGGGCCTTTTTGCAATCCATCATGCCCACGCCGGTCTTGTCGCGGAGCTCTTTAACCAGCGATGCCGTGATTTCAGCCATTTCTAATCCTCACTACGAACAGAATATAACAATATGCTGATATATAATTATAATATTAGTCAGCACTTAACCGTATTGAGAGCCGCATTCCCTACTTTTTGGCGGCGGGAGCTTTCTTTCCGGCAGTCTTTTTCGGGGCCGCTTTCTTATCGTCCTTATCCGCCTTCTTGGCTTCTTTCTTGGGGGCTTCTTTTTTGGCCGGCTCTTTCTTCGCAGCGGCCTTCTTCTCTGTCTTTTGGGCGGGGGCCTTTTTCTCCTCGGCCTTCTTGGGAGCGGCTTTCTTGTCGGCCTCCTTCTTCGCAGCGGCCTTCTTGGTTTCTTTCTTGGCGGCCGCCTTCTTTTCCTCGACCTTCTTGGGAGCTTCTTTCTTCTTGGTCTCTTTCTGGGGGGCCGCTTTCTTCTCTTCGCCCGCAGCTTCCGTCACTGGCGCGGCGGCGGCGGGAATCTTCGATTTTTTGGTCTTCACTTCCAGAGTCTTCGCTTCGGGAGTCTTTACTTCTGGGGCCTGGGTTTCGGAAGCCTTGGTTTTCGCCGCTTCTTCCGAAGTTTTTTCCGAAATTTCCTTGGCGGTTTCGGCAGGCAGAACCTCCACCGGCGCCTCTTCCATGGCTCCCAGATCACCGGGCGCGGCGGCCAGGGAATCCTGGAGACCGTCGAGAATGGTATCGGCGAACAACGAACAGTAAAGGTCGATAGCGCGCATGGAATCATCGTTTCCGGGGATCGGATAGGCGATGCCGTCGGGGTCCGAATTGCTGTCGATGATCGCCACCACGGGAATGCCGAGCTTGTTGGCTTCCTGGACGGCAATGGATTCCTTGACCGTATCGATCACGAACAGAATGTCGGGAAGGCTGCCGAGCTCCCTGATGCCGCCCAGGGAACGGTCGAGCTTGTCGCGTTCGCGCTGGATCTTGAGCAGTTCCTTCTTGGTGAAACCCACTTCATCCTTGCCCAGCAGCTCGTCGAGCTCGCGCAGGCGGCGGATGGAGACCGACACCGTTTTCCAGTTGGTCAGCATGCCGCCGAGCCAGCGGTGGTTGACGTAGTACTGGCCGCAACGCTTGGCGGCCTCGGCGATGGGGGTGGAGGCCTGGCGCTTGGTGCCGACGAAGAGCACCCGGCCGCCCGAGGCGGACACGTCGCGGGCCGCCTGCATGGCCCGATACAGCATGGGAACCGTCTGTTGCAGGTCGATAATGTGAATCTTGTTGCGGACGCCGAAAATAAACGGCTCCATTTTCGGATTCCAGCGGCGGGTGTGATGACCGAAGTGAGCGCCGGCCTCAAGCAGCTGGCGCATGGTAAAGCTAGGCAAAGCCATGAGTTCGTATCCTTTTCCGGTTGGACCTCCGCGGAAGAACATCCGGGGGCATATTTCATCCCGCCGGACACCGGAGCGGACCTTGGGGATATGTCCCCCGCGGCCGCATTTCCGCGTGTGAATTTAACAAGGAGGGCCATATAGCCCTATCCCCGGGCCTTGGCAAGGCAAAAAGCCTCTAAATCCCTAACGGTTTTTCAGGCGAACGGTGACGCTGATGCTGGAAATATCGGCGCCCTCGGGCGCATCGGGAAAGCGGCTGAAGTCTATCTTGTCGCCGGGAATGTCCTGCAACCGGCCTTCGTCCTCGAACAGGAAGTGATGATGGGCAGTGAGATTGGTGTCGAAACAGGACAGGCCCGAGGCCACGCTGATTTCCCGCAACAGCTCGGCCTTGGTGAACTGGTGGAGGGTATTGTAGACCGTGGCCCGCGAGATGCCGGTGCCCAGATTCCTGGATTCCTGGTAGAGGGCGTCCGCCGTTATGTGGCGGTCGCCTTTCCCGAACAGCAGCTTGGCGAGAATCTGGCGCTGGCGCGTGGGACGGATGCCGTGAGTCCTGAGGCGATTGAGAACGGAGGGAGTTTGCTCAAGAGATATCACGGGGCGCGCCCTTTCGCTGTCACGGGGGTGTGATCTTCCTTGAGATGGGGAGTGTGGAACGAAAAAACACTCTTTTTATGTGACCGCCCCGCCGCTTTTCCCGCCGCTCTTACGGTAGCGGTCCCGGCTTCCCGGCCCCGCGTTATAAGCGGTGGGGAAATTTTCCATAATCCAGTACAAAAACCAAAATGTCGTCATTTGTTAACATGGGCCGGGAAGCCTGGCGTTGCGCGGCTTTCATGGCGTCCACAGCAGCGAAACCGGCGTTTTCATGTTAACATTTGTCATCATTTTTGATGCGATGCGGCGCGGGTGCGAAGACGCGCGGAAACGCGCCCCCTTCTCTCTTTCTTTACACTGTCAAAGAGCTGTACTTGTTTGCTTCGCTGCGCCCTGCGGTCGTTCCTCGCCGCCGGCGGGTATCTCGCCCATAACCGGACGAGGATAATATTCCTATCATAAAGAGGGGTGGGAGTCAATAGCGCCAGGGTACGTCGGCGCGAGAAAAGAGGCTCTACAAAAAGCCCACGGCCCAGGGTACGTCGGGCCGAGAAAAGAAGTCCGGGGTCAGGGGCCAGGGTACGTTTAGGTACTGCGGCCTCCAACAAAAAGGCCAATTAAGTAGGGTGTCCCCATAATCTATTTTTTGGTGGCTTACCCCTTAATACGTGCATCAGCACACCAAACTCCTAGCTCATGGAGTTTTTGTCGCAAAGTATTAAATCGTTTGATAGCCGCTGAGATGTTTCGTTGAAGATCGATGTCAAAATCGTTTTCGTTTACAACAGGCATGGTAACTGACAGCTGCTTTACGCGGTTGTACAACTTAGCTTCATATTCAAAGTTCCCCTCGGCGATAGCTTCGGCTAGTTGATAAGCGAGATATTCAAGGTCGATATCCTCTCTGTTGGCCTCGATAATCATTACATCATCGTGAATAACGCACTCTTCATCTCTCACGAAAACGGCACCAACATACCGTCCCCCTGAATGCAGGCTGATTATGGTTGCAACCCGCGATAGAGCAAAGACAATTTAGAGATCGGCCTCACTTACGCGTTTTAGGGTACCCCCCTACCCTTCCTCCACGGATGTGATGCCGGGGAGGCTGGCGAGATCGGCGCAAAGCACCGGCGACAGGGCGTAGCCGCCGGCCAGGGTGATTTGCGCCTCGCGGGGATGGTCATCCCCGTTACCGTTATCCGCGCCGTTACCATCCCCATTGCCGGGAAGCCGCACCAGCACGTTGACCGTGCCGCTGCCGCCTTTCTTATCGGCCAGCATGCCCGCGAGCGCAGCCGTGGCCGACGGGTCGTCCACGCGGACCCGGATCGCCGACAAGCCCCGCGCGGCGGCTTCGTCGAGGGCGTCGATGCGGTTCGCGGTCAAGCGCAGGGTTTCCCCCTCCATGCGGGCCTCGGCTGAAAGAATAAGCGCGGTGCCCACCTCCAGCAGGTCGCGCGACGCCGATAAAGTTTCGGAGAACACCGTCACCTCGTAGGCGCCGCCGGCGTCCGACAGGCCGAGAAAGGCGTAACGGTTGCCCTTGGCCGAGGTGCGTTCCTTGCGCGAAGTGACGATACCGGCCAGCCGCACATGGGAATCGCCCGAATGTTGGGCGAGATGGGCGGGGATGGCGGTGCTGGGGATCACCTTCTGGCGGTCGAGATAGGTGGCGTAGATTTCCAGGGGATGGGAGGAGAGGAAGAAGCCCAGGGCCTCAAACTCGTGGCCCAGCTTGGCGGTCACGGTCCAGTCATCGGCCTGGGGCAGGGTCAGATCCTGGTCGCTGAGACCGTCATCGCCGCCGAACAGGCTTTCCTGGGAGCTGTCGCGGGCCTGGGCCGCGGCGGCGGCGAAACGCATGATGGGCTCGACGGCGGCATAGGCGCGGGCGCGGTTGGGCTCGAGACAGTCGAAGGCCCCGGCCCAGACCAGGAATTCGAGCTGGCGCTTGTTGGCCACGCCGGGATCGAGGCGGCGTGCGAAATCCACCAAGTCACGGAACGGACCGTTGGCCTCGCGCTCGGCCACCAGCGCCGCCATGGCCTGTTCCCCCACATTACGAACGGCAGCCAGGGCGTAGCGGATGGCCTGGCTGCCCCCCGCCTGGGAATCCCCGTCAAGAAACTCAACGGAGAAGACGGGGTCCGATTTGTTGATGTCGGGGGGCAGTAATTTCAGCCCCAAACGGCCGATTTCCTGGCGTAATAGGTTGAGCTTGTCGGTATTGCCCAAATCCAGCGTCATGGAGGCGGCGAGGAACGCCACCGGGTAATTGGCCTTGAGATAGGCGGTCTGGTAGGCCACCAGGGCATAGGCCGCGGCATGGCTCTTGTTGAAGCCGTAACCGGCGAACTTGTCCACCTGATCGAAGATGCGGTTGGCCTTGACCTCGGGCACGCCACGGGCCATGGCCCCTTCCACGAAATGCTTGCGCTGGGCGGCCATTTCCGACTGGATTTTCTTGCCCATGGCGCGGCGCAGCAGGTCGGCCCCGCCCAGGGTATAGCCCGACAGCACCTGGGCGATCTGCATCACCTGTTCCTGGTAGATGATGATGCCGTAGGTCTCGGCGAGAATATCCTCGAGCCGGTCATCCATGTAATTGGGCGGCTCTTTGCCGTGCTTGCGGCTGACGTAGCTGGGGATGTTGTCCATGGGGCCGGGCCGGTAGAGGGCGACCACGGCGATGATGTCCTCGAAGCGGTCGGGCTTGAGCCCGCGCAGCACGTCGCGCATGCCGCTGCTTTCGAGCTGGAAGACCCCCACCGTTTCGGCGCGGCCCAGCATTTCGTAGGTGAGCGCGTCGTCGAAGGGGATGGTGGAGAGGTCCACCGTGATCTCCTGTTGGCGCAGGGCCTCCACCGCCCGCGCCAGAACCGTCAATGTCTTGAGGCCGAGGAAATCGAATTTCACCAGCCCCGCCATTGCCACGCATTTCATGGAGAACTGGGTCACCGGCGTTTGCGAACGGGGATCGCGGTAGAGCGGCACCAGTTCATCGAGCGCGCGGTCACCGATGACCACCCCGGCGGCATGGGTGGAGGCATGGCGGTAGAGGCCTTCCAGGGCGATGGCGAAATCCATCATGCGCGAGACGGTGACATCCTCGGCCTTGGCCTGGGCGAGCTGGGGCTCGGATTCGATGGCCTTGGCCAGGGGCATGGGATCGGCGGGATTGTTGGGCACCAGCTTGCAGATGCGGTCTACCTGGTCGCAGGGCATCTGCAGCACCCGGCCCACGTCGCGCAGCGCCGCGCGCGCCTGCAACGTCCCGAAGGTGATGATCTGGGCCACATGGTCCGAGCCGTATTTGTCCTGGACGTAGTGGATTACCTCGTCGCGGCGGTCCTGGCAGAAGTCGATGTCGAAATCGGGCATGGACACGCGCTCGGGGTTGAGGAAACGCTCGAACAGGAGGCCGAAGCGCAGGGGATCGAGATCGGTAATGGTGAGCGACCAGGCCACCACCGAACCGGCGCCCGAGCCGCGCCCCGGACCCACGGGAATGGCTTGCGCCTTGGCCCATTGGATGAAATCGGCAACGATCAGGAAATAGCCGGCAAAGCCCATATCGTTGATCACGTCGAGTTCGTATTCGAGACGCTGGAGATAGGACTTGGCTTCGTGTTCCCGCGCGTGGGCGTCCATGTCGGGGGCGAAAACGTGGGTTTCCATGCGTTTTTCGAGCCCGGCCTCGGCGAGATCGCGCAGGGTTTCCTCCTCGCTCTGGCCGGGGGGACAGGGAAAGGACGGCAGCATGGGGTCGCGGGGCTGGGGGAACCAGGCGCAGCGCCGCGCCACCACCAGGGTATTGTCGGCAGCCTCGGGCAGATCGGCGAACAGGGCGCGCATCTCGGCGGCGGTTTTGAAACGGTGTTCAGGGGTTAAACGGCGGCGGTCGTCCTCGCTCAAAAACCGGCCCTCGGCAATGCACAGAAGCGCGTCATGGGCGTCATACATTCCCGCCTCGGCGAAGAAGGCCTCGTTGGTGGCGAGCAGCGGCAGGTCGAGGCGCATGGCGAGATCGATGAAGGCCGATTCGGTGCGGGTCTCGTCGGCCATGCCGTGGCGCATGATCTCCACATAGAGGCGGCCGGGATAGAGGGCGGCGAGTTTTCTTAGCGTGGCTTCGGCCTCGGCCTCGCGGTCTTCGAGAAGATGGCGCCCCACCGCGCCGGCCGGTCCACCGGTAAGGGCAATCAGGCCGCCGCTGAAGGATTCCAGATCGGCCATGGAAACCTGCGGTTCGGCGTGGCTGTCGGACTCGAGAAAGGAGCGGCTCACCAGTTTCAGGAGATTGCCGTATCCGGTCTCGTTCTGGACCAGAAGCACCAGCTGGTCGGGCGGTAAATTGGGGGCGTGGGCCGCGCCCTCGCGTTGCGCCCCGTGTTTGCGGGTGACCGCCATCTGGCAGCCGATGATGGGCTGGACCCCGGCGGCCCTGGCGTTGAGGGCGAATTCCAGGGCGCCGAAGAGATTGCCGCTGTCGGTGACGGCCACCGCTGGCATGGCGTTGTCGCGGGCCAGCGCCGTTAAATCCTTGGTGGTGATGGCCCCTTCGAGCAGCGAATAGGCGGAATGAACGCGAAGATGGACGAAATCGGCATGGGCCATAGTGAAACAGCAATGTCCCTGTTTTAACGGGAACCCAGTTTTTCACATATGGCTGCCCACGGGGACCGGTATTTAGATGTTATCCACAAGAAAATGTGTGTCTTGGATTAGCCCGAAGATTATCCCGGTACCAGAACCCCGTCCTCGATGAGGATGGTGCGGTCCATACGCTGGGCGAGGTCGGGATTATGGGTGGCCACCACCGCCGCGGTGCCGGTCTGGCGCACCAGGGAGACGATTTCCTCGAAGACCGCGTCGGCGGTTTTCTGGTCGAGATTGCCGGTGGGCTCGTCGGCGAGCAGCACCGAGGGCAGGTTGGCGATCGCCCGGGCGATGGCAATGCGTTGCTGTTCGCCGCCCGAGAGCTGGGCCGGGCGGTGATCGGCGCGGTCCTGCAGGGCCATCATCTCGAGTAATTCATAAGACCGCAGCCGGGCCTCGGCCTTGTCCAGACCGGCGATCATTTGCGGCACCATGATGTTCTCCAGCGCCGAAAATTCCGGCAGCAGATGATGGAACTGGTAGACGAAGCCGAGCCGGTGGCGGCGGATTTCCGTGCGCTGGTTATCGGAAAGGCGGCTGCAGGGCACACCGTCCACCTCCACCTCGCCGGCGTCGGCGGGCTCCAGCAGGCCGGCGATCTGTAACAGGGTGGATTTGCCCGACCCGCTCGGCCCCACCAGGGCCACCACTTCGCCCCGGCGCACGCTCAGCGACGCCCCGCGCAGCACCGCGATGTGGGACTCGCCCTGGTCGAAACCGCGGACGATGGCGCTGAGGCCCAGAGCCACATTCTCGGTGGTGCCGTAATGGGGCGGCGCGCCCACGCCATGGGCGCCGGGACCCCAATCCTGGGTGCCATTACTCATAGCGCAAAGCCTCCACCGGATCGAGCCGCGCCGCCCGCCACGAGGGATAGAGGGTGGCGAGGAAGGTAAGCACCAGCGCCATGACCACGATCAGGGTCACTTCCAGCGGGTCCACGACCGCCGGCAGTTTCGAGAGGAAGTAAATCTCGGCGGCGAAAAGGTCAGTGCCGGTGAGGCCTTCGAGCCACTGGCGGATGGATTCGATATTGAGCGAAAACCCCAGCCCCAGGGCGAATCCCGCGGCCGTTCCCGCCACACCGATGGAGACGCCGCTGAGAAAGAAGATGCGCATGACGGTGCCCCGGGTGGCGCCCATGGTGCGCAGGATGGCGATGTCCTGGCCCTTGTCCTTAACCAGCATGATCATGCTCGAAATGATGTTGAAGGCGGCCACCAGAATAATCAGGGTGAGAATCAGAAACATGACGTTGCGTTCCACCTGGATCGCATTGAAGAAGCTGGAATTGGCCTGTTGCCAGTCATGGACGCGGTATTTATCGCCCACGGCGGTCTCTATCTGGTCGCGTATCTTGTCTATGCGGTCGGGGTCTTCGGTCATCAGTTCGATGGCCGTGACGGCCTCGGGCAGGCGGAAGAATATCTGGGCCGCGCCGATGGGCATGAAGATGAAGGAACTGTCATATTCGTACATGCCCACCTCGACGGTGGCGGCCACCGGATAGGCGCGCATGCGCGGCACGCTGCCAAAGGCGGTGGCGGTGCTTTTAGGCGAGATCAGGGTCACCTTGTCGCCGGGCTTGACCCCCAGCTTCCAGGCCAGCCTGGCGCCCAGCACCAGGCCTTCGCCGTTGATGAATCCCTCCAGATTACCGGCCACGATATTGTTGGCGAGGAGGTCGCGGGCGCGGAAATCGCCGGGCCGCATGCCCCGCACCATGGCCCCCAGCGCCGTGCGGCGGCTGTTCACCATGACCTGGCGCTCGATCATGGGGGTGGCCGAGATCACCCCCGGCACGTTGCGCAGCCGCGCCGCCAGGGGGTCGAAATCGCTGATGCTCCGTTCCACCGAAAACACGCCGAGATGGCCGTTGAGGCCGAGGATGCGGCTCATGAGCTCCTCGCGGAAGCCGTTCATCACCGACATGACCACGATCAGCGTCGCCACCCCCAGCGCGATCCCAAGCAGGGAGAAGCCCGCAATCAGGGAGACGAAGCCTTCCTTGCGGCGGGGCTTGAGATAGCGCATGGCCACCATGCGTTCGAATTTGGAAAACACTTGCGCTTTTACTCCCTTTATTTTTCCAGACGCGGCAATTACGGCTGGTTAAGCCCGTGACGCGCCAATTCCCGTTCGCGCTCGCTGGCGCTTTCCATGCGGCCGCCGTCGAAAGGCGGCTGGGGGTCGTATTCAATGGCGAGCTGGATGGCCCGCGCTGTTTCCTCGTCGCTCAACTCGGCGGCCAGTTGCAGCGCCATATCGATTCCCGCCGACACCCCGGCGCAACTTACCACCTTTCCGTCCCAGACCACCCGTTGGTTCACGGCCTGCGCGCCATAACCGGCAAGAGCCTCCATGGCCCGCCAGTGGGTCACCGCGCGGCACCCCTTGAGCACACCCGCCGCGCCGAGAATAAGCGCCCCGGTGCATACCGACACCGTCAGCCGCGTGGTCTCGTGAAGCCGCGCCACCCAGCCGGTAACTTGCGGGTTTCCGGCCAGGGCATCGGCGCCGGGACCGCCGGGAATAAGCAGGATATCAGTCGCGGCCACATCGGTCAGCGCGTAATCGGCCACCAGCGCCAAAGAGCCGCCGTGGCTGCGCTGTGGGCCGGGTTTGAGCGCGGCAACGCCTATCTTTGCGCCGGGAAGCCGCCCCAGCACCTCGAAGGGCCCCACCGCGTCGAGCGGCGTCATGCCTGGGAAAGCCAGTATGGTGATCTCCATGACGGGTTTCTCCCGCGCTTCTTCCATGAACCGTCCGGCCTAGCCGGTGAGTTTTTCCAGCGCCGAGTCCAGGGACAACTCCTCTTTCCCGCCCCCTGCCCGGCGTTTGAGTTCCACCGTGCCAGCAGCTACCCCGCGCGGCCCCACCACCAGCTGCCAGGGCAGGCCGATCAGGTCCATATCGGCGAACTTGGCGCCCGGCCTCTCGTCGCGGTCATCGTACAGCACGTCGGTCCCGGCCTCGCAGAGGCGGTCATAGATGTCATCGCATTGAGAAACGCAGGCCTCGTCGGATACCTTCAGATTCACCAGCCCCACGGCGAAGGGGGCCACGCTGTCGGGCCAGATAATGCCGTTTTCGTCGTGGCTGGCCTCGATAATGGCGGCGGGCAGGCGCGACACGCCGATGCCGTAGGAGCCCATTTCCGGGGTAATGCGTTCGCCCCCGGCTCCGTCCACCACCAGATTCATGGCGGCTGAATATTTGGTGCCAAAAAAGAAAATATGCCCCACTTCGATGCCGCGCGCCTGTTTCAGGCGATCGCCAGCCACCGGACAGGTTTCAGGATCGTGCAGTTCTTCTTCTGCGGCATAGATGGATTGCAGGGCGGCCACGTCGGGATTGTCCATATCCAAGGTCAACTCGTCATAGGCGGCGTCATAAAAGATGGCGCTTTCCCCGGTCTCGGCGAGGATGTGGAATTCGTGGCTCATATCGCCGCCGATGGCGCCGGGATCGGCCCGCACCGGCACCGCCTTCAGCCCCATGCGGGCGAAGGTGCGGAGATAGGCGGCGAACATGTTGTCGTAGGATTTTTTCGCCCCCTCGAGGTCGAGATCGAAGGAATAGGCGTCCTTCATAAGGAACTCGCGGCAGCGCATGATGCCGAAACGGGGGCGTACTTCGTCGCGGAATTTCCATTGAATATGATAAAGATTTACAGGTAGTTGCTTGTAACTCTTAATGCAATCTCTCAATATTGTCGTAACCATTTCCTCGTTGGTGGGACCATAGAGAAGGTCGCGCCCGTGGCGGTCCTCGATGCGCAGCATTTCCTTGCCGTAATCGTCATAGCGTCCGCTTTCGCGCCACAGATCCGCCGACTGGATGGTGGGCATGAGAATTTCCTGGGCCCCGGCGGCGTCCTGTTCGTCGCGGATGATGGTCTCGATATTCTTGAGCACGCGCAAGCCCAGCGGCAGCCAGGAATAGATGCCGGCGCTTTCCTGGCGGATCATGCCGGCGCGCAGCATCAACCGGTGGGAGACGATCTTGGCCTCGGCCGGAGTTTCCTTGAGGGTGGGAAGAAAGAATCGGGAGAGGCGCATAGGGGTGCTTTCGTGAGGGTGCGCGGGCGTGGCGGGCGAAGGCGCAAAGCGGGTTCAGCGAAGGATCGGCGAAAGAGCGGTGACTTTAGGCAATGCCATAGATGAAGGCAATGGCCCGGGCAGGAGATCGGGCGAGAGACGTTGGGCTGGGGAGTGGAGCCTGGAAGGAAGCGGTGGAAAGGGGTGATTATCTCACGATTTTCTTGCAGGCCTCGATCAGATCTTTCTGATGCTGATCTTCCAGGGGCTGGCCGTTGAAATAGGGAACGCCGCCCTTCACCGTCACCGTGCCCACCTTGAAATTAGGATCGTAGACGTTGCCGCCGGCGCCCGTCACCTTCGAGGACAGGTCGTAATTGATATCGAAGGAGATTTCCTTGGGCGGCTCGATCTTGGGGCCGGAGGATTTCATCTCCACCGGCGCCACCTTCCTGCCGCGGGCATCGACGCCGGGCTTGTAGGCCACATCGGCGCCCGTATGGGTCACAATCTGGGCACATTGCCTCTTGGTTACCTTGACCTTGGCTGGCTTGGGAGCCGGTGCGGGCGCGGCCGCCGCGGGGGCGGATTCCAAGGCTTCGGGCAGCGGCAGACCCTCGATTCCCTTTTTATCCGCGGCCAATGAGGACACGGCAAACGGCCCCATGCCGAGGGCAAAAGCAAGGGTCAATACCGGAATGTAATTTTTCATCTTCATGGCGTCCATTATACCCGTAAACTGCCTCATATTCCACTATTCCCCCACTTTTCTGGGGATCAACGACACCCCCTCATCCAGGCATTAAGGTATGAATTTCAGTTTTTTCCGGCT
The DNA here is from genome assembly GCA_964482135.1 of uncultured Rhodospirillaceae bacterium. GTDB lineage: Bacteria > Pseudomonadota > Alphaproteobacteria > UBA11136 > UBA11136 > UBA11136. The sequence continues at coordinate 40,521 of CAYZWF010000018.1, forward strand.
CGCAGAACACGGCTCCACGGTAAGGACGGAGGTTACCGCCGGGGCCACCACCTTCCTCACCCTGTCCTATATCATCTTCGTCAATCCCCATATCCTCGGCGCCGCCGGGATGGACCCAGGCGCGGTCTTCGTCGCCACCTGTCTGGCCTCGGGCCTCGCCTGTCTCGCCATGGGGCTGTACGCCAACTACCCCTTTGCCTTAGCGCCGGGCATGGGGATCAACGCCTATTTCACCTATGACGTGGTGCTGGGCATGGGAGTTCCCTGGCAGACGGCGCTGGGCGCGGTGTTCCTGGCCGGGTTCCTGTTCCTGCTGTTGACCCTGTCCCAGGCCCGGCAATGGATCATCGACTCCATCCCCAAGTCTCAGAAAATGGCTATATCCGCCGGGATCGGGCTGTTTCTCATCCTCATCGCCCTGGAAAACGCCGGCGTCATCGCCGCCAGCAAGGACACCCTGGTGACCCTGGGCGATCTTGGGCAGCCGGGAGTGCTGTTGGCGGTGGCCGGATTCCTGGTGATGGTGGCGCTCGATGGCCGCGGCGTGCCCGGCAGCATCCTGATCGCCATTCTCGGCGTCACGGTGGCGGGCATCGCCTGGGGCGTCACCCCGACTCATGTCGGATTCGGGGGCATCCTGTCCCTACCACCCAGCCTCGCCCCCACGGCCCTGGAAATGGATATCCCCGGCGCCTTTCATATCGGCCTGAGCGCGGTGGTTCTGGCCTTTCTCTTCGTGCTCATGTTCGACGCCACGGGATCGCTGATCGGGCTGGCGAACCGGGCCGGGCTTCTCGATGAACGGGGCAACCTGCCGCGCATGCGCCAGGCCCTGGTGGTGGACAGCGCCGCCACGCTGGTGTCCTCTGCGCTGGGCACCTCGCCCACCACCGTCTACATCGAGAGCGCCACCGGCATCAAGGCCGGGGGGCGGACCGGGCTGACGGCGGTGGTGGTGGCGGGACTGTTCATCGCCGCTCTCTTCCTCTCGCCTTTGGCCGAGACCATCCCCGTTTACGCCACCGCGCCGGCCCTGTTGTTCGTGGGCTGTATGATGGCGCACACCTTCACGGATATGGGCTGGGACGACGTCAGCGAATACGTGCCGGCGGTGATCACCGCCACCGCCATGCCCCTGACCTTTTCCATTACCGGCGGCATCGGATTCGGGTTCATCGCCTATACGGCCATCAAAATATTGAGCGGACGGGCGCAGGAAGCCTCCCCCGCCATGACCCTTCTGGCCGTGGCCTTCCTCCTGAAATTCGCCTTCCTTTAGAGGCGGCGG
>CAYZWF010000019.1:0-34774 GCA_964482135.1 uncultured Rhodospirillaceae bacterium
ATTAAACGAATGGTAGAATCTGTAAATCCTTTTCAGGCCAAAACAGAAAAAATATTGACCGATGATGGAATTTGTTTTCTTCGTTGGAATGTCGTTCGAAGGCTTTGCATCGGAACTAAACTATAGCTGAGATGTAATACTTCTGCGTTATTTTTTGGACGGGAACTATGGGGACATTTCTTTCATGGATCGGTGGCGGTATCAGCGGAGCCGCGGCAACAGGTTTGGTTATCGGTATATTTTTCATGGTCACGGGCGGGCTTCCGTGGGAATTTGTTGTGGAACTGATTGCTGACCCGCCCTATTGGCTTACGAATTCTTTTGTAAAGTTTCTTCTAATCATTGTGGGTTTAATCATAATTTTTGTGTCACTACGTTGGAATCTGTGGTCCAGGAGGCAAAAAGCGATTGATGATTTAGCAGAAGATTTGTCGTGGGCAATTAATAACCTTCTGTATCGTAACCCCTGCCCCTCGACTCAAACTGATATTGATAATTGGGCGAAAGAATATCGTGGTTGGTGTGCAAAGATTAGCGGCCAACTGGACAGTCGGGCTTTTTTTACACGGGCAGATCAACTCCATTTTGACAGATTGGGTTTTATTGATCCCATCCAAATGAGTGGACAACCTAACTATGATTGGTGGCTCGGTCAGCTGAGACTAAAATTCGAGCGGTTGCGCGACGTTATTAATTGGACACAGATGAGACGGCGATGATGTTACGAGGAAATTGCCTCAGTCTAGAAAAATACGTGCCCCAAAACAAAAAGGGCGGGGAGTTTCGGCCCCGCCCTTCGTGATTCTTGAGATGTGCGCCGGTCTTATCCCAGCGCCACCACGATTTCCTCGGTCATTTTCTTGGCGTCGCCGAACAGCATCATGGTCTTGTCCCTGAAGAACAGTTCGTTATGAACGCCGGCATAGCCGGTGGCCATGGAACGCTTGATGAAGAGCGTCGTCCCCGCCTTTTCCACATCGAGGATAGGCATGCCGTAGATGGCGCTGGTGGGGTCGGTCTTGGCCGCCGGATTAGTGACGTCGTTGGCGCCGATGACGAAGGCCACGTCGGCGGTGGCAAACTCGTGGTTGATTTCCTCGAGCTCGAACACTTCGTCATAGGGCACATTGGCCTCGGCCAACAGCACGTTCATATGGCCCGGCATGCGGCCGGCCACGGGATGGACGGCATAGGCCACTTCCACGCCCTCTTCCTTCAATTTGTCGGCCATCTCGCGCAGGGCGTGCTGGGCCTGGGCCACGGCCATGCCGTATCCCGGCACCACGATGACCTTGTTGGCGTTCTTCATGAGGAAGGCGGCGTCGTCGGCGCTGCCCGATTTCACGGGACGGTCGTCGCCACCGCCACCGGCCGCGGGACCAGCCACTTCGCCGCCGAATCCGCCCAACAGCACGTTGAAGATGGAGCGGTTCATGCCCACGCACATGATGTAGCTGAGAATGGCGCCCGAAGAGCCCACCAGCGCCCCGGTGACGATCAGGGATACGTTGCCCAGGGTAAAGCCGATGCCGCAGGCAGCCCAGCCAGAGTACGAGTTGAGCATGGACACCACCACCGGCATGTCGGCGCCGCCGATGGGCACGATGATAAGAAAGCCGATGAGGAAGCTGAGCCCCGCCAGCAGCCAGAACATATCCGTGGTCTGGTCGAAGATAAGCGCCACCACGGTGGCTACGATGGCCAGCCCGAGAATGGCGTTGAGCTTGTGCTGGCCGGGGAAGACCAGCGGATTGCCGCTGACCAGTCCCTGCAGCTTGGCAAAGGCCACCACCGAACCGGAGAAAGTCACGGCGCCGATGGCCGTGCCCAGGCTCATTTCGATGAGGCTGGCGGTGGCGATATTGCCGAAGCTGCCAATACCATAAGACTCGGGACTGTAGAAGGCGGCGGCGGCCACGAACACGGCGGCCATACCTACCAGGCTGTGGAAGGCGGCCACCAGCTGTGGCAGGGCCGTCATCTGGATCTTGCGCGCCACCACGGTGCCGATGCTGCCGCCGATGAGAACGCCGATGAGGATGCCCTCATAACTCACCACCTGCGGGTTCATCAACGTGGTCAGCACGGCGATGGCCATACCGATAATGCCATACATGTTGCCCTGGCGCGCCGATTCGGGTGAAGACAGCCCACGTAGCGCCATGATGAAACACACCCCGGCAATGAGATAGGCGTATCCTGTCAGTGTTGCACTCATATCATCGTCCCCCTATTTCTTCTTTTTCTTGAACATGCCCAGCATGCGCTGGGTGACGATGAAACCGCCGAAGATATTTACCGAAGCCAGGGTTACGGCGAGAATTCCCATGAGCTTGGGGAAATCCTCTCCACCGGCCGGCGAGGCGGCGATCAGGCCGCCGACGATGATGACGCTGGAAATGGCGTTGGTCACCGCCATCAGCGGCGAATGCAGGGCGGGCGTGACGCTCCACACCACGTAGAAGCCGATGAAACAGGCGAGAACGAAAGCGGTGAAAAGCGAGAGGAAGGTATCCCCCCCCGCAGCTTCAGCCACCGGCATGGCCGCCTGGACGGCCGCCTCCTGAGCCGCCTGGTTGGCCAGCGCGCCCACCTGATCGGCGAGCTCGCGCATCTTGTCGGCCAGTGCCGCGGCGCTGTCGGAAAGCGTTGCGTGTTCCATCTCACTTACCTCCTGTGAGCATGGGATGGACCACCTTGCCGTCGCGGCACAGCAACGTGCCGGTGACGGTTTCGTCCTCCCAGTCGAAATTGAGCGTCTTCTTCTCCTGGTCCACATGGGGCGACAGGAAATTGAATAGGTTCTTGGCGAACAGGGTGCTGGTGTCCTTGGCGAGGCGGCCCGGCACGTTGTCGTGACCGATCAGGGTCACGCCGTGCTTGACCACCACCTTGCCGAGCTGCGAGAGTGGGCAGTTACCGCCCGCCTCCACCGCCAGATCGACGATCACCGAACCATGCTTCATGGTCTTGACCATGTCCTCGGTAACCAGCACCGGGGCTGGCCTTCCGGGGATCAGCGCGGTGGTGATGACCATATCCTGGCTCTTGATATGCTCGGACACCACCTCTTTCTGTTTTTTGAAATATTCCGGCGGCATTTCCTTGGCGTAGCCGCCCTCGGTCTGGGCGTCCTTTTCCATCTCCGCATCCACCTCGAGGAACTTGCCGCCGAGGCTTTCCACCTGTTCCTTGGTGGCCGGTCTGACGTCAGTGGCCGTCACGATGGCGCCCAGACGCTTAGCGGTGGCGATGGCCTGAAGCCCGGCCACACCCACGCCCATGATAAACACCCGGGCCGGGGGAACGGTGCCGGCGGCGGTCATCATCATGGGAAAGGCGCTGCCATATTCGGCGGCGCCGTCGAGAACCGCCTTGTAACCGGCGAGATTGGACTGGCTGGAAAGGATATCCATGGACTGGGCGCGGGTGATGCGCGGCATCAGTTCCATCGCAAAGGCCGTGATCCCGGCCTTGGCCATGGCCTGGATGTCCTTCTTCTGGGTCAGCGCGGCCATGCTGGCCACCACCACGGCGCCTTTCTTCATCAGGGCGAGTTCGTTCTTGCCCTTGGCGCCCTCGGTGACGGGGCGCTGAATCTTCAGCACCATGTCGGCGTTTTTGTATGTGGCGGCGGCGTCCTTGGAGATGGTGGCGCCGGCTTCCTTGAATTCGGCGTCGGTAAGAGCGGCGGCCTCGCCAGCGCCCTTTTCAACAGCCACATCAAATCCGAATCCGCTGAGTTTCTTCACCACTTCCGGTGAAGCCGCCACCCGTGTTTCTCCGGGCCTAATCTCCTTGGGTATGGCGATTTTCATTGTCCCCCCCAAACCCCTGGTTTCCAGTGAAAAATAACGTGCCCGGCGCATGGCCGGGCGGAATCGCGGCACACAATGCCGTGCCGGAAGCGATTTGCCAAGAGGGTATTTTTCATTTCCGGCAAATAATCCCCTATTGGGATCATCCCTTCATGAAAAGAAGTCATTGCAGGCGGAAGGCACAAAGGCCGAGGGCCGTGCCGAGGCAGGACGACGGCAGGCGCGAGGGGGATGATTCATAGCCAAGTCATTGATTTAAATACATATTGCATCCAGAAGGCGGCAAAATGTTAACATTTGTTAACATTTGTCATCATTTGTTAACATGCACACGCGCACGTCAGGGTTTGCGCGGTTCCCACGGGTGTGCAGGTGCGAACACGCGGCACTGGATTATTTGCTTCGCTGCGCCCTTCAGGTCGTCACACTGTCAAAGAGCTTTGCCCGCGCGGCGTCACGGAACACGACCTCGCGCAAACCTCGCCTATAATCTAATAAGGATAATATTCCTATCATGGGGTGGGGGGAGAGTCAAGAGGACAGGGGCGTCCCTTGCCCCAAAAAGTAGAATCGGCGTAACATGAGCGCGCTTAAACGTTGATTTCATAGTTGGGGAGGCACCCATGCCCAAAACAGACATCAAGAAAATCGAGAGCGAAGACATTGCCGAACTCACCGACGAGGCCCTGGACCGCGCCGCCGGGAATGTGCAGGGGTGTAACAGCCTCGTATGCTACTCTGGCGATACCCCGTCTGACTGATCGGCATTAAAGGGAGAGACCCATGCCCAAGACAGATGTTAAGAAAATCGAGAGTGACGACTTGGCTGAACTGACCGACGAGGCCCTGGACCGGGCCGACACCGCGCAGGCCTGCCCCGGCACCATCGGCTGCGGCGCTTCATGGTCATGCTATTCCCCGGCTGAATAGCCGACAGGAAATGCCTGACCGAGCGTCAGGAATTAACGAAAAACCCCGCGTATAAACTTGTGGGGTTTTTTGGTGGCTGTCATGGGGCGCGGGAATCCGTCCCGTTCATTGTCCCAGGAAGTGGAATCTGCTAGGATGACTGCCCTTAAACGTTGATTCCATAGTTGAGGGAGAAACCCATGCCCAAGACAGACATCAAGAAAATTCAGAGTGAAGATTTGAAGGAACTCAGCGACGAGGCCCTGGACGAGGCCAGGGACGCGCAGATGTGCGTCTGCGTCGCATCCGTCTACACCTCTTCTCCGGCTGAATAACCAGTTGGAATCGCCTGGCCAGCGCCGGGCATCTCCAAAAAAACCCGTAGGCATTAACCTGCGGGGTTTTTTGTATCCGGCGTCAGGATTGCCGGAGCGCGGCGCTCACTCCATCCCCTCCAACTCGTCAATGAAACCCGAAAGCACGCCCAGGCCCTTGTCCCAGAAGGCGGGATCGGCGGCGTTAAGGCCGAAGGGCGCCAGCAGTTCCTGGTGGCGCAGGGTGCCGCCGGCGCGCAGCATCTGGAGGTATTTTTCGGCGAATCCGGCTTCGCTGTCCTGGTAGGCGGCATAGAGGGAGTTCACCAGACAATCGCCGAAGGCGTAAGCGTAGACGTAGAAGGGCGAATGGATGAAATGGGGGATATAGGCCCAGAAATGGCGGAAATCACCGCCCAGGCGGAAGGCGGGGCCGAGAGCCTGGGTCTGGACCTCGGTCCAGATTTCGCCCAGCCGCTCGGCGGTGAGTTCGCCGCCGCGGCGCTCGTTATGGACGGTCTCCTCGAAGCGGTACATGGCGATCTGGCGCACCACGGTGTTGAGCATGTCCTCCACCTTGGCCGCCAGCATGCCCTTGCGACGGGCAGGGTCCGATTGTTTGTCGAGCACAGCGCGGAACACCAGCATTTCGCCGAAGACGCTGGCGGTCTCGGCCAGGGTCAGGGGCGTCTCGGACATGAGCGTGCCTTGCGGCGCGGCCAGGATTTGATGCACGCCGTGGCCCAGTTCATGAGCCAGGGTCATCACATCGCGGATGCGGCCCTGGTAGTTGAGCAGGATATAGGGATGGGCCGAGGGCACCGTGGGATGGGAGAAGGCCCCCGACGCCTTGCCCGCGCGTGGCGGCGCATCGATCCATGGTTTATCGAAAAACCGCCCGCCGAGATCGGCCATCTCGCCTGAAAACGCGCCATAGGCGTCCAGCACCGTGGTACGCGCCTCGTCCCAGGGAATGAGGCGGTCGTCTTCTTCGGGCAGGGGCGCGTTGCGGTCCCAGTAATCGAGCCGGTCGACGCCGAACCAGCGCGCCTTCATGGAATAATAGCGGTGGGAAATGGAGGGATAGGCGCGGCCCACCGAATCGGCCAGGGCGTCCACCACCTCGTCCTCCACATGGTTGGCGCGGTTGCGCTGGGAGACGGGTTTTTCGTAGTGACGCCACTTGTCCTCCACCTCCTTGTCCTTGGCCAGAGTGTTGGTGATGAGCGCGAAGAGGCGGATATTGCGGTCGAGCACCTCGCCCAGACTCTCGGCGGCTTGTTTGCGGGTGGGCCCGTCGGGATCACTCATGAGGTTGAGAATCTCGGCCTCGGTGAGGTCTTTGGTGTCGCCGGAAGAATCGGTACCCGGCGCGCTGGTGAAGGGAAAACGCAAAGCGGCCATGCTCTCATCGAAGAGGCGTATCCAGGCGGCGCTGCCCGCCACATGTTTCTCGTGGAGCAGGGCTTCGAGATCGTCGGAAAGCTGGTGCGGGCGCAGCACGCGCAGGTCGCGCAGCCAGGGCGCGTAATGGGCGGCGGCCTCGTGTTTCAGCTTTTCATCCAGAACCTCGTCATCGAGGCGGTTGAGTTCCAGCGTAAAGAAGAGGAGATGGGTGGTGATATCGGTGACGCGCTCCTGGGCGGTCTGGAAGAAGCGGGCAATCTCGGGATCGCTCTGGTCACCGGCAAACACCAGACCGGCATAGCTCATGATGCGGTAGAGAATCTCGCTTAAGGATTCGTAGCGGGAGATGGCCTCGCCCAGGCCCGCGCCGTCGAGACCGCCCAGCGTTCCCTTATAGGTTTCAGCGAATGACAGGGCTTGTTTTTCGGCGGCCTTGAAATCGGCCTCCAACTGCGGCGAGTCGGGGCCGGGATAGAGATCGCCCAAATCCCATTCGGGCAGGTCTTTCAGCTGCGAGCTCATAAATTCATTCATCCCTTGCAAAATGACCCCTTATGGGTCTCGATTGGCGGTCTTTGGCAAAAAACAACAGGCATGAAGATAGCATGGCCGCGCCCGACTCCATGATGCGATACGAAACCTGGCCCAATCTGGCAACCATGTTTTTCGAGAAGGCCGCCGAGCGTGGCGGCAAGCCTTTTCTCTGGGCCAAGGACGGAGGCGTTTACAAGCCGCTCAATTGGATGCAGGCGGCGGTGCGGGTGCGCGCCCTGGCGGCGGGGCTGATGGCCCAGGGACTGGAGCCCGGCGACCGGGTGGTGCTGGTTTCCGAGTCCCGCCCCGAATGGCTGATTTCCGATGTGGCGATCATGGCCGCGGGCGGCATCACGGTGCCCGCCTACACCACCAATACCAGCGACGATCATCTGCATATCCTCGGCAATTGCGGGGCGCGGGCGGCTATTGTTTCCACCCCCGATCTGGCGGCGCGCCTGTTCCCGGCGGCCCATCGCAGCGACAGTCTTGAGTTTATTATCGCCATGGAGCCGCCCCGCATGGCCCAGAGTGGCGGGTTCCGGCTGCTTTCCTTGGAGGAAACACTGGAATCGGGGGCCGCCGAAGCGGGCGCCATCGAAGAACTGGCGGCGGGGCTGTCACGCAGCGATACCGCCTGTCTCATCTATACCTCGGGCACCGGCGGCGCGCCCAAGGGGGTGATGCTGAGCCATGGCGCCATCCTCAGCAATTGCGGCAGCGCCTATGACGTGCTCTCGCGGCTGGGTCTGGGCGAGGAGGTGTTCCTGTCCTTCCTGCCCTTGTCCCATTCCTATGAACATACGGCGGGGCAGTTCTTCCCCATCTCCATCGGCGCCCAGATCTATTACGCCGAGAGGATCGAAACTCTGGGTGCCAATATGATCGAGGCCCGGCCCACCCTCATGACCGCCGTGCCGAGGTTGTATGAAAGCCTGCACCAGCGCATCACCCGGGGGCTGGCCCGCGAGGGAGGCTTGAAAGAAAGACTCTTTACCCGCGCCCTGGCGCTGGGCGTGCGCGAATATGAGGGGCAAGACCCGCTCTCCCCATGGGAGAAGGTAGTCAATGGCGTGCTCGACGTTCTCGTGCGGCGCAAGGTGAAGGCGCGCTTCGGCGGACGGCTCAAGGCCCTGATTTCCGGCGGCGCGCCGCTCAACTACCAGATCGGGCTGTTCTTTACGGCGCTGGGTCTGCGCCTTCTCCAGGGCTATGGCCAGACCGAATCGGCGCCGGCGATCAGCTGTAACCCGGCCGCCGACAACCGTATCGCCACCGTGGGGACTGTATTAAAGGGCGTCACCGTGAAGATCGCCGATGACGGGGAAATCCTGGTCCAGGGCGAACTGGTGATGCAGGGCTATTGGGACGACCCGCAAGCCACCGCCGAGACCATAAAGAACGGCTGGCTCCATACCGGCGATATCGGCGAAATGGACGAGGACGGCTATATCCGCATCACCGACCGCAAGAAGGACATCATCGTCAATTCCGGCGGCGACAATATCTCGCCCCAGCGCATTGAGGGCTTTCTGACGCTGGAGCCGGAGATCGCCCAGGCCATGGTCTATGGCGACAGGCGGCCCCATCTGGTGGCCCTGATCGTGCCCGAGGAGGAACTGGCCGCCGTGCCGCGGAGCCACGGCACCGTGCGCAAGGCGGTGGCCCTGGCGGTGGAAAGGGTCAACAAGGAGCTGGGGCTGGTCGAGCGGGTGCGCCACTTCGTTCTCGCCGACGAGCCCTTCACCGTGGAGAACGGCCTCATGACGCCGACCATGAAAATCCGCCGCCATAAAATCCGCGAAATCTACGGCGCGGGCCTGGAAGGGCTTTATAAGAAATAGGGGCCAGGGGCCAGATTACGCTAGGTGCGGCGGCCCCCAAAAGAGGCCCAGGGTACGTCGGCCCCCAAAAGAGTACGTCGGGCCTAAATAAGGGCCAGGGTACGTCGGCCCTCAACAAAAAGGCCAGGGGCCAGCGCGCGTATATGGGTAGTGGGTCGGTTTGATGAAGGTCGGCTAAGTGCCACCAACAGACTCTTTTTGATTGACCAACCAAGTCGTTTTCCAGATCTCGTGCCTCTCGACAAATTCATACCTCACAAGACGAACTTCGTTACAATTTCCATACAGTCTTATCCGCTGCATGTGCAGGAGTTAGGGTGGTAGCGATGTCGGTGTTCCTCATCATTTCAACAGCTTGGGCGGTTATCGCACTGGTGCTGCTCATCGTAGCTTGGCGGCTGGCCCGTGCCGGCAGAATTGTACTGCATAGGAACATCATGATCCTGCTGACGACTGGCGCCTGGATCTTCATCATCAACTACATATTCGTGCAGCGGTATGGCGGGGGGATCGGGCCATTCCCGAGCGAGTACGTTCCTTGGATAGCATTGCACGGGTCTTTGGGGCTGGTTCCGCTCATCGGCGCGACCTGTCTGGTTGTTGGCAGATTGATGACGGGTCGGAACAAGTTCAGCGCCCATTTCAATCGGCACCACAAAGCATATGGCCGCACCTTCATTGTGGTTTGGTTCTTTACCCACCTTGGCGGCATATTCAATGCATTCTTCCTGCGCTGATGAGCGATGCCGAGCGCTCATGTTTCGCCCACCATGAAAATCCGCCGCCACAAAATCCGCGAGATGTACGGCGCGGGCCTGGAAGGGCTTTATAAGAAGTAAGGGCGCGTGGGAACGGCGTGGGGACGTTCCTTGCCTCAAAAAATAGAATCAGTATAGGGTGGGCGTGCTGAAATATTTGGGAGAAGAGATATGCCCAAAACAGATGTTAAGAAAATAGAGAGCGAAGACGTGGCCGAACTCAGCGACGAGGCCCTGGACCGGACCGAAACCGCACAGTTCTGCGTGGGCGGCGCCTGCTGCGACCCAACCTGCTTTAGGCCCTCCTAATTAATCGACCGAACGGCCTGACGTAGCGTCAGGAATTAACGAAAAACCCCGCTGGTTTCGACCCGCGGGGTTTTTTGTTGTCCGTCATAGAGTGGAGGCACCGGCGAAGGGACGTGAGGGTACCTTAAACCCCGTGATAGTCCTTGTACCAGGCGATGAAGCGGGGCAGGCCCTCGTCGATGGAGGTGGCCGGTTCGAAGCCGAAATCGCGCTGGCTGGACTCGATATCGGCGTAGGTTGCCTTGACGTCGCCGGGCTGCATGGGCGCCATCTTGACCTTGGCCTTTTGCCCCAGCGCTTCCTCTATAAGTTCGATGAAACGCATCAGCGGCTCGGCGCGGTGATTGCCCAGATTGTAAATGCGGTGGGGGCCTTGGGTACCTTCATCGGCGGGCGGGGTGTCGAGACAGGCGAGAATCCCGGCCACGATGTCGTCGATATAGGTGAAGTCCCGTTCCATGTCGCCATTGTTGAAAACGGAGATTTCCTCCCCGGCGAGAATTTTCTGCACGAAGATGAAGGCCGCCATGTCGGGCCGCCCCCAGGGGCCGTAAACGGTAAAGAAACGCAAGCCCGTCATGGGCAGGCGATAGAGGTGGGCATGGGAGGCAGCCAGAAGCTCCGCCGATTTCTTGGTGGCGGCATAGAGGGAGACCGGCGTATCCACCCGGTCGTCCACCGAAAAGGGCAGCTTGGTGTTGCCGCCATAAACCGAGGAGGAACTGGCATAGACCAGATGGGTGAGATTTTTCAGTGTCCGGCAGGCCTCCATCACCACCAGCTGGCCCAACACGTTGGCATGGATATAGGCGTAGGGATTGATCAGCGAATAGCGCACCCCGGCCTGGGCGGCGAGATGGATGACCCGGTCGATATGGGGAAATTCCGCCACCAGCGCCGCCATGGCGTCCTTGTCGGCGATATCGAGGCGGCGGAAGGTGAAGTTCTTGTTGTCCTCGAAACAGGCCAGCCGCGCCTCTTTCAGGGCCACATCGTAATAGTCGCTGAGATTGTCCACCCCGATCACCGTCTCGCCGCGCGCCAACAACGCGGTGGTGACGTGAAATCCGATGAACCCGGCGGCGCCGGTGACCAGTACGCTCATGGCGTTTCCCCCCTGCCCTGCCCCTAGGGCGTTGGCGCGGCGTCCCCGGTTGAGGGGGCGCTCTTCTCGATAGCGGTTTCGAGAGGCGTGGGGGCGGTTTCAGCGGCAGCGGGCGCGTCTTCCATGCCCAGGGCATGCTTGTAGAGGGCCAGCACTTCCTCCTGTTCGGCGCGGTCGGCGTGATCCATTTTGCGCAGCTTGATAATCTGGCGCATTATCTTCACGTCGTAGCCGTCGGCCTTGGCCTCGGCGCAAACCTCGCGCACATCGGCGGCCAGGGCCGCTTTTTCCTCTTCCAGACGCTCAATCCGTTCCACCAGCGAGCGCAACCTTTCGCCCGCGATACCACCTGCCGCCATGTTCGTTTCCTCTTTGTTGGAATGTTTAAAATACCGTCCGCGGACCTTAGCGGGCGTCATGACGCCATGCAAGAAAAGGGGCGGTAAAAATGTTCCCTTACTGCACAATTCAGGTTTAGGATGAATGCGCGTAAACATTCATTGTCATAGGTGAGGGAGGAACCCATGCCCAAGACAGATATCAAAAAGATCGAGAGCGAAGACTTGAAGGAACTCAGCGACGAGGCCCTGGACCGGGCCGGAGACGCGCAGCACTGCGGCGGCAACACTGTGGCGTGTGTCGTCTGCTGCGCCCCGTCTGAGTAGTCTTCGCTGATCTCGCCTGACGCAATGTCAGGAATTAACGAAAGACCCCGCTGGTTTCGACTGGCGGGGTTTTTCGTATTCCGGCGCCAGCCTACCGTCCGATTTTCCGGAGTCCTACTCCTCGGATTCGGCGCGGGCGTGGGAGATTTCGTACTGGGCCATCTGTTCGGCGCTGGCCTCGCCCTGGTATTTCTCCTTCCAGTCGTCATAGGGCATGCCGTAGATGATCTCGCGGGCCTGGTCATAGCTCATCTCCAGCCCCTTTTCCTCGGCCGCGGCGCGGTACCATTTTGACATACAGTTGCGGCAGAACCCGGACAGGTTCATGAGGTCGATGTTCTGTACGTCGGTGCGTTTGCGGAAATGCTCCACCAGCCGGCGGAAGGCGGCGGCTTCCAGTTCGGTGCGGGTTTGATCATCCATTGTTTTTTCCTGTTCTTTGGTGGTGACGCCGGAGAGTCCGGCATTTGTCCCTATATTTGCGGGCGGACGCCCAATGTCCAGCCCCCAGAATCCGGCCCCTAGAATCCGGCCCCTAGAATCCGGCGACGGTTTCCGCCACCAGCATGTCCACCACCGCCTTGAGAGCTTCCTGCGGCTGCGCGCCACCGGCCACGGCTTCGTCATAGACGGCGATCTGGCGGTGGGAGCTGGTGCCGCGTTTTAAAATGGCGCGGGCGTTTTCGATCTCTGCCGCACATTGGAAATACTCAATATCCTCCGCGATCAGTTCGATCAATTCCTCGAGAAGCTGGGCGAAGGGAACCACCTGGCCCTTGCCGAAATCCACCAGCCCGTCATCGATGCCGTAGCGGTGCGCGCGCCAGCGGTTCTCGTTGATGAGGAAGCGCGAATAGATGCGCCAGCGCTGGTTGTCGCGGCGCAGGCGATAGAGCATGCGCAGCAGGCACACATAAAGCGCGGCGATGGTCACCACGTCGTCGAGGCGGGTGTAGATGTCGGAAATACGCAGTTCCAGGGTGGGGTAGCGGCCGCTGGGCCGTACGTCCCACCAGATTTTGGTGGCGTCCTCGATCAGTCCGGCATGGGTCATGATATCCACGTGACGCTTGTATTCGCCGTGGCTTTCGAACAGTTCCGGCAGGCCGGTGCGGGGCAGCTCGTCCCAGACGCTGATGCGGTAGGACATGAGCCCCGTCTTCTCGCCGAGCCAGAACGGCGAGGAGGTGCTGAGCGCCAGCAGATGGGGCAGGAAATAGGCCCCCTGGTTCATGAGGTCGATGCGCAGTTCGTCGTCGCCGATCCCCACATGCACATGCATGCCACAGATCACCAAGCGCCGCGCCACCGCCTGCATGTCCTTGGCGAGCACGTTATAGCGTTCCTTGTCGGTGTGCTTCTGGGACTGCCATTGGGAAAAGGGATGAGTGGAGGCGGCCATGGGGGCGAGGCCGTGTTCAGCCGTCACCTGCGCCACCGTCTTGCGCAGATGTTCCAGGTCGGCGCGCAGTTCGGCGATGGAGGTGCAGATGCCGGTTTCCACCTCGATCTGTGAGCGCAGGAATTCCGGACTGACCTGGGCGCCGAGCTTTTCCTGGCATTCCTCGAACACGGCCTGGGACGGATCCTGGACCAGTTCGCGGCTGTCCTTGTCCACCACCAGGTATTCCTCTTCCACGCCCATGGTGAAAGGAGGTTCGGTCAAGGGCATTAGAAGGCCTCCACTTTGTAGAGGGCGTCCTCGCACAGGATGGGGGCCAGCGCCGATTCGAGCCGCGCCCCCCATTCGGCTACGCCCTGGGGCGTGTCGATGAGGTCGCTGCGCACCTCGATGGCCACATGGGGCAGGCCCGCATCCTGGGCCTGGGTATCCACCGTGTAATTGAGTATGCGGCCGGTATAGGGCTGGTTGTCGCCCACATTGAGGCCGGGACAGGAGTGCAGCTGGTCGATCAGGGGCAAGGCAATGCGGGGGTCGCGGTTCCACAATATGCCCACCTGCCAGGGGCGGGTTTCCTCGCCCAGCTCAGGCGTGAAGCTGTGTATGGAGAGCATGGCCGGGACCATATGGCGCGCGGTAAAGCCGTCAATCATCGCGGCAATGGCGTCGTGATAGGGATGATAGAGATCCCTGGCGCGGCGCTTGGCCTCGCGGGTTGAAAGATCGCGATTGCCGGGGATGGCTACGCCGTGGCTTTCCTCGGGGATCGAGCCTTCATGGCCCAGTTCGCGGTTGAGGTCGATCACCAGCCGCGAATAGGTTCCCACCACCGCCGGGGCATCGAGCCGTGCCGAAAGATTGCGAGTGAGGTCTTCGGCGCCCATGTCATGGCCCATATGGTCGTGGAATACGTCCTTCCTCACGCCGAGCTTCTTCAGCGTCTTCGGCACCGCACATCCGGCATGGTCGCAGACCAGAAACACGCGTGCCGTGCCTTGCGGGTTGACGAGCGTGAAGGGCGGCGCATCATCGGCGCCGAGAAGCGACCGAGACGTCCGCGACGTTTGGGAACCTTTGGGCCGGGATTTTTTAGAGACATCCATTTTCATGGTTCCAATAGTGCCCCTAGTCGCCAGTGGAGGAAAGACTTGGGGGGGAAAGCCCCGCCACGAGACTTTCCAGGGGCACCGGCACCGGCCCGCCGCCGGCCCAGTCGAGAAGCTCTATGGTATGGACCACCGGCCCCGACACATGGGCCGATATCTGAACCATGCAGCCGAGGTTTCCCGCCACCACCACCTGCGCCTCCAGCCGCGCCAGGTTTTCCGCCTTGCGTGCCCCCAGCGCCTCGGCCAGTTCCGGTTGCAGCATGTTATAGACCCCCGCGGAGCCACAGCAGAGATGGGACTCGGCGGGCTCACGAACCTCGAATCCCACCTCTTTCAACAGCGCCACGGGTGCCTGTCCGGTTTCCTCCCCGTGCTGTACGTTTCCGTGCTGCAGGGTACAGGCGTGATGATAGGCCACCACCAAGGGCAGCGGCGCGGCGACATCCTGTAATCCGATCCCGGCCACAAATTCGGAGATATCACGTACCTTACCGGCGACGCGGGCGGCGGCGAGATGTTCGGGGTCGTCACGCAACAGATAGCCGTAGTCCCGCATATGGGCGCCGCAGCCCGACACGGTGCTGACCACGGCATCCACAGCGTTTTCCGTTGGCGCGCTTTCCATGATGTGGTTCCAGGCCGCCATAGTGTTGCGCGCCGCCGCCAGGGCCGGGGCTTCGCGGCCGAGATGATGATCCAGCGCGCCGCAGCAGCCCCCTCCTTCCGGCACCACCACCTCTATGCCGAGGCGGGTGAGGAGACGGATGGCGGCGGCGTCCACGCGCGGCGCCATGGCCTGTTGTACGCAGCCGGGGGCGAGAATCACGCGGCCTTTTTTTTCTCCCTGGGTGGGATGAACGCCGGGTGACACAGCCTTGTAGTGGACCTCCGGGGGCGGCGTCAGGTCCAGTAGATTGACCAGCCGCCCCGACAACCGCTCCGGCAGCCATCTCGAAAAGGGCCGGGTGAAAGGACGGATAAAGCGCGCCACGCCCAGGGCCAGCCGCAAGCGCCGGGGATGGGGCAGGAGGGCGGCGAGGAAGGCGCGGAAGAAGCGCTCTCGCCACCCCCGCGCGCCGCTTTCCTCGATGGTGAGACGGGCGTGATCCACCAGACGGCCGAAGGCCACGCCCGAGGGACAGGTGGTCTCGCAGGCGAGACAGGAGAGACAGCGGTCGGTATGGCGGATGGTGGCGGCCGAAGGAGGCGCGGCGGATTCCAGCATGTGCTTGATGAGATAGATGCGGCCGCGCGGCGAATCATTCTCGTCGCCTTGCACTACATAGGTGGGACAGGTGGCGAGGCAAAAACCGCAATGAACGCAGGCGCGCAGAATCCTATCGGCTTCCTGTATGTGGGGCTGGTCGAGCTGGGCCGGGGAAAAACGGGTCTGCATCTCTAGATGTCCTGGTACATGCGGCCCGGATTGAGAATCCCCACAGGATCGAAGCCCTGTTTCATCTTCGCCGTGAGTTTCGCCAGCGCCGGGGACTGGGGCTGGAATACCGCCACCTGGCGGCGCAGGTCTTGGGGCGCGCGCACAAGAAGCGCATGGCCGGCCATATCCTCGCCGCGTTCAGAGAGGGCCTTGCGCAGCGCGAGCGCGCCGCCATCTGAAATTTCCGCGGCATCCTCCGGCGTTAGCGCGCCGCCGTCCAAAGCGAGCCAGATCAGCCCCCCGCCCCAGTCGCAGAAATAGCGCCCGCCAAAGCGCGCCGCCATCTGTTCGGCCAGGGCCATGCCCACCGAGGGCGGCGCGGAAATACGCCACAGCAGGCTTTCGTCATTATTGCGGAACGGAGCCACGTCGCGCACCCCGCGCCACAAATCCCGGCTGTCATCATCTTCCAGCAGGGTGCACTCGCCGTAAGAGGAAAGCGTCTCGCGTAGCGACGTTGAGCGCGCGGCCACCGACGGGGCGGGGCCTTCGAGACGCAGGACCGTGGCCGCATGGCCCCCCTCAAAAGCGAAATCGGCCGCCACCGCGCAAGGTAGATGAGCCGCCCCGGACACGTCGAAGGGGCTTTGCAGCGCCGCCGTCACGGCCGCCAGCGCCTGGGACGGGGCCAGCCCCGGCAACATCACGGTGCAAAGAGATTCGGGCGCCGGCATCACCTTGAAGGTGACCTCGCTCAGTACCGCCAGGGTGCCGTAAGACCCGGCCATGAGCTTGCACATGTCATAGCCGGTGACGTTCTTGACCACGCGGCCGCCGGACTTGAAGGCCTCGCCGCGCCCGCTCACCGCCTGAAATCCCAGAAAATGGTCGCGCGCCGCCCCGGCGGCGATACGCCGTGGCCCCGAGAGGTTGCAGGCCAGCACCCCGCCCATGGTGGCCGCGTCTTTTTCCGCCCCCAGCAGCGGCCCGTAATCGGCGGGCTCGAAAGCCAGATGCTGGTTGTGTTCGGCCAGGCGCGCCGTGACCTCGGCCAGCGGCGTGGCGGCGGCCACCGTCATCACCAGTTCCGCCGGTTCATAGAGGGAAATCCCGGAAAGGGCAGAGAGATCGAGGCGGTGGCAAGCCTCCACCGGCCGTCCCAGCGCCGCCTTGGTGCCCGCGCCATGGATTTCCAGCGCCTGTTCCCGCGCCACCGCCCAGGCCACGGCCTCGCGCAGCTGGGCGCTGTCGGCGGGTTGCAGGGTGTCGCCC
Source organism: uncultured Rhodospirillaceae bacterium (assembly GCA_964482135.1). Classification (GTDB taxonomy): domain Bacteria; phylum Pseudomonadota; class Alphaproteobacteria; order UBA11136; family UBA11136; genus UBA11136. The sequence goes on from CAYZWF010000019.1 coordinate 16,825, forward strand.
GTTTCCGCCTCGCCGCCCATCTAGAACCTCGGCAGATTGGGAAAGGGAATCTCGCCCTTATGCACGTGCAGGCGGCCAAGCTCGACGCAGCGGTGCAGGACGGGAAACACCTTGCCGGGATTAAGCAGGGAGTCGGGATCGAAGACGCATTTCACCCGCTGTTGCTGGTTGAGGTCATCCTCGGTGAACATGACCCCCATGAGGTCGCGCTTTTCCACGCCGACGCCGTGTTCGCCGGTCAGCACGCCACCCACCTCGACGCACAATTTGAGAATATCGGCGCCGAATTTCTCCATCTTTTCGAGATCGCCGGGTTTGTTAGCGTCGAACAGGATGAGGGGGTGGAGGTTGCCGTCCCCGGCGTGGAAGACATTGACCACGCCCAGCCCGTGTTTTTCGGAAAGGGTGGAAATGCGCCCCAGAACCTCGGCCAGGCGGGAGCGGGGAATGGTGCCGTCCATGCACAGATAATCGCTGGCGATACGCCCCACGGCGGGAAAAGCGGCCTTGCGCCCGGCCCAGAAACGCTCGCGCTGGGCCTCGTTCTCGCTGGCCTGCAAAGTGGTGGCGTCATAGTTCCGGGCGATATCGCCGACCCGCGTGATGAGGTGATCCACCTCCACTTGCGGCCCGTCGAGCTCGACGATCAACAGAGCCCCGGCATCCAGGGGATAGCCCGCATGAACGAATTCTTCCGCCGCATGGATGGCGGGGCGGTCCATCATCTCCATGCCGGCGGGGATGATACCGGCGGCGATGATGGCGGTAACGCAGTCCCCCGCCGTTTCCACGTCGCCAAAACCGATGAGCAGGGCGCGCGCGGTCTGCGGCGCACGCAGGATACGCACCGTGACCTCCGTCACCACGCCGAGCAGCCCTTCCGACCCCGTCATCAGCCCCAGCAGGTCGTAACCGCAGGCATCCAGATGGCGCCCGCCGAGACGCACCACCTCGCCGTTCATCATGGCCACCTCCAGCCCCAGCACGTTGTTGGTGGTGAGGCCGTATTTCAGGCAATGCACGCCACCGGAATTTTCCGCGATATTGCCGCCGATGGTGCAGGCGATCTGGCTCGACGGGTCGGGGGCGTAATAGAAGCCCCTGTCCTCCACGGCGCGGGTGATGGCGAGATTGGTGACGCCGGGCTGGGCCACCACGCAACGGTTGTCGTAATCGATCTCGAGAATGCGGTTGAATTTGCCCAAGCCCAGCAACACCCCGTCGGCCAGGGGCAGGGCGCCGCCCGAAAGCGAGGTGCCGGCCCCGCGTGGCACCACCTTGACCTTGTTATCGCGGCAATAGCGCAGCACCAGGGAAACCTGGGCCGTGGTGCGGGGCAGCACCACGATCATGGGCGGCTGGCGATAGGCGGTGAGACCGTCGCATTCATAGGTGCGCAGGGCCGATTCCTCGGTGATGAGGCTATCGGGCGGCACGATCTCGCCCAGGCCCTCGATGATCTCGGCCCTGCGGCTCAATACTTTTGCATCGGGTGCGGGCATACGCATGGAATACCGGCCCTTCCTGGTCAGGCGGCGCCCGACACCGTTCTTGCACGGGTCAAGAATAGTCAGACGCCGTTCTCACGAGGGGTCAAGAATGGCAGACACGCCCGGGCAGCGCCACGGTCAATATAAAGACAGCGCCACGGTCAAGAGGAAGGTTTAAAAAGCAGGCGAAAAAAAAGCGCGCTGGAAAAGCGCGCGCGTGTAAAAACGACCCCGGAAGGCTCAGCCCTGGCGGGCCTTGAAGCGGGGATTTCTCTTGTTGATCACGTAGACGCGTCCCTTGCGGCGCACCACACGGCATTCCTTGTGGCGTTTCTTGGCCGATTTGAGGGAATTAATAACTTTCATCGCTCTCGCTTTCACTTGAACCGCAATCGAAGGCTGCGGAACATACGGGCCGGGGGGGAGTCTGTCAACTACACCGGCACCCGTACTGGCAACCTTACTGGCAACCTTACTGGGCAGGGACAAACTCTCGTTTTCTCACTTCTTGAAGGCGTGGATGCGAAAAACTGCCACATGGCCCGAAGCCAGCACCTTGTCCCGCTGCCGCTAGCGCTCCACTTCCTTGATCAGGAGGTCGCCTTTTTCCCCGGCAAGCCGGCCTTCGCCGTGGAAATCCTTGTGCCGGAGATCGGAAAGGAATTCCCCCCAGCCGACCATAAACCGCTTGCGGAAGCCCCCGGTGATGTCTTCCTCGATACGGATATTGAGGCCGAGACCCTCGAGACAGTCATGCATCTGTTTGAGGCTCCACAGTTCCGGGGGCACTTCCTCGGAAAGTATCCAGTTCTTGATCTCCACGGTATCGCCGACGGCCTTGGGCAGCATGTAGTCGATGAGCATGAACTGGCCCTTGGGTTTCAGGGCGCGGTAGATGTTCTTGAAGCACTGGTTCTTTTTGCGCACGGTGAAAAACGCCTTGTCGGAAAAGATGGCGTTATACTTGTTCTTGCGCAGCTCCAGATCCTCCATGTCCACCTGTTCCATGGCCACCTTTTTGGCCTCCCCCGCCATGGTGGCTTGCTCCTTTCCGGCATCCACCAGGAACTGACAGGGTTCCATGGTGGTGATCCAGAGATCGGCTTCGTTGGAGATATAGCGCGCGGGTCCGCCGAGACCGGCGCCGAGGTAGAGAACCGTCTGTTTGGAATTGAGGGCTAGGGGGATGGCGAGTTCATGGACGTATTCCTCGCCGCCGGGGCCGAGGAACCCCTCTCCCCACACCATCTCCGCCACGTTCAGCCGCGTTTCCGACCATAGACTGCTATAGGGGTCCGTGGGCACGGCTTTCGTGGCTTTCAGATCTCCGGAGAATCCGCCCCCACCCTTTTCGGCGTCTCCGGCGTCCTCTTCTGATTCCCCTGAGGCCTCGCGGGCCATCAACTCGGCGGCGTCCTCGCCCTCCCACCAGGCCTTGAAACGCAGGCGCAGGGGAACCTTCGGCGCCTCCTCGCCCTCCTCATCCCCCTCGTCCATTTCGGGGGGGCCTTCGTCGCTTTCGGGTGAGTCTTCATCCCCCGTGGAATCGGAGGCCTCGCGGGCCATCAGCTCGGCGGCGTCCTCGCCCTCCCACCAGGCCTTGAAACGCAGGCGCAGGGGAACCTTCGGCGCCTCCTCGCCCTCCTCATCCCCCTCGTCCATTTCGGGGGGGCCTTCGTCGCTTTCGGGTGAGTCTTCATCCCCCGTGGAATCGGAGGCCTCGCGGGCCATCAGCTCGGCGGCGTCCTCGCCCTCCCAGCAGGCCTTGAAACGCAGGCGCAGGGGAATCTTCGGCGTCCCGGCCTCGGCATCCTCATCATCTTCGTCTATTTCAGGGGAGTCTTCATCCGTTTCGGGCGAGTCCTCGTCCGTTTCGGGCGAATCCTCGTCCGAGGTCTTTTTTCCGGAACGTTTAAAAAACGACAAAAAACTCACGGCATTCCGCCCTGTCCCGTCACGGGTCACGGGGCAACCCCCGCCCTCATACCACTAAATACTGTGTATTTGCCGCGGCGATTCCCCTATGAACCACAGCATTTAGTATATAGGGAAGACCCCAGGGAAAAATAGGGGAAAAAACAGGAAACAATCGGCGCGGCGGTTGCGCCGAAAACGGCGGCGGAAATGGCGCGATGGTTGCGCCGAAAATGGCGTCCCCCGGGAGGGAATACCCTCTCCGGGGGACGTGGTGGGCGATACTGGGATTGAACCAGTGACCCCCTCGATGTCAACGAGGTGCTCTCCCGCTGAGCTAATCGCCCGATCATGAGCGCCGTTACCCCATGGACAGGCGGCGGCGCGGCAGGAAGAACCGCGATTTACAACCAAACCATAGGACAATGCAAGTCCCGGACAATGCGAATCCTGGGCAGACTCTGGGCAAATCCCGGCGCCAGGGAATGCCCAGGGAATGGTATGACAACGGCATGGCGGGCGGAGAAACGGCATAAAAAACGGGCCACGCACAAGGCGCGGCCCGAATTCAGGGAGGAAACACCAAAAAGGTGTTTAGCGGCATTGCCAGGGGGGGGGATGAAAGAGGCAATGCTGCAATGCACAAAATGGCATCTGGCATAGGGTATTGCAAGAAAAAATTGCTATATATTTGTTTTTTTATATAAAATTATATACACACATAAAAATCATTTAATTATCAGTACGCTATTTATTGCACCGCACTATGACGGGGCCGGGATCGAGCCGGGTTTTTCGGATTTTTTCCGGCTTTTCCCCTGCCCAAAACCAATTCCCGAAGCGGATATTCTCAAGAGAGGCAGAAGAAGCGGTAAAGACAGCTGCGGCGGAAAGTAACCTTGACGGCAGCGCCCCGCGACGTACAACTGCTGTGATGAGTCCCATGATTTTATGGCCCCGCAGACTGTCCTACAGGCCGCGAAGAAGGGGATGGCGTTCCACCGTCAGGGGCGTGCCGGGCATGGTCTTTGGCGCCGTCTTGAGTACCGTGGGTCTTCTCGCCCTCGCCGCGGCGCCCTTTGGAGATGCATCGGGGGGAGAAGCATCAAGCCAGGAAGCCACGGAGACCACGGAAGCCATAAACACGGAAGATCTGTGCCAAACCCATATCACCCTGACCGAACGGCGGGATGGGATCCCCAACCACCTTTTGGGCGCCATCTCGCTGGTGGAAAGCGGACGCTGGAACGAAGAACAACAACGCAAGACCGCCTGGCCATGGACCGTAACCGCCAACGGAAAAGGCAACTTCCACGCCACCAAGGCCGACGCCGTGGCCGCCGTGAAGGCCCTGCGCGCCGCCAATGTGCGCTATATGGACGTGGGCTGTATGCAGGTCAATCTGGGCTATCACCCCGAAGCCTTCGCCACCGTGGAGGAGGCCCTGGACCCGGCGCAAAACGTGGCCTATGCCGCCCGGTTCCTCAGGGAACTGCGGCAGCGCAAGCGCTCATGGGCCACGGCGGTGGGCTATTATCACTCCGCCTCCTGGGGCTTCAACGCCCATTACCGGCTCAAGGTGATGCATTACTGGAACCTGGCGTGGCGGGCGGAACGGCTGCGCGACATGGCAAGCCGCCGGCGCGCCCGCGACCAGCGCGCGCCTGCTAACAACTGACCCTTATGACGAAGGCCTCATGACCAAAGCCCCGAAGAAAACAGCCGACTGCACACCATGCAGCGTCCACGACCTGCCCTCCGCCCTGGCGCGGGAAGAAGAAATCGGCGAACGCCTGAAAGGAAAGGAGCTGGCGGTCTTTCTCGATTATGACGGGACGCTCACCCATATTGCCGAACAGCCCTCGCTGGCTTCGCTTTCGCAAGACATGCGGGCCATTATCTCAGCCCTGGCCGGGCGCTGTACCGTGGCCGTGATCAGCGGCCGTGACCGCGCCGATGTGGAAAATCTGGTGGCGCTGGACAATGTGATCTATGCCGGAAATCACGGTTTCGACATCGCCGCACCCCAGCATGTATCCCGCAACAAGGTGGCCGTGAGGCGCGAGGAAGGCGCGGAATTCGCCGAAAAACTGGCCCTGGCGGCCGCCGATCTGGAACGGGAACTGGCCGGAGTTACCGGCGTCCTGATGGAAACCAAGAAGGCCTCCATCGCCGTGCACTACCGCCAAGCCGCGCCGCAAGCGCGCAAAGAGACACCCCTCGTGGTGGCCCGAATCCTGGAACGCCACCCCGAATTGCGCCTTACCCACGGCAAGATGGTGTGCGAAATCCAGCCCCGTGTGGACTGGGATAAGGGCCGGGCGGTTCTGTTCCTGCTTGAGGCCCTGGGGTTGGACGGCGCCCATGTGGTGCCCGTCTATGTGGGCGACGACGTCACCGACGAGGACGCCTTCCGGGCGCTCAAGGGACGCGGGATCGGCATTTTCGTGGGCAATGACGGTGACGGCGGTTTCGACGAGAAGACAACTTCGGCCGATTACATCATCCGCGACCCCGGCGAAGTGGGACGGCTGCTTGACCGCCTTGGCCGTTGAACAGGATGTTCGCCGAGGGCGGCGCCCGGCGGGAGAAATTCATAAAGACCCTTTCCAAGGGGCCGTTCACTCCGGATACTGGGGTTGAAGCGAGCGCAGACCCCATTTTTTGAAAATGTGAGCCCCCCATGAGCGATCTGTATGAGCGACCTTAATCTCGCCCTCATCGGCAATTGCAGCTATGCCGCCCTCATCGACCAGCAGGCGCGGGTGGTCTGGGCCTGTCTGCCCCGCTTCGACGCCGATCCTGTCTTCTCCGCCCTGGTCAATGGCGACATCACCGAGGAGTCGCGCGGCCTTTATGAAATCGAGCTGAAGAATTTTTTCCACAGCTCCCAGGAATACCTGCCCAATACCGCGATCCTGCGCACCGTCCTTCACGACCGCACCGGCGGCGCCGTGGAAATCACCGATTTCGCCCCCCGCTTCGAACAGTTCGGCCGTATCTACCGCCCGGTGATGCTGGTGCGCCATATCCGCCCCCTTTCCGGGAACCCGGTGATCCGGGTACGGCTGCGGCCCGGCCACAGCTATGGCGCGGGGGAACCTGAAACCACCCATGGCAGCAATCATATCCGTTACGTATCGCCGGACCTGACCCTGAGGCTGACCACCGACCTGCCGGTGTCCTATATCATGGACGAGATTCCCTTCCTTCTCGACGGCCGCCACAGCCTGATTCTCGGCCCCGACGAGAGCCTGTCCGAGGCCATCGGCGACACCGGACGCGCCTTCTTTGAAAATACCCGTAAACACTGGCACGAAATGGCGCGCCATCTGGCGATTCCCTTTGAATGGCAGGAAGAGGTGATCCGCGCCGCCATCACGCTGAAACTGTGCAGTTTCGAGGAATCCGGGGCGATCCTGGCGGCGGTGACCACCTCGATCCCCGAAGCTGCCGGCAGCGAACGCAACTGGGATTACCGGTTCTGTTGGCTGCGCGATTCCTATTTCGTGGTCCAGGCCCTCAACCGTCTCGGCATCACCCACACCATGGAAGACTACGTGCGCTATATCCTCAACATCGCCGCCACCACCAACGGCGAGGCGCCGCAGCCGGTTTATGGCATCACGCTGGACACCAAACTCACCGAACGCAGCGAATCCCATCTTTCCGGGTATCGCGGCATGGGCCCGGTACGGGCCGGCAACCAGGCCTATGAACAGGTCCAGAACGACGTTTACGGCAGCATCATTTTGACCGCCACCATGTCCTTTTTCGACCAGCGCCTGGCCCAGCCCGGCAATCTCGATCTTTACGAAACCCTCGAGGCGCTGGGCCACCATGCCCTGGACCTGTTCCAACAGCCCGATGCGGGGCTGTGGGAACTGCGCAACGATTCCCACGTTCACACCTTTTCCAGCGTCATGTGCTGGGCCGCCTGTGACCGCCTAGCGCGCATCGCCACCCAGCTCGGCCTCGAACCGCGCACCGGATTCTGGCGCCAGAAAGCCGAACACATGCGCAAGGTGATTCTCGAGGAGGCATGGAACGCGGAGATCAACAGTTTCGCCGAAAGCTTCGGCGGCAGCGAACTCGACGCCAGTCTTTTGTTGCTCCATGAGCTGGGATTCATCGAGGCCACGGACCCGCGCTTTATCGGCACCGTGGAGGCCATCGAAAAACAGCTGCGGCGCGGTAATTTCCTGTTCCGTTACGCCAAGTCGGACGATTTTGGCAGACCTGAGAACGCCTTTCTGGTTTGTACCTTCTGGTATATCGACGCGCTGGCTGCCATCGGGCGCAAGGCCGAAGCCCGCGAGCTGTTCGAGAACATGCTCGCCCACCGCAACCATGTGGGGCTGCTGTCGGAGGATGTTGATCCCGAAACCGGGGAGCTCTGGGGTAACTTCCCGCAGACCTATTCCATGGTCGGGTTGATCAATTCCGCCATGCGGCTGAGCAAAAGCTGGGAGGAAGCCTTTTGAAGCGCCTGATTGTCGTTTCCAACCGCGTCACTCCGGGCGATGAAAGCAATGCCAGCGCCGGCGGACTGGCGGTGGCCATGCTCGCGGCGCTGAAGAAGCGCGGTGGATTATGGTTCGGCTGGAACGGCGAGATTTGCCAGAGCCGGGACACCGATCCGGAAATCATGAAAACCAGCAACCTCACCTTCGCCACCATTCCCCTGCCCGAATCCGACATCGAGCTTTACTACAACGGTTACGCCAACCGCTCGCTGTGGCCCCTGTTCCACTATCGCACCGATCTGACCCTGTTCGATCACCGTTTCTTCGATGCCTATCTGCGGGTCAACAGCCTGTTTACCGCCAAGCTCGCACCTCTCCTTAAAGAGGACGACCTGATCTGGGTCCACGATTACCACCTCATCCCCATGGGCCAGTACCTGCGCGACGCGGGCATGACGCAACCCATGGGCTTCTTCCTCCACACGCCGTTTCCGGCGATGGAGATTCTGCTCACCCTGCCCAACCACGAATACATCGTTAAAAGCCTCTGCGCTTATGACCTGGTGGGGTTCCAGAGCGCCAGCGACCTGCGCGCCTTCCACGATTACATCGTCCACGAGGCGGGGGGCGAAATCCTTGAAGACGGGGTGGTGCAGGCCTTTGGCCGGACCCTGATTGCCCGAGTCTTCGCCATCAGCATCGATACCAAGACCATTGCCCAGCAATCGGTCCGTGCCGCCCATACCAAGGCCATCGACCGCCTGACCGAAAGCCTCGACGAACGGGTGCTGGCCATCGGCGTCGATCGGCTCGACTACAGCAAGGGGCTGGCGCAGCGTTTCCGCGCCTTTGAACGGCTGCTCGAGAATTATCCCGAGAACAGCAACAAGGTGGTGTTTTTGCAGATCGCCCCGCCGTCGCGCACCGACGTGCCCGAATACACCGATATCCGCCACGAACTTGAAACCCTGGCCGGAAATATCAACGGCCATTTCGCTGAATTCGACTGGATGCCGATCCGCTATCTCAACAAGGGCTATACCATGCAGCGGCTTGCCGGGTTTTACCGCGCCAGCCGCGTCGGCCTGGTGACGCCCCTGCGCGACGGCATGAATCTGGTGGCCAAGGAGTTCGTGGCCGCCCAGAACCCCACCGATCCCGGGGTGCTGGTGCTGTCGCGCTTCGCCGGGGCGGCGCAGGAACTGGGCGAGGCGCTGATCGTCAACCCCTTCGACGTGGACGACATGTCCGACGCCATGCAGCGCGCCATTGCCATGCCCCTGGAGGAACGGCGCGAAAGATGGGGCGCCATGATGGAGACTCTGACCAAGAACGACATCTCTACCTGGCGCGACAATTTCCTGACCGAGCTGGAACAGGCCCCCGCCACCCTCGAAGGCGGGTGACCATGGCGGGACCGGCTCCGGCGCCAAAATTACTGGCCGATATAGGCGGCACCAACGCCCGCTTCGCCGTGCTCGGCGAGGATGGCGAAATCGCCCATTTCGAGACCCTCGCCTGTGGCGATTATCCCGACCTCGCAAGCGCGGCGGCGGCCTATCTTGAGTCTCTCGGCCTGGCCACGGCTCCAGTGGAAGCCGCCTTCGCCATCGCCGCGCCGGTATCCCTGACGGAAACCGGCGACCACGTCACCTTCACCAATCTGGCCTGGTCCTTTTCCGTGGCGCAAACCAGGGAACATCTCTCGCTGGCGCGGCTTGAAGTGGCCAACGATTTTACCGCCATCGCGCTGGCCCTGCCCCATCTCGAGGCAGGCGAGGTGGAGCAGGTGGGCGGCGGCACGGCGCAAGAGGACGGCGTCAAGGCGGTGCTCGGCCCCGGCACCGGGCTCGGCGTTTCCGGCCTCGTGCCTTCTTCCTCTTCCCCAGGAGGCTGGACACCGCTGGCCAGCGAGGGCGGACACGTGACCATGGCCGCGGCCAATGACCGGGAAAGCGCGGTGCTGGGCATTCTGAGGGGAAAATTCGGCCATGTGTCGGCTGAACGCCTGCTTTCGGGACCGGGTCTGGTCAACATCGCCGGGGCCCTGGCGCAACTGGAAAGCAAATCGGGTGCCGACAAGACCCCAGATGAGATTACGCGGCGGGCCTTAAGCGGCGAATGCGTCCTGTGCGCCGAGGCGCTGGACATATTCTGCGCCATGCTCGGTACGGTGGCCGCCGATCTGGCGCTGACCCTGGGCGCGCGGGGGGGAGTTTACATCGCCGGCGGTATCGTGCCCCGGCTCGGCCCCGCCTTCGCGGCCTCGCCCTTCCGCGGGCGTTTCGAGGATAAGGGCCGTTATTCCGATTACCTTCCCCAGATTCCCACCTCGGTGATTACCCGCGATGCGCCGGCCTTTGCCGGCCTGAAGGCACTTATATTACGGGGCTGAGGGCTCTTCTTTTACGGGGCTGAGGGCTCTCAGACCGCGGCCTGACTTCGCCGTGACACCATGATCAGCCGCCATGGGACACCGGAATAACCACACTCATTGAGTGTCTTAATTAATAGTAAGTATACTTTTAAGAGTATATGTTCCCCCGGAGCGGACGTCTTCCGCCACCCGAAAATTTCGGTAATCCCCGGCAATTCCCGGCAACCCTCAGGGGAAGAGAAAGAACACCCATGGGCAAACAGAGGCTTCTGATGATCGAGGACGCACCCGTGGAAGCCCGCCTCGCCCTCGCTTATCTGCGTTCGGAACCCTATGAGACTTCTCATGTTCTCACCGGCCAGGCGGGTCTCGACTTCCTTTCAGAAAATGCCGTGGACGTGGTGCTTCTCGACCTCAACCTGCCTGATATGGGCGGTTTCGAGATTCTCGAATGGATACACGACCGGGAACTGCCCATCGCCGTCATCATTCTCACCGGCAATGCCTCCCTCGAGGTGGCCGTTTCCGCCATGCGCAAGGGCGCTTTCGATTACCTGGTCAAACCCTATAACCAGGAACGGCTCAAGATCACCCTGCGCAACGCCATGGAGCGTCAGGCGCTCAATACACTGGTGGAGGACTATCGCGATGAATTCGGCGGTGGTGGCTATTGCGGATTTATCGGAACCTCGCCCGCCATGCAGGCGGTCTATCGCACCATCGAATCGGCGGCCGCCAGCAAGGCTTCGGTTTTCATCACCGGCGAGAGCGGCACCGGCAAGGAGCTGTGCGCCGAGGCCGTCCACCAGCGCAGCCCCCGCCGGGACGCGCCCTTTCTCGCCCTCAACTGCGCCGCCATCCCCCGCGACCTCATGGAAAGCCAGATTTTCGGCCATGTGAAAGGCGCCTTTACCGGCGCCACCGCCGACAGCAATGGCGCCGCCCAGCATGCCCATGGCGGCACCCTGTTTCTCGATGAAATCTGCGACATGCCGCTGGAGCTCCAGGCCAAGCTGCTGCGCTTCGTCCAGACCGGTGGCTTCCAGAGGGTGGGTAGTCCGCGCACCGAAAAGGTGGAGGTGAGGTTTGTCTGCGCCACCAACCGCGACCCCGTAGAAGAGGTGGCGGCGGGAAGACTGCGCGAGGATCTGTTCTATCGCATGCATGTGATTCCCCTGGCGCTGCCGCCGCTGCGCCAGCGCGAGGACGACGTGATCCTCATCGCCCGCCATCTGCTGGTCCGGGAGGCACGGGAAGAGGGGAAGCAATTCACCCGTTTTTCGCCCCAGGCCGAGGACGTGCTGCGCGCCTATTCATGGCCGGGAAACGTACGCCAGCTTGAAAACGTGATCCGCCAGGTCGTGGTTCTCCATGACGGCGAGACCGTCAGCGCGGATATCCTGCCGCCGCCGCTTGCCCAGGGACGGGCGGGTCAGAACGCCGCGCCCGCCTCCGCGCCGCTCTCCGCCGACGGGCACGAACCCTTACCCATGGCGGATGCCACCCGGCCCCCGATTCAACCCCTGTGGCAGGTGGAGCGGGACGCCATTCTCCGCGCCATAGAGTTGTGTGACGGGAATATTCCCCGCGCCGCGCGGGTTCTTCAGATCAACCCCTCCACCATCTATCGCAAGCGCCATTCCTGGGAGGGCATGGAGACGTCTCCGGCAGCGGCGGACACCGCACCCGGCCTGACCCATTAGTCCCTGGGCCACGACATCCATTGAAGGGTGATTGAGTCTACCCCAGGGCGCCGATGAAGTGAGCAATGCCGGTGCCGGCGCGGCGGATGCATTCGTAAAGGCAGGAAATGGGCGCGAAAATGCATTCATGTTCCTCGGCATAGCTCTGCATATCGTCACCGCGATAGGTGGCTTTCTCGCCAAAATCCCCGACGCTTTTTTCCGGCGAGCTGAGCGGGAAGATGTCTTCCAGCGTGGCGATGGCCGAAGGCACGTCGAGGGAAAGCAGCCGCGCGAGCACCTGGTCGCGGGTGGCGCCGGTCTGGAGGCTGAATTCCGGCACCCGCACGGCCAGCAGGAACAACTCCTGGATCAGGGCGATGCGCACGCCGTGAAGCAGCAACAGGTCATCGCGCATTTCCTTGCCGATAACCCGGCCCCGGCCCACGGCGAGACGCCCGGCATCGCCACGCCCCAGCAGCCAGTTACGGATTTCCACATATTCCTTCTGCAGCTTCAGATAGACGCGCTGCATCTTGCCGTACTGGCCCGAGGCCTCGAAGATTTCCGCCAGACGCTGCATGGATTCGCTGCGGACGGGGTCGGCGGTGCGCGCCGCGCGGGCCAGCCACAGGCCCGGATCGAAGGTGTCGATATAGGCCTTGAAGACCTCGATCTCGCTGAAGGCGAAGGCGTATTCCACCATCCCCATGACGCGGTGGAAGCGCGGCGAGTTTTTGAAAAGATCCTGGAACTTATCGGGATCCTTGCGGATGACCTGGCCGATGCCGCCCAGCGTATTGGCGAACATGCCCATCTGTTGGAGGATGGCGTTCTGGGGAATGGCCCGCGTCTGCGAGGGATGGGAAAGCCCGCCGCTGCCCTGGGATTCCTCGTGCTGGCGCACCACCGGCCGCGATCCCGTGGTGTAGAGCATGTTGGAGCCGAAAGCCCCCAGCAGCGCCGCATAGTCGGGATTGTCCATGATCTCGGCATTGAAGTGCTTGATGGTGTTGACGATCTCGCTGGCGTAATCGGCCTGTTCGTAAAAAGGATCGCCCTCGGCCTCGTCGCAGGGCGAGAGCGCGTATTCGAGAATCCGCGAAATGGTGGCGAAGGCCGCGACCTCGTTCATGAAATAGAGATAGCCGTCGCCGCCCTGGAAGCTGATTTCCTCCTTGCAGGACAGGCCCTTTTGCTCGAAGGAGCGGCGCGCGAAGGGCGAGGCCAGATAACGCAGGCGGTCATCCATGCTCGCGGGATGGCCGCCGCGGCCGATGGATTCGCCGTGGGTGTCGAAAATCACCAACTGCACGCCCTTTAATTTGTGGCGCGCCATGACCCGGGCCATGTTGAGGTGGAGATTCTCGATCGACAAAGCGGCGGCGGTCTGGCCGAGATAACGCCCGGCGTCGGAAAAGCCGGTCTGGATGCACAGACGCCCGCGTTTCTTTACGTAATTCCGGTAATGGGGGTTCTCGAGCAGTTCCTCGATAACGCGGTGACCGTAGACCAGGGCCTTTTCGGTCTCGAATAGGGGCGAGATATCCACCTTGTGGTCGATGCCGAACAGCTTCAGGAAATAGAGCGCGGTCAACAGGGTGAACGGAGTTTCGCATTCGGCGATCAAGAACCGCACCGGGGTGGTGACATCCACATATTTCAGCATCTGGGCGACGATCATGAATAGCCGCTTGCCCGACAGGCGCTCGGCGAGAACGCTGCCGAAATTGATGGTCACCGGCTTGACCGTGTCGAGAAGCCCGGTAACCGCGCCGAGATAGGTCTTGGCGTTGGCGGGATCGTCGGGCGAGGAATCGAGGCCGATATCCTTGCGGATGGCGTTGTGGAGCTGTGAGGCATTGATGCGCACATGGGTGCGGGCCATGCTGAGCCCGTAATTGAGGAGCTCGGCGCGGAGAATACTCAGCGCCCGCACGCGCTTGATGCCGATATCGTTGTTGCGGCAGAAATGCAGGGCGTCGTTGATGAGCTTGACCAGGCGCACCGTGTCCACGAGACGCCGGTCCAGCCCTTCATGCATTTTCTTGGCGATCTGGCGGATACGTTCATGGCCGGACGCCTCCTGGGTTTCGGCATCGCGGAACACGGAGAGTTCCTCTTCGGTTTCGGCGATGGCGATGTCGAGCCGGGATTCGATCTGGCCCAACGCCTTGCGCAGCGGCTTGTTGCTGCTCGGCCCCGGATTCATGAGGATGATGTAGTTGACGGCGCGGCGGTAATATTCAAGCTGTACCAGCTGGACCCGCAGGCGTTTGTGCAGGGTGTCGCTCCAGGTGATGTCGGAGCGGCCGTCCACGTCATAGCCGACCCAGCTCGCCACCGACAGCAATTGCGGCGTCAAATCCTTGGAATGGCCCGGATAGACCTCGTCGGCCACCGAAAAGACCACGTCATAGACCCGCCGCATGGCGGCCTGAAGGTTGGTGATGGCCTCCAGCGAGAGCGCATGTTCGCGGACAAGATCGAGGGGATCGTCGGGCCGGTGTTCGGCGCTGAGCACGGCGCGCAGGATGTCTTCCCTTTTGTCCTGTGGCAGGGCGGCGCCACCTTTACCCCGTCCAGTGGCCAGATGCACCAGATGGTGCATGAGGTCGTCCGACATGCCGAAGGTGGGATGGGCGGTGAAAACGATGCCTAAGAGTTCGCTTTCCACCTTTTTGCGGAAGGCGGCGAAGGGCACCGGCTTGGCTTTGGTTTTTCCGGTTTTCCTATTGGCGGGAAAGGCCAGGGCGCGCACCACCTTGCGCAGGCGATTCTCGTTGGCGCGGGGACCGGTCTCGCCGAGATAATCCCTCATGCGGTCGGCGCGCAGGGCGAAGGTGCTGACGCTTAAACGCTGGATCAGGGATTCGAGCGCGGAAAAGGTTACCTTTCCGCTTTCCAGGCGGCGCCCGATGCCGAGTCCCAGCACCAGGATGGAATTGCTGAAGGGGTCTTCCTCGGCTCCGGCGCGGATGCGGTCGAGGTCGGCCACCAGTTCCGAGCGCAGGCGGCCGGTATCGACGCCGCGCCCGGCCTTGAAACAGGCGGTGGTGGGACGCGGCGGCTTTTCGAGGGAATCGAGCAGCGCCGTGACCTCGGCATGGATGCCGGTTTTTTTGGCGGGCTTCTTTCTGGCAGCGGGCTTGGCGTTACGGGGCATGGATTCTCTCGGGCCTAAGGTCTTCCGGGGGCAGACCGTTCACATTATGCACATGGATACGTCCTCTGAAAGAGGGCGGGACATAGGGACGCAGTCTCCGTAAGGAGGGCTGGACGGACTAGACGCGGAATTTGTATTCCCTGCCCGCCTCGCGCTCGATATCGGGGGGATAGGTCTTGCGCTTGTCGGCGTAGTACTGGTCCAGGAAATCGCCGTCGGAGAGGCGGCTGTAGGTGGCGAAATAGAGGCGCCGCATGGTGTCGCTCATATTGGGTTCCGAGCCGTGGGGGGCGTAGGAATCGAAATAGGCCACGTCGCCGGGCCTGGTGGGCGCCATGACGAAATCCATCTTGCCGGTGTCATCTTCGTTCAAGGGCTCCCATTCG
This sequence comes from uncultured Rhodospirillaceae bacterium, assembly GCA_964482135.1. Lineage (GTDB taxonomy): Bacteria > Pseudomonadota > Alphaproteobacteria > UBA11136 > UBA11136 > UBA11136. The sequence continues at coordinate 32,306 of CAYZWF010000019.1, forward strand.
CGGATCAGGCCCTTTTGGTGATGCCCCGCCACCAGCTGCAGACAGCCGTTTTCCTCGGTGGCCTCGTCGACGCAGACCATGACGGTGATGAAGTAATCGGCGTAGTCCCACCAGCCGGCCTGGGAATCCTGATGCGGCTTGAAGCCGTCGGCGCCGGGATATTTGAAATTGATCTTTTCCTTGAACAGCGCCGCCTTCTCGCCCAGCAACTGTCCCACCGGGGCTTCGAGCGCGGCGCTCAGCTCCTTAAAATCGGGCACATAGGGCGAGATATTCTCGATACGGCTGATGATCTTCTTGGCCGGGTCGAGGCGGCTGTCCTCCCAATAGACCCAATGCTTGCCCGGTTCCTCGGGCAGCGCCACCAGATCGTTCATGGCGGCGGCGACGACGGCCACTTCCGCGGCGTTGAAGACGCCGGGGGTGACGACGAATCCGTCGCGCTTGAAATCGCCGATCTGCTGTGGGCTGAGAACCGGGGTGGTCAACATGGGGACGTTCCTTGGCCGGTGACGGGGCCGCAGAACCTAGCAGAACCAACCCCAAGGGAAAATCGCAAAAATCACAGTAGGGGGGAATGCCTAGATAGCCGCGGTTGCCGCCTCGAGCCAGGCCGCGGTTTCCCCGTCCACCAGGGGGGTCAGAGACTCACGCACGCGGGCGTGATAGGCGTCGAGCCAGGCCCGCTCTTGTGGGTCGAGCAGGCCGGGGTCGATCAGGGTGCGGTCGATGGGGGCCAGGGTCAGGGTCTCGAAGGCGAGCATGGCGCGCTCGGCACCCTTAATCTCAGGCGCGGGCGTGACGGCGAGCAGATTTTCGATGCGGATGCCATAGGAACCGGTTTTGTAATAGCCGGGCTCGTTGGAAAGGATCATGCCGGGGGCCAGTACCGCGCCGCCGCCCAGCTTGCCCATGCGCTGTGGCCCCTCGTGAACGCCGAGATAGCTGCCCACGCCGTGGCCGGTGCCGTGGTCGAAATCGAGTCCCGCCCGCCACAGCGGCACGCGCGCCAGGGTGTCGAGTTGGCCGCCCTTAGTGCCCCGGGGGAAGCATGCCGTGGCGATGGCCATATGGCCCTGGAGCACGCGGGTGAAATGGTCGCGCTGTTGCGGCGTGGGCGTTGCGTCGTTCCCGCCGTCAACAGCCCCGCCAATGAACAGAGTGCGGGTGACGTCGGTGGTACCATCAAGATACTGAGCCCCGGAATCGAGCAGGTAGATATCGCCGGGGACCAGCTCGCGGTCGTTTTCGGGCGTGGCCCGGTAATGAACAATGGCGCCGTTGGGTCCAGAGCCGGAAATGGTGGGGAAGCTGAGATCCATGAAACGGTCGTTGCCCGCGCGCAGGGATTCAAGTTTTTCGGCGGCGGCCATCTCGGTGAGACCGCCCCCCGGCGTAACACGCGCCAGCCAGGCCAGGAAGGTCACCAGCGAGGCGCCGTCACGCAGGTGCGCTGCCCGCATGCCGTCGAGCTCAATGTCATTCTTGCAGGCCTTGGGCAGCTGGCAGGGATCGGCGGCGCGCTCTATTTTTCCCTTGGCGGCGCTGATGCGGTCGAAAAACCAGGCCGCGCTGTGCGCCGGGTCGAGAAGGAGTCGCTCCCCGCCAGCCGCCAGCCGATCCAGCGCCGCCCCCAACTCGCCGGGAGCGTGGCGCGACACATCCGCCCCGAGGTGGGTATCCAGCGCCTCACCGCCCTTGGCCGGGTCGAGGAACAGGTCCACCGCTCCGGCGTCTTGTCCTTCTGACTCTGTGGCGTGGAGAATGGCGAAGCATAAAGCCAGCGGCGTGTGGTCCACATCGCCGCCACGGATATTGAGCAGCCAGGCGATGGAATCGGGGGCCGTCAGCACCGCCGCGCAAATGCCCCGTTGTTTCAAATCCGCCGCTAGTTCGTGGCGTTTCTCCACCGCGCTTTTCCCGGCAAAGGCCAAGTCATGGGGCACCACGGGCGCGGCGGGCGGCGGCGGCTGGTCGGCCCATACGGCATCCAGGGGATTATCCTCGCAGGCCACCAGCTTGGCCCCGGCCCGGGCGCAGGCTTTCTCAAACTTGGCGAGGCTGTCGGGGGTATGGAGCCGGGGGTCGCAGCCCACGGTCATGCCCTTTCCGACATGTGCGGCGAGCCAGCCGGGCGGCGGGTCATCCATCAGATGCAGAAGGGTGAAAGCGGAACTGTCGGTCTGCGCCGCCAGTTGCAGGGTATAGCGGCCATCGGCGAAGACCGCGGCCTCGCACTCCAGAACCAGCGCCAGCCCCGCCGAGCCGGTGAAACCGGTAAGCCAGGCCAGCCGTTCGGCGCAAGCAGGCAGATATTCGTTCTGGTATTCATCGGCATGGGGGATGATGAATCCACCCAGTCCGCGCGCGGCCAGCTCGGCCCGCAACAGCGCCAGCGGCGTGGTTTGGGAAGATGTATCTGTCTGTTTCTGTTTCTGTTTCTGTTTCTGTTTCTGTTTCTGTTTCTGT
>CAYZWF010000019.1:34874-39756 GCA_964482135.1 uncultured Rhodospirillaceae bacterium
TCTGTTTCTGTTTCTGTTTCTGTTTCTGTTTCTGTTTCTGTTTCTGTACCATCTTCTGTGCCATCAGCCTTTTCCCGTCACGAAAGCACCAGCGTCACCCAGTCGCCGAGAATAACACGGCGTAACAGGAAAAGCCGCTGTGCGCCATAGGCGGCCATAACCCGCGCCGCCTGGGAGCCGAGAATCCCCGACAGCACCACCACCCCGCCCGATGCCAGATAGCGCTTCACCAGCGGCGCCATGGCGATAATGGGATCGGGCAGGATATTGACGAAGATGAGGTCATAGGGCGCGCCTGCGCGTACGGCGGCTGGCGCCATGCCCCTGCCCCGCCCCACCCGCACCAGGGAAGCGACGCCGTTGCGTTTTATATTAGCCGCAGCGGTGCGTACCGCCACCGCATCGCAATCCAGGGCCGTGATCCGCGCCCGCATGAGCTTGGCCGCCGCCAGAGAGAGAATGCCCGAACCGCAGCCCACGTCGAGAACGCGGTCAAAGCGGCGGGAGCGCGCCAGGCGCTCGAGGGCGAGCAGACAGCCCAGGGTGGATTCGTGACGTCCGGTGCCGAAGGCCTGGCCGGCATCCACCAACAGCCCCACCCGGCCCGCGGGCACGGTATCGCCGCAATGGGAGCCATGAATGAAGAAACGCCCGACATGCAACGGCGGAAAACCCTCGAGATTTTCCGCTACCCAGTCACGCCCGGCCACCGACTCCACCGTGAAGGCCGGGGCGCGGGCGATGCCCTGGGCGGTGGCGGCGGCATCCAGTGCCAACGAAAACCCCGCCTCGTCGAAGCTGTCCTCGCCCAGCCCCTCGAGCCGCCACGGCCCGCCGGGACGGTCTTCGAAGGAGGAGACGGCCATGCAGAATTTTTCCAGCACCGCCTCGAAGGGCGGCAGCAAACGCACCGGCACCCCCAGCACCACCCGCCATAAAGATGGGGAGGAAGATGTCATGCCCGGCTCATGCCTTTTCCACGAAACTTTCCAGCACCTTTTTCACCCCCGTCTCGAAGGCGATTTCCAGCTTGTCGCCATCCACCGCGCGCACCCGGCCATAACCGAATTTGGTGTGGAAGACCTCGTCGCCGCTGGCGATGTTCTGTGGGTCGCGGGTCTTGGTGCGAGTCTGGGCGCGGGCCTTTTTCCCGGATCGAACGGACCGAACGGTCTTGGCGCGGCCTTCGATAGCCGGGGCGTAATCGAAGCCGGGGGTATCCTCGGCCAATTCGCCACCATTTCCAGAAGCAGAGGCCGAACCATAGAGTCCCGGCGCGCTGTCGCGCTCGGTGTGTTCCTCGGGAATCTCGTCGAGGAAGCGCGAGGGCATGCAACTTTCCCACGAACCGTAGAGGTGGCGGTTGGCGGCAAAGGAGATGGCCACATTGCGCCGCGCCCGGGTCAGCCCCACATAGGCCAGCCGCCGTTCCTCCTCGAGCCCGCGCGCACCTTCCTCGTCCATGGCCCGCTGGTGGGGAAAGACGCCTTCCTCCCAGCCGGGAAGGAAAACGGTATCGAATTCCAGCCCCTTGGCGCCGTGCAGGGTCATGAGATTGACCATGTCGCCGTGGGCGTTTTCGGTGGCCTCCATCACCAGACTCACATGTTCCAGAAAACCGGGCAGGGTTTCAAATTCCTCGATGGCGCCCACAAGCTCCTTGAGGTTTTCCAGACGTCCCGGCGCGTCGGGGGACTTGTCCTTCTGCCACATATCAGTAAGGCCCGATTCGTCCAAAACCGACTCGGCCAGTTCGAAATGTGGTTTGTGGCGGGCCTGGTCGCGCCATAAAGCAAACTGGTCCAACAGCCCGGCCAAGGGCGTGCGCGAGCGGGGCTTCAGTTCGTCGGTCTCCACCAGCCGCGCGGCGGCCACCGTCAGGGGCAGATTTTCGGCGCGGGCGAGATGGTGGAGGGTCTGCATGGCGGCATCGCCGATGCCACGGCGCGGCAGGTTGACGATGCGTTCGAAGGCGAGATCGTCATCGGGCTGGAAGATGACCCGGAAATAGGCGATGGCGTCGCGGATTTCACGGCGCTCGTAGAAACGCGGCCCGCCGATGACCCGATAGGGCAGGCCCAGGGTGATAAAGCGTTCCTCGAATTCGCGCAGTTGGAATCCGGCGCGCACGAGAATGGCGATCTCGCTCAGGGCGTGGCCCTTGCGTTGCAGGGCCTCGATCTCCTCGCCGGTGACGCGGGCTTCGTCTTGGCCGTCCCAGACCCCGCGCAGCACCACCTTGGCGCCCGCCTCCTCGTCGGTCCACAGGGTCTTGCCGAGCCGCCCCTGGTTATGGGCGATGAGCCCCGAAGCGGCGCCCAGGATATGCGGGGTGGAGCGGTAATTCTGTTCCAGCCGCACCACTTTGGCGCCGGGGAAGTCCTTTTCGAAACGCAGGATGTTGCCCACCTCGGCCCCGCGCCAGCCATAGATGGACTGGTCGTCGTCGCCCACGCAACAGATGTTGTGATGGGTGCGCGCCAGGAACCGCAGCCACAGATACTGGGCCACGTTGGCGTCCTGGTATTCGTCCACCAGGATATAACCGAAGCGTTTCTGGTACTCGGCGAGCACGTCCCCGTGTTGCGCGAACAGGGTCAGGCAATGCAACAGCAGGTCGCCGAAATCCACGGCGTTGAGGGTTTTCAGCCGTTGCTGATAGGTGCGGTAGATGTCCAGCGACTGGCTGGCGGCGTATTCCGAAACCTCCCCCGCGCCCACCTTGTCGGGAGTAAGCCCACGGTCCTTCCAGCGCTCGATCACCGCCAGCAGGCCGCGCGGCGGCCAGCGCTTGGTGTCCATATTGGCGGCCTCCATCACCTGTTTCACCAGCCGCAGCTGGTCGTCGGTGTCGAGAATGGTGAAGTTGGGTTTCAGCCCCACCAGTTCGGCATGGCGGCGCAGGATGCGCGCCCCCAGGGCGTGAAAGGTGCCGAGCCACATGGATTCGGTGGAGCGCCCGAGGATGGCCTCCACCCGCGCTTTCATTTCCTGGGACGCCTTGTTGGTGAATGTGACGGCCAAAATCTGCGGCGGCCAGGCGCGCCCGGTGGCCAACAGATGGGCCAGCCGCGTGGTCAGGACGCGGGTCTTGCCGGTACCGGCCCCGGCCAGTACCAGAACCGGGCCGTCCATGGCTTCCACCGCCTGGCGCTGGGCCTCGTTCAAACCCGCCAGATAGGGGGCGTCTGTCGTCTCAGCGGGAGGGGGCGGTTCGGTTTCGTGATGGGGATCGCTCATGATGGAACGGTTATAACATGCCTTCCCGGGTTACGCCTGTCCCCGCTCTAATGTACCCGGTCTTCGGAGCGCAGGCGGCGCACGGTCTGGGAATAGGCCACCATCACCGCGCGGGCGTGGAGAGAACCCAGCAGACGCATGGTCTCGAGGTTTTCCACCACCGGAAGCTGGGCCTCGTCGCAGGTTTCGAACAGCGCCAGCGCCTTGCCCAGCCCGTCCCCGGCCTCGAGAATTCCCTCCGGCTCGCTGGCGATATGGGCCGCCGTCACGTGATCCTCTCCCTACTCGCCGAGCCGTTCCTCGTCGAGCAGGGCATGGGCGAAATCATACAGGGTAATGGTGCCGATAAACCGTTGCGATCCATCCACCACGAACAGAACTTGCGCGCCGCCCGAAAGGATGGCTGTGCGCACCTCTTCCATGCCGGCGCTCTCCAGTATGCGATGGGCGTCCTTGCGCATCATGAACTCGGCCGTGATGGCGTCGAGAATCTGGCTTTCCCGCCCGTGCTCCAGGTCGAGCCCCCATCTTTCCAGCTGGCAGGTGAAGAAAGAGGTGCCCACCATGCGGCTGCTGAGGATGGTGGCGATCACCACCGCCACCATGACGGCGATGGTCAGAGGGTAATTGCCGGTGAGTTCGAAAATCATCAGCACCGTGGAAATGGGCGCGCCAAGAACCGCGCCGGCCAGCGCCCCCATACCCACCAGGGTATAGGCCCCGGCCGAGGTGCCGAGATCGGGAAAAAGCTGGACCATGACAAGGCCGAAGGTGCCGCCCAGCATGGCGCCCATGAACAGCGAGGGGCTGAACACGCCGCCGCCAAACCCGAACCCGATACAGACCACGGTGGCCACCAGCTTCGCCGCCAGCAAAGCCACCAGCAGGGCCAGCGGATACATCTCCTTGATGGCGGTATCGGTGGCCTCGTAGCCGACGCCCAGAACCTGGGGCAGGAAACAGGCCAGCGCCCCCACGCAAAGCCCGGCCACCCCCGGCATGGCCCAGCGCGGCAAGGGTGCGTTCTCGGCCAGGGTAGTGGCGGCCAGGGTGGCGCGGATAAACACCACCGCCACCCCCGCGCAGAACACGCCCAACAGGGCGAAGGCGGGGAATTCGGCGAAGGAGGCAATGGCGTGGTCGGGCACGATGAAGGCCGGGAAATCGCCATAGCGCAGCCGCGAGACGATGGTGCCGGTAACCCCGGCGATCACCACGGGTGCGAAGTTGCCGATGGCGTAATTGCCGATCACCACTTCCAGAGCGAACAGAACACCGGCCAGCGGCGCGTTGAACGAAGCGGCGATGGCGGCGGCGACACCACATCCCAACAGGCTCAGCGTCATGGCGCGGTCGAGGTGGAGCTTGCGAGAGAGCCATGATCCCAGCGTCGCGCCGAGATGCACCACCGGCCCCTCGCGCCCCACCGAGGCGCCGGCGCCGATCGAGGCGGCGCTGACGAAGGCCGCCCCCAGCCCGGCGGCAACCGGCATCCGCCCGTTGCGCAGGTGAGCGGCCTCGATCACATGGGCCACGCCCTGGGGCCGGCCGCCGGGCATCACCCGGAAGATGAAATAGCCGATCAGCAGCCCGCCCGCCGTGGGCGCCAGCAACAGATGCCACCAGGGCAGCGCGGAGGCCA
>CAYZWF010000020.1:0-38846 GCA_964482135.1 uncultured Rhodospirillaceae bacterium
GCTGCAATGGGCCAAAATGTGAATACTTCGAGCTTATCTATGTCAGCCCCTAAATAAATTACCGATATATTTGGAAGCAGAAACTTTAACAGCCGTCCGGGATATCTGATGGCGTCGCATCTCAGTATTTTGGCAAGCGCCCCGATGGGTCTGCGGCTGTCGAAGGCCTTTGATTTGCATTGCGCCCAGAAAATTGCGGCCTGTTCGTTTTTTGCGGACTTTATTACGTCACTAAATCTGACTCTGTACTCGTCCCACCGTCTCTCGCTTTCCCGGTTCTCTTGCCTGGGGACGCTTGACCTATCAAGCTCAATTGCACGTGCGTAGTTCTTCCTGCAAATTTCTAGAATATTTGTGTTCATCGATTTAATCTTTGTTGATTGCGGGGTTGTTGAAACCCCATTGTGCGACCGGAAATGCCGACGGGCTCCTGTTTTGGACTGATATTTCCCGGATAACCGTCAAATTGGCCCCGACATTATCCTGTTTCCACCGTCATTAAAATAGCTTCGCTTCAGCGTCTGATCCTGGGCGAATCCCTTCGCTGGCGGCGGTCTCGGGCCTTTCGGATAAGTCCCGGAGAGCTAAAACCCGGGGCGACCCGTTCCGACCCGTCCTTCCTATACCGCCTTTCGGGCGGTTTTTTTACGTCCCCCCCCGCCGGTAACGACCAGCGGCTTTTTTTATGTCTCAAGAAAAAGGAGAAACAACATGTCCGAGGCATGGACCGTAAATCTGTCCTGGTGGATCACGGCGGTGGAAATCCCCGTCCTGGCCGGGATGTTCTGGCTCATCTGGCGTACCCGCCGCGACGCCGAACAGGCCGCCACCCGCAACCGCCGCGACTGCGAGGCCGTCACCGCCGACTTGCGCGAGCGGCTGTCCCTGCACCGGCTCGACGTGACCAAGAACTTCGCCTCCATCGAATGCTTGAAAGACCTGGAACGGCGGCTTACCGGCCATCTGGTGCGTATCGAGACCAAGCTCGATAACAGCCTGATCTCGGACCACCATCGCGACGCGGGAGGCCGGCCATGATGCGGCCGCCGCGCCTGGTGCCGGTTCCCCATTTAATTCTCGGTCCTGCGCCTGAAACCCATGAAACACCAGAAGCGGCGCAAGACGATGCCGTGGACGTGCTTGCCCGCACCATCTGGGGCGAGGCCCGGGGCGAGGGGCTGCGCGGCATGGAGGCGGTGGCCTGTGTGGTCATGAACCGGGTGCGCCACGCCCAAAACCGCCGCGCCATCGGCGCCCGCCACTGGTGGGGCGATGACGTGGCGTCCGTGTGCCGCAAGCCGTTCCAGTTTTCGTGTTGGAACACGAACGATCCCAATCGCGAAAAACTTCTCTCGGTCTCCGCCGACGATGCGCTGTTCGCCATATGCCAGCGCGCCGCCCGGCGGGCGGTGGCGGGCGTTCTCGACGATGTGACGCGCGGCGCCACCCATTATCACGCCAAAGGCGTGTTCCCCCTCTGGGCGCGGGGACGTGCGCCCAGTACCGATATCGGCAACCACCTTTTCTACAACCAAGTGAGGTAACACCATGATTGACTACATTCTCGACCGTTTGCGCGAGCCCTCCACCTATGCCGGTCTGGCCGGCGTGTTGGCGGCGCTCCATGTGAATCTCGACCCTGGCCTGTGGCAGGTCATGGTCGATGCCGGCGTGGCCCTGGCGGGCATCGCCGCCTTCTTCGTTCAGGAAGGGGAGGCATGAACGGCCTCTATCTCGCGCTTCTTTCCCTGTTCCTCATCGCCGCCGCCCTGTGGCTGGCCCGGCGATGGGGGCGGGAAGGGGCCGAACGCGACCTGGCTGAAAAGGAGGCCGAACATGCCCGCAAACGCCATCAAATCGACGAAACGGTATCTGCTCTTTCTGATGATGATCTCGATACTGAGCTTGAACGCATGCGCCGGAAGTAGCGGCTGTTCCTGGACGCGCCGTATAATTATCTCAAAGGACGACTTTCTTACCCGCCCCACCGCCGAACAGATCGTGGCCCATAACCGGGCGGTGGAAGCATTCTGCCGCTAGATCTGTTTTGTTCCCTCCTTCAGGCCGCCCACAGCATGGCGCGGTAGATGGCGCGCGCCTGGGCCAGGCTGAGGCCGCCCACGGTGGCGCCGATACGCATCATATCCTCGCTGGGTTCGGTGGGAACCAGGGCGCACTCGCAGCCGTCCGTGGCTTCCACCATGCGCAGGGCATAATCGAGAGGGGAGTGGCGGGGGGCATTATCGGGGGAATCGGACATGGCGGTCTCCTGCAGATGTGACAAGGATTGCTTACCCCCGGTTCCGCAAAGGCCGTGCCAGACCGCCGCCGCCGCTGTTCCCGGCTCTGATGGCATGAAAAATATAGTAAAATCAACGCTATATAGGACATCCTGAGGTTTCCCGTCATTTCCGCCGCCGCCGCCGCTTCGTTGCAGAATGCATTTGCCGCCGCACAGGCTCTCGCATTTTGCAAATATCCCCGCCCCCCTGTTCGCCACGGCCATCTTCGGCTAGGGTCGGGGCATGCCGAGGCAGCCCATCTATCATATCTGTTCAGATCACGTCTGGCGGGCATTCGAGGAAGGCGGAGAGCTCACCGCCGAGCCGCCGCCACGGGGCGAAGGCTTCCTTCATTTTTCCACCGCCGATCAACTCGCGGAAAGTGGCGCCATTCACTTCGCGGGCCGGGAAGACCTGGTTCTTCTGACGGTGGATTCAGGGCGGCTGGGCTCCGGGTTGAAATGGGAGCCCTCACGGGGCGGCGCCCTGTTTCCCCATCTCTATGGGCCGTTGCCCCATGACGCCGTGATCCGGGCGGAGTTTCTCTCCCTTGGCCACGATGGAAATCCCGCCATTCCGCCCCTTTTGGACGAGGTGTAGGGGTAATGGACGCCTACCGCGCCATCGGCCCCCTGCTGCGGCTGTTGCCACCGGAAACCGCCCACGGGCTGAGCCTGTGGGCACTCGGTCATGGACTGGCCCCCACCATGACCGCTGGAGATGCGGCTTCCGATCCGCTTTTGGCGAGCCGGGTCTGGGGGCTGGAATTTCCTCATCCCATCGGTCTTGCCGCCGGTTTCGACAAGGACGCCCGCGCCTTGGGAGCCCTGTTCGATCTTGGTTTTTCTTTCGTGGAGGCGGGCACGGTGACGCCGCTTCCCCAGCCCGGGAACCCCAGGCCGCGCATGTTCCGCCTTGCCGCCGACGAGGCCGTGGTCAACCGTTTCGGCTTCAACAGCAAAGGTCTGGACGCCTTCGTGGCGAGGCTTGGGGCTTTCCGGGACGCGTTACCCGGCAAGGGGATCGTCGGCGCCAACCTTGGCCGCAACCGCCACAGCAGCGATGCCGCCGCCGATTATGCCGCCGGCGTTTTCCGTTGCGCGGCGCTGGCCGACTATCTGGTGATCAATGTGTCTTCGCCCAATACGCCGGGCCTGCGCGACCTTCAGACCGGGGAACGCTTGGAAGAGCTTCTCGAACAGGTAACGGCGGCGCGGGATGCGGCATGTTCCGGCGGGCGGCGGGCGCCGTTATTGCTGAAGCTGGCGCCGGACCTGGTCTTGCAAGAGCGCGAAGCCATCGCCGGGGTGGTCATGAAGTCGGCCGGAGATTCCGGCATAGACGGCCTGATTATCGGTAATACCACCCTGTCCCGCCCCGATACCCTGCGGAGCCGCCACCGCCATGAGGCGGGCGGCCTGTCGGGCCGTCCTCTGCTCGATCTTTCCACCGAAGTGCTGCGTGATTTTTACCGCCTCACGGAAGGCAGGCTTCCCCTTATAGGCGTGGGCGGGGTATCCAGCGGCCGCGACGCCTATCTTAAAATCAGGGCCGGGGCTTCCCTGGTCCAGCTTTATACCGCCTTTGCCTATCATGGCCCGGCATTGATTGGACGCATCAGGGGAGACCTGAGCGATCTTCTTCGCGCCGACGGCTATTCTTGCGTGACCGAAGCGGTGGGGGTGGATGCGCGATGATATGTATTTTCCCGGATATGCATTTTATGGGGAGGCCATGAGGCGGCCCAGAACAATCAGAACAACCCAGACAATAAGTATTGAACTGGGGGGGCAAAGCTTGGCACCCTTGTGGGGACTTTGGTTACATCAGAGCGCGAGGTAAAGACCGGGGATGACGCCGCTCTTTCACGTTATTGTCTTTCTGTCTTATCTGATTCTCGCCGGGATCGTGGTGATTACCCTTCCCCTTACCTTTCCCGGGGCCACGGATTCCCTGGGACTGGCCGTGGGCGGCGTGGTCGTGCTGGTGGGAGCGCTCATCCACATGGCCTATGCCTTTTTTGAAAGCCGGCGGCGTTTGCGTGCCGAAATCATCCGTCTGCGTACCGATCAGTCCCTGTTTGTGGGGCAGCAGGCGCGCGCCGATGGCACCGCACAGCTTATTCTCGATGCTGGTACCGTGCCGCCATCGGGGCCACCATCGGGGCCACCACCGAAGCCGACAGCAAAGGACAAGAAAAGCCAGGCCGAAGAGCGGGTACGCAAACATCTGGTGTCCAGGCTTTTCAAGGGCACGGCTTCTCCGGAGAAGAAGACCGCCTCGCGCTCGTCAAAAAAGCCCCGGGTAAAACGGCCTCCAGAGAAAAAAGACCCACAAGAGAGAAAACGCTCCGGCAAGGGTGCCGGCAAATCAAAAAAGCTAAAGAAGGGAAAGCAGCGCCAGGAACCAAGGATCGTCGGTGCCTCCGACCACGAGGATTCGGCGGTCATCGAGATTGTCACCGACGCGCTCAATGCCGGGCGCGTGGATCTCATGCTCCAGCCCATTGTCACCCTGCCGCAGCGCAGGCTCAATTTCTTCGAATGTTTCTCACGGGTCAGAACCGAAAACTCCGCGCTTCTGCCCCAGCAATATCTGCAGATCGCCGAGAGGAAGGGGCTAATCGCCGCCATCGACAACATGCTTCTTTTCCGCTGTGTGCAGCTGGTACGGAAAAACCAGCGCGCCCATCGCGGCCTTGGGTTCTTCTGCAATATTTCCACCTATTCCCTGGCGGACGAGGATTTCTTCGGGGAGTTCATCTCCTATCTTCTGGAAAACGCCGAGTTGGCGCCGAGCCTGATTTTCGAGTTCGCCCAGAACGATATGGCCCAGCTTGACGGCAAGGGTCTGGAAAATCTCGAGCAAATGTCGAATATGGGATTCCGTTTCTCAATCGATCAGGTCACCCGTCTCGACATGAATTTCGATGAAATCGCCAGCCGCCGCGTGAAATTCGTCAAGGTGCCCATCACCCTTCTTCTCCGTGAGGCCAAGAACAAGGGGGATCTGGCGGAGATGAAGGAAACCTTCGATCTTCTCAATATGGATATCATCGCCGAACGCATCGAGGATGATGATTCACTGCTGCAATTGCTCGACCAGCCCATTCACCTGGGCCAGGGATATCTTCTGGGTAAGCCAAGGATCAGCCGTGAAAGCGCCTGACTCCTCGCCAGCCGACGGGGCGTCCCTTGCCATTTATTCCGGCATGGAGGAACTGGCCGCAAGCTACGACGGGTATATTCTTGATCTGTGGGGGGTCATCCATGACGGCGTTACCGTTTCCCCCGGTGTCATGGATTGCCTTTCCCGCCTGCGCGAGGCGGGAAAGCGGATTGTCCTGCTGTCCAACGCCCCGCGCCGTTCTCATGTGATCGTGGGGCAGCTGGAGGAATTTGGCGTGCCTGAAAACCTCTATGACGGCATCATGTCCTCGGGCCAGGAGGCTTATGATCATCTCGCCGCCAGAGACGATCCCTGGTATGCGGCGCTGGGGGAACGCTGTTTCCATATCGGGCCGGAGCGTGACATGAACATGCTCGAAGGGCTGTCACTGCAGGAGGTGGACACCCTTCCCCAGGCCCAGTTCATCCTCAATACCGGGCCGTGGGACGACGGCGCGACGGTAGCCGATTACGAGGAGACCCTCTTGGAAGGCGCGCGGGCGAAGCTGCCCATGATCTGTTCCAACCCGGACTTAGAGGTTGTCCGTGGGGGAGTCAGGATGATTTGCGCCGGGGCGCTGGCCCGCCGCTACGAGGAACTGGGCGGGGAGGTGCGCTATCACGGCAAGCCCGATAAGGAAATCTACGAGAGCTGTTTCCATTGTCTCGGCATTGCCGATCACAGCCGTATCCTGGCGGTGGGTGATTCCCTGCGCACCGACATTGCCGGTGGCGAAAACGCCGGTATCGATACGCTGCTGGTGACCGACGGCCTGCATGGGGAGGAAATCGGCCTCGCCAGGGGGGAAGCGCCGGACCCCGTCCGTCTCGCCGGGTTTTGCGAGGCGGCAGGGCATTTTCCCAAGGGCGCCATCACCTCTTTTCGCTGGAATGGGGAATAAGGGCCCGCTACTCACAAAACCCGCGGCTCAGGCTTTCCGGCTGTTTTTCTCCAGCCAGCCGGCAAAGGCATCCTCGCTGATTTCTTCTTTTCCCAGCGCCCGCATTGCGGTCACGGCTTCCTCTTCGGTCGCGGAGAGGGTAACTCCGCCGAGACGCAGGATCACATAGGCCGCCATCAGCGCCACATCCAGATTGTTTCCGGGAAAGGGCCTCTCCCGGACCAGTCCCGCGCCATAGGCGGCGGCGGTGGCGAATGGCGTCTTGCCGTTCTGGTTTCCATTCTGGTTTCTATTCTGGGCGGCGGTTTCGTCTTTTTCCTCGCGTTCCCTCAACTGCGCCAACAGCTCTTTCAGCCGCGTCTCATCGGCGCGCCACCCCGATTTCCCCGTCCCCGGGTGCGCGCGCAACATACCGCACATGGCGGTGAGGATGCGTTCCTCACGCCATTTCGGATGGGCTACGGCTCGAGTTCGCGCAACGCGTTTCTGAATTGTCCCGCTCCTTCTTCAAAGGCGTTCACGGCGGCCTGAAAGGTTTCGTCATAGGGTGTGATGAAAAATCCATAGGGTGCCGGCGTCAGAAAAAGCGTGTCGCCTTCTTTCACCTGCATCTGTGTTCCCACCTCCTTGGGAAGCGTCAGGCCCAGGGAATTTCCCACTCGGCGTATTTTCAGCGCATGCATGGGGTTCTCTCCTGAATTCGGGCTAGAAAGTTATTACTATAGTTATATCTAGATAATAATAAAAGTTATAACATACAGAAATGTGTATGCGGTGCATATGGCCGATTGTTTCGGGAATCCTCTTTTGCCTTGTCCGAAACCGTGTTTTTTGGTGGTTCTCGGCGCAGGCTGGCGCCGGTGGCGGTATTCTTTGCTGCGTTGCACCACAGTGGCTATACTGCCGCGCCTTGGACTTGGAGCAGATATAATGAACGATTTTCCCCGACGCGATACGGGGCAATGGCGAGACCTTGCCGCGAAGGAAATGAAGGGCGGCGACCCGGATGATCTTGTCTGGGAGACGCCCGAAGGTATTTCCGTTAAGGCTCTCTACACGGCCGAAGATTTGGAGGGGCTGGAATATCTAGACAGCCTGCCGGGGTTTCCACCCTATCTTCGCGGGCCACGCGCCACCATGTACGCCAATCGTCCCTGGACCCTCCGCCAGTATGCCGGGTTCTCCACGGCGCAAGCCTCCAACACCTTCTATCGCGACTGTCTGAAGAACGGACAGATGGGTCTGTCGGTGGCCTTCGATCTGGCCACCCATCGCGGCTACGATTCCGATCACCCACGGGTTGTGGCGGATGTGGGCAAGGCGGGTGTGGCCATCGATTCGGTGGAGGACATGAAGGTTCTGTTCGACAGCATCCCGCTCGACCGCATGAGTGTCTCCATGACCATGAACGGCGCGGTTCTACCGGTTCTCGCCGGTTTTATCGTCGCCGCCGAGGAACAGGGCGTCTCCCAGGACCAGATTTCCGGAACCATCCAGAACGATATCCTCAAGGAATTCATGGTCCGCAATACCTATATCTATCCGCCCGAGCCGAGCATGCGGATTGTGTCCGATATTATCGAATATGCCTCGCGTAACATGCCCAAGTTTAATTCCATCTCCATTTCCGGCTATCACATGCAGGAGGCCGGAGCGACCCAGGTGCAGGAACTCGCCTATACCCTGGCCGATGGCCTGGAATATGTGCGGGCGGCTTTGTCGCGGGGGCTGGAAGTAGACGATTTTGCCCCCCGGCTGTCCTTTTTCTGGTCCGTGGGCATGAATTTTTTCATGGAGATCGCAAAAATGCGCGCCGGCCGTGTGCTGTGGGCGAAAATCATGCAGCAGTTCGATCCCAATAATCCACGGAGCATGGCCCTGCGTACCCATTGCCAGACCTCCGGCGTCAGCCTCACCGAACAGGATCCCCACAACAACATTGTCCGCACCACCATCGAGGCCATGGCGGCGGTGCTGGGCGGAACCCAGTCCCTGCATACCAATTCCTTCGACGAGGCGCTGGCCCTGCCGACCCCGGAATCGGCGCGCATCGCCCGCAACACCCAGCTCATCATCGCCGAGGAAACGGGAATCCCCAACGTGGTAGACCCCCTGGGTGGCTCCTATTACGTGGAGAGTCTGACCAACAGTATCGCCCAGGCCGCCTGGACCCTGATCGAGGAAGTGGAGGAAATGGGCGGTATGACCAAGGCCGTTGAAGCCGGGCTTCCTAAGATGCGGATCGAGGAATCCTCGGCCCGCCGTCAGGCCCGTGTCGATCGTGGGGAACAGACGGTGGTGGGGGTCAATAAATACACTCCCGATCAGGAAACCGAGGTCAATATTCTCAGTATCGATAACGCCGAGGTCCGCGAGGCCCAGATCAAACGTCTCGAGGCGGTGCGTGCCGGAAGAGACGAGGAAGCCTGCCAGAAGGCCCTGGATGCGTTAATCCGAGGGGCGGAAGGCAGCGATAATCTTCTCTCCCTGTCCATTGAGGCCACGCGTGCACGGGCCACGCTGGGCGAAATTTCGTCTGCTCTTGAGACCGTATTTTCACGGCACCGGCCGGTGAGCCAGAGCATCTCGGGCGTTTACGGCGCGGCCTATGACGGTGATGAGTCTTTTGCCGAAATCTGCAGCCATGTGGCGGCTTTCGCCGATGACAAGGGCCGCCGCCCCCGTATTCTGGTGGCTAAAATGGGACAGGACGGCCATGACCGCGGCGCCAAGCTGATCGCCACGGCCTTTGCCGATATCGGTTTCGACGTGGATATCGGCACGCTGTTCCAGACTCCCGAGGAAGCCGCCCGTCAGGCCATCGAAAACGATGTGCACATTATTGGCGTATCCAGCCTGGCGGCGGGCCATATGACCCTGGTTCCGCTGCTGATCGATGCGTTGAAGGAACAGGGTGGAGAAGACATTGTGGTGGTTTGTGGTGGCGTTATTCCTCCGCAGGACTATGATTTCCTGAAGAAGAAAGGCGTGTCGGCTATTTTCGGGCCGGGGACGAACATTCCCAAGGCGGCCACGGAAATTTTGAGCCTTGTGTCCGGAAAGGGCGAAACGGCGTAAAAAAAAGCAATTGCCTTCGATAAAAAGGCCTTAAAAGCCGATACGTAGTGACGGGGGGGATAAAATCAATGCGCAGGCCATTCCTCATCGGATGGGGCGTCACCGTCTTATGGATGGTTCTTGTGGGCTCCTATGTGGGGGTCGAAATCGGTTGGGGAAACCTTGTCGTCTTTCTTCCCCACGAGCTGGGTGGATTCGTCATTGGTGCGGTGACTCCGCCGGCGTTTCTGTGGCTTGTCATCACCTTTCTTTTTCGCGAGAGCGAAATTACAGCCCAAAGCGAAACGCTGTTACAGGCGTTGCGGGATATCACCCACCCCACCGAGGAATCCGCTGCCCACTTTCAAGCCATGCTCGGTGACCTTGCGAAGGGCGCGAGCGAGTTGAAAACATCCTCGGCGCTGGCATCCCATGGAGCTGCCGAGCTTGGAGAGACCCTTTCCGGGCAGGCAGTGGTTCTCAATCGGGTTTCCGCGGAGGTGGCGGACCGTACTGCGGAAATAGAGCAATCTCTGCAGCACCAGCTCTCCGACCTGCGCGAGGTCTCTGACCGCACCGCGGCGCGCGCCGACGATATTCGCAGAAGCATCCGTAAGGAAGCCGAGGAGGTGGCCGCCGCCGTGCGCGAGACCATGCTCCAGACCAAGGCGGTTATGGAGGCGTTTCAGGAATATTCACAAAATGTCGCCGCCGCCGCCGAGGCAGTTATCCGGGAAAAGGAAATCCAGGAGGGGCTGCAATTCCAGTCCCAGGAATTGCTCACCGCGACCGATCGTACCGCCGATCAGGCGCGCCATATCCGCGAAATGTTCCAGCGCTATGCCGAGGAACTGTCGGTGGCCGCCGAAGGCGCCGCCGAACAGGCGGATTCGATCACTCTGTCTATGCAGAAACAAATTCAGTCTCTTAATGAAAGCGCCGACCAGCTGACGGGGAAGACCGCGGGAATCGAAGCCTCCATCCGTCAGTCCATCGGTGAAATGGGCGGCGGCGGGGAAAGGCTTTCTGCCCTGTCACAGGAAATCAAAAATACCATCCACCAGGAATCCACCAGCCTTCATAAAATTTCGGAACAAACTTCCGCCACTCTGCAAACGGTTGGCGATGAGTTGGGCCGGCGTTCCGAAGAACTGACCCAGTCCGGCCAACAGGCTGTGGGTCAGGTGCGTGAAGCGGGTGATCTTCTCCGCGAGCAGGGCGATGGACTGATGGAGGTCTCCGACCGTGCCGTCGCCCGTCTTCAGGGAGTAAGGAAGGAATTTGAGGCACAAAGTGGCGACCTGAGACAGGCTTCCGATACCACTACCGCCCGGATGGAAGAGGTGATTGGGTCATTCCGCGAGATGGCGCAAGAGCTTTTAAACGCCGCACACCGTGCTTCGACGCAATTGGGCGCCAATGAAGACGGCCTGCGTGACGAGCTTGAGGGTCTGGTTAAAATGGCCGATCAGGCCACGTCCCGCCTTAAGGAAGCCCAGGCCGTTCTGCGCGACCAGTCCTTCGAGGTCACCACGTCGAGCAACCGGGCGGTTACACAGTCGAAGGTGGTTGAGGGCGTTCTCAACAAGCATGTGCTGGGCATGACCCAGGCCTGGGAGGGAGTCATGTCCCAGGTGGGGGAAGTTGGAGAATCTTTCCGTAATCAGGCGGCGGAGCTTTCAGGCACATCGGACAAAACCACCGTCAAGGTGGCGGAAGTGAGACGGCAGCTTCAGGACCAGGCCCAAGACCTTGAGAAGACGGTGAAAATGGTTTCGTCGGCTTCAAAAGACGTGGAAGACGACTTCCGGCGTCAGGCGGAAAGACTGACAGCGGCTTCGGATGAGGCCGTCGCCCAGGCCAAGAATGTCACCGAAAGCGCTTTCGATGTACGCCGCGGCAGTTTCCTGAGGTCGTCCAGTTTTATCATCGAAAAGCTGAATTACCTGGCCATCGACGTCAATCGGCTGCTTGAGACAAGTATCTCCGAGGCCGCCTGGAACCGGTTCCTAAAAGGCGATAAGGGAATTTTCTCCCGCCTGCTCTATGGCAAAAGCTATATGGATACAAGCCGCAGGATCAAGGAACGTTTCAAAAGCGACGAAGCTTTTCGCAGATATGTCACGGAATATATGCTGGAATTCAGAAGTCTCCTGGAGCATGCGCGCACACTCGATCACAGCAATGTTCTGGAATCCACCTTTCTCTCCGCGGATGTGGGAAAACTCTACCTTCTTCTGGATCGCTCGTTGGAAGATGACAGCTGAGAATCCGGATGTGGGTTGCGGGCTTTTCCCGAAGCCCGCAAGGATTAATCCCGTGACGCAAGCGCCCTCCATCCCCATATCTTGCCCCACATGAGACATTTGGGTGCATCCCCGCCTTCATCGGGCCCCCGCAACGACCTGAAGACCCTGCGTACCCTGCTGCCCTATTTGTGGCCGGCGGATTCCCTGGATTTCAGAATCAGGGTGGTGGTGGCGCTCGCCCTTCTTACCACCGCCAAGGTGGCCAATGTGGTGGTGCCGCTGATTTATAAACAGGCGGTTGATGCACTTTCCCAGGATGTGTCGGCTGTGCTCGTCCTGCCCCTGGGGCTTCTTCTGGCTTATGGATTAGTGCGCACCCTGGCGGTGGTCTTTGGAGAATTGCGCGATGCGGTTTTCGCCAAGGTATCGGCGCGCGCCATCCGTACCGTCGCGCTGAAGACCTTTCGTCAACTGCACCGGTTGTCCCTGCGCTTTCACCTCGAACGCCAGACCGGGGGGCTGAGCCGCGCCATCGAGCGCGGCGTCAAGGGTATTGAATTCCTGCTCACCTTCATGCTGTTCAACGTGTTGCCCACATTGCTGGAAATCGGCCTTGTCTGCGTCATTCTGTGGCGGCTTTATGACGTCTGGTTCGCCCTGGTTACCTTCGTCACCATTGCCGGCTACATCTGGTTCACGCTGGCGGTTACGGAATGGCGGATAAAATTCCGCCGCGTGATGAATGCCACCGACAGCGAGGCCAACACCAAGGCCATCGACAGCCTGCTCAATTTTGAGACGGTCAAGTATTTCTGTAACGAGGAACACGAGGCGCGCCGTTATGACGCGTCTCTCCAGCGCTATGAAAAGGCGGCGGTGCGCAACAAAACGTCTCTCTCCACGCTCAATATCGGCCAGGGCGCGATCATTGCCGTGGGCCTCACCATCCTGATGATCATGGCCGGCCAGGGCGTGGTTTCGGGCAGTATGGGCCTGGGCGACTTCGTTCTCGTTAATACTTACCTGATCCAGCTGTTCCTGCCCCTCAATTTCCTCGGTTTTGTCTACCGCGAGATCAAACAGTCCCTGATCGATATGGAGGCCATGTTCGGCCTTCTCGACAAGACCGCCGAGGTTCGGGACATTCCGGATGCGCCACCGTTACAGGTCTCAGAGGGCGCCGTTTCCTTCGACGGGGTGAATTTCGGCTACGATCCCCGGCGCCCCATTCTCGACGATCTTTCCTTTGCCGTTCCCGCCGGGCATACGGTGGCCATCGTCGGCGCCAGCGGGGCCGGCAAATCCACCATCTCCCGGCTGTTGCTGCGCTTTTACGATGTGGACCAGGGGCGCGTCGTCATCGACGGCCAGGATATCCGCGAGGTTTCCCAGGATTCCCTACGCGCGGCCATCGGTACGGTTCCCCAGGACACGGTGCTGTTCAATGACACCGTTTATTACAACATCGCCTATGGGCGTCCCGAGGCGATCCCTTCGGAAGTGGAGGAAGCCGCCCGCATGGCCAGAATCCACGACTTTGTGGTGGGTCTTCCCGACGGCTATCAGACCATTGTCGGCGAGCGCGGATTAAAGCTCTCCGGGGGCGAAAAACAACGGGTCGCCATTGCCCGTACCATCCTCAAAAAGCCCGACATTCTTCTTTTCGACGAAGCCACCTCGGCGCTGGATTCCCACACCGAAAAGGAAATCCAGGAATCCCTGCGCAGCCTTTCCGCCGACCGGACGACCCTGGTCATTGCCCACCGGCTTTCCACGGTGGTGGATGCCGACGAAATTCTCGTCCTCGACACGGGCCATGTGGTGGAGCGCGGCCGCCACCGAGAGCTTATCGCCGCCAAGGGCCTGTACGCGGATATGTGGGACAAACAGCAGGAAGCCCGTGAGGTGGAGGCTCATCTCCAGGAACTGGGAGAAGAGGCTATTATCCCGCCCTGACGTTGCGATCGCTAGTGGTTGCTCTAAAATGCGTCTTTTCCTGAAAGATGCGGGTTTGCGAAGCGAAAATGGGCGTTATCAACAAACTTATAGGCGGCCGAAAATCTCCCTTGGCCAAGAAGGGGAAAGAAGTCCGCCCTGACCTCGAAACGTCCAAGGATGAGGACGAGGTCGAAGCTGAAAATTCTCCCAGCAAGGAAGAGAATGCGGCAGCAGTGGATGCTGCCGAAACGCCGGCCAAAACACCGGCCAAGACCCCCATGGGCCTGGAAAAAACCGTTCTTGATGCCGCGGGAACATGGAAGAAGAAGCTTGTAAAAGTTTGGAATCCGAAGGGCGAGGCCGGGAAACTGAAGGGCTCTTCCGATGAGGAAGAAGATGCGGAATCAGTGGAGGATACCGAGCCCCCCATGGACCCGAAAGAGGCGGTTCTCGAAGGATTAAGGGCGCGGCAGAAGAAGCTGGCCAAAGCCAAGGCCAAAGCCAAAGCCAAGGCTGAAGCCGTAGCCGAAACCGCAGCCAAGGCCGAATCCAAGGCCAAAGCCAAGGCCAAGGCCAAGAATTCCGCCGGGAAAAAAGGAAAGGCGGCGGCGGATGATGCCGAACCGTCCATGGACCCGAAAGAGGTGGTTCTCGAAGGCTTAAGGGCGCGGCAGAAGAAGCTGGCTAAAGCCAAAGCTAAGGCCGAAGTAGAAGCCAAAGCCGTAGCCGAAACCGCAGCCAAGGCCGAATCCAAGGCCAAGGCCAAAAAGTCCGCCGGAAAGAAAGAAAAGACGGAATCGGAAGACGTTGCTCCGCCGCCCATGACTTCGGAAGAAATCATTCTCGAGGGCATGCGGATACGAAAGAGAAAGCTGGCCGAAGCCGCCGAGCGTGAAAAAGAGAAGGCCTTCGCCAGGGAAGTCGAAGCCGTTGTGGAGAGCGAAAAAGAAAAAAATAAACAAGAAAACAAAGAGGATGAACAAAGCATCAAGGAAAAAAACGAGGGAATCATCCTCGAGGCCATGAAGCTCCGTAAACAACGCCTGGACGAGGAAAAACAGGCGGCCGGCGAAGCGGCTGCGACGAAAAAGAAAAAACCGTCGGCAAAAAAGAAGGCGGCATCGGCTGAACCTGAACCCGAAGCGCCCAATAGCCGGGAAGATCTGATCCGCAAGGCGATGCAGATTCGTGAGGAAAAACAGGAGCTTCTGGGTGACGTTGATCCCGAATTGCGGGAAAAGCTTTCCCAGGCGGTGATGGCTAAATTCAAGAAAATCAACAAGGGCGAGTGGTAATGCCCCCAACCGATCCCCACAGCCCCATGGAAACGGACAGCCTGGCCCGCGCCGTGCTGGACGGCGACCGGCGGGCCCTGGCGCGCGCCATAACGCTGATTGAATCCACTCGCCGTGATCACCGTGAGCGGGCCGAAGCGCTGATGGAGGAACTCATGCCCCATGTGGGCGGCGCCATCCGCATCGGCATTTCCGGCGCGCCGGGCGTGGGCAAATCCACCTTCATCGAGGCGCTCGGCCTTCACGCCATCGAACAGGGGCGAAAAGTGGCGGTTCTGGCCGTGGACCCGTCCTCCAAGCGTGGCGGCGGCTCGATCCTGGGCGACAAGACGCGGATGCCCGAATTGTCCCAATCGGAGCGTTCCTTTATCCGGCCCTCGCCCAGCGGCGGCACCTTGGGCGGGGTTGCCCGGCGCACCCGCGAGGCGTTGCTGGCTTGCGAGGCGGCGGGATTCGATATGGCCATTGTTGAAACCGTGGGCGTCGGCCAATCGGAAACCGCGGTGGCCGACATGGTGGACATGTTCCTGTTGTTGCTGCTTCCCGCCGGGGGTGACGACCTTCAGGGGATCAAGAAGGGAATCATGGAGATGGCCGACCTTGTGGCGGTCAACAAGGCCGATGGGGAGCTTGAAAAGGCGGCCCAGCGCACGGCGGGAGATTATGGCAACGCGCTGCGGCTGATCCGTCCCACTTGTCCCGAATGGACGCCACGGGTGCTCACCTGTTCGGCCCTCCAAGGCGAGGGAATCACGGACATCTGGCAGGCCATCGGGGAATTCAACGGCCTGCGCACCGAGTCGGGCGGGATCGGGAAACGCCGCGCCGATCAGGCCCGGGCCTGGATGTGGAGCGAAATCGACGAAGGCCTGAGAACGCGGCTGCACGGCCATAAGGACGTTGGGGCCATGATCGACGGGCTGGAGGCGGACGTGGCGGCGGGAAAAATGACGCCCACGGCGGCGGCGCAGAAGATCCTCGGGGTCTTTCTGGGGAGCTGAAAACCAGCTTTCGGCTTGACCTTGGGCCGTAGGTGGCCTAAAAGCCACGGCTCCGGCCCCAATAGCGGTCGTTTATGAGTTTTTAATCGAGGATCAGGCATGGCCAGGCGATGTGAAGCAACGGGAAAAGGCGTCATGACCGGCAATAATGTCAGTCACGCCCATAACAGATCCCGCCGCCGTTTTCTGCCCAATCTCCAGGCGAGTTCGCTGTTTTCCGAGGCCCTGGACAAGGTGGTGCGCCTACGCATCAGCAACCATGCCCTGCGCACCATCGAGCATAAGGGCGGTATCGATGCGTTTCTGGTGGCGGCCAAGGACGCCGATCTTTCCGAGGGTATGCGGCGCGTCAAGCGCAGCATCAAGAAGGCTCTGGCCAAGACCGCGGCCTAGAAGCGGTTGCCCCCATGGCGAAGGGTATCAGGACCCGGACAAGCGATACTGCCCCGTACGCCCCAGAACCGGACAAAGAAATCTCCCGACCGGGAATTTTCCTCAGACATAAGTACACTTCTTCATTCGTTTTCCCATGTGAATACTGTCACCGCCGTTTTACTGTTGGAAGTGATGATGGTCACAATTTAACTAAATTTTTTGGACACCAGTGATGGCGCCCTATATTACAAGACGTTTTGTGGACAAAACCTTTAAAGGACGAGCCGTTTCCCACCCGATTCGGTGATAAGAATCCGTATCTCGGCCGCAGTCAATCGCCGCGTACTTCCTCCATCATCTCGGCGAGGCGATGAATGTCAGGAACAATCAGGGCGTTTCGCCCGCGTTTGACCACATTGTTCTGGGCTAGGTCGCTCAAAACGCGGGATACGGTTTCGCGGGTGGTACTGACGCGGCTAGCGATCTCGCTGTGATGAGGGATGGGACGGATTTCGGCGCTGTTATCGGACTTCAGGTTAGTCATGGCCTGGCGCAGGAGCTCCCCGTGGATGCGGTTGTTGACGCCCAGGGTGCTGAGATCCATGATTCGTTCACTTGCCTGGCGCACCATATAGGTCAGATGCCGCATGACTTTCAGCGCTGCCGAAGGGTGATCATGCAGAAACTCGACAAAAGCGATGGGCCCCAGCACAGCTACGATAGTCTCTTCCAGGGCGATGACGTTTGCCGAGCGCGGCCCGCCATCAATAGCCGCAAGTTCGCCGAAATAGTTCCCCAACCCAAGGTCATCAAAGGCAATTTCGCGCCCCGATAGAGAATAATTCACAATACGAACCTGACCCTTGACGATGAAATAAACATCCCGGTTCTCATCGTGGCGGTCGATGATCTGTCCACCCTCGGCAATGGTGCGCCAGGAACATCGTTTTTCCACAGCCTCTCTCTGGGGCTTGCTGACCCCTTTCAGAAGCGAGACGTTTTCCAAATTATGCGAAGCGTTCTCGGACAAGGGGCGTTTCCCGATCGAAGAAAAACATTCCGGAACTTGATCTTATAAACCTACGGAAAGGGGGGTTATCCGGCAAGAAAAAGTTTCCCAGTTTGCAGGAGGGTCGTTAAGGGAAATCACATTTCCGGTCTGCCCTTACCCCCTGTCCCTTGTCTTGGCGGACTTAGGATCCCCTCTTTTACGGCAACCAGAAAGAGTCAGATCAATCCCCTATAAAAAAATTCAGCAGGTGTGACCGTAGTCACTTCAATAAAAACTCCATTCCTCCACACTGCAGTTTAAGAGTGATCACCTTCCCAAGACATGGGGGTGGTTACATCAGGTTCAAACTTAACGAAGCAATGGAGAATTATGATGTTTATTTTTGGTACGAAAAAGAATGACGTTCGTTATGGCAGTGACGACGGGGATCTTATCTGGGGCTGGAATGGAAACGACTGGCTCTATGGAAAAAGCGGCAATGACCAAATATTCGGCGGGAGTGGAGATGACTATTTGTTTGGTGGAAGCGGGCCTAGAAGTAGACATGGTTCCTATGATGATGGAGATGACGTGATCAAAGGCGGAGATGGCAATGATCATATTTATGGAGAAAACGGAGAGGATACACTTTACGGCGATGACGGTGACGATTATATCAACGGCGGCAATGGCGATGACATTGCTTATGGAGGCGAGGGCAAAGACACCATTTTCGGGGGCAATGGTGATGACATTGCTTATGGAGGCGATAGCAAAGACACCATTTTCGGGGGCAATGGTGATGACGAACTTTTAGGTGAAGGTGGCTGGGACATAATCAATGGCGGCCCCGGCCATGACACGATCAAAGGCGGCGATGGCGTCGATACAATCCACGGCGAAGAAGGCGTCGACTGGCTCTACGGTGGAGAAGGGCCCGATAAAATTTATGGCGGCGAGGACGGCGATATCATCTTTGGAGGAGACAATGACTTGTCTCCTGAAGAGAATCTGATGCCTGGGGCCGAATTAATGGAATTCCTTCACGGTGAGGGAGGGAGTGACATCATCTTCGGCGAAGGGGGAAAAGACTGGATCTCTGGTGGCGAGGGGAACGATCGTCTCTACGGAGGAGGCAGTGACGACACTCTTTTCGGCGGTGATAACACAGACATGCTCTTTGGAGGAGATGGTGACGACGTAATGGATGGTGAGGATGGAAATGATTACCTCTGGGGTCAGGATGGAGATGATACTCTCTGGGGTGGTATGGGCGATGGAAATGATTATCTCTCGGGCGGTGAGGGTGACGACACCCTTTATGGCGATCACGACCCCGCCTGGACCGTAGGTGCTGGTAGCGGAGATGATGTCCTTCTCGGCGGCCCAGGCAATGATGTCCTTTGGGGATACGGCGGTAATGACGAGCTCTACGGGGGAAGCGGCACAGCCGGCCAACCCTACGTAGGCTTCGATAACCTCAACGGTGGTGATGGCAATGATCTCATTGAAGGAGGTGCAGGCGTCGATATGCTTACGGGTGGCGAGGGCAAAGACACTTTTGTCTACAATACCGGAGATGGCTCAGATCTGATCTACGACTTTACCCATGGTGAAGACATAATTCAGCTGTTTTGCGACGGCATTGCCAACTGGAACGATCTCTCCAGCTACATCAGCTCGGAAGCCGATGACAGCGCGGTTATTACCTTCTCGGAGGAGGATTCCATAATTTTGTCGGGTGTTGATGCGGCGAACTTGGAAGCAAGCGATTTTGCGTTTGCCTGACGCACGGGTTTGTTCCCCCTTACAAGAGGCCGGGGAAATTTTCCCGGCCTCTTTTTTTGACGCAAATGATCTACTCTGAAAATATCTTCGACTTGCGCAGCTAAATTGATTCAGGTGCCCTGGGCGTTATTCAGATCAGCAACAAATTTCTTGAGAATTTTTGTAATCCCCCGGTTGAAAGCTTCCACGGTGCTAGCCATGCCCTCGCCTCCCGATTCTTCGGCCATGTAGGTTTCAAGCAAGATCAAGGAATTGTCGCGGGCCTTCGAGAGGCCGATTTCCAACTCCATCACTGCTTTAAACCGTGAACCGTCCACAATCCGCTCGAAGCGCTTGATGCGTCCCGTCAGCACGTAATCGGGTAGCAGACGCATATCCGCCGTCACCACCCTGGCCGCATAGTTACTAGAACGCAGATAGGTCACTACTTGGTCCTGGATCATCTGCGGCGGCGGGCGGCGGGGCCAGCCCGAGACGGTGTCTGGGAAGGCTGGTCGTCGAACAGCTCAGAAATTTTTTCCAGCATGGTGCCGCCCAATTGTTCGGCGTCGACGATGGTGACGGCCTTTTTGTAATAGCGGGTCACGTCATGGCCGATGCCGATGGCGGTGAGTTCCACCGGGGAATACGCTTCGATCCATTGGATGGCGACGCGCAGATGGCGTTCGAGCAGATTGCCGGGATTGACCGAGAGGGTGGAATCATCCACCGGCGCGCCGTCGGAGATGACCATCAGAATGCGGCGCTGTTCGGGCCGGGCCAGCAGACGCTGGTGCGCCCAGAGCAGGGCTTCGCCGTCGATATTTTCCTTGAGGATGCCCTCGCGCAGCATGAGGCCGAGATTCTTGCGCGCGCGCCGCCACGGCGCGTCGGCGGCCTTGTAGACGATATGGCGCAGATCGTTGAGGCGTCCGGGGTTGGGCGGCTTTCCGGTCTCCACCCATTGTTCGCGGGATTCCCCGCCTTTCCACGCCTTGGTGGTGAAGCCGAGGATTTCCACCTTGACCCCGCAGCGCTCCAACGTGCGGGCCAGCACATCGGCGCTGATGGCGGCCACGGCGATGGGCCGCCCGCGCATGGAGCCGGAGTTATCAATCAGCAGCGTGACCACGGTATCGCGGAAATCGGTCTGTTTCTCCATTTTATAGGAGAGGGAGTGCAGCGGATTGACCACCACCCGCGCGAGACGCGACGAATCCAGCAACCCGTCTTCGAGATCGAATTCCCAGGCCCGTGACTGTTGCGCCAGGAGGCGGCGCTGGAGACGGTTGGCGAACCGCCCGATGATGTTCTGAAGATGGGCGATCTGGTCGTCGAGATTAAGCCGCAGCCGGGTCATTTCCTCGTCACCGCAGAGCGACTCGGCGGCCACCACTTCATCGAAACTGGTGGTGAAGGCGGTATAGGAAGAGGTTTCGAAATCGCCCAGATTGTCACCCGGCCCGACGGGGCGCCTGGCGGTGGCGGGTTGTTCCGCGCCCATGGGCGGCAGCGAGTCGTCGGTTTCCGAGGCGATGCCGTCGCCGGCCTCGTCGCCGGCTTCCATGGCGTCCATTTCGGCGGCGCTGAGTTCCGATTCCATCTCGCCCTCGCCCTCGGCTTCGCTCTGGTCCTCGCCATCTTCCCCTTCGGGGCTGTCTTCCTCGGGGCAGGTCTGCAATTCGCCGAGCTCGTCGGCGAGATCGAGATCGGCGATCAACTGTCTGGCGGTTTCGCAATAGTGCTGTTGGTCCTCGATGCAGGCGCGCAACGCCTGAAGGCATGTTTCCACCTTGGCATCGAGCAGCGGCTGCCACAGCTTCACCATATGCTTTCCCGAGGACGGGGTCTTTTCCCCGGCCACGGTTTTGCGCGCCATGAGGCGGATGGCCTCGGCCAGCGGCACCTCCTCGGTGGTGCGGCAGGCGTCGAAGGTCTGGCAGTGTTGATCCAGGGCGGCGGCGAGATTGGCGGCCACGCCGGGCAGATGCCGCATGCCCAGGGCTTCCACCCGCACTTCCTCCACCGCGTCGAACACCGCGCGCGCGGTGTCGCCCTGGGGGCGATAGCGGGCGTGGGTGGCCTCGTCGTGATAGCGCAAAGTCAGGGCCTGGGCATCGGCCTTTCCCCGCAGCGGGGCCGAGCTGGCGGGGGTGAGGTCGGGCGGCGGGGCCGGCAGCTGAACGGTTGCAACCGTTGTGGCGGGCGTTTCGTCTCCCATCTGTGCTGCGTGGGAGGTGAAGGTCACGGCCGCGTCGGGTTTTCCGCTGAGCGCGCGCACCAGCGAGGCGGTGGCTCGTTTGAAGGATTCAACGCGGTCCTTTCCGGTTTCCCGGGGAGTATGGTTTTCAGTAGATATGAGTTTCAGTTCCCATGGGGGCCGCCAAAGGGGCGACTGAGACGAGGCGTGTCAGGGGGTTTCCGCCACGGCGGCCGATTCGGGGAGGTCTTCGTCGAAACAGCGCTGGTAATATTCGGCCACGGTGGCGCGCTCCATCTCGTCGCATTTGTTGAGGAAGGTGAAGCGGAAAGAGAGAGCAAGGTCGTCACCGAGGAGTTTGGCGTTTTCGGCCCAGGTGATCACCGTGCGCGGCGACATGACGGTGGAAATATCGCCGGCGACGAATCCGTTGCGGGTCATATTGGCGAGGTTGACCATGGCCGCCACCGTTTTGCGCCCCTTCTTGTTGCCGTAGTCGGGCGATTTGGCGAGGACGATATCCGCCTCTTCCTCGTGGGACAGATAGTTCAGCGTGGCGACGATGTTCCAGCGGTCCATTTGCCCCTGATTGATTTGCTGGGTGCCGTGATAGAGGCCGGTGGTGTCGCCCAGCCCCACCGTGTTGGTGGTGGAGAACAGGCGGAAGGCGGGGTGAGGGTGGATCACCTTGTTCTGGTCGAGAAGGGTGAATTTACCTTCGGTCTCGAGGATTCTCTGGATCACGAACATCACATCGGGCCGTCCCGCGTCATATTCGTCGAACACCAGGGCCGTGGGATGTTGCAGGGACCAGGGCAGAATTCCCTCGCGGAACTCGGTCACCTGTTTGCCGTCGCGCAGCACGATGGCGTCCTTGCCGATGAGGTCGATACGGCTGATATGGCTGTCGAGATTGACCCGGAAACAGGGCCAGTTGAGACGCGCCGCCACCTGTTCGATATGGGTGGATTTTCCGGTGCCGTGATAACCCTGGATCATGACCCGCCGGTTGAAGGCGAAGCCCGACAGGATCGCCAGCGTGGTTTCATGGTTGAAGCAATAGGCCTGGTCGATCTCGGGAACCAGTTCGCTGGGCTCGCTGAAGGCCGGGCAGACGATATCGGAATCGATGCCGAAGACCTGGCGCACGGAAACTGAAAGATCCGGCAGGTGGGGCTGGGAGGTGTCGCTGTCGAGTTGTTCGGTGGTCATAGGGGAGTATCCGGTTTCAATTTATTAACGGGGGGCGGGTGTTAGGGGAACCTCCCCAGAGGAATATGGTGTCTTAAGGGGCGCAGATAAAGGATTTGAGGACGCCATAAGCCTCGTTGACCTGTTTAAGGCGTTCCTCGGATTCCTTGTCGCCGCCATTGGTGTCGGGATGGTAGCATTTGACAAGCTCTTTATAGCGAATTTTGAGTTGTTCCAGGGTCAAAGGTGATTGCAGATCGAAAAGATTCAGAGCTTTGGCCTGGGTGGCGTCCGCCCAGTGGAGGTTGGAAGGAGAACTTCCATCGTTGTAGCCGTTTGAATCGGGGTCGGCGGTGAAAGAGTCGGAAAAACGCGACCAGGCGGCCTCCATATGGGCCATCCGTTCCCCCAGCGGCCAGCTGGGGCGCCATCCCACGGTGTCGCCGCGGTTATATATCTCGATTTCGGCCGGCGACATATGAGCGAAAAAATTCCACGCCTTGTTGTAGGAGCGCACATGATCGAGACACAGCCAGTAAAAGGTTTCCAGGTTATCGGGCGCGCAGGGAGCCTGGTAGAGTCCTTCTCCGGTGCATCCTTCATGGTCGCAGGGGCGCGTTCCTTCCTCCTTTTCCCAGGGCAAGGCATCAAGGGGTATGGACCTGCGGTCTTTCATAGCCAAATTATGGGTTGTGACGCGAATTCTTACAAGGGCGCCGTCGGGACACGATTTTGATACGGTTTTGACGGCGTTTTAAGGAGATATCATGAGTGTGAAAGATGCCATCGAGGCGAAACTGACGCAGGGGCTGGCGCCGCAACGCCTGGTGGTTGTGGATGAATCGGCCAGCCATGCCGGACATGCCGGGGCTCCGGCAGGGGGCGAAAGCCATTTCAGGGTCGAGGTGGTCTCGGAAGCCTTTTTGGGGCTGTCCCGCATCGAGAGACAGCGCATGGTCTATGACCTGTTGGCCGAGGAACTGGCCGGACCGGTCCATGCGCTGGCGCTGAAGACCATGGCTCCCGAGGAAAATTAGGTGGAATACAGTAGCGTTCGCGGCTTTTCCCCACCCGTTAGGGGTGGGAAGGCCTTTGCTGGCGGCGAGGGCCAAGAATTTAATTCATTTTATACAACCTATAATTATATAATGGCATGTATTACACTTATAACGTGTTCTGGTTCCATTGCCATATTCGGGGGGAGTTTTGTCATGGGTACTGCGGAGAGGGGGGACGGAAGCGCCGTCTTCAGCACGCTGATCAACAGGAATGTAAGAGTATGCGGACACCGCACCAGCATGCGGCTGGAAGCGTCCATGTGGGAGGCCCTGGACGAAATCGGCGAGCGTGAGGGCAAGACCCTGCACGAGCTGTGTTCCACAATCGATGAATACCGTGATGAATCCAGCCTGACGGCGGCCATACGTGTTTTTATTCTGAGTTATTTCCGTTCCGCCGCTACCGATATCGGTCATATCCGCTCCGGCCACGGCATGCGTGACGCAAATGGCCGGGGGCAGGAGCCGCGGCGGCGCCGTCTTTCAGGAGAACCGGGGGAAGGTTCGGGAGGGAATTCGGACAGGGGCCCCGGTCTGAGGGAGGCCGCTATTCCCCCCTATAGAAATCGGGCCAGTGTTTCCTGACTACCTCGCTGTCGCTGGCATAGGCATGGCAGGAATTTAGCTGTGGCGGCTTGCCGGCCTGGGCGCCGCCCTTGGATATGGCTTCAGCTCCGGCTTCCTTTTCTTCCCGTTGGCGGGCCGAAACAATGGTCTGGAACGCCACCGTGGCCATGGGCCCGAGCAATTCCACCAGATGCGTGCAGCCCTTGGTTTTGCCCAACAGGGCCCTGACCTTGCGTGTCCAGCCGGGTGCTATTTTCAGACCCTTGAGCACATGAAAGGCGGGGGCGATGTGGGGACAGATGCGGTAGGGGTAGGATTCGAAACCGGCTTCCACATCGTGGATGAGGAGGTCCTCATCCAGGGTGAGGCGCAGCGCCATGTGGTGAAGATTTTCCCCGGCTTTAATTTCACCGCGGGATTCATTGGGAAAATCATAGGTTTTCGAATCGGTGACGCGTCCTTCGATATCGAAAAGGCCGTCACCGCGGCGGTATCCGTGGCACTCGATGTTGCGGAGATGAAGGGGTGTGCGTTGCGTTGGCGGGGACAGGGGCATGGGAAAGCCTTCTCAAGTGGCTGGCCAGGGAATGGCGGGACGGGGAACGGCGGCGGGCGCCTCCTCATGGAGAGAAGGTCAGGCAAGGCGGAAAGAGGCGCACACCACGCTACGGCCACGGTCTATGCCTGGCCTGGGGGTTTTTTGCGCGGGTCTTTTTTTGCGGCGCTCTTTCCCTAGGCGCCGTATCCCGCCCCGAAGATGAAGGCGTCGCGATCCTTGAGGTCGTCTTCGAGCTGGGATTTGGCGGAGGAATAGAGATCGCGCACCGATACCATGCCGACGATCTGGTCCCCATCCACCACGGGAAGATGACGAAACCCCCGTGCCTTCATTTTTTCCAGAGCGCTGAAGGCGGTATCGTCCGGGCTCACCGTTTCCGGATTCTTGGTCATGATCTGGGAAACTTTCGTTTTATCCGGA
Organism: uncultured Rhodospirillaceae bacterium; assembly: GCA_964482135.1. Lineage (GTDB taxonomy): Bacteria > Pseudomonadota > Alphaproteobacteria > UBA11136 > UBA11136 > UBA11136. The sequence continues at coordinate 25,020 of CAYZWF010000020.1, forward strand.
TCCTTGCCGCCGGCGACGATTTTAACGGAAAGATCGCGCTCCGTTAAAATGCCTTCCAGCTTGTCGCGCTTGGTCACAAGAAGGGCGCCAATATGGTGCTTGGCCATGATCTTGGCCGCTTCACGGATCGTCATGGACCCCGTAACACCTTGAATTTTCTGATCATTGACGACATCAGGAACGATTTTCATGGACATGTCGTCTTCCTCCTCCCCAGGTTTGTATGTTCTGTGTTACCAGCGTAGAACCGACAATTTTCGCGCACGGGGACGGCTTTGGTCAAGAGGCATGGTTTTTGGCAGTGAGTTCGCTTCAACTTATGGATAACGGCCGGCTATTCGACCCCCTGTTTTCGACCCAAAGCAGATGCGTTTACCGAGGGTAGGTTGGTCAAAATCAGGAGCACGCAACCGCCTTGAGTGGCTGTTGTGGGGCCGAGGTTTCCCCGATCGGTAGCATCTCCCGAAATTAAATCATGCTGAGCTTTGATCGAGTATGGTGCGGATTTTCTCGAGGAGTTCGGTGCTTTCATAGGGTTTCTTGAGAAGGGTCGTCCCTTCTTCCAGTTCCCCATTGTCGGCAATTACATCCTCCATATAGCCGGTGGCGTAAAGAACAGAAATGTTTGGCTGCAGGCGTTTGGCCGTCTCCGCCACCTCAACGCCGTTCATTCCTTCCGGCAGAACCACATCCGTGAACAGAAGATCAAACATTTGTTCATTCTTCAGATGCGTCACCGCTTCCTTGCCATCCGCCGCCGCGACGACCTCGTAACCCTGGCCGTCAAGAAGGGTTTTCGTGAATTTCCGGACACCTTCTTCATCCTCCACAACCAGGATGCGTTCCTTGCCGCGGGGAAGCTCCCGCAGCTCAGCCTCGGCATCCGCGGCTTCATCCACCTCTTCGGCACTCCGGGGCAGGAAGAGCGTCACCGTGGTGCCATGGCCCTTCTTGCTGTCGATGGTGATGTGGCCCTGGGACTGTTTAACGAACCCATACACCATGCTCAGGCCGAGGCCGCTGCCTTCCCCCACCCCCTTGGTGGTGAAGAAGGGTTCGAATGCCTGTTCCAGAATATCCTTCGGCATTCCGGCGCCGCTGTCGCTCACAGCGATTCTCATATAGTCCCCCGGCGTCACTTCGTCATGCTGCTCCGCATAGGTCTCATCGAGGGTAACCTTATCGATCTCGATGGTCAGGACGCCGCCCCGTTTCATGGCATCTCGGGCATTCACCGCCAGATTAAGCAGGGCATGTTCCAACTGGTGGGGGTCGATTAGAGCGAAACATTTCTCGTCACTGCATTCGACCACGAGGTTGATGGTCTCGCCCAGGGAGCGGCGCAGCATGTCCTCGATGTCCTCCACAAGAACACAAATGTCCGTTGGTTCCGGAGATAGCGTCTGTGTGCGGGAAAAGGAGAGCAGGCGCTGGGTCAGGGAAGCGCCGCGTTTTACCGCCTTGATAAGATCGGCGATATTTTCCTTCTCATCGCCGGACTTTCTCTGCAGCATCTCCGCATTGCCGAGAATAATGGATAAAATATTGTTGAAATCATGGGCGACGCCGCCGGTGAGCTGCCCCACCGCCTCCAACTTCTGGGACTGGCGAAGCCGTTCTTCTGCCTGTCTGCGCTCGGTGATATCGCGAAACACCACCACGGCGCCGGTTGTCTCGCTGCCTTGGAAGACCGGCGTCGAAGTGTATTCGACCGGAAAACTGCTGCCATTTTTGCGCCAGAACACCTCGTTATCGACGGTATGGACCTTGCCGTCCATGAAGGCGGCATAAATGGGGCATTCCGCGCGGGGATAATGACTGCCGTCGGGTTTGGTGTGATGCAGGACGTCGTGTTGCGGCTTGCCGATCAGTTCTCCCGCTTCCCAGCCCAGCAGTTTCTCCGCCGCTGGGTTGATAAAGGAGCACAGCCCGTCGAGATCGACGCCGTATATGCCTTCACCGGCGGCATCAAGGATCAGCTTGTTCTCTCTGGTGCGTAATTCGATGCGGGCTCCGAGATCCTCATTCAACGCCTTGAGTTCGATTTCAGCGGTCTCCCTGGCCCGGATGTTTTCCCGTAGCGCCAATGCAGCCTGTTTGTGCTCCCGAATAAACGCGGCCAAAAACATCATGGGTATGGAAATAACCATGAGGAACAACTGTAGGGACAGAACGTTCCCGGCCGGATCAAGGGTGGTGAATGGCCCCCGGCCGGTGACGGCGTTCCAGATCGCCAGCACCGTAACGATGAATGTGGCCGAACAGCTGGCCCGGGGGCCAAAGCGGATGGCTGCCCATAAAAGCAGCGGCAGGGGCATATAAACCAGCGCCGGCAAGTTTCCATAGGAGCCGATCTCGCCCCCGAAGGCATGAATGCTGATGGCGACGAGGCCAACCGTCAATCCGCCCGCCTCCGCGTAACGCGCTATGGAGACATCCCGGAAACAGTCTTTCCATGAGATGATCCAGGTCAGGAGCACGGGGGTGAGGGCCAGATGGGCGAGTGAATCACCAAAAAACCATACGCGCCACGCAATTGCGTAGGGCACCGGTTCGTTGAGAGTCGCGATGGAGGCCACCGTTGCGGAAACGAAGGGCGCGAGCAAAACCGCAAAGACGATAAAAACGCCGACTTCTTTTAGTTGCCTAAATCGGGGTGGTTGGTGGAGGAATCGATTCAGGGCGGCGGCGGCAATAAGCACTTCCAGGCAGTTTGCGATGAAGAAGATCACCGCTCTCTGTTCGGAAAACCCGGCTTCGATAGCGGCCACAAAATAGGCCGGAACCATGGCCAGGAAATAGACCCACCACTGGCGCGGCGGCGTCAACACCAAGGCCGTAAGGATTATGGCATTGGGCGGCCAGAATACGGCGATGTAATCGGGCTGAAAGCTCAATGCCAAGCCGAGCTTTGCGCTGAAGTAAAAGGCAACGCCAACGAGGACGGCTCTGGCGGCGATAGGCGTCAGGATCTGAGTCATGATCGTGTCATGTTCTTTCTTACTCTCCCCCCCCTTTTTTTTCTGCTGGTGCGGCGAGACCGATTGTCACGCCTTCACGGTAATATTCAGCCGCCTGCCATGTGGTTCGGCGAGGCTCTCTGGCCTCGGAATGTCATTGAACTGAAACTTATGCTACGGGAAAAAAGTTAATGATGTGTGTCGCTGGGTTTCAGTATGTGTCCGCCCTTGGGCCTTTTGGGCCCGACGTACCCTTGGCCTCTTTTTCTCTTGACTTTAATCCTGATATATGTTTATATTCCTATATTGTTATTTTATCCTGTTTCCCGGAGCCCCCATGTTTCCTTTTTCCCTCAACCAGACCATCGGCAGCAGCTATCCCGCCGATCCCGATGACGTGCTGCGCACCAAGAAGGGGCTCAACCGCCTAGGGTTCTATTCCGTGCCCAAGGAATACGGCATGGACCCCTGGACCGATGATGAGCTGTTCGAAGGCTTGAAGAACTTCCAGCGAGAGAACGATCTAGTCGTTGACGGCATCATGAAGCCGGGCGGGCCGACGCAGTTGCTACTCGGGCGGCGCTTGTCGGGACGCAAGGATGAACGCGACCTGATCCCCAAGACCTTCGCGCCGCGCTCCGGTCTCGGCAAGGGCGAGAAGAACCGGGAGCAAGACGTGCTGGGGTTGCGCCGGGGGCTGGCCGGGCTGGGATTCATGCCGGGTTCCGAGGCGGCCTCGAAGAATACGCTGTTCGATTCACCGCTGGAAAAAGCCATCAGGAATCTGCAGAACAACCACGGCCTTAAAGAGGACGGCATCATCCGGCCCAAGGGCCCAACGCTGGAAGTGCTGGCGAATCGGCTGAAGAATTTAGTGAAGGGCGATGACGATGATGACAAGCCCAAACCTAAGCCTAAACCAGCACCCAATCTGCTTAATCTGGCCCAAGCGGTGAAGGCGAAGGACGATGATGGCGGCGAAGAGCCCGGCGACCCGCTCCAAGACCCCGATCCAGACAAGCCTGATCCTGACGATCCTGACCCTGACGATCCCGATCCGGACAAGCCGGATGAAGACCCTTGCGAGGAAATTCGCGATGAGATCGGAGAGTTGGAAAACGATCTCAAAGAGAACGAGAAAGAACAAGGCCGTATAGAAAAAGATATAGAGGCAAAACAAGGAGAACTGGAAGGAAAACAAGCGGAACTGGAGAAAAAACAAGCGGAACTGGATGAACTCAAAAAAGATATCGTAATCCTGGAACCTGAAATCCCAGACTCTCCAGACTCTCCAGACTCAAAACTATGGATGTTGCCGACGAGGCCGATAACGTCGGCAAACCCATACGTATTGGCTTTTATGGCATTTCTTAAGACCCTTGAGCCTGCGGATACCAACGAGGGGCATGCCAGAGCTGTTATCCAGAGTAAAGGACGCGTAGCCGAGCAGTTGAAGAGTGAAATAGAGGCCCTGAAAAATGAAATTCTCACCCTGAAAGAAAGCCTGGAATCCGTGAAGGAGAACGCCGAAGTCCTCAAACAACAAATCGCGGCGGCAAAGGAACGCTTGGCTGCATGTATGGCAAAAAAACGTTGAGAGGGTTTGCGAATCCCGATTTTACGGTGCATGGCGAACAACCCCAGAGGAACCAAACAACTACCCCTGAGTGTATTAGGGAGATACCATGGCGGTGGATTTAAAAATCATCTGGCGGAATATGGGATCAGATAGGGATTAGTTGGGGATGATTTCGGCATTTGTATCGCGACGGCCATGGTCGACGGTGGCTGTGGCGCTGATTTTCGGCCCCGGAATCGGCATGCTTTACCTCGGTAAGGGCCGGAAAGGTCTGGCTTACCTGGCAGCTGAAATAGTTGCTATTGCCATGCCTTTTGTTGCCGCGCATTTTGAGTTGTTCAACTTTGACGCCTCACTGGATTTTATGGCTGTTCTGGTTCGGATCATTGGTGTCCCTCACTGTTGTTTTGTCTCCGGGGAATTGCATGGCGAAAGACCATCGGCATGGTTCGCCCGATGGTACAACCTGGTTCTCATGTTCTTTGTCGTGCCCGTGGCGGTTCCGCTCTTCATCCGCTCGTTCCTGTGGGAACCATTTGACATGACAGCAAGCTCCATGCTGCCGGCGTTGCGTGTCGGCGATTATTTTTTCGCTTCAAAATACGCATACGGATATTCCAGCTTGTCGCTGCCCTTCGGCTGGCCGGTCTTTCCGGGGCGCATCCTCTTTACCGAGCCTGAACCCGGAGACCTGATGGTATTCAAGCTGCCGCGCGACAACGAAATCGACTATATCAAACGCCTCATCGGCCTGCCCGGCGACCGCATCCAGGTCACGGAGGGACGCCTTTATATCAACGGCGAGGTGGTGGCGCGCGAGCACATGGGTGAATACGTGATCCGCAACAGGCGGGGGGATTCCAGGAGTATGCCGCTTTATCTGGAGACCCTTCCCAATGGCCGCAGCCACAGGATCCTCGAGCTTTCCGACCAAATGCCCCTGGACAACACGAAAGAATATCTGGTGCCCGAAGGCCATTATTTCGCCATGGGCGACAACCGCGACAATTCCATGGACAGCCGCATTCTCGCCGGTGTGGGCTTCATCCCAGAGGAAAACCTTGTGGGCAGAGTGGCGCTGGTTTTCTGGAACGGTGAAGAGAAAAAATTGGTGTTCGAGTTTAGGTGACGGGTCTAGAGTTCCGGCTCGGTGGCCCGGCGGGGGCCTATTTGGGTGGCGAGAGGCGGATGGAGGTGATCTGGCTGCGTTTGCGGCGCAGGATTTCAAACCGGAAGTCATAAAAATTGAACACCTGGCCCACATCGGGGATGCGCCGTGATTCGTGAAGAACCAGCCCGGCCAGGGTCGCCGCCTCGTCGTCGGGCAGATTCCAGTCGAATTGCCGGTTGAGATCGCGCAGGGTGACGTCGCCGTTGATGATAAAGGCGCCGTCGGGCTGGGGGCGGACACCGGGAACGGCGATGTCGAATTCATCGCTGATATCGCCGACGATTTCTTCCAGGATATCCTCCAGGGTGACGATCCCCATCAGGGCGCCGTATTCATCAACCACCAGCGCGAAATGCTCCCGTTTCTTGCGGAAGGCATGGAGCTGTTGCAGCAGGATGGTGGATTCAGGGATAAACCAGGGTTTCGCCGCAAGGCCGGGGATGTCCAGTTCCTCGATGGCCGCGGCCTGGAGCTTGACCGCGGAAAGCAGCGTCTTGGCGTGGAGGACGCCGATGATGTTGTCGGGCTCTCCCCGCCACATGGGGATTCGGGTATAGGGGCTGGCGATGACCTGTTCGAGGATGGCGGCGGAGGAGAGACCCGCATCCACCATGAAGATATCCTTGCGGTGGACCATGATTTCCCCCACCTCCACATGGTCGAGGTCGAGAATGCTGCGCAGCATGGCGCGCTCCTGGTCGTCGCTGGAGCCGGTTTCGGCATGGAGGTCGATGGCGCCCCGTAATTCGTCATCGGTGATGGCGCCGAGGTTGCTTTCGGTGGTGACGCCGAACAGGCGCAGGGTTATCCGCACCACCGCCTGTACCGCATCGGAAAAGGGGGAGAGCAGCGCCACCAGGAAGCGCACCAGCGGCGCCACGGAAAGCGCCATGCGGTCGGCGTTGTTGATGGCGTATGTCTTGGGCAGGACTTCCGCGAAAATCAGCACCAGCAATGTCATGACGAGGGTGGCGTAGGCCACGCCGCTGTCGCCGAAAATGCCGATGAGGAGGCTGGTGGCCAGGGCCGAGGCGAGAATATTGACCAGGTTATTGGCCAGCAGGATGGTGCCGATGAGCCGTTCCATGCGCGCATGCAGCTTGGCGATGATTCCCGCCCGTTTGTCGCCCTGTTTCAGGAGATGGTGCATATGGGGCCGCGACACCGCCGTCAGCGCCGTCTCGGACCCGGAGAAGAAGGCCGAGAGAAGCAACAGCACGAAAATCGCGCCTATGGTGATCCAGATTTCCGTATCCATCATCGGGGCAGGGCGTCGGAGAGGGTGCTTTCAAGCTCTTTCATATCCACCTCGGCGGTGAGGAAGGCCTGGCCGATACCCCGGGTCAGGACGAAGGTGATCTTTCCCTCATGGACCTTTTTGTCATGGGCCATGTGGGCGAGCAGGGTTTGCGGCGTCCAGTGGGAGCTGGCGATGTGGCTCAGATTTGTGGGCAGTCCCACGGCCTCGAAGTGATGGGCCACGCGCGCGCTGTCTTCCCCTGGACAGTGCTTGAGGCGAACCGAAAGGTCGAAAGCGAGCTGGATGCCCAGGGCAACCGCCTCGCCGTGGATAAGGGTATCGCCGTATCCGGCTTCGGCCTCGAGGGCATGGGCGAAGGTATGACCGAGATTGAGCAGCGCCCGCTGGCCGGATTCTTTTTCATCGGCGGCGACGATGGCGGCCTTGGCCCGGCAGCTGGTGACCACGGCTTGCTGGCGCAGGGCGGCGTCTCCTGCGCAGAGAGCCGCGCCGTTTTCCTCGAGCCAGGAAAAGAAATCAGGATCGTTGATGAGCCCGTATTTCACGGTCTCGGCATAGCCGGCGAGAAGTTCCCGCTGCGGCAGGGTGTCCAGGGTAGCCATGTCGGCGAGCACCATGCGGGGCTGGTAGAAGCTGCCGATCAGATTCTTGCCATGGGGGGAATTGATGCCCGTCTTGCCGCCCACCGAACTGTCCACCTGGGACAACAGCGTGGTCGGGGCCTGGACGAAATCGACGCCGCGCAGGACAACGCTGGCGGCGAATCCCGTAATGTCACCGATAACGCCGCCGCCAAGGGCAATCAGCGTGGTGGTGCGTTCCACCTTGTCTTCGAGGAGCTGTTCCACGAGGCGCTCGAGATGGGCAAAGTCCTTGGTGCGTTCGCCATGGGGCAGAATGGTGTGGGAATGGTCTATGGCGGCCTGGGAAAGGCTTTCCTCGAGCGTGGCGAGATGCAACGGCGCCACGTTGTCGTCGCTGACGATCATAACCCGGGGCTGTTTGAGCAGGGGTACGAGATGTTGCCCCGCCTGTTGCAGCAGCTCAGGCCCTGCGAGAATGTCGTAACTGCGCTCTGCCAGTTCGACCCTGACGCGGTCCATGGTACTCATGATGCTTTTCGCGATTGCTGTTTTTGCGATTCTTGGGGGTTGTCTTTCATGAAGGCCGCCAGGGCCTCATGGGTTTTTTCCACGGTAACCTCCGGCGGCGCGTCGAGGGAATCAACAATAACATTGGCCTCGGCATAGACCGGATAACGTTCCGCCATTAGACGCTCCAGAATCTTGCGGGGATCGCCGGTTTTCAGCAAGGGCCGGGTGTCGCGCCGCAGCACCCGGCTCAGCAAGAGCTCGATATCCGCGCGCAACCACACCGAAAGCGCCTTGTCCAAAATCAGGGCGCGGGTTTCAGGGTCCATGAAGGCGCCGCCGCCAACCGCCAGCACATGGACGCCTTCGCCCAGGAGCCGGGCAATGACGCGCCGTTCGCCGTCGCGGAAAGCCTCCTCGCCGTGGCGTTCAAAGATTTCGGAGATGCTGCATCCCGCCGCCTCGGCGATCTGGGCATCGGCGTCCACGAAAGGCAGATCGAGCCGTTCGGCAAGTTTGCGTCCGATACAGGTCTTGCCGGCCCCCATCATGCCGGTAAGCACGATGGTTCTTGTTGGCGTGAAGGAAGGGTTTGGCGGGGTCATCTTCGGGTATGTGTCAGCTCGGTCGGTTTTCGGTGAAAAAATGTCCGAAACCATATGAAAACGGGGCCGCGGCCGAAAAAACCATAATGAGGTCTCCCTCAACCTGCCGCATTATCGCCACACTCAGAGCCTATCACACACAATCATAGCTGACACCACCTCTCCTTTTTACAGAGGCCGGGAAAGAAAAAATCGGTCGTTTTTTCTGCAACCCTCAAGCGGATCGTTTCTAAAATCATGACAAAAATTGCCCGTTTATTCATTATTTTGTTGGTTGCCGGCCTCGTCGCCGGCGTGGTTTTTCTGACCACATGGAATATTCCCGCGCCCTCGGCGCAGGTTGAAAAAGTGATTCCCGATGACGAATTTCCCCGCTGACGGACCCGGACATAACAGAGGATTTCGCGCCTGCATGGTTGTGCTGGCGGTGGGTCTGTTTGTGTTTTCCCTGTTGTGCACAGACGGCGCCGAGGCCAGGGAAGACGGATCCGGTCTGGTTTTATCGCCGCAACTGCGGCCGCCGGTAAAACTGGTGCCGCCTCCGGGTATGGAAGAGCCCGCGGAAGAGGGAGAATCCCCGCTTCCCGGTGAAATGGAGCCCGATCTGGCTCCCAGTGGGAAATCGGGGGGGAAATCGGGGGGGAAATCGGGGGGAAAATCGGGCGTGAAGTCGGGACTCCAGATCGAAACCGATATGCTGCAGGCCATTGATCCCGATTCCGTGGGTGTTCTGGAGGTGGATCAGGGCGGGTTCGGCATTGAAATGTGGAGCGGCAGCGACCGCCGTATGGTCGAGTGGTTGTTGCCGAGGATTCCGGAATTGGCCCATTCACGGGCCATGCGGGATTTGATGCGGCGGCTGTTGCTGTCCAATGCGACGGCGCCGCTGGGGGCGTCAGATGGTCCCAGCCTCATCGCCCTTCGAATTTCCAGCCTCATGGCCATGGGTGATATGGAGGCCGTTGAATCACTGCTCGCCGTGGCCCCGGTTCATCTCGATGACGAAGCCCTGCTGCGGGCCCGGGTGGACAATCTGTTTCTGGTCAATGACAGCGCCGGAGCCTGTCCCCATATCAGGACGGCGATCCGCAAATCACAGGACATATTCTGGCAAAAGGGCCTGGTTTTCTGTCAGGCGCTTAATGGCGAGCATGACAATGCGGTTCTCGGCGTCGATCTGATGCGCGAACTGGGGATGGACGCGGAGTCGGTATTTTTCAAACTCATCGGCGCCCTTCTCGGAGAATGGGAAGGGGAGATCGAGAGTCTTTCCGATCCCACGGCCCTGCAATTGGCCATGGCGCGGGCGGGAAATCTGAGATTGCCCGGGGATGTCACGCAAACACAGAACTCCGCCCTGTTAGCCGCCATCGCCGTCAGTCCCAATGCCGACCCGGAAATCCGTCTCGCCGCGGCGGAAAAGGCCGAATTGGCGGGCGCCCTTTCCACCGAGTCCCTGAGCCAGATTTACGCCAGCGTTGAATTTACCCCCGAGGAACTGGAAGCCGCCCTGACTACGGCCGAAGCCATTGACAGTCCCCGCGGCCGGGCATTGCTGTTGCGCGCGGCCCCGGTCCAGGATGTTCCCACCGCCCAGGCCGAAGTGCTGTTGGCCTTTTTGATCTCGGCCAGGGACGCCGGCCTTTACGAAACGGCGGCACGTGTCAGCGCGCCATATCTGATCCACATGACCCCCGCGGCCGAGCTTGTATGGTTCGCCGAGGAAGCCGGAAGGGTTCTGATTTTCACCGGAGCCCGGGAACAGGCCATGGGCTGGTATGATCTGGCCAACCAGGAATCGGCCGGTGTTGCCGATGCCCAACTGGCGAAGGCGCGGCTGTGGCCCTTGATTCTGCTCTCCGACCCCGAAGAGCCCACGCCGTTGGATGAGGCCATGACCGAGACCTGGATGAAGCAGGAAACGGCGGTTTCCGCCATGCCGCGGGAAGGCGGCCCCGAATCCGACAGTGAGGAGTTCCCGGCCGGGGCCGAAAATGCGGTCCCCGAAAATGCGGTCCCCGGAAATACGATCCCCGGGGCGGAATACCGGGCGGACATGCTGCTTGGTCTGCTTGATGCCGTGGGCAAGCCGGTGGATATTTCGGTGTGGGAGGGCCGCGCCCAACAGGCGGCGGTCGTCGAGGATGACGCGCAGGAAAGCGCCGCCACGCCGATGCTCTCCCTGCCTTCTCCGGTCCTGTGGTACGGCCTCAGGGTGGCGGCCGAGGAACTGCGCCTGGGGGAAACCGTTCTTTTCGCCCTGGTTTCCCTTGGGGATAAGGGTCTGAACCGGGTCCATCCCATTACCCTGAACGAAGTCATAAGCCGGTTGCGTCTGGTGGGACTCGACGCCGAAGCCCACGCCCTGGCGCTGGAAGCCGCCATCGCCGCGGGACTGTGACGCGGGCCGTGACGCGGGTAATGAGGGTGGACTCATGAAAAAACGATCCCACACCGCCGATCCAGTCTCCCGCCATGTGGAGTCCTTTCTTGAAATGCTGGTGGCCGAGAGAGGGCTCTCGGGCAATACCCTGGATGCCTATTCCCGTGATCTGTCCGGCTTCGAAGGGTTTCTGACATCCCGGGGCATGACGGTGGAATCGGCGGGCCCCCAGGCCATACGGGACTATCTCGCCGAACAGATGCGCCTCGGCATGGCGTCACGCACCACGGCCCGCCGCCTTTCCGCGATCCGCCAGTTTTTCAAATTCCTGTTTGCCGAAGATGTGCGCCGGGACGATCCGGCCCTGGTGGTGGACAGCCCCCGCCAGGGGCGGGTGCTGCCGAAAGTTCTGAGCGAGGAGGATGTGGACCTGTTGCTTTCCCTGGCCCAGCGCCGCGCCTTGGAAGGAAAGGGCCGCAAGGGCGGTGCCGAAGATATCCGTCTTGTGGCCCTGTTGGAGATTCTCTATGCCGCCGGTCTGCGCGTCTCGGAACTTGTGGGCCTGCCCTTGTCGGCGCTGGGGCGCGACCATTCGCTGATTCTGGTGCGGGGCAAGGGCGGGCGCGAACGCATGGTTCCCCTGAGCGATCCCGCGGGACAAGCCCTGGCCGACTATCTTGCGGTGCGCGACGCCTTCCTGCCACGGGGAAAAGGCAGAGCCAGGGGCGAAGGTAAAGGAGGGGATGCGGCGGCTTCCTCTCCCTGGCTCTTTCCCTCGCGCTCGGGAAGCGGCCACCTCACCCGTCACCGCTTCGCCCAGATGCTGAAACAACTGGCGGTGGATGCCGGCATGGACGCGGCCAAAGTGTCTCCCCATGTAGTTCGTCATGCCTTTGCCACCCATCTCCTCAATCACGGCGCCGATCTGCGCAGCGTTCAGAAAATGCTGGGCCACGCCGATATCACCACCACCCAGATTTACACCCATGTGCAGACCGAACGTCTTAAATCGCTGGTTGAGGAGCATCATCCGCTGGCGGACTCCGTTGCCAAGACCCGGAAATAGCCCTGTCGTTGACTTTTTGGGGCCTTTCCATCATGTTCCCCTTCCTTTCAGGCCCCTTTTTCCTGAAAATCCGTTAACCCCCACTCGCTAACGAGGCAAGAATGAGCTTTCATATCGTTGAACAGGCGCCTGCGCGTCTCAACCGCAGTGAACTGGCCGTACCCGGCAGTAATCCCGGAATGTTTGAAAAAGCGGCGGCATCCGATGTAGACGTGGTTTTCCTGGACCTGGAAGACGCCGTTGCGCCCGATGAAAAAGAACAGGCGCGTAAGAACATCATCGAAGGCCTCAACGACATCGACTGGAAGGGTAAGACCCTGTCGGTGCGCATCAACGGCCTCGATACCCATTACATGTATCGCGACGTGGTGGACCTTATCGAACAGGCCACCGACAAACTCGACCTCATCATGATTCCCAAGATCGGCACGGTATCCGACGTTTATGCCCTGGATATGCTGGTGACTCAGGTGGAAGACGCGGTGAAGGCCAAAAAGCGCATCGGTTTCGAGCTTATCGTCGAGACCGCGTTGGGCATGCAGAACGTGAACGAGATTTCCGCCGCCAGTAAACGGCTTGAATCCCTGCATTTTGGCGTTGCCGACTATGCCGCCTCCACCAAGGCCAAGACCACCGTCATCGGCGGTCCCAACCCCAACTATCACGTTCTCACCGATGCCGACGACGACGGCAACCGCGAGGTCCATTGGGGCGACATGTGGCATTACGCGGTGGCGCGCATGGTGGTCGCCGCCCGCGCCAACGGTCTGCGTCCCATCGACGGACCCTTTGGCGATTTTGGCGATGCCGACGGCTATATCGCCCAGGCCAACCGTTCCGCCACACTGGGTTGCGAGGGCAAATGGGCCATCCATCCCAGCCAGATCGAACTCGCCAACAAGGTCTTCAGCCCCACCGAGGAAGAAGTGACCAAGGCCCAGCGCATCATCGACGCCATGGCCGAGGCCACCAAGGCCGGTAAAGGCGCGGTGACGCTGGATGGCCGGTTGATCGACATCGCCTCCATCAAACAGGCGGAAGTCATGGTGGAAAAAGCCAAACAGATCGCCGGTTCGTAAATCCGCCCAGCGATTTTCTATCGGAAGGGCGGCGGAGTTTCCGCCGCCCTTCCTTATTTCCGCCACATTAACGTTATGCTATTGATTCCGCCTCAGGAAACACACGATGCATAATTTTCTCGATTTCGAAAAACCGCTTTCTAAACTGGAAGCCAAGATCGAAGACCTGCGTCACCTCAGTGACGACGGCGCCATCAACATTGCCGATGAAGTGGCCAAGCTCCAGGCCAAGTCGGACAAGATCCTCAAACAGCTCTATTCCAAGCTCACGCCCTGGCAGAAGGTGCAGGTGGCGCGCCATCCCGACCGCCCCCATTTCAGCGACTATATCGAGGGCCTGGTGGAGGACTTTACGCCGCTGGCCGGCGACCGCGCCTTTGCCGAGGACCGGGCCATTATCGGCGGGCTGGGCCGTTTCCGTGGCCGCACGGTTATGTTGATCGGCCACGAAAAGGGCGCCGACACCAATACCCGCATGCAGCACAATTTCGGCATGGCCCGGCCCGAAGGCTATCGCAAGGCGATCCGGCTGATGAAGATGGCCGATCATTTCGGCCTGCCGGTGCTGACCCTGGTGGATACGCCGGGCGCCTATCCCGGCGTCGGCGCCGAGGAGCGCGGCCAGGCCGAAG
>CAYZWF010000021.1:0-38414 GCA_964482135.1 uncultured Rhodospirillaceae bacterium
ACTTGATCCTCCTAAACTAACTATAAGGGTGGACCAACTCACAGGGGGAGGGTCATCCCGGCATCGTTGTCACTGGCTTGTTACTGGCTTCATTAAAAAGAGTACTTATTAAAAATCTAACCGTTCTTTCGTCGGGCGGTGGAGATGAGGGGGGTTCGTCTGTTTTCGGGGACAAATCAGACAATGGATAGTGAGTGGCTGGACCTGGAGGGTCAGGGCGACCAGTGGTGCAAATCACGAGCGACAACAAAAGGTGAATTTCCATGTCTATGACAAATTTTAAACGGCTGGCGATTATCGGTGCTGTTTTGATTTCTTCAGGGGGCCTCGCTCAAGCTGAAACGAAGTGGCGGAAACCCACGACCGAGGAGCTGAAGCTGCTTAATCTGCCGTTGGGCCTGAATGAGGATGCCGCGCGCGTTCCGGAGAACAACCCCATCACCGCAGACAAGATCGCGCTCGGGCGGTCTCTTTATTTCGACACCCGCATTTCGCGCAACAACACTATCTCCTGCGCCACCTGCCATAATCCCAAGCTGGGCTTTACCGACGCACAGCCGGTTTCACTGGGGATCGGAACCATAAAAGGCGGCCGTAGCGCGCCGACGGTGATCAACAGGCTGTTCAGCAAGGTCCAGTTCTGGGATGGGCGCGCGCCCTCCCTTGAGGAACAGGCGAAGGGGCCGATTACCGACGTCATCGAAATGGGCATGCCCAGCCATGATGTGGTCATCAAGAAACTGAACCGGATCAAGGGTTATAAGAAATGGTTCAAAAAGGTGTTCGGGTTTCCCGTTACCCTCGATGGAATCGCCAAGGCCATCGCCACCTTCGAGAGGACGGTGGTGTCCGGCAACTCACCTTTCGACAGACACGAGAATGGGGTCGCCGGAGCGATGACTGAAGCCCAGGTCCGGGGCCTGAACATCTTCAAGGAGAAGGCCCGCTGTGACCAATGCCATGTCGGGCCTAATTTCAGCGATGAGAAATTCCACAATGTCGGGATCGGCTGGGACAGCCATAAGGTTGATCTGGGGCTCTTCGACATAACCAAAAAAGCCGAGGATATGGGGAAGTTCAAGACCCCCACCCTGCGCGAAGTCGCCAATACCGGCCCCTATATGCATAACGGGCAGTTCGCCACACTGCGCCAGGTGCTGGAGTTCTATAACAAGGGCGGCAACGCCAACCCCTTCCTCGATCATAAGATGCGAGAGCTCGATCTGACGGAAGAGGAGAAGAGTGACCTCGTCGCATTCCTCCTCGCTCTCAATGGCGAGGGCTGGCAGGACAAGACATCGCCCGCGAGCTTCCCCAACTAGAAACTCCGTCGGTGGAATACGGCATACGGTGTCGTCTGGGTGGGTGAGGTGGCGGGCCGATCCCGGAGCGGTGATCCGGGGTGGAGCGTGAGTGATTTTACTGATGGCAGGCGTGACGAATTGCTGCAGTCACATAGCCTCCATCGTATGTAGTTTACGCCCCACAACCTGTCGCCTTTGGAGGCCAGCCTTTTTCGAATTCGCACCAACGGAGTATCATGGTCCCGTTGCCATAACTGTTGGGAGCATGCCGGTTTCGGGAACAGCGCCGATGAGTAAGACCATAGAAACGCCACAAAATGACTCCTGGAGCACCGTGAAGCGGTTCCTCGTTCTTTTCGCGGCGGCCACGGCATTACTCGCCGGGGTGGCCGTCACTCATTACTACGTGGTCATGAAAACGGAACGGGTCGAGCGCGAAACGAGCGAGCTGTTAAATGTGGAGCTCGGCAAGGCGGCGATTGCGCGTGATCTTGGGAATACGATCTCGGACTTGATGTTCATGGCGCGGCACAACGAACCGCAAGGATTGTTCGAAAACGACGATCCCAAATCGCGGCGTGTGCTGGCTGAACAGTTCCTCATCTTCAGCGCTCAAAAACGGAAATACGATCAGATACGCTTCCTGGACCGGACCGGCATGGAAGCCGTTCGCCTGAATTACAACAACGGCAATGCGGTAATCGTTCGCGACGATCAACTGCAGAACAAGGCCCAGAGGTATTATTTTGCGGAGACTTTAGATATGGCGCCCGGCGAGGTGTACATATCTCCCTTTGATCTCAATATCGAGCGTGACCGGATAGAACAGCCGCTGAAACCAATGATTCGCTTCGGCACGCCTGTGTTCGACCATTCGGGGCGCAAGAGCGGCATTCTTTTGTTCAACTATCTCGGCGAAAGACTGATCGGAGCCTTCAGGGGGGCGACGGCCAATATCTCCAACCATGTCATGCTCCTTAATTCCGACGGATACTGGTTGAGTAGTCCCTGGGCCGATGACGAGTGGGGTTTTATGTACGGCAATGACAGAACCTTCGCCGAGGCCTATCCCAACTCATGGCAACGCGTTCAGGCGGGCGACTCAGGGCAGTTTTATGACGATGAAGGCATGTTTTCGTTCACCACTGTGTATCCGCTGCTATACGCCACCGGACGTCCATGGCCCAGCGGACAGTCCGGGTCGTTGGCCGCGGATAGGGGCTATTACTGGAAGGTTGTCTCCCATGTGTCATCACAGTCCCTGGTCGCCGCCACGGGCAAATTTTTTAGCCGGCAGTCGCCCTTGTATGCCGCCATGTTAGTCTTGTTGGCGATTTCCTCACTGTTGATTGCGCGGACCAGTGTAAGACATAAGCGGGCCGTGTCCCAGGTCGCGATCGAGAGGCGTGTCCGGGGCTCTCTGGAAGAAAAGGTCGATGAGCGGACGCAGGAATTAAGAGAGACCCAGGCGGAAAAAGACCAGGTCGTCCAACAACTTATCCAGGCTGAAAAGATGGCGGCGATCGGAACCATGGCTTCTGGGATTGGTCACGAAATCAACAATCCCCTTTACGCCATCTTGGGAAAAGCTGAAGCGATACGCGACGAAGCGGATGTTTCAAGATGTCGAGGATATGGCCGGGACATCGTTGCCTATTCCAAACAGATCGCGGAAATTGTGAAGAACCTTTCCGGATATGCCCGGCCCTCCGGGGAACAGGATTTGGAACTGGTTGACGTGAATGAAAAACTTTCCGAGGCCGCTTCGATGGCTCGGCGCTTATTTCTGGACGATCAAGTCAAAATCAAGGAGAATCTCTTGCCGGTTCCCGGAATTATGGCGAATTCGGAGGAGATTCAGCAGGTCTTTTTCAATGTCATCCGCAACGGGATACAGGCTATTGAGGAAGAAGGATTCCTGGAGATCACAAGTCGTCGGGAAGAGAGCCGGGTCTCAATACGTATCCGGGATACAGGTGAGGGGATTCCGGAGAAAAACCTGAGAAAGGTCTTCGATCCGTTTTTTACCACCAGAGGGCCTGATCAGGGGGAAGGCCTGGGGTTGTTCATTACCCAGCAGATCGTCAGGAAATACACGGGGACGATCACCTTTGAGAGTCGGAAAGGCGAGGGAACGGTATGCATCATCGAATTCCCCGCCGTGGAGGATAAAGGGAGGAGCCGCAATGAAACATAAGATTCTGGTCATTGACGACGAAAAGGAAGTCCGTGACACAATCCGGCTGCAACTTGAGAAAACGGTCTTTGAAATTATCGAGGCCGGGGATGGAAGCCAAGGTATCGCGCTTCTTGATGGCGAGAATGTCCTCGAGGTAGACGTGATAATCTGTGATGTGCGAATGCCTAAGATCAACGGCGTCGAAGCCGTTGCCTACTTCCGCCGGAATTACCCTGCAATTCCCGTTATTGTGTTGACAGGTTATCCGGATGTGAAGCTTGCCACGGACTTCATGAAAGAGGGTGTGGTCGAATATCTCGTAAAACCGGTGGAGAAGGAAAAATTGATTGATTCGGTTACTAAGGCTGCCAGTCAACACTCCCTCTTCGACGGACCCGGAAAGATTTGACGTAACCCTATCTCGGACTGCGAAACTCGGCCGGTTTAATTTTGTCGGCGAGACACGCGACCAATTGTCGCAGTCACATAGCCGGACGCGTATTATCTCACCATCCTCCATGACGTTTTATTCAGACTTTGTTCACTGAGGTTCGCAGTATTTGTCTTGGGCGGGCGACTTGTTTTAAGGAATAAATTCCACCTATTTTTCCCATTATTCTGCAACTTCCCATAGCTATTTTATGGATATTCTCATCCGGCGGGAAATTTCAGCCCCGGATTTTTCGCCATATGGTAACCATGATGTGGACAATGTGAGCCGGTTACGGTCCGGATACACCTTCCCGTCACGCGCAAGCCAACCCCTTGACGCCGTGGAGGTTAGGTGACGTAGTGAAACTCGTATGTAACTGACTTGGTGGGGACAAACATGCCTCGTGCGATTGACCTGGTGCGGTTTTCGTCGGAAGCGGCGATCGCCATTGACGAGAAGATGAATGTCGTCGCCTGGAACAGCGGCGCCGAGGGGCTGCTGGGGTATTTGCCGGGCGAGGTGATCGGCCGGCACTGCGGCGACGTTCTCCAGGCTGTTTATTCCGGTGGCGAACCCCTTTGCTCGGCTGCATGCGAGGGGATGTCGTGTTTCATGCGCGGCGAACCATGGGCGGTTCAGTCCTGCCGGCTCCGCCATAAGAACGGAGAAATGGTAACGGCGGCCATCAGTACGCTGGTGATGCCGGTCGGGGGCGAGTATCGCTCCGGTGACGACGCCATGGTGGTGGTTTTCCTCCACGAATCCGGGTTGACGCTCAAGGAACCCCTGGTGTCGACACCTCTGCGGATCTATACGCTTGGGCATTTCTGCCTGACCGTGGCCGGCGAAGGCTTGGCCGCCGATAAATGGAAACGCAGAAAGGCGGTGGAGTTGTTGAAATGCCTGCTCACCCATCTTGGCCGGCCCCTTCACCGCGAACGCCTTATCGAATATCTATGGCCAGATGCCGACATGAATCAGGGATGGGAGCGACTCAAGGTCGTCATCAGCTTCCTGCGCAAACAGTTGCGCACAGGCGGGCTGAGGGAGGAAGCGGTGGAAACGGTCGACAAGTCGTACCTTCTGAGGCGCGATGCGGTCTGGGTCGATGCGGATGCCTTCGAAAAACTCGTCTTCGAAGGCAGGGATATGGAAAAAGAAGGAAGAATTACAGAGGCCTTGACGCGATTCGAGAGTGCCAGACGCCTCTATCGCGGGGACTTTCTGGAAGGCGACCCTTATGCGGATTGGTGGGCGGAAGAACGGGAGCGGTTGCGTGAGATTCACCTAGACATGATGGGTGGCCTGGCGCGGTGTCATGCCGA
Source organism: uncultured Rhodospirillaceae bacterium (assembly GCA_964482135.1). GTDB lineage: Bacteria > Pseudomonadota > Alphaproteobacteria > UBA11136 > UBA11136 > UBA11136. The sequence goes on from CAYZWF010000021.1 coordinate 5,242, forward strand.
ACAGGGCGACCTGCTGGAGGCGGCGCAGATTTGCCGCATCGTCCTTTTCCGCGATCCCTGCCGCGAGAGTTTTTTCCAGAGCCTCATCGAATACCTAGCTCGCTTGGGCCGATACGATCTGGTGGAGGCCCAGTACCAGAAATGGCGGCATGTACTTACCGAAGAATTCGGGCTGGAACCCACGCCGGAGACGATGCGCCTCTACCAGGAACTTCTCAGAGACGAGGAAAAAGTTCCACCCGGCGCTTCTCTTGCGGATGATGAGAGTCAGGCCGCCAGTTCGTTTTCTCAATAAGCGGTTTTTCTATCCTGTTGCGGTTCTCCGGTATCCTGTAATTAGATCGATCCGATAAGGGTCCGACCTCGGGAGGGAACCCCAATACGGTCCCTCTCTTCCCGATCCTTCGGCCTGCGCGCCGCCGCGATAAATCATTTCCCTATATCTCCTGATTTATGTGTGAGGTCCCCGTCGTTGAAAGGCCCGGCGACGGCGTCATCGGCGTGTCATTTCCATTTCACAGCAGTGATGGTGGTATAATTTTTCCATTAAAAACAATGCTATAGAGTATGTCGGCCACCGTGTCACCGTGGTGTTATCGCCATGTGTTACCTCAAGCCCGCAATTATTTTTGGAGCAGGAAGAACGGGGATTTACCCGTCATCTCTCTGGATGGAAGAGGTTGAGGATAACGCTGTAGCGGAAGTGGAATGATCGGATCGGGGACCAGAGGGTCATTCGTTGCGCGAATCTGGTTGGAAGGAGAACCGGGCGAGGGGCCGGTATGGCGTGGACATGTCCGGCACGTTCAGGGGAAGCGGGAGAAATATTTTCAGAATTTGAGCGAATTGGAGGAATTCCTGGAGAGCGTCACTGGTGTGCCGCCCTTATCGAAATCCCCCGGCTTAAGACTCGTAGATGTGAAGCAGACGAAGCGCAAAGGAAAAGGAAAGAGAGCAAGGACAGTGAAGGCCTAGGGGAAAATGAGAACTACGGATCGAAAGACAAAAAACGACTACTAAAGAATAGAAACTTGGAGGACTTCATGAAACGCATCGGTGTATTGGCAACTGCTTTCCTGGCGACAGCCGTCCTGGCTTTTGTTCCCAATGTAAAGGCGGCCGCCTATAAGGCGGTGGATGTCAAGAATGGCGGGAGCATTTCTGGCAAACTCACATTCAAGGGCGACCTGCCCGCCGACGCCATCGAGCAAATCCCCATTACCAAAAACCCGGACGTCTGTGGCGACGGAACCCGTGAGGTGGTTTGGGTCGACGTAAAGGATGGCGCCTTGCGCGGCGTTTTCGTCTTTCTCGACAAGGTCAAGGAAGGAAAGAAATGGGCGCCGCCGAAGGACGGTAAATATATCGTCGATCAAAAAGGCTGCCGTTTCCGCCCCTGGGCGCAGGTTGTGCAGCCCGGCACCATCACCATCCGCAACAGCGACGCCGGCGTTCTCCATAACATCAATGCGCGCGAGATGATCGGCGTTGAAAAGGGGCGCTCCGTCAAACGCACCATGTTCAATTTTGGCCAGCCGGATCCCGGCGATATCGAGGAACAGCTGAAGCCTCGCCGGTCTCCTTATATCTCCGTCAACTGCGAAGCCCATAATTTCATGTTCGGTTTCATGATGGCGCCCAAGCATCCTTATGCCGTGGTGGTTGGAGAGGATGGCTCGTACTCCATTGGCGACGTTCCTCCTGGCAAATACACCCTCAAGGCCTGGCATCCGCGCTTCGGGGTGCAGAAGGCTAAAATTACGGTCGCCGAGGGCGGCAAGGTGGAGCAGGACTTCGGTTTTTCAAAATAATTCTTTCCATTAGGGGTTGGAGGAAAAAAATGAACATTTTGAAAGCATTATTTATAAGGGGCCCATTGGCGGTTGTTATCATCGCCGCGCTGGGTTGGGCGGGATCGTCCACCCCCTCGCTGGCGGGCGATACCCCGGCTCTGGGGCCGCTTCCCGAGAAAAAGGCGCCCAAGGCGTCGATGGTCGAGATGGGCAAGCGGCTTTTCTTCGATGCGAGAATTTCCGGCGACGGGGCCGTCAGTTGTGCCTTTTGCCACGATCCGGCCCAGGGGTTCGGCAAGTCCAAGGATAAGAACGGGAAATTACAGCGGCTTTCCGAGGCCTATCCCGGCACTAATCACTTCCGTAACGCGCCCACCCTCGTCAATACCATCTACAAGGCGGACTTCCCCAATGTGGGATGGTCGTGGGACGGCCATATGGGGGCCAACCTCAACGACGTGGTGCGTAACGAGATTACCGAGACGGCGGTCATGAACATGGATATGCGGATCATGCATGAACGCATGAAGCAGGATCCCGTCTATGTGAAGATGTGTCAGGAAAATTTCGGTGGCGAGTGTAGCTCCGGCAAGGCCCGCAAGGCTCTGGTGGCCTTCATGCAGACGCTGGTTTCAAAGGACGCCCCGTTCGATACCGGCAAGATGAGCGATGTCGCGAAAAAGGGACGTGCCCTTTTCGAAGGCAAGGCGAAATGCATCCAGTGCCATAACGGCCCGTATCTCTCCGACGGCGAACCCCACAATACGGGCGTGGCGGAGAATCTGGAGATTTTCAAGGATCCGGTTCGGCACATTACCTACCGTTCCATCATTCACAATCACGGCGTTCCCAACATGGAAGTCTGGCGGCGTGACGTGGGCTACTTCCTTGTCAGCAAGGATTACGCCGACATGGGTAAGTTCATCACGCCGACCTTGAGGGAGCTCAAATATACGGCCCCCTACATGCATAACGGCATGATTGAGACGCTCGATGGCGTCGTCGATTTCTACAATGCCGGCGGCGGCAAGGACGATCCCCTCGCCACGGAACTCCAGCCGCTCGGTCTCAGCGCTCAGGAAAAGAAAGACCTTGTGGCGTTTCTCGAGAGCCTGAGCAGCAGTTCACCGGTAACCGTCAAGCCAGAAGAGGTGCCGCAGAAATACCCGGTCATCAAAAACTGGCTCAACGTTCACAATTAAATGGGAGGAAAGGACATGAAACCAACGAAACTCTTCGCGTATCTGTTGGCAATTTTCGTGGGTATCGGCCTCGCCTCCGGCGGGCCTGACCGGGCATTGGCCGCGGGAGATCCGGATGTGGATCCGCCGTTGGCGCCGTTACCACCGGTGCCGGAGCCACCCGATAATAAGATAACCAAGGAAAAAGCCGAGCTTGGCAAACTGCTCTATTTCGATCCCAAGCTCACCGGTGACGCCAGCCTTTCATGTGCCGATTGTCACAACCCGAAACAGGGCTGGGGCACCAACGAGCCCATTTGCCGTGGCTATCCCGGTGGCGTCCACTGGCGCAACTGTCACACCGCCGTCAACAGCGGCTATCTCGGCAAGCTGTTCTGGCAGGGCAGCACCACGAGCCTGGAAAAACAGGCGAAAGGCGCTTCTACCGGCGGCATCTCCGGCAATGGCGAAAAAGACGTGATGGAACAGCGTCTGCGCCAGACTCCGGAATATGTCCGGATGTTCAAGGAGGTCTACGGCACCGAGCGGCCCATTCTCAACGACGCCTGGCTCGCCATCGCCACCTTCGAGCGGGCCGACCTGTCGCAGATGGACACGCCACTCGATCGCTATCTCAATGGCGATAAGGAGGCTCTTTCCGAGCAGGCGGTTGCCGGTATGAAGCTGTTTAACGGCAAAGGAAATTGTATCGAGTGCCATAACGGTCCGATCCTGAGCGATCAGAAATACTATAATCTTGGCGTTCCGCGGCCCCCCGAATGGGAGGAGAGCGGAATGAACGAGATCACCTTCCGCTTCGAACTTTACGCCAAGGGGTCGAAGGAGAAGTACTATCGGGACTTCAAGAACGATCTCGGCCTCTATTTCACGAGCAAGCGGGTAAAGGATATCGGCAAGTTCCGGACCCAGCCGCTGCGTTATCTGAAATATACGGCGCCCTATATGCATGCCGGCCAGTTCTTCACTCTCGAAGAGGTGATCGACTTCTACAACGAGGGCGGCGGCGAGAACGCGTTCACGGAGAAATTCGGTAACAAGTCCAAGATTCTCAAACCATTGAATCTGACCGATGAGGAGAAGGAGGCCCTGGTCGTCTTCCTCGAGGAGATCAGCGGCGATGAGATCGTCATGGCGACACCGAAGATTCCGCCTTACGAGCCCATGCCTGGCGTAGAAAACCTGACGCAGGCGCAAGCAAAACGAATCGGACTCGAGACCTATATGGCTTCGAGTGGAAAGGAATAGGGGGCAAGCTCATGGAACAACATGACAAAACCAACATGGAAGGGGTCGGCTGCGTCAGCCGCCGCTCTTTCCTCAAGGGCGGCGCCGTGGTTGGCGGCACGATCATGCTCACCGGCATACCGGGAATGGAGGGCAAGGCCCTTGCCGCCGAGATGGCTCGTTATCCCCGCAAGAAGATCGGCAAACTCAGCGATCTGAAGGCGAACAAGCCTGTGAAGTTCAAATATCCCGATGACGGGAAGAACACCAACAGCGTTCTGGTTAAATTGGGAGTTCCCGCCGGAGGCGGTATCGGGGCCGACGGGGATGTGATCGCCTTCAACGCGTTATGCACTCATATGGGTGGCGACATGTCCAGCATCTATAAGTCCGCCGATCAGGCCTTGGGACCCTGTCCGTTCCACCAGTCCACGTTCGACCTGACGCGGCACGGCATGATTATCAGTGGACATGCCACCGAAAGCCTTCCGCAAGTTCTTCTCGAGCTCGACAAGGACGATATTTACGCGGTCGGCATGATTGGCCTTATTTACGGTCGCTACGACAACCTGAAGGCATAGGGGGGATAATCATGACTCATAGTGCTGCTAATTCGACGCCCTTTTTCCAGCCCGAAGACAAAACTCCTTTGCCGCCGAAAGATGCCGAGGTGCTCACCACCTGTTGCGACTATTGCATCATGGCCTGCGGCTACAAGGTGTTTCGCTGGCCGACCACGAGTCCCAACGGCGGACCCAAGAAGGATCAAAACGCCTTGGGTATGAACTTCCCCCTGCGGCCATTGCAGGGCGGCTGGGTCGGACCCAACCAGTACACCCAGGCCGTTCACAACGGTGAACTCCACAACATCGTGGTGGTGGCCGATCCGAAAGCCAAGGTGGTCAATCCGCGCGGTGGGCACAGCATTCGCGGCGGTTGTATTGCGCAGAAGGTGTACAATCCGAAAACACCGACCCAGGACCGCCTCAAATACCCCCTGGTGCGGGTCAATGACATTCTGGTGCCGGTGACGTGGGATTTTGCCCTCGATATCGCCGCCGAGGTTTCCAAGCATGTGATCAAGAAACACGGGGAACATGCCTGGGCGCTGAAGTATTTCAGCTACCAGTATTTCGAGAACACCTATGCACTGACCAGATTGGCGCTGAAGAGCATCAATACTCCCGCTATCTCTCATCACGATCATCCGTCCCTGGTCAATTCGGTGCCCGGATGGGTCGATGTGGGTTACGACATTTTCGGCGGTTCCCATGAGGACTTCAAAATTGCCGACTGTGTCCTCGTGTCCGGCACCGATCCTTTCGAGACCAAGACCGTGCTCTGGAACAGTTGGTTCGTCGAGGGTATCCGCGGCAACAAGACCAAGGTCATTATGGTCAATCCGCGGCGCACCGCCGGTGTCGCCTTCGCCGAGGAGAATGGGGGTCTTCATATAGACCTCAATCCCGGCACCGATACCGTGGTCCATATGGCCATACAACGGATCATCCTGGAAAACGGCTGGGAGGATAAGGCCTTCGTCAAGGGCTGGATCAACAACCAGTGGGAAACCGATTCCGGCTTTGGCCAGGGAACCCGAAATACGCCATGGCAGTGGCGCACCACATGGGGCAAGTTCCAGGTCAAGGGCTTCGATGGCTTTAAGAAATGGCTCTTCGAACAGAAGGAATCCGATCCCAAGGTGGCGGCGAAAATCGCCGGCATCGATGTCGCCAAGCTTTACAAGGCGGCCGAAATGATGGCCAAGCCGAAAGCCGGTGGCGAAAGGGTCAAGACCTCCATCTGCATCGAAAAAGGCAACTACTGGTCCAACAACTACCTGAACACCGTTTCCATCGGCACCCTGGGCGCGATTCTCGGCTGTGGCGGCAAGCCGGGCCGGATCATGACCCGCCTCGGCGGCCATCAGCGTGGCGGCGTTTCCGGTGGTCCCTATCCCGGCATCAAGTCTCCGTACAAGGTGCAAGGACGGCGGCGCCACCGCCTTGATCTCGACCGCTGGCTCATCGACGGCCATGTGCGTTTCGCCTATGTGGTGGGCACCACCTGGGTTCAGGCGATGGCCGGCACTACGGCCCTGGAGAACAAATTCAGGGAACTGGTCAAGCTCAACCCCAATCAGGTGCAAACCCTGGATAAACAGGGAATTATCGACACCCTGAAGAAACGGGTCGATAGCGGCGGTACGGTGGTCGTCAATCAGGATATTTATCTGCAGAATCCTGTGGGGAGCCAGTACGCCGATATCGTTCTGCCGGCGGCCACATGGGGTGAGGATAATTTCACCCGCGCCAACTCGGAACGCCGGGTCCGGCTTTATTCCAAGTTCTACGACGCGCCAGGCGAAGCGTTACCGGACTGGAAGATCGTTTCCATGTGGGCCAAGAAGATGGGCTTCGAGGGCTATGACTGGAAGGACTCCAACGATGTCTTCGAGGAAAGCTGTCGCTTTACCCGTGGGTCGCGGAAAGACTACAACGCCATCCGCGTCATGGCCCGGCGCAAGGGAATGACCGGCCATGAGTTCCTCAGGCAGTACGGCACCACCGGCCTTCAGGCGCCGCTGCTTATCGAGGGCGACAAGATCCTTGAGACCAAGCGTCTCCATAATTACGAGCGCAAGGATCTCCCCGATACCGGGCCGGAGGATACAACCGTGATCAACAAGCGTATCACGGCCTTCAGCACCCATACGGGGAAGATTAATCTTATGAAGTCGCCTTGGAGCTTGTGGTCCGATTTCTATGAGTTCATGAAACCCAAGAAGGATGAGCTCTGGATTTCCCTGGGCCGCATCAATGAAATCTGGCAATCGGGCTTCGACGATACCGAGAGGCGCCCGTATATCCAGCAGCGCTGGCCCATGAACTTCGCGGAAATCCATCCCGATGACGCCAAATCGCGTGGGATTGAGTCCGGAGACCTTGTCTCCATCGAATCCCACCGGGTTCCCATCCAGAAGGATTTCAACCTTGGTGTGAAGGGCGACGATATGTGGTTCTCCGGGCTTATGAAGCGCGGCCATATCAAGCTTGCCTCGGGTCAGTTCACGGCGGTGGCGATTGTGACGCCGGCGATCAAGAAGGGTGTGCTTTTCACCAACTTCCTGGATACCCGTTCGCCCACCAACAGCGTCACGCCCATGGTGCCGGATCCGGTTTCCATGAACTATCGCTTCAAGGTTGGTTCGGGGAAGGTGAAGAAGATCGGTGAATCTCCGTTCAAACATGACTTTGCGCAAATGAGTCTCAAGCGGAGAGACATCACTTAAAGAAAAGGAGCCGAAAAAGACGAGGAATCTCTCCCAGACGGAAAAGTTTTCTGAGATGAAAAAAGACAGTTGAAAATGACGTCAATAGAAATAGATAGCGAAAACTGCCGGGAGAGATTCCTCGGAACCATCCATAGGGTATTTGGAAGCGATGACGCACTTTTAAAATGCTGTGCGGTTCGGGCTCTGGAACGCATGAAGTCGTGTGACGGAGTCTCGAAAAAGTGGCTTGTGGACCTCCTTTCCGATCCCGATGTGGATGTCAGAGTGGATGCGGTGGCGGCCCTTGGCCATTTGCGAGTGGGGGAGGCGGCGCAGTCACTGCTCGCCTCCCTGACCGGTGATCCCGAGGGGGAGGTTCGAATTCAGGCGGTGATGGCTCTTTCCCGGATTGCTTCCGGGGAGACGGTGGAGCCGCTGATAGACTGCCTCAAGGAAGACGGCTATCCGCAGCTTGATCTCGATACCGATGACATGGCGTACAGCCCTTGTTGGGAAGTTCAAAGCCAAGCCCTGGACGCGCTTGGTGAGATAGGTGACCGGCGGGCAACGCCGGCGATTATCGAATTTCTTCAAAGTGACGATTACGAAGACCTCCAGGAAAGCGGCTGCCGCGTTCTCGCCAAACTGGACAGCGACAAGGCCAGGGAATTTCTTCTCAACCGCCTCGCGAAAGGCAATGCTTTAACACGGCGTCAGGCCGCTTGGGCTCTTGGCAATTTGCCGGAACTGGCCGCCGAAAACGGTAAGGCGCCACCCGATGTCGTGGAGGCTCTCCTCGAGGCCCTTCTTGATAAGGAAGCGCAGGTTCGCTCTGCGGTCGCGGAGGTATTGGGCCGGATCAACGACCCCAGTGTGTCCGTGCCCTTGACTCTTCTGCTCAATGATCCCGACACCAGAGTACGCGAGGACGTGGCGGTGATTCTGGGTGGGATGCGGGGCGGCCATATGGTCGAAAGGCTGCATGAGCTTCTGGAACATCCGGAACTCTCGTCAAAACAAGGAATTATCCGGGTTCTGGGAGAAATAGGCGATGTGGCGTCCTTCCCGGTCCTTTCCCGGTTGCTGGACGCCACCGTGGATGAAGACATCCCCGATGAAGCCCTTCTTTACGAGATCATCCGGGCTATCGAAAACGTGGGCCAGGCGGGCGTGGACCAAGCGGGCGCAGAGGAAAAAATCGCCGCCGTTCTCGCTAACAGTAAGGCTAATTTCGCCCTTCGCACACAGGCCACCCTGACGCTGGGTACGCTTCTTAGCATCGGCGCCGGGCCGGATAAGAATGCGGAGGCACAGGATGATAGCGAAGAGGATGCCGCCGATGAAACGCCGGCGGCGCCAACGCCGGAGGACATTCTTCGCGCCCATCTCTTCGACGAAAACGAGAGTATTGTTTTCGCGGTCTTGTCGTCCCTTGTGAAAATCGATCCCCAAGAGGCGCCGGGCATGTTGACGGCCCTCATACTCGGCGATCTTTGTCCGGCGGAAGACGAGGCGGCCGGTGACGGTCTAGGGGAAGGAATTCCGTCCCGGGAAGAGGCGCGGCAAGAAGAGGGGCAAGTCGCCGGAGACACTCTGCCCGAGCTTCCCGACGGCGGGAATCCCGAAGCATCGACTCTCGCCTCCATTCTCGCCAACAGCACCGATGAATCCGGCCATAAGGCCGAAAGGCTGGAGAGCCTGGAACAACAGGAGCAAATGGCGGCGGCGTCCCGCAGGCCGCGCGTTCGCGGAGTGCGCAGGGACAGGGTTCACATTCACGCGGCGCGGCTGCTCGGAGGGATTGCCGATCCCGGTCCCGAAGCCATCTCGGCCTTGATGAAGCTGACCGGGGAAGGCTCGACAGAACTGCGCCGCGAGGCCCTTCTTTCTCTTGGCCGCATTGGCGACGGGCAGGCGCTTGATGCCGTCTTGCCGGCGCTTGACGCCGAACAGCTGGAGGTCCGGCTGGCGGCGCTGGATGCTCTCGGTAACCTCGACGGCGAATTCAACATGAATGACGTTGTGACGCGTCACCTCGGCGACCCTGATCCCGTGATCCGCGAGAAGATGGTCCGCGTTCTGGACGCCGCCATGGGGGAGGAAACGATCCTCCATCTGTGCCGGGCCATGGATGACGAGGTTCTCGGTGTGTGCCGGGCGGCCCTGGAGGCCGTGACCGGGGGCATGGCGTGCCGCGACCTCAGGGAAAAGATCATCCAGACCATGTTCCGGTTTGGCGGCAATTTGAGAAAGGAAGCCGGCGCGGCCCTGGGAAGGATCGGTGACGCCTCCGGCGCAATTGCGCTTTTTGAGGTGTTGGATGACGAGGAGCGCGAGGAGTTTCACTGGGTCTGCATTGATGCGCTGGCGGAGATGTTTGCGCACCACGCTTCGACAAGCGGCCAGAATGGTCAGGAAGAAGGCCATGAAGACGTTCGGCATTAGGAAATCTGCCGTGGCCCTTGCCATCGCGGTGGTGCCGTGGACGGCGGAATACACCATGGCTGACGATACTGAAGTCCTCGCAAAAGGTAAGGAGGTCTACAGCGAACTCTGTACCCCTTGTCACGGCTTTGACGGCGTCAAGGTCATGGAGGAGGCGCCCAGTTTCTCGAAAGGGGAAGCCCTCGAAAAGGTGGATACCGAGCTGATGGAATCCATCACCAACGGCAAGGGCGACATCATGCCGCCATGGGCGGAGGAGCTAAGCCTAGAGGAGATCGTGGCGGTTCTCACTTACGTCAAGACGCTGGGGGTGGAGGAATGAATACCGTGGAACTCCCAGTTCAGTGGAAAAAACAGGCCGTAATGATTGGTAAAGGCGTCCAGGAATGACAATGACACCCATGATGAAACGGATAACGGCGCCCGGCCTGCTGGTGTGCATGGCCTTTTTCATGTTGGTTATGGCGGCGGGCAATGCCTTTGCGCTTGAAGAGAACGTTTATCGCCAGGTGGCCGGTCTCGATACCCGGCGTCTGGTCTGGTTCTTGGCGCAAATGCACCTGTTCTTCGGTGCCTTCGTGCTGGGCGTACCGTTATTCGCGGTCATTATCGAGATCGTCGGGTGGCGTAACAAGGATCCAAAATTCGACAAGCTGGCCCATGAATTCACCAGCCTGTTGAGCATCGCCTATGCGGTGACGGCGGCTTTCGGCGGTTTGTTGGCCTTCGCGCTGTTCATCCTCTATCCCACCTTCATGGGCTATATGGCGGGCCTCTTCAAGGACGTCATGTTCCTTTACGCCCTCCTGTTCTTCGGCGAGACCTTCGCTCTTTATCTCTATTATTACGGCTGGGACTGGCTCAAAAGTGACAAGCCCTTGTCCCGGAGAGCGCAGCTGATTTTCAAGGCCCTGGGTGCGGCGATCATTCTTTTCGGCGTGGTCTTTTCTTTCGGCGGGATCGGTCCCGAGATGCGGGTCGATACCCGCTCCTTCATGGTTCTGCTCTATATCCTGCCCACCGGAATCGGGCTGTTGATGATCCGTGACCTAAAGTCTTCTCATATTTTCATCGGCATTATGCTCAACGTGGTTGGCACGGCGATAATGCAGCTTGCCAACAGCTGGGCTGGATTCATGATGAGCCCGGCCGGCGTCGATGCCGAGGGCGTGATGACGGGAACCGTCTGGCATGTCTTCGAGAACGTGCTGGCGACCCCCATAGCGATTCACCGCATGCTCGGCAATCTGGCCTTCGGCGGGCTGGTGGCCGGGGCGTATGCGGCGGTCAAGTTCATCAGCGCCCGCACCGCCGAGGATAAAGCTCATTACGACTGGATGGGCTATATCTCCAACTTCGTCGCCATCGCCGCGCTCATCCCGCTGCCCTTCGCCGGCTATTACCTGGGCCGCGAGGTGTATTCCACCAGCGCCGTCATGGGCAACAACATGATGGGCGGTGATTTCTCCTGGACCTTTATTATCCAGGCGATGCTGGTGGGATCGCTGTTCATTATCTCCAACTATTATTTATGGAGTGGCATGACCCGTATCCCGGGCGCCGAGCGCTATTACAAGTTCATCAAGTTTATTCTGTTTACGTTGATCCTTTCCTTCGCCATCTGGCTGACGCCTCATAATCTTCCGCTCAGCGCCCAGGAGGTTGGTGAAATGGGCGGCAGCCAGTACCATCCGACGCTCAAATTCATGGGTCTGATGCCGGCCAAGAACGCGGTGGTCAATCTGATTATCCTGTCCACCTTCTTCAGCTTCCTTTTATATCGGCGGGGGAACAAGGTGGACGCCGTTTCCATCCGCGCCCAGGGACAGACGGCGCGGGTCACCATCATTGGCGTCGGCTTGGTCGCCATTGCCATTGTTCTTCAATACGCGATGACCATGTTGACCATGGACCCCGGAGAACTGGATCTGTCGGCGGACCGCGCCCAGTACCTGAGAATGATCGGCTATGTTCTGTTATTCGAGGCGGCGGCCGGTGTCGTGGCTATTTTCCTGGCGCTGACCGACAGGGGTAAGCTGGGCCAAGGCATCTATCTCGCGGTGACGGCCTTCAACGTGGCCATCGTGCTGGGCGTCTATGGCTTCGTGGTCATGGAGAAGGCCTCTCCGGCGCTGCGTAACGTGGCGGTCGCCCAGTTCCTGCAACTCATCAGCTGTCTGATACTGGTCTCCGTTATCGACGCCTTCCTGTTCAAGGGAGCCAAGAAGATCGGCGATCTGCAGTGGGGCAAGATGACGGTGCGCAGTCAGTACGCGCTGTTGCTTCTGACTTTCATCATCACCATGAACATGGGTCTGATGGGCTTTATCCGTTCCGGCCTGCGGGGCGACTGGCACATTTTCGGCATCATGCGGGATACCTCCGAATGGGCTTATACGCCCAGCAATTTCGTCATGACCCAACAAGTGGGCGGTGCCGTGCTTCTGTTCATGATCAGCTGCGCCTTTATGTTCTGGCTTGGTGGGATCGCCACCAAGAAAAAGGACAAGGAAACATGATGGGCGGAGATGACATGGCCGCAATCACGGTTGCGGGGACAAAAGTCCGGAACGGGATGGTGGCCCAATGACGAATACCATAGGCAGGGTGTTTGTGTTTTTGCTGGTGGTGCTGGGTATTTACCTGTGGATCGGCTATTCGGTGACCGAACTCAGCGGCGGCGGCAGGAAGACAAGCGCCGTTGTCGAAGTCACGCCCGAGGGCGGCGAAAACATTTATTGGAACAAGGGCCGCTGTTTCACCTGTCACAGCGTCGGCGGCCAGGGCAGTGCCGTGCGCGGCCCCAATCACGGCCAGTTCGGTGAGAAATTCCCCCTGCCCATGGGTTCGCGGGCGGTGGAACGGGCCAAGCAACGCTCCGAAAAGACGGGACAGGAGTTCACCGCTGTTGATTACATAGTGGAGAGCCTCGCTAGCCCCGGCGCTTATCTGGTGGAAGGCTATAAGAACGAGATGGCCGTGGTCTACGCACCGCCGATTTCCCTGAGCCTGAAAGAAATCAAGGCGGTGACTTCTTATCTCATGTCCCTGGGCGGAGACCTGGACATGGAGGCCATCGACACCAACCCCAGCGAGATCACCAAGAAATTCTACGCCAAAATCAACGCCGCCGCCGCCGCCGGTGGCGGCGACCCCGAGAAGGGCGCCGAGGTCTATGATGACAATTGCTCCGAATGTCATCTTCTCAATGAGGAGGGCGGAGAAATCGGTCCCGATCTCACGGGGATCAGCGCCAAGGGGCTGAAATTCATCTCCCAGGAGATCCTCCAGCCGACCAAGAAAATCACCGAAGGCTTCGAGACCTATGTGGTCATCGACAAGGAGGGCCGCCAGACCATCGGCCTCAAGACCCGCGACGAAGCCGAAGAGATCGACATTACCAAGGCCACCGGAGACGTGGTGACCATCGCCAAGGCCAACATCAAGGAGATCACCGCCGACGCCACCAAGAGCGTGATGCCGGATGATCTGTCCGAGGCCATGACGGTCAAGGATTATCAGGACATCCTGTCCTTCCTGATGATGCAGAAGAGCAGCCAGTAGGGAACAGGGGGAACCGCATATGAAAAATTTCAAATTAGGCGCCTTCTGGTCGGTGGTTGTGACCCTGGTGGTGGTTTACCTGCTGGTGACATGGGGTATCCCGGTGCTTTCGCGGCAGGTCACCACGCTGCCGTTCCCGTTGCCGGTGCCAGGCACACTGGTGTTCATCTATATGACGTTGACGGCGATCGCGCTGTTTCTGCTGGTCACCTTTTCCGATGAGGGTCTCGACAGCTTCCTGACCCCCGTGAAAAAGTTTCTGCGCGGCGGCTATGGCAAGACCCCGCGCCTATGTGTCCTAATCGCGGTGCCGCTGTTGGCGGGATGGCAGGCCTATGGAATCGCCGCGCCCAAGGTCGAGGTGCCAGTATCCCTGCGTATTCAGCATCCATCATCGAATTTTCCCAAGAGTTCCGAAGATATCAAGAATTCCGCCGCCGATCCGGATGACGCCGCGGTTGAGGCCTTCATCGCCCAGGCCGAGGCCAATGAAATCGTGCTGATCCCCCAAGTGGCGGAAGATGTTGAAAGATGGGCGGATGAAACCGGCGCCGAGCACATGCTGGAGTTCTTCCCCACAGCGCCGGTCAAGAAATTCCTGGCCGAGCTGGGTTCGGGCTCCGTGGACAAGGAAACAGCCAAGGCGGCGTTGCTGGAGAAGAATCTGTTCGAGGGGCGCGCCCTTTACGCCATGAACTGCCGGCCCTGTCACGGTGACAGCGCCGCCGGGGACGGCCCCATGGCCGACGGATTCAAGCTCCGTCCCATCAACTTCACCGATAACGGCACCATCGAAACCATTGTCGAGGGCTATACCTTCTGGCGGGTGACGAATGGCGGCCCCGGTCTTCCGGTGGAGGCCACGCCCTGGGATTCGGCCATGCCCGAATGGAAACTGAATCTCAGCGAAGAAGAACGCTGGAAAATCATTCTCGGCGAATATGACATTGCCCAGAAAACGCCACGTATCCCGGAGAGCCATTGATGATGAATGTAGCTAATACGGCGCCGGGGAAATCCGTGGGCAGGCGGATGACGATTGTTGCGACGGTTGTCACCACGGTGGCGATGGCCTGGGGCCTGATTGGCACTGGCGGCGCCCTGGCCGCCGACAAGCCAAATGGCCCCATGCCCGAAGTGACGCCGGAGTTCATGGAAAAGGGGCGGGAGGTTTATTTCGAGCGCTGCAGTTTCTGTCACGGCCTGTTGGGCGATGGCGAAGGACCGGCGGCGAAATTCCTCGATCCCCGGCCCCGGGATTTCACCCTCGGCACCTTTAAATTCCGTACCACACAGAGCGGGGAACTGCCCACCGACGACGATCTGTTTCGTACCGTTAGCCGCGGCTTGTCGGGAACCGGCATGCAGGCTTTCGATAACGACCTGATCAAGAACGGGTTGAACGAGGACGAACGCTGGGCCGTGATCGCCTATATCAAGACCTTCGCTCCCGAGTTCGAAGATCCGGACTTGGACCCAATAGAGAATGGCAAGGTGGTGACGCTGCCGGCTGACCTGCCCCCCTACAGCCCGGAACTGGTGGCCCAGGGAAAAGAGGTCTTTCTTAAGGCCAAATGCTGGGAGTGTCATGGCAAGCTTGGCCGTGGTGACGGCCAGAAATCCTTCGACCGCAAGGATGACTGGGGATTCCCGATCCGCATCCGTAACGTCACCCATCCCTGGAAGATCAAGGGCGGCTCCGACGTGAAGGATATCTATATGCGTTTCTCCACTGGCGTCAACGGAACGCCGATGCCGTCCTTCGCCCGCGCCCTCGACGACGAGAAACGCTGGCAGTTGGCTAATTTCATCAAATCCCTGCAACACGATCTGACCACCCACCAGGTTTTGAAGGCGCATGCCGTTGAAGGCGAACTGCCGGCGGACCCGGATGATCCGCTGTGGGATCAGGCGGCGCCCATGGATATGCGGCTGGCGGGACAGGTGGTGGCGGCCCCGCGCTGGCAGAATCCAAGCATCGAGATGGTTACCGTTCAGGCCGCCTTTAACGAGAGCGACATCGCCTTCCGTATCACCTGGGACGATCCCTTCATGGATGTTACCCATGACCCGGAACAGGAATTCGACCCCAATGAAATTAACAAGGTCGGCGCCTTCAATTCCTACGTGGAGGGTGAAGGCATGATCCCGAGAAAGCTTGAAGTCTTCCGGGATTCGGTCGCCCTTCAGTTTCCGGTGAAGCCGCCCACGGGCACGAAGAAGCCTCATTTTTATCGTGGGGATACATCGAACCCGGTGCATCTTTGGGTGTGGAAGGCTGACCTTGACGCCGCCGGCGAACCGTCCGTGGAGGAAGGTAATTCCCGCAGCTGGAAACAGCCGATCAAGGTCCAGGCCGAGGATGGGCAACAAATATCAGCCGAGGCCAAATGGGATCAGGGACGCTGGAGCGTGGTCATGAAACGCCCCCTGACCACCGACGACAAGAACGACGTCCAATTTAAAAAGGGTGTATTCACGCCCTTTACCGCGAACGCTTGGGATGGGTCCAATGGCGAGCACGGACTGATTATGAGCCTTTCAACTTGGCACTATGTGTTTTTGGAAGCACCAACGCCAATCAGCGTTTATGTCCTCACGGTACTGGCGATTTTGATCACCGGTGCACTGGGGATATGGCTTGTGCGTAAAGTGGAACGGGAAGAGGAAGCAGGAGAAAAGAGCGCGTGATGGTTTGCATCCCCTCACCGCCGATGCCCCCGGAATGCCCCGGAGTGAAGGAGAACATGATATGAGATTCTTACTGACTATTGCCCTGGCGGCCGCTTTTCTCGCCACCGCAAGCTCACCCGGGCTTGCCGACGCCGCGGCCGGAAAAGAGGCGTTCGCCGCCAATAAATGCGGCGGTTGCCATTACACGGAAGGTCCGGCGCGGGAAAAGACCATCGCCGACCAAATGGCCAAGAAGGGGCCGGAGCTATGGTATGCCGGCAGCAAATTCCAAAAGGAGTGGCTGGCTAAATGGCTCGCCGATCCCAAGCCGATCCGGCCTCTGAAGTTCAACTCGCTGACCGAGGACAATCCCGGCGACCATCCTAAAATGTCCGGCGATGACGCGGCGGCGGTCACCGATTTTCTCATGGGCCTGACCTCGGACGTGGTCAAGGCCGGGTCCGTCAAACCCAAGAAGAACCCCAAGGGGCGCTTGATCTTCACCAAGAAGATGCCGTGCAGCGGTTGCCACCAGTTCCCGGGCAAGAAGTTCAAGGGCGGGCGTTCCGGGCCCTCTTTGGTCGATGCCGGAAAACGGCTCAATCCTGACTGGATTCTGGCCTATCTGCAAAAGCCCGAGGTGTTCAAGCCGGTGAAAATGATGCCCGTTTTTGTCGGTGTCCTGAGCGACAAAGACATGAAGAATGTCGCCGCCTATGTGGCCAGCTTCAAGCCGAAGAAATCAAAGAAGTAAGGAAGGGAGAATAACAATGCAAAGATCAGCATTATTAGCCATCACCCTGTTCGTTCTCTCCCTTGCCGGTGGAACCCCCGCCTCGGCGGCGGATACCGAGCAGGTTTACAAGTTCTATTGCGCCCAGTGCCACGGCCTGACGGGAAAGGGAGACGGCCCCAACGTCTCCAAGGATTTCCCGGTCTCGCCACGAAACTTCGCCAGCGCCGAAGAGATGAACAAGCTCAGCGATGCCGACATCAAGAACGTGGTGCTGGATGGCGGTCCTTCGGTAAGCAAATCACCGATGATGCCGCCCTGGGGCAAGACTCTGAGCGAAGAGGATGTTGACGGCTTGGTCAAGCATCTGCGCGCGATCTGCAAATGTAAGGGAAAGCAGGGCTGACGGCGGCAAGGCGGGGCCTTCAGGCGCGCCCGGCCGTGGTCAAAAGACGAAGAAAATAAGGATTAGCGCAATGACAACGGCGTTAACGCCCATGCCGATGAAGATGACAGTATCGGCGATTTTTTTCCGGGAGGCCATGATCCGGGGAGCCTATTCCATCGCCTCTCCCTTGTCCATCGCGCCGCCGCCGGAAAATGTGAATCGTGGGAGACATGGCCGTGCCTGACAAAGATAACGGCGAGGAGAAATTCGCATGGGCTGGGCCGGCTCTGTTCGCCACGGTTTTTGCCGCCATAGCCGTCTTTTTCTGGTGGTTTCTGTAAGTGCGGGCCGGGATAAGGAAAAGAGGGAAGGAAGAATGGAAATAAAAAGTTATCTGGCGCCTTTCGTCGTCGCCTTTCTCGTTTGCGGTGGCGCTTTCCTGCTGCTCGATGTGGCTGTGATGAACATGCAGGGACTGAGTCTGATCTTTGAGCAGTGACCGCCGTCTTTTTATAAGAGGGGAAAAATGAGCCCACGCCGTTACATGCTGCCGGGAGGACTGTTCCTGATCCTCGCCTTGGCCGTGCTGATGCTCGATTTCCCGGGTTTGGGGGCGGCGCCGGTCCTGGCCGGAGAACCGGCGGCGGTTGCCGTTGCGGACGGTGCCGCTGTTGTGGAGGACGGCACTGCCGTGGCTCTTGCGGCGCCGCAACTGGGGGCCGCCGATTATCCCCAAATCGCCGGCGTCAACAGCCGCGTGGTGGTGTGGATCGCGGCCCAGCTGCATCTGTGGTTTGCCGCCTTCGTGTTGGCGGTGCCGATTTTCGTCTTCATCATCGAGGCCATCGGCATGCGCACCCGCGACAAGCGCTATGACGACATGGCCTATGAATTCATCAAGGTCAGCATCACGGCCTATTCGCTGACCGCCGTTCTGGGCGGACTCCTGCTGTTCTCCCTGATCCTTTTTTATCCGGGTCTTTTCGATTATCTCGCCGCCATTTTCAGCGAGAGCATGTTCTATTACGCGCTTCTCTTCTTTCTCGAGAGCGCCACCCTTTATATCTACTATTACGGTTGGCACTGGCTTCAGGGCGGGTTCAGGAAATGGGTGCATCTTACGCTGGGCCTGATGCTGAACGCCGTCGGCACGGTCCTGATGCTTCTCGCCAATGCCTGGTTGACCTTCATGATGAGCCCCGCCGGCATTGATGGGGCCGGCGTGTTCGGCGGCGATAGCTGGGCGGCTATTCACAATTTCCTGTGGAACCCCATCAATATCCACCGCTTTATCGCCAACATCGCTTATGGCGGCTCCATCGTCGGCGCCTATGCGGCCTTCAAGTTCCTGACCTCTGCGAAGGCCGAGGAACGGGCTCATTATGACTGGATGGGGTACAACGCCAATTTCATCGCCATTTCGGCGCTGCTGCCTTTGCCTTTCGCCGGTTATTACCTGGCGGCGGAAATCTACGCCTACAGCCAGCAAATGGGAATCACCCTGATGGGCGGTATCTTCGCCTGGCTGTTCATCATCCAGGCGGTGCTCATCGGCACGTTGTTCCTGTCGGCCAATTATTACCTGTGGTGCGGAATGGGGCGCAGCGACGGCGCCAAGCGCTATTTCAAATATATAAAGTACATCGCCATCGTTCTCGTGGGCGCCTTCCTGGTCTGGTTTACCCCCCATACCCTGGTGCTGACGAATGAGGAACTAAAGGCGCTGGGCGGACCGCATCATAAATATCTGGGTCCGCTCGGGATCATGCCGGCCAAGAATACGGCGGTGAATATAATGATCCTGTTCACGGCCATAAGTTTTCTGATCTACCGGCGCGCCAACAAGATCGCCACGGTGCCCTGGGTCAAGATAGGCAATGCCGTGCAGGTGGCGCTTTTCAGCTCCGGCATCGTCAACATCATGTTCCTCGGCATCTATCACGGATATTTCACCAATACCGTTTACAAGGTGGCGGCCTCCATCCCGCAGGTTCTGACCACGCTGCTCATCATCGTCGTCAGCACGGTTATCGATTCCTTCATGTACAGGGGTTCCAAGGAAGTGGCTCCCCTCCACTGGGGCCGTATTCCGGGCCGCGCCCAATATGCCCTTTTCCTTCTCGCGGTCTCCTTTACCTGGCTCATGGGGCTGATGGGCTATATCCGTTCCGGCATTCGCCAGCACTGGCATGTGGTGGATGTGGTGCGGGACAATTCCGTGGACGCCATCACGCCGACCCTGGGCTATGCCGCGAATGTGGTCTCGGTGGCGGCGATCCTGTTCATGGCCATGGTGATCTTCGTCTTCTGGCTGAGCCAGATCAGCACCACCAAGGCGCTCCCTTCCGGATACTGGAAGGAGTAGGCGGTCATGCGTCAGTTCTTTGTGGTCATTCTGTTCTCGCTTCTGACTATCGGTTTCTTCGCCGGATTCTCTAATTTCGGCATTCCCCAGATCGAGCCGGCGCCGCCACCTCAGGAAGAAAAGCTCGATCTCGGCTCCATGACCATGGAGCAGTTCGTTGCCCTTGGAGAAAGGATTTTCAGCGGCAGGGGAACCTGTACGCTGTGTCACAATAATCTGGGCCGCGCGCCCATGCTTGACGTGGCGGTCGGAGTCGCGGCGGAGCGTCTGGCCGATGAACGCTATCAGGGCGAAGCCACGAACGCCGAGGAATACATCATCGAATCCATGATAAAGCCGTCGGCATTCGTGGTCGCCGGATTTGGCAAGAAAGGCACCAACGACGCCGAAAGTCCCATGCCCGATGTCTCGAAGGGAAGCGTCGGTCTCTCCGGGGCCGAGATCGCGGCGGTGGTGGCCTATCTTCAGGAAACCGGCGGCGCCGAAATTACCGTGGAAATCCCTACCGATATGGAAACTGCGGAAAAGGAGGACGAGGAGGAGGCCGAACAACGGGCCGCCATTGCCGACCCGCAAGCTTTGATGGAACAGTTCGCCTGCGAAGCTTGCCATATCATCTCCGGCGAGGGTGGAGATATAGGCCCCGACCTCAGCAAGATCGGCGCTGCCCGCGATCGTGACTATCTGCGCCGCGCTCTCATTGATCCCAACGCCGAGGTCGCCGAAGGATTCGAGCTGGACACGATGCCCCCCGAGATGGGCGAACAGATGTATGCCGTCGAGGTGGAAACCCTCGTCGATTATCTCTCCGGGCTGAAGTGAGCGGGGGCTGGTGATGAGAATTCCAAGATTACTTCAGGCGGTTCTGGTTATGGCCGGGGTTTGCGCCGGATTCATTGTCGTTTTCGACATCATTCTGGGCCAGGTCATTCCGTCGAGCCTTCTCACTATGTATATGTTCTTCGTCGCCGCCGGTGTCTTCATGACCTTCACCTGTGACGAGGAGATTACGCGGGAACTGGTGGCGCCGATCAAGGCGCTGGTGGAGGATCCCGCCAAAAGGCCGCTGCGTAATGTGGTTTTCGTCGTGGTTCCGCTGGTAGCCGGTGTCTTCACATATGCCCAGATGAAGCCGAGTCTGGAGGCCCCCGTGGAACTGCGCTCCATTCATCCGGCGCCGCCGACCACGGCCAAGATTTTCGGCAAGCGAGTCAACCTGTTGCAGCTGGAAAATCCATACCGCAAGATCGAAAAGGAAGACCCTGAGCAGTTCAGGGGACTGGTGGCCGAAGGCGCGGAAGTTTACATCCGCAACTGTCAGTACTGTCATGGCGACAAGCTGGACGGCAAAGGCCCCTACGCGGCGGGTCTCAACCCGACGCCCCTGAATTTCCAGGATATAGGCACCATCGCCCAGCTCCAGGAATCCTATCTATTCTGGCGTATCGCCACGGGTGGGCCCGGCCTGCCCAAGGAGGCGGCGCCGTGGATCTCATCCATGCCGGTTTGGCAGAACTTCCTCAAGGAAGACGAAATCTGGAAAGTGGTTCTCTTTCTTTATGACTATACGGGCCACCGTCCGCGCTCGTGGGAGCACGAATGATGGCGCTGCGATATTTTCTCCGCGCGGCCCTGCCGCTCTTTCTCGCCGCGATACTTGCCGCTCCTCCGGCCGCCGCCAAGCCCGGTGACATTGATCGTGGCGCCGAGGTTTATGAGAAGCGCTGCATGGGGTGTCACGGCGAGGAGGGAGAGGGCGACGGCCCCGCCGCCGAGCTCCTGAACCCGCCACCCCGGGATTTCAGCGCCGGCCAGTATAAAATCAAGACCACCGCTTTCGACGATATGGTTCCCAATGACGAAGACCTGTTGCGCATGGTCCGCGACGGCATGCCCGGAACCGCCATGCCCGGATGGGGCGATATCCTCTCGGAACAGGAGATGTGGGATGTGATCGCCTACATCAAAACCTTCGCCGGGTTGGAAGAAGAGGCACCCAGCGTCCAGCTGGAGTACGGCGAGCAGGTGGCATCCTCGGCGGAGAGCATCGCCGCCGGGGAAAAACTTTTCCATGAAGACGACAGATGCTCGGAATGCCACGGCCAGCAGGGCAGGGGCGATGCCGTCAAGAAACTCAAGGATGATGACGGCAACCGTACCTGGCCGCGTAACCTGAGCAAGTTCTGGACCTTCCGCGCCAGCAACGATCCCAAGGATATTTTTGCCCGCGTCTCGGTGGGTATCCCCGGCACCCAGATGCCTTCTTTCGCCGATCCCAAGAGCAAGAAGAAGCTTTCGGTGGAGGAACGCTGGCATGTGGCCAATTATGTGGCTTCGCTGGTCAAGGGGGAGGAGGTGGTCCGTCCAGAGAACACGGTGGTCAAGGCGGGCAAGATGGATAGCCCCTTGCCCGATGCTCCCGATGATCCGATCTGGCGGGAGGCGGCGCCGGCCACGTTTTTCCTGGTGCCCCAGATCATCGGCAAGGAACGGTTCTTCACGCCTTCCAACGACACCATCACGGTCAGGGCGCTCTATAACGCCGACGAGATTGCCTTTCTTCTTGAATGGGATGACAGGACAAACAGCATTCCTGGCGATGACAAGGCCGAGAAGATCGCAGACGAGGGCATGGCTGAGGACGCCGTCGCTATCCAGCTCCCCGTGGTTATCCCCAAGGGCATGGAGAAGCCCTATTTCGGTATGGGAGATACCGCCAACCCGGTGAGCCTGTGGCAATGGAAGAGCGGAACGGCGGAAGAGTCTCAGGGGTTTCGCCTTTATAACGCCAAGGGATTTGAGGACGTATCGGAACGGGATGCGGCGTCGGTAAACCTTCGGGGTAAGGGTATGTTCACCGATGGCACTTGGCGCGTGATCATGCGGCGTCCGCTCAGGGCCGGGGATCCCGGGACCGATATTCAGTTCGAGGAAGGGCGCTTCATTCCCATCGCCTTCGCCGCCTGGGATGGCAGTAATGGCGAAAAAGGCTCCCAGCACACCATGACCACATGGTACTGGTTGTTGCTTAAACCCGATGCCGGTTCCAAGCCGCTCATCGCTGCCATCGCCGTCGCTCTTGTGCTTGGCGCCGCGCTTCTGTGGTGGGGGCGGGCCGCCGCTAAACGTGGCGGATACAAGGGAGTCTGAGGGAGGACGTCATGGCTGATTGCGAAGAAACCAGGAAGGGCGCCATACCTAAACTCTTTGGAGTCGTCCTGATTTTTCTCGGCGTACTCGACAGCATGCTGTCCTGGCGTGGTGGCCTCGCGCTGGATGCTTTTTACGTGTTTCTGATAGCCGGTGGCGCGCTCCTTTATTTTATCGGCGCGGTGAGACAGGGAAGGGAACAGCAATGAGTCACGGGATATCCCGGCGATGATTGTGGACGTCGCCATCATCGGTGGTGGGGTTTCGGGCCTGGCCACCGCCTATGGCCTTAAGCGCAAGGGGTTTCATGTCGCCGTGCTCGAACGCCAGAAGAGCGCCGGCGGCAATGCGGTTTCGGAACGCTTCGGTGGATTTCTCATGGAACACGGGCCGAGTACCATGAACGCCGATTCCACCGCTGCGGTTGGCCTCTCCCGCGAACTCGGGATTGATCATGAAAGATGTGACCTTGGTGATGGCGTGCAACAGCGTTATCTGGTGGCGCGGGGGCGTCTTGAGGGAATTTCTACCGGCCCTCTCGGGTTTCTGCTCTCGGGATATCTTTCCCCACAGGCGCGATTGCGTTTGTTGGCGGAGATCGCCGTTTCCTCCCGTGGAGATCATGGCGGTGATCATAACGACGAAACGGTGATGGCGTTTTGTACCCGCCGTTTCGGACGCGAGACGGCCGAACGCATCATCGACCCCTTGGTTGCCGGAATATATGGCGGCCGGGCGTCAGAGCTTTCCGTCTCGGCGGTGTTCCCCAAGCTTGTCGAACTGGAGAGGAAACATGGTTCCGTTACCTTGGGGATTCTGCGTGGTCGCCGGCGAGGCCGGAAAATGCCGGGCAAGCGGCTCTTCTCCTGGAGAAACGGTATGGCGACGCTTCCCGGCATTCTTACCAGTTATCTGAACCAGGAGGTGACGACGGGAATTACGGTTCGCCAGATTATTCCACGCAGGGGTGGATTCCGGGTGGATATGGGTAATGCCGGTATGCTCGACGCCCGCGCCGTGGTCGTGGCGACGCAGCCCCACGTGGCGTCGCGGCTACTTGAAAGTGCGGATATGGATGCGGCGGCGGCGGCGGGAGCGATTCAAGCTCCGCCTATGGCCGTGGTATTTCTTGGCTATGCGCGCGGGGCCGTGAGCCATCCCCTTGATGGTCTCGGTTTCCTTACGCCGGAAAGTGAAAACCGGAATCTGCTCGGCGCCCAGTTCTGCTCAACCATGTTTGACGCACGGGCGCCCGAAGGCCACCTGGCCGTGGCAGGATATTTCGGTGGCGTCAGAGCGCCCGACCTTGCTCGCCTGCCGGCAGCTGATCTTGTTGCTCTTGCGCGTGAAGAATTCCGCGACCTAATCGGGGCCCGTGGTGATCCCGTAGTGGCGCGGGTGCGCCATTGGCCGGTGGGTCTTCCCCAATACCGGCCCGGCCATCGGGGGCTCGTCAACGAGTTGCGGTGCTTGAGCCAGCGGTTGCCAGGACTCTACGCCACGGGCAACTATTTCTCTGGCCCTTCGGTGGCCGCGTGCCTGAACGTTGCACAAGAGACAGTGGTTGAGGTTGGAAATTATCTCGAGAAAACGTCGATGGCGGCTGGCGCGCATCTCTCTGAGGAGGCTATCCACTCCGCCGCGCAACGTATTTCCTTGCCGCGTTAATTACGCCGCCGCCCCCCTAGTGATGTATTATTACATCTATTATGGGGAAAAATGAGACGGTTTGTATAAGCTACTATATAATGTATTCCTCTCATGGCTGCACACTAGATTTTGGGTTAATTGGGCGTAGAAAGTGTTGTTAATATGTCTTTACGAATGGATATTTTTCTTTGAATATCATAGCATTATAGAGAAACCTTGCTTTACTAGGGGATATTTTTTGAGGAGAGGTCCCGTTATGACGAACCAATTTTTTAAACTTGATTTTGCCGCCGCGTCGTCTCGTCGCTTCGCCTTCATGGCGGCCGTTTTCTCCGCGGCGGTGATTGTGGGTTCTCCGGGGGTGGCGCGGGCCGACATCTCACTGGACGAGGGGGGCATTTTCAAGGCTTTCGGCGATCTCCGCCTGCGTTATGAAAGCGACTGGCAGTCCAAGCGCTCCAACGGCACTAACCGCGATGATCGCCAGCGTTTCCGCATCCGCGCCCGTGCTGGCCTCAAGATTAATTACAGCAAGGACACCATGCTTTCCTTCCGGGTGCGCACCGGCTCCACGCGCAACCAACAGTCCCCCCATGTGACGCTGGTTGATTTCAGCACCAACGGCGTTGGCCGCCAGGACGCGCTGGTGGATAAGGCCTTTATCAAGTCCAAGTTCGGCAAGACGACGGGTTGGATCGGCCGTAACGGGTTCCCCTTCTGGAAGCAGAATGAACTATTCTGGGATGATGACGCCACCATTCTGGGTTTGGCGGCTATCTATAAGGGCTATGAGTTGGGCGGTGGCAAGCTCGGCCTGCGCGCCGGCGCTTTTGCACTCCCCGATGGCATGCGCGCTTTCCAGGGTGATCTTCTGGCTGGCCAGGTGACCTATGACACCGCTATCGCCGGCACCAAGCTGACGGCGGCGGGCGGCTATTACCACATGGGCGGCGCCGAGAAAACGGCAAGATGGCTGAATAACAACAACGGTAACCGCGATTACGACATCATGATGATAAGTGTCAAAGCTCAGCGCGACTTCTTCGGCATTCCCTTCACCCTGGGCGTCGATGGCATGCATAACTTCCATGATTATTCGGCTTCCGACGCCAATACCTTTACCGCCACCCATGAGGGTGAGGTGGATGGAGTCGACGTCCAGTTCCGCATAGGCAAAATGAAGAAACAGGGCGATTGGCTGCTGGGCTATTCCTACGCCTGGATCGAGACCTTCGCCGTCAATGCTTCTTACGCCCAGGACGACTGGATGCGCTGGGGCAGCGCCGACCAGACCGACGCCAGCGATTTCAAGGGCAGCGAGTTCCGGGCCGGCTATATGATCATGGATAAGGTCAACGCCTTGGCCCGCCTTTATATTGTGGATGCCATTTCCGATGCCAAGTCCGGCCAGGATGGCACCCGCTTCCGCCTCGACATCAATATGAAGTTCTAAGCCCACCGGGCTTAGGAAAAATTAAGAATATTGCGCGGTTACGGCTTTTAAGCTGTGCCGCGTAGTGTTCTAATTGCGTTTAACTTTTGGCTGCGCCTGATTAGGGAGGGTTACGGTGGATATCAATAGTGGTTGCGGGTTCTAGCTGTGCCGCAGTCTTCTTCTCGACTTGACGTTCCGGAGGCGAATGCCGACACCTTTTCTTTCCGCCGCCTGCTGGTGGCGCTCGATGCTTCGGATTATGCCGACCGGGCGTTGACCTCAGCGATTCACTTGGCCGGATTCCACGACGGCGAGGTGACGGGGATTCACGCCTATGCGGCCAAGCTCCATGACAATCGTTTTCGTCAGATGGAAGGCGGCCTGCCAGAGCGTTACCGCAAGGAAGAGGAAATGGAACACCAGCGCGAGGTGCATGACGACCTTATTACCCGCGGTCTGGGAATTATCAGCGATAGCTATCACGAGGTCGCCGAAAAGGTCTGTGACGAACAGGACGTGCCTTACCACCGCCTGAGTCCGGAAGGAAAGAATTACCGCAGGATAGTAGAGGCCGCTTCGAGTGGCGATTTCGATCTCCTGGCTCTCGGCGCGCTGGGGCTAGGAGTGGTGCCGGGAAGCCGCATCGGAACCGTTTGTGAACGGGTGGTGCGGCGCTCTCCCATCGATGTTCTGGTGGTCCGTGATCCCGCCCGCTCTCTGGGGGATGGCCCCCTGGTAGTGGGGCTTGACGGATCCCCGCGCTCCTTTGCCGCGCTGAAGGTGGCGCTGGATCTTGGACGGCGGCTGGAGGTTCCGGTTCATGCCGTCGCCGCCTACGATCCCTATTATCATTATGTGGCCTTTAACAAGCTTTCCGGGACTCTCAGCGAGGAAGCGAGCAAGCAGTTCCGCTTCAAGGACCAGGAGGAGCTTCACGAGGAGATTATCGACGAAGGCATCGCCAAGATATATCAGTCCCATCTCGATGTCGCCCGCACCCTAGCCGAGGAAGAGGGGGCCGACCTCACATACAAGCTTCTCGACGGCAAGCCCTATGACGTAATCCGCCGCTATGTGGAGGATGTAGGGGCCAGCCTTCTCTTGCTCGGAAAGACGGGTATTCATGCCGATCCCGATCTCGATATCGGCGGCAATTCCGAGAACCTTTTACGATCCGCCCCCTGTCACATGTGGTTCGTCCAGAATACCTATACGCCGCCTCTGGAAGCCGTCGCCCAAGAGACCATCACCTGGACCGAAGAGGCCGAGGAGAAAATGCTCAAGGTGCCGGAGGCGGCCCGCGGCATGGTGCGCACGGTGATCCTGCGCATGGCCCAGGAAAGCGGACATACCGTCGTTACCTCTTCCTTGATCGATGAGGCGACGGCGCGCTTCTGCCCCGACAGGGGGGGCGTTATGGCAGAAGAGGAAGAAACCGTGACTTGGTCGAAAGAGGCCAAAGAGCTTCTGGAAAAGGTGGGCGACCCCTCCCTGAATACAAGCATCCGTCTGCGCGCGGAAAAACGCGCCCGCCGCGAGAAATCCTCCTCTGTGCTGCCCGAATATGTCTCTTCCATGCTGGAGGAAGGAGCGGCCCCCGCGGCGGTGTGGAGTGCCTCCGCCCTAGCCCGTTTGGCACAGGTGCCGGAGATCGTGCGTAATCCCCTGCGCCACCGCGTTGAGGCCCTGGCCCATGAAAACAAGGCCAGCGAGATCACGCCTGAACTGGTGGAGGCGGGAGTCGAGGAATCACGGGAAGCGATGGAACGGGCCATGCGCTTTGGCGGGCACAAGACAACCCACGAGGATACGGATGATGGCGCGGGCGAAGGAGACTGAGCCTCCCTTTCTGGTCGCACTCAACCTGACCCGCCGTTGTAATCTGAACTGCGCCCACTGCTATCTTGATGCCGGCACCCGGCATGACGGTGGGGCAGAGGAACTAACCACCCCGGAAGTCCTTGCTTTGGTTGATAAAATCGCGGCGCTCAGCGAAGAGACCATGATTGTTCTGACCGGCGGCGAACCCCTGCTGCGGCCGGATATTATGGACATTTCCCGCCATGCCGCCGATCTCGGCCTGATGACGGTGATGGGAACCAACGGCGTACTTCTTGACGAGGGACGGGTAGCGGCGCTTCAGGAAGCCGGTGTCAGCGCCGTCGGCATCAGCCTCGATTCCCTGACCCCGGGCTATCATGACGGCTTCCGTGGTCTGGATGGATCCTGGGAAAAGACCATGGCCGGAATTGACGCCTGCCGCCGCGCCGGACTCATGTTCCAGATTCATTTCTCGGTGACCGACGACAATGCCGGTGAGCTCGACGATATCATTGCTTTTTGTCGTGATTCAGGGGCTTCGGTTCTCAATATCTTCTTTCTTGTTTGTACTGGCCGTGGCGAGACGGTCACCAATATTTCGACCGAGACCTACGACCGGGTTCTGCGCCGGGTTGTGGAAGCCGCCCGCGAGGAAGAAGAACTTCTCGTCCGGGCGCGCTGCGCCCCCCATTTCAAGCGGATGGCGATGGAGGCCGATCCGCCCCTCCCGGTTACCATGACGGATGGTTACCAGGCGGGCGGCTGTCTTGCCGGAACCCGTTACTGCCGGGTTACGCCGGAAGGGGAAATCACGCCCTGTCCCTATATGGAAGTCTCCGTGGGCTCGATCCGCACTACCGGTTTCGCTGAACTGTGGCGTGACGCGCCATTGTTTGAGCAATTGCGCTCGCCGGCACTTGAGGGGCGTTGTGGAGAATGTGAATACATTCATTTATGCGGTGGCTGCCGTGCCAGGCCGTTGGCAAGAGACGGTGATTTAATGGGCGAGGATTTTCTCTGCGCCTACGAGCCCCAAGGCGGCGCCGTGATCGAACCCATGCCGGAATCCGCGGCCTCTCTTTCCTGGAGCGCAGAGGCGGAGACCCGGCTGGGACATGTGCCGGGTTTTGTGCGCCGCTTTGTCAGGCAACGGGCCGAGGCCTTTGCCCGAGAACAGGGAGCCGCCGAGGTTACGGCGGAACATCTTGAAACACTTGCAAGGCGGCGGTTTGGCAAGGCGGGCCCTCCCACATCAATACCAGGGAAAAACCATGAGGCGAGAAAGGAGCCATGACCGCAGGATTTGTGGTTTTGCGGGTGAAGCTCCCGGCTTTATTCCGGCACCCTCAGGAAGCGATGTCACAGTGCGTAATATATGGCGAGACTCTGGCGATATGATACCTTTGGCCGTTTCTCCCGGAGGGGGACCGGAGACATTAATTTTAAAGGAGAGATGAGATGACCACAGTGGATAGGGAAGCGCCTTCCCGGGAAAGTTTGGCCCAAGCCGCGCTCTGGCTCAGGGTTGGGCTGGGTATCGTTTTCGTGGCTGGCGGATGGAACAAGCTGAGCAAGCTTCTCGATCCGGCGCGGGAGGAAGCGTTGGTCGGTAGCTATATGTCCACCAGCGGATACATCAATGCCTTTTTCCAGGACTATCTCTTCGCCAGCGACGCCTTATCCTGGCTGTCGCCGTGGCTGTTTCTCACCTCCCTGTCCGCTTTCGAGCTCATCAGCGGCGTTCTTCTCATTGTCGGCCTCGCGGTCCGTCCATTGGCCCTCATATACGGCTTTCTGCTTTGGACCTTTGTCATCGCGCTTCCGGTGGTGACCACGCCGGGCGTCGAGGTCACCGTGAAAACCTATCTCTCGCCGGCGATTCTGGTACAGATCCGTGACATTTGCCTGTCCGGTCTGATGTTTGTTCTCTTCAATCTCGGGTCCGGCGCCCGCAGCCTCGATGAACGGCTGTGCGGATGCCCTCCGCTGCGTGAGGTGGTGGACTGGAACCCACTGGGCGTATTGCTGAGGCTGTCGCTTGCCGCTGTCTTCATCGTCACCGGAATGTTCTTCGGCATGGATCACATCGCTAGCTTCGCCTCCACGCCCTGGGTTCTGTTGCCCATCGGCCTGCTTTTCGCCAGCGGACATTTCGTGCGCGTGGCCGGCGCCGCCACCGTCGCCGTCATGCTCTGGTACATGTGGACTAAGCTCAACATCGACAAGTCGCTGATCGCCAACCTCAACTCCATCAAGCGTGAGTTCGCGTTGATTGCAGCCGGTATGGTGGCGATGAGCCTTGGCGGGGGAACCTATTTCATCTTACTGGAAGAGATAAAGAAGGCGCGGGCCTGTATTTCAGGCTGTTTCGCGTCGCTCTCGAAATAGCCCCTCTGGTGGTCTAGTTGGGGTCTATCTGAATATCTGTTCGTGGAGCCATCCGCGAGCGGTCGGGAGCGCTGATAATGCGGGGCAGGGGGGGCCCGCCTTGGGTGTTTCCGTGTGGAATCGGGGCGCCATGTTGCGACGAGGTGAAAGACCATGAAAGAGACTGTCCCAGGAAGCGGCAGTGCGGAGTCGCCGCCGCTGTCGCCGGTGCTGTTCGCCGGAATGGCCTTGCGTCCGTTGCCGCCGGCTTTAATGCAGCCCGCGCTGGACATTGCCATGACGACGATCCGGCGCCGTCATCCCGAACTCTTCGACCGTCTGTCGTGCCTGGAGAATCCGGTTTTCCTGATTGATCCCGTCGATCTGCCGCTGGTCTTCGTCCTCAGACCCGGCGCCGCCATGCCGAGCCTGACGGCGGCGCGTAATGCGGGTGGCACCAAGGCCACGGCCACGGTGCGCGGACCGTTGATGGCGCTGATCGGTCTGCTTGAGGGCACCAGCGATGGTGATGCCCTGTTCTTTTCGCGCTCGCTTACATTCGAGGGAGACACGGAGGCGGTGGTGGCCCTGCGCAATGCCGTGGACGATGCAGAGATCAGCCTGCTTGAGGATCTGTTTTCGGTGCTTGGACCATTGGCGCGTCCGGCGCGCGGCGTGGCCGATATTGTTACGAGGGTGGCGTCACGGGCCGCCCGCGACATGGAAATGCTCCGCTCCACCTTTGCCGCTCCGGCCATGCACCGCGACCACATCCCTGAGACGCGTCCGAAAGAACCAAATGAGAAGGTGGACCCGCCGGCTCGTGGCGGTCCCCATCCACAGGCCGGAACCGCCGGAAGCCATGACTAAAAAGCTTGAGCTTGTCTGTCCCGCGGGAACGCCGGCTTCGTTGCGGGCCGCCGTCGATGCCGGCGCCGATGTGGTTTATCTCGGGTTCCGCGACGCCACCAACGCCCGCAATTTTCCCGGTCTCAATTTCAGCCGTAATGAACTGCGGGCGGGGCTGGACTATGCTCATACGCGCGGCGCCCATGTCTATCTGGCCATTAATACTTTCCCCAGGGCGGGTGATCCCGGACCGTGGCGCGAGGCTGTCGATGACGCATCAATGCTGGGTGCCGACGCCATAATCCTCGCCGATATAGGACTGGCCGATTACGCGGCAATTACGCATCCCCAACTGCGCCGTCATCTCTCGGTACAGGCGTCCGCATCCAATGCCGAGGCGATTCGTTTCTATCAAGAATCCTTCGGCATTAAACGGGTGGTGCTGCCGCGCGTACTCACCGTGCCGGAAATTACCGAACTCAACCGCAAGGTCGCCATTGAGACCGAGGTTTTCGTTTTTGGCGGGTTATGCGTCATGGCCGAGGGCCGCTGCGCCCTCTCCTCCTATGCCACCGGTGAATCACCCAATATCAACGGTGTCTGCTCGCCGGCCGGCCATGTGCGCTACGAGGAGGAGGAAGGGCGGATGGTTTCCCGCCTTGGCGGCTATACCATCAATGCCTTCGCCAAGGGTGAAAAAGCCGGTTATCCGACCCTGTGCAAGGGCCGTTTCGTGGCCGACGGCGAGGCCCGCTATCTGTTCGAGGAACCCACCAGTCTCAATGCGGCCCAGATGTTGCCGGAACTCATGGCTGCCGGGGTGACGGCATTGAAGATCGAGGGGCGGCAGCGGGGACGCGCCTATATTTCCCAGGTTGTGGCCGCTTTCCGTCACGCCGTGGATGCGGCGGCCGAAGGGCTCGCCGTGCCGAAGGAAGATCTG
The DNA here is from genome assembly GCA_964482135.1 of uncultured Rhodospirillaceae bacterium. GTDB lineage: Bacteria > Pseudomonadota > Alphaproteobacteria > UBA11136 > UBA11136 > UBA11136. The sequence goes on from CAYZWF010000021.1 coordinate 37,118, forward strand.
ATCGCCGTCACCGAAGGCCAGAGGAAAACCTCCGGCGTTTATGAGAAGACCTGGCGCTAGGGAGGCTGGCTTGGCAAAGAAAAGCTCTGCAAATCTGACGCTCGGACCGGTCCTGTTCAACTGGGCTCCGGAGCGCTGGCGCGATTTTTATTTCCGCATGGCCGATGAGGCCCCGGTGGATACGGTCTGTGTGGGCGAGGTGGTGTGTTCGAAACGAGCCCCGTTTTTTGTGCCCCATCTTGCCGAGGTGGTCGAGCGCCTGGATTCGGCGGGCAAGGAGGTGGTGCTCTCGACGCTGGCTCTGATCATGAACGAACGCGAGATGGCCCAGCTGCGCGAGACCCTGGAAAACACGGACTTTCTGGTGGAGGCCAATGACATTTCCGCCGCCGCCCTGCTCAAGGGGCGGCCCCATGCCATTGGTCCCTTCGTCAATATTTATAACGAAGACACCCTTGCCTATATGGCGCGCAACGGCGCTGTGCGGGTGACGCTGCCGGTGGAGCTTGCGGCATCCTCCATCGCCGCCCTCGCCAAATCCGCCCCCGCCGAGCTGGAGGTGATGGTTTTCGGACGCCTGCCGCTGGCCATTTCGGCGCGCTGTTACCACGCCCGCTGTCACAACCTTTCCCGGGACAATTGCCAGTTCGTTTGCGAGAAGGATTCCGACGGGCTTGACGTGGATACCCTGGATGGTGAGCCCTTCCTGGCCATCAATGGCGTACAGACCCTGTCCCACGCCTATTGCAACATGGTCGGTGATCTCCCCGCTCTCCGGGATTTGGGCATCGGGCGTTTCCGTCTCTCGCCCCATAGCGGAGACATGGTGCGCGTTGCCGAGGTTTTCCGCGCCGTGCTCGACAATGGGATGGCGCCCGAGGAGGCATCCTCCGCCATCGCCGGGGAGATCGGCGGCATGCCCCTTGCCAATGGCTATTTCCACGGCAAGGCGGGCGCCGCGTTTGAGGGTGTTTCCGCCGGATCGGCTGGAGCTAGGTGATCCGGCTGGCCGATCCCGCAACGATGATCCCGGAACGACGATCCATAAGCGGCGCGGAACGCGGACGGCGTAATCTTGCCGGTGGCAGGCGTGTCTAATTGTCGCAGTTAAATACCCGGACATACGCAGCTTCATCGCCCCCGGCGCTTTTTTCCGGGTTTGTCTGGTGAGATTCGCGGAAGCTAGCGTATATTTACAAAGATTTGCGGTCTTTCCTTGAGGTGGGCCACTTGCGCTAAAGAGCTGACCCTCCCCCTGTGAGTTGGTCCACCCTTATAGTTAGTTTAGGAGGATCAA
>CAYZWF010000022.1:0-37628 GCA_964482135.1 uncultured Rhodospirillaceae bacterium
GTTCCGGTGCTCTGGGCGCAATCTTACGCACGAACCGTCGTTCAGCCATAACCGCAACTCATCACGCAGCCGATCAATACAGACACGACGACGCGCGGGGCTTAGAAGTTTCACCGACCAACGTTACGACGTCTTCAAGACTGACAGAGAAGGGAATATCGACTGACCTGTCTTCCGAAGCCGCGAAGGTGCGAAGGGATGACCTGTCTCCCGAAGCCGCGAAAGGCCCAGGGTACGTCGGGCCTCAACAAAGAGCCCCATAACACAGTCGTAAGGTGGGATATGGAAACAAAAAGTGACTGAGGTAAAAAAGAAACAGTCCTCACTAGATATAGATGGATATAAAATATATCTTCCATATCTAGAATGGATAGGGTTAAGATTTTTGAACTGATGTTTTTCTGGGCTTGTGTTGCCTGGGGATAACCATATATTAACCCATAGTTTTGCTATACTATTAATGCTTTCGCAGAACCAATGGGAAAAAGGCGAACGTAAAAGCGGGGAGGGGTAACATTCTCTTCCGACCCTTATCGGGGCGGAAGGAGGCCGGAAAAGGAGGCCAGAATGGACGTCCTGAGTATGAAAGCCCTGATGGCCGGTCTGTTGTCATGGATCAGCCTCTACACCGGATACGAAGTTCCTGGTAAGGTCCCCGATATTGTCTTCGCCAATCATGAAAAGATGGCGCGGCTGGCCTGCCAGGAAGATTGTCCGGCTCTGGGCTTCTTTCACCCTTCCCGCGTCATCTATCTCGACATCGTGTTGAAGCCGGAGACCAATCTCTGCGCCCGCTCGGTGCTGGTCCACGAGCTGGTCCACGTGATGCAGCACGACAACGGCAGCTTCTACGATTATGACGCCCACACGCGCTGGATTCTGCGTGAAAAGGAAGCCCTGATCATTCAGAAAAAGTTCCTCGCGAAGCATAACCGGATGCACCTCTTCGACCGTCATCTGCGCCTCAAGAGAACCTCGAACGGCGCCGAAGTGCGGGCCGGCTCCACCGACTGGCGGCTGCCCCTGCAGACCTATTTCGGCCGCGATTGTTAAAGCCCCGTTCCGCAAAGGCTATGAAGGAAAAGAGGTCTCCTTTTTGGAGGCCTCTTTTCTGGCCCTTTTGATAAGCAGCCGTGCGGGGTATTCTGCGCGTCCTTATTTCATGGATGCATGACTCATGACCGGCGACACCAAGACCAATGACCATAACGACCCCTGGCTGCTGACGCCGGGCCCGCTGACCACGGCGCGCGACACCCGCGAGGCCATGCTGCGCGACCGCGGCTCCCGCGATGCCGCGTTCCTGGACATCAACGCCCGTGTCTGCGCCTCCCTGACGGCCCTGGCTACCGGAGATGCCACCGGGGAGGGCGGAAACGATTACGTCTGTGTGCCGGTCCAGGGCAGCGGCACCTTCGCCGTGGAAGCGGCTTTGGGCACCTTAGTCCCGGCGGATGGGAAAGCGCTGATTCTGGTCAATGGCGCCTATGGCGCGCGCATGGCGAAGATCTGCGCCCGGCTCGGCCGCGATCATGAAATTCTCGAAAACGCCGAGGACGAACCCACCGACGTGGCGGCGCTCAGCGCCCGGCTCAACGCCGATCCCGCTATCACCCATGTGGCCGCCGTCCACTGCGAGACCACCAGCGGCATTCTCAATCCCATTGGGAACATCGCCCGGGCCGTGGCGAAGGCGGGCCGCCGCCTGTTGGTGGACGCCATGAGTTCTTTCGGTGCGCTGCCGCTGGACATGCGTACTTTGCCTTGTGAGGCGCTGATGGCGTCGAGCAACAAATGTCTGGAGGGCGTGCCGGGGCTGGGATTCGTCATCGCCGAAAAGGAAGCCCTGCAAAAGGCCGCGGGCAATGCTCCGTCTCTGTGCCTCGATCTCGAAGACCAGTGGCGCGCCATGTCGAAAAACGGCCAGTGGCGCTTTACCCCGCCGGTCCATGTGATCGCCGCCCTGGATACCGCCATCGCCGCGCATACCAAAGAAGGCGCCGTCGCGGGCCGTGGCGCGCGCTACGCCGAAAATCACCGCATCATGGTGGAGGGCATGCGTGGGCTGGGATTCGAAACTCTGCTGCCCGACGATCTTCAGGCCCCCATCATCGTTACCTTCCACAGCCCCACCGAGGCCAACTTCCAATTCGAGGTTTTTTACGACCACCTCAGAGCGCGCGGCTATGTAATTTATCCGGGCAAGCTGACCAAGGCGGACTCTTTTCGCATCGGCTGTATCGGCCAGGTGGGAAGCGAACAGATGCACGGCTTGATTTCCGCCGTGGAGGCGTCGTGTAAGGAGATGGGCGTTGCCCATTGCGGGACATAGAGGTGGGCCGTAAGAGCAGCTAGCTTCCGGCCAGAAATTCCTTGAACCGGGCCACCACATCGGTGGGTTTCACCGTGGGACGGCCCAGCGGCTTCATGGAACCCGGCGCGATCCGCATATGGATGAGGCGTGGTCCTTTGCCGGCATTCTTGAAAGCGTTCCCCAGCGCCTGCTCGAACCCGGCCAGAGAGTCACAGGACGCCGCACCGGCATAGCCGCAGGCCAGCGCCACATGCGCGAAATCCACATGTTCCGAAACCGTGGCCTGACCGCCGGTGGAATCATGCACCCCGTTATCGAGAATAATATGAACCAGCTCCGGCGGCCCATAGGCGCCGATGGTGGCGAGCGTGCCCATCTGCATCAGCGATGCGCCATCGCCGTCGAGGACGGCCACCGGGCGGTCTGTATTCAGGGCCAGCCCCAGCCCCATGGCGGCGGCGCAGCCCATGGAGCCGATCTGGTAGAGATGCTGTTTGCGGTCGTCGATGGTGAAAAGCTCGCGCGTGCATTTGCCGGTGGTGGTGAGGACACCGGCCTGGTCCGGCGCCATGGCCAGGAAACGCTCCAGGGCCTGTCGCCGCGAGGGCCGGTCCCCGTTGTCGCGGAGATCGCCATAGTCTCCCGGTGGCCGGGAGGGCAGCGGTGTCTGGGTGAGTCCGTCGTCGCGCACGCTGCCCTTTTTCATGATGAAGGCGAAGGGCAGGGAGGAATCCGCCATGGCGGCCTCGGCCTTTTCCAGCGCCGGGACCACGAGACCGCCGTCATCGGGGAACGGCTCATGGGGGATGGACATGGTTTCCAACAGCCGTTCGGTGATTTCTCCCATGAACTGGTGCTGGGGCTCGTCCCCCAGTCCCGGCTCGCCGCGCCAGGTGGTGATGAAAAGGGTGGGGATGCGGAACGGATGATTGAGGGAGGTAAGCGGATTGACGGCATTGCCGAGGCCGGAGTTCTGGCACATGACCACCGTCTTGCGGCCCGTCAGCCATGCGCCCGCGGCGATGGCCACCGCCGCGCCCTCATTGGCCGCGCACACGTAATCGAGCCGCCGGTCGCTGATGACGCCATTGATGACGGGCGTCAGAAAGGAACAGGGAACCCCGGTATAGAAGTCGTAGCCCATATCCCGGGCGGGATCGATGAAGTCACTGGCTGAAATCATGAGATGGGGAAAAGCCGGGCTGGGAGAGGGTTCAGGTAATGAATCAGGTGAAGTTCCGCGCTTCGGCGAGATCGAAGGCGTCGTCCACGTCCAGCCAATGGCCGGTTACGTAAAGCGCCGATACGGCATGTCCGGCCTCGAGAATGGCCGAGAAAAGATCAAGCAGGGTGGCGCTCTCCAGCCGGCCGTCCTTTTCCATGGCCTTGAGTTGTTCGCGGATGATCTCGGAGCCGTACGCGCTGGTGCGGGCCAGCCCCAGCCATTCGCCGTGGACCTCGCTGCCGGGCAGTTCATTGCCGATTTTCAGTACCGCGGCGGGTTCGATTTCCTCGAGATAATCGCCGCTGAAGGGGCGGCTGCAGTTCACCAAATCCACCTTACGTCCCACATCATGGTAATCACGGCCCTGTCCCCGGGCGTCCACGGCAAGGACGATATCTTCCTGCGCAGCCAGGAGAGCATCAAGGATGAAACGGCGGAACAGGATATCCCCGTAACTGAGGATACAGTCACCCTCCAAATGGGGCAGCGCCCGGGAGAGGGAATAGGCCTCGCCCGTGCTGTCATAGGAATCGTTGTCCACGGTGGTAATGGAAGGCAGGTCGATCTTTTCCTTCTTGTAGCCGCGCACCACCGTGACGTCGCGCACGCCACCCTTCTTCAGGGTCGAGACCAGGCGCCGCAGCAACGGCTTGCCGCGGATATCCACCATGCATTTGGGCTGTTCCTCGGTAAGGTCGCCCAGCTTGCCGCCCCTTGAGGCGGCGATGACGATGCCGTGGGTTTCTTTTTCCGTTGAGGTCAGATAGCGTTTTTCGGCTTCGGCCAGTTCCTCATTTCCCACCAGTTCGAATACATCCTGCACGCTTGTGATCTCACCCTCGATACCCACCAGGCTCTGTTCCTCGTGGATTTTCCGGCACACCTCACGCATCGCCGAGATCGAGGCGCGAAGATTATGGTTGGCCCAGATCGCCATGGAGATTCCTGCCTTGCGGAAAGTCTCGGTGGGGGTTTCGTAATACATGGTGGGCACGATCACCACCGGGCAGCGCTCGCCCCAGTCACGCTTGAAGGCCAGAACCTCGTCGGCGGTGGCAAGCTTGGAATGGATGAGAATGGCGTCGGCGCCGGCGGCGTGATAGGCCTCGGCACGGCGCAGGGCCTCGTCGAGCCCCCATCCCGCTATCAATGCCTCAATGCGGGCCACGAGCGAGAAATCGTCATCGAGCTGGCTGTCTTTCCCGGCTTTGATCTTGCCGCAGAATTCCTCCATATCGGCCAGCGGCTGCGCCTCGCCGATGAAAGAATTGGTCTTGGGAAAAAGCTTGTCTTCGATACAGACCCCGGCGATGTCGTGCTGGCACAATTTTTTCACCAGCCGCCGCAGATTGTTGAAGTTGCCATAGCCGGTATCGCCGTCCACCAGGATGGGAATGGTGGTGGCGTCGGACATGAACTCCAGGATTTCCAGCACCTGTGTCCAGGAGGCCTCGTTGCTGTCCCTGACGCCAAGCGCCGCCGAGATCGAAAGACCCGACGCCCAGATGCCGCGGAAGCCGGATTCCTCGGCGATTTTCGCCGACAGACCGCTATGGGCTTCCATGAGGAAGGAAAGCTCCGGCGAGGTCAGTTCACGGCGCAGCTGCGCCGCCTTTGACAGAGGTACAGGCGCGATAGTCAGCGCTGGTTTGGCGACCGTTGTCATAGCGGCGCTCCATTCCTCACAAATGATGTCCGGCAGGACATGCCGGTCTGCTGGAGGCTTTCGGCGATTATATACGGATGTAACGAATCCGGCACGTTTTGTTCTGAACGGAATTGTCAGGGGGTCTGCGACCTATTCCTGATTTTTATTCCTGATTGTTTCCGTTTTTTCCTTCATCCTGGCGATGAGCTTTGGGAAACCGCCATCGCGTATGAGAGAGGAATACTCCGACTTTCGCGTGGCCAGCTCGCTGAAGGTGCCTTTGAGAAAGATATCGATAACCTGCCATTGGCCATCAAATTCCCGCATCACGTAGTTTAAGGCAACTTTCTCGCCATCGTCCTTTACGATTTTGGTTTTAACCAGAATTGAATCCCTGGGGCCTTCCGTGACTTCGACCATCTCGAATATTTCCCCGGAATATCCATCGAAACGGGAGGCGTAGTTGGCGATGGTCATATTGGTGAAGGCGTCGATCAGGGCCTGGTGGTCTCCGCTGGAGGCTTTTTTCCAGTGACGGCCGGTTGAGCGGCTGGTCATGAAGGGCAGGTTGAAACTTTCCTTGATAACCGGAGTCAGCCATTCATAACGGCCTTCATAGCCGAGATTTTCCGCCTCTTTCATAACCGAGAGCAGTGTGTCATGAAAGCGTTCGACGGCGAGACGGGCCGACTCTTGCCCGGCATTGGCCGAAAACGTTATAAGCACGCCCAAACCAAGGGCGATCACGGTAGCTAGTCTTTTTATCCGGCGGAAACGCGCCATTTCAAATCCTCAAGATTCGAACTATGACAATTTCTTGTGTTTTGATAACTAACGGCCGCGTGATCGTGCCATGGTCTTTTAACACCACGGTTTCGGCTCGATGTTTTTCTACAGGGATTATGGTGGGGAATATGGCGTGATCAAGGCGTTCGGGGATATTTATCTGCGATTTCTTGCGTGCTGGGTAGATGCCGCGAGAAAAGCCGCGGTTCCAATTCTTCTTGCCGCGACCGTGGCCACCGGCGTGTCGTTGTTCTACACGGTGGAACATCTCCGAATCAATACCTCTACCTCGGACATGCTGTCCGCGGAACTTCCCTTCCGCAAGATTTACGACGAATACAGGCGCGCCTTTCCTAATCTCAGGAACAACATCACCATCGTCGTGGAGGGTGAGACCCCGGACATAGCCGAAGATGCCGCCGCGGCGCTCGCCGCCCGGCTCAAGACGGAAACCGAAGAATTCAAATTTGTCTTCGATCCCGCCAGCGAGCCCTTCTTTATCACCAACGGCCTGCTTTTCCTGGACGAGGACGAACTGGGCGATCTTTCCGACCGCCTGGCCGACGCCCAGCCCCTGTTGGCGGCCCTGGCCGAGGATATGAATCTGCGCGGTTTTTTCGACCTTCTCAACGAGGCCATAGACGAGGTGGCCAAGGGCGATGAAGACCCATCGCGGTTGATCCGGATTTTTCACAATATTTCCGAGACCATCGAGAAACAGCAGGAGGGAGTTCCACGCCCCATGTCGTGGCGCAAGATGATGATGGGTGGCGAGATAGAGATTGGCGACCTGCGCCGCTTTATTTTGGTCAAGCCCACGTTGGACGAATCCTCCCTACAGCCCGCTAAACAGGCGGTGGAAATTATCCGTACGGCGGCCAGGGATCTTGATCTCAATTCCGAATCCGGGGTACGGGTGCGGCTCACGGGCGGCGTGGTTTTGAGCCAGGAAGAAATGGTGAGCGTCACCCAGGGGGCGAGCGCGGCGGGCATGCTGGCCCTTATACTCGTGGGCGTGCTGGTGGTTATTGGCCTCGGTTCGTTACGCCTGACCACGGCGACCCTCATCACTTTGGTCATGGGGCTGGTGTGGACGGGGGGATACGCCACCCTCGCCGTGGGCCAGCTCAATCTGATTTCCGTGGCCTTTGCCGTTCTGTTTATCGGCATCGGGGTGGATTTCGGAATCCAGTTCTGTCTTCGTTACCGCGAGGCCATCGGCCGCGGTCAGTCCCACGAGGAAGCGCTTCACGAATCGGCCACCGGGGTCGGCGGCGCGTTGACCCTGGCGGCCATTGCCGCGGCCATCGGATTCTTCTCTTTCGTGCCCACGGCCTATCTTGGCCTGTCGGAACTGGGCATTATTTCCGGCGGCAGCATGATGATCGCCCTGTTCGCCAATCTGACGGTCTTGCCGGCCTGTTTGACCCTGATGCCGCTGGAGCACCGGGAGGGCATGCTCCCAGCCTGGCAGGGGTGGCGGAACATAAAGTGGGGGCCGAAACCGGCCCCGGGATTCCTGTTGCGCCATGCCACCAGCATTTCCCTCTGGGCGCTGGTGTTGGGGGTGGCCGCTGCCGTGACTTATCTGCCCCGGCTGCAATTCGACTTCGATCCCATGAATCTCAAAGACCCGACCACGGAATCCGTGCAAACGGCGCTTGACCTGATGAAGGAGAGTGAGACGTCTTTCTATACCATCCAGATTCTCGTCCCTAATGTGGAGGAGGCGCAAAGCCTTGCCCGGGAACTGGAAGCCCTGCCTCTGGTTGACCATACGGAGGGCCTGGCCGATTTCGTGCCCGATGACCAGGAAGACAAGCTCTTCATGATCGACGATATGGCGCTGTTTCTTTTTCCCGTCCTCGATGCATCGCCGCTGGATAAGCCGTTGGACAATGACGGGCGCAGGAAGGTGGTCTTCCGATTAAAGGAAAATCTGGAACATCTCATTGAAACGCCTCTGGTGGGCGTTCTCGATGCGCCCGCCCGGCGGCTGTTCAACGCCCTGGCGCAGTTCGAGGAATCGGCCCGCGACAACGGGCAATCGCTGGAAGATCTGGAAACGCTTCTCTTGTCCTCTCTGCCCGAACGGCTGAAAAAGCTGCAACAGTCCCTCAATGCCAGGGAGGTTACGGTAGCGGACCTGCCGGAACTCCTGCGTCAGCGTAAAATCGCCGCAGACGGCCGTACCCTGGTGGAGGTCTTTCCCGCCGAAGCCCTGACCAGTAACGACGCCCTGAGGCGATTTGTGGCCGCCGTGCGCAAGGTGGCCCCCAGCGCTACCGAAGACCCGGTGATATTGCTCGAGGGGGGGGATGCCGTCACCACGGCCTTTAAACAGGCCGGGCTTCTATCCCTGGCTTTGATCACCCTGCTTCTTCTGATTGTGCTGCAAAGCGTCATCGATACGCTTCTTGTCCTGTTTCCTCTGGCCCTGGCTACGGTGTTTACGGCTTCAAGTTCCGTGATTTTCGGTATTCCCTTCAACTTCGCCAATATCATCGCCATCCCGCTGTTGTTCAGTCTCGGCGTTGCCTACGGTATCTATCTCGTGTTGCGTGAACGCAGCGCCGATTCCATCGCCGATGTGATGACCACCAGCACGCCGCGGGCCATCCTTTTCAGCGCGCTGACCACCATGTGTTCCTTCGGCACCCTGACCATTTCGAGCCATCTCGGCACCGCCAGCATGGGCCAGCTTTTGACCATTTCCCTGAGCTTTGCCCTGGTCTGTACGCTGGTGGTCCTGCCCTGCCTTCTGGCCTGCCGCAAACGCTATTTTCCGCGTCGCGGAGGCCGAACATGAAGGCGGTGATCCTGGCGGCCGGTGTCGGCGCACGGCTGGGTTCGGGCGAGGACCATCCGCCCAAGGCCATGCTGTGTTTCGCGGACAGAACGCTGCTTTCCCGGCATCTGGAAATCTTGCGCCACTGCGGGATCGAGGAAGTTATTATCGTCACCGGCTACCGCGCCGAGCTTTTCGAGGAAGCGGTCGCGCCCCAGAAAGCTGAAGGTTTCGTGCGCACCCTCGTGAACCCGGATTTCCGGCTGGGCAGTATTCTTTCCTTGTGGACGGCCCGGGATGTTCTTCACTGTGGCGATGACATTCTTCTCATGGATGCCGATGTGCTGAATGATTTTCGTATGATCGAGCGTTTGCGGGATTCGGGAAACGCCAACTGCTTTCTCATGGACCGCGATTTCGAGGCCGGAGACGAGCCGGTGAAGCTCTGTATTAAGGAAGGTGAGATCGTCGATTTTCACAAAAAGGTCGAACGCGCCTATGATTTTTGCGGGGAATCGGTGGGGTTTTTCCGTTTCTCGGCCGGCATGGCGGGGCGCCTTGCCCACAGGGCGCAGGCCTATGTGGATGAGGGAAGAGGGGAGGAATGGTACGAAGAGGCTATTCGTGATCTGGTGATGGAATGCCCCGCCGGAACCTTTGGGTATGAAGACGTGACAGGCATTCCCTGGATCGAGATAGACTTTCCCGAAGACGTGGAGCGCGCCCGGGAAGAAATTCTTCCCCGTTTGAAGGGCCTAGAAACATGAGTGATTCCCAGGGAAATATCGCCTGGGACCAGCGTCTGGCCCGTATCCTGGTCAAGCCGCTGGCCCACACCTCCATCCATCCCAACGCCATTACCACCCTGGGCCTGATGATGGGGCTTCTGGCCGGTCATCTCTTCGGCCAGGGCGATCCGGTTCTCGCCAACTGGGGCGCCGGGGTGTTCATGTTCGCCGCCTTCATCGACCATGCCGATGGGGAACTTGCGCGTCTGGTGAACAAGACCAGCACCTTCGGCCATTATTATGATCACGTGGCCGTGGGCGTCAGCTATGTGGCTTTGTTCTTGGGGATGGGGCTCGGCCAACGTCACGGGCCGCTGGGATATTGGGCGGTGCTGTTGGGCGTGGCGGCCGGTCTCGCTGTGGCGGTGATCATGAGCGTACGGGTAGGGATCGAAGTCCGGGAAGGCGTGGAGGCCGTCAAGCAGGGCAGCTTCGCCGGGTTCGAGCCCGAAGATACTCTTTACATCGTTGGCCCGGTCACTTGGCTGGGCTATGGGCTTCCCTTTCTTGTGGCCGCCGGGATCGGCGCGCCCCTGTTCCTGCTGTGGGTGGTCTGGGAACGTCTGCGGCATTCAAAGGGACGCAATTCGGGAGGGCAGGACCGGTCATGACCACCCTTGTGACCGGAGCCTCGGGATTCGTCGGATCGGCCGTGCTGCGGGAACTGGTGCGGGCCGGACACGAGGTGAAGGCATTGCTGCGGCCCACCAGCGACCGCCGCAACCTGGAAGGACAGGAGGTGGACATCGCTATTGGCGATTTGTCCAACCGCACTTCCCTGGTCAGGGCGCTGGCCGGGTGCGATGCCCTGTTTCATGTGGCGGCCGATTACCGGCTGTGGGCGGCAAACCCCGAGGAAATCTACGAGTCAAACGTTCGCGGCACCCGCAACATCATGGAGGCCGCCGGTGAGGCCGGGGTAAAACGCATTGTCTATACCAGCAGCGTGGCGACCCTGGGGCTTAACGCCGACGGCACGCCCTCCCATGAGGAGACCCCGGTTTCCTTGGAGGATATGATCGGGGATTACAAATGCTCGAAATTTCTCGCCGAGGAAGAGGTCAATCGCCTCGTCGCCGAACACTCCCTGCCCGCGGTGATCGTTAATCCCGCCGCCCCCATCGGTCCGCGCGATATCAAGCCCACCCCCACCGGCAGGATGATCGTTCAGGCGGCGGCTGGGAAAATGCCCGCCTTCGTGGATACCGGCCTTAATTTCGTGCATGTGGATGATGTGGCGAAGGGGCATATGCTGGCCTTTGAGAAGGGGCGGGTGGGGGAGCGCTATATTCTCGGCGCCGAGAACCTTACCCTGCGTCAGGTGCTGGCCGAGATTGCGCGGCTCACCCAGCGCCGCCCGCCGTCTATTAATATTCCCCACAATCTGATTCTTCCCATCGCCTATGTGGCGGAGGCCATTGCCCGGCTGCGCGGCGGGCCGGAACCCATGATCACGGTGGATGGGCTTAAGCTGTCGAAAAAACGCATGTTCTTTTCCATCGAAAAGGCGCGGCGTGAACTGGACTATGCGCCCCGTCCCGCCGTGGAAGCCATGAGCGATGCCGTGGACTGGTTCCGCCACCATGGCTATGTCTGATTACGCCGCCCCCGCAGGACCACGGACAGGGTCCACAACGTATAAACCACCGCCCCGGCGGCGCTGAGGACGAAAAACGGCGTCAGGAACTCGGCCCAGGTTATGGGCCCGATGAGATAGATGCCGTCCTCCAGTTCAAATCCCGCAAATCTCGGATATCCGACGGTATCGCCTTCCTCGAGATGGCTCTGCTTGTCGATGCGCAGGTTGAGAAACATGGAAAACACGGCGCCACCAGCCGCGGCCAGCCCCAGAACAATGGCCCATCCGCCGAGAAAGGACTCCCGCGCCCCGATGCCGATGCCGAGAAACAGCCCGCCGTAACTCAAGGCTCCCACCGCATAGTCGAGATAATAGCCGAGACGGGATGTCTTCCCCGTCATCCTGGCCAGTTCGCCGTCGAAATGGTCCATGAAGCGCGCCAGGATGAACAACCCCGCCGCCCAGTTGGCCGCCGTTTTGTCTCCCACCGCGAACAGGGCGGCGGCGGCCAGCGCCAGCACAAGGGTAAAGAGGGTCACCTGGTTGGGGGTGATGGGGGTGCGGGCCAGGGGGCGGACCATGATGCTGGCCAGTCTCTGGTCCCAGGGAGAGGTCTGTTTCATGTGCGGGGTTCCCGTGGCGGGGCAGGTTCTCCAGACACTTCCGGGGAGACCTCCCCGGCCATTTGGGGGGAGAAGGAAGAAAACCCGCCCAACAGCATGCCCCACGCAATCCACACGATTTCCCGGAACCGCCGGATCATGGCCACGGCCAGACCCAGGACGCCCCGCCCCGTCATGGCTTCGATGACGATCATAAAGGCTCCCTCCTGGACGCCGAGAGCTCCCGGAATGAAAAAGGCGCCGCTGCGCACCAGCTGGGCGATGGCCTCGATGATCCAGGCTTCGCTGAAGGTCACCGGGTGGCCGAGGAAAAGCAGCGTCACATACAATTCCAGGGCGCCGATCACCCAGTTGATGAAGGCCAGAACAAGCGCCAGCAGGAAACGCCGGCGATGACGGGTGTAAAAATGAATCAGCCGGTCTTCCATGTCGTGGATGTGATGGAGAAGGTTCTCCAGGAAACGTCCAAGCCGCGTTTGCGCCATCCAGGTTCCGGCGAGGGAGGAGATTTTGTAGCGCTGCACCAGGAAAAGCAGGGCGATGCCTGCCGTGAAGGCGATAAGCCCGGCCGCAGCCACGAGGTTGTAGGAGGGCGGCAGCACTTCGGTTGCAAGCATGAGGCCAAATCCGGCGCCGAGAAACGCGATCAGGGCCAGAAGATTCGTGGTCTTGGCGATAATGAGAGAGGCCGTGCCCTCGCGGTAGCCTGTGCCGAAATATTTTTTAAGAAGGACCGCCTTTACCGGTTCGCCGCCCATGGTGGCCAGCGGCGTCGTGTTATTGACGGCCTCACCGACCATACGGATTTTCCAAACCCTATAAATGGTTAGCGAATTGAAATTTAAGGGAAGCAGGGCCAGTTGCCAGGAAATGGAATCAATGACGAAGGCAATCAGATAGAGGGTGAGGATTACCCCTATTCCCCACCCCACCCGCACGGTCTCGTCCCATAATTGGCCGAGATCGGTATGGGCAAGGACGAGAGCAAGAAGGCCAAGGCCGATAAGCAAATAGAGAAATTTAAGATTCTTCACCACGGGTTTCCAGAATGGGTGACGGATACTTTTTTCAACATGCGCCAGGGAATCTTCTTATGACACAGGTTATGACACAGAGCTTCGTCCATATATAGCTTCCGGGCTTTCATTCGGGCTCAGGCGGAAGAAAATGAGGGATATCAGAATTGCATTGTCTCTTTTCTTTTGCAGCGCCATATGAAAATTAAATCCGTGCATATCCTTATGGCAGGGGGATTTGTGGCAGGTCTCTCAACGTGTTAAGAAACACATTGCCTTTTTAAGTCGTCACCAGGGAAGGTCCTATGGTCGTTAAACAAGAGCTGCGGGTCATCCTCGTCCGCCCCAGGGGGTTTTGCGCCGGTGTGGAGCGGGCCATCGAAATCGTCGAGCGGGCTTTGAATCTCTACGGACCTCCGGTCTATGTGCGCCATGAAATCGTCCATAACAAACGGGTGGTGGAAGGCCTGAAAGACAAGGGCGCGGTATTCGTCGAGGAGCTTGATGAAATCCCCGATGGCGGCGTGACGATCTTCAGCGCCCATGGTGTTGCCCAGACGGTGGAGGACACCGCCAACGCCCGCAATCTTCCTCTTCTTGACGCCACCTGTCCTCTGGTGGCAAAGGTGCATAAGGAAGGCCAGGGCTATGCCGAAGACGACTACGAAGTGGTGTTGATCGGGCATGAGGGCCACCCGGAAGTGGAAGGCACCATGGGCCGCATTCCCGGCAAGGTTTATCTTGTGTCCAGTGCCGAGGACGTTTTCAAGCTGGACGTCTCCGCCCCGGACAAGCTTTCCTATGTCAGCCAGACCACGCTCTCGGTGGACGATACACGAGACACCATCGAGGCGCTCAAGACCCGCTTTCCCGCGATCATCGGTCCCGACGTAAAGGACATTTGCTACGCCACGCAAAATCGCCAGACCTCGGTGCGCGAGCTTTCACAGCGGGTTGATATGCTTCTGGTGGTGGGGGCCAGCAACAGTTCAAATTCCAATCGTCTTCAGGAAATTGGCGCCGAAACGGGAGTGGCCACCCATCTGATTGAGGATCCCCAGGTGTTTGATCCGGCTTGGCTGGAAGACGTGAACACTTTGGGTATCACCGCCGGTGCCTCGACGCCTGAGGAGCTGGTTCAGGAATTGATCGATAGACTCCGCGAGTGCCGGAAAGTAAAACTCGAATCTTCGGAAGGGGAGGACGAAAACGTCCAGTTTAAACTGCCCCCGCAATTGTCCGCGGACGTGACATCCCAACGGGCCTGACGCAGGAAAATAACCGGAAGAGACATCTTCGTGGCGATCCCTCTTATTCAACAAACGCGCGTCGGCGCCTATATCGTCAAACAGCGCCTGCTTGGGGTTAAGCGCTATCCCCTGGTGTTGATGTTGGAACCTCTGTTCCGCTGTAATCTTGCCTGTGCGGGATGCGGCAAGATCGATTATCCCGATGACATTCTCAACAAACGCCTGAGCGTCCAGGAATGCCTTGATGCGGTTGATGAATGCGGTGCACCCATCGTTTCCATCCCCGGGGGGGAGCCTCTGCTGCACCGGGAGATCAAGGAGATTGTTGACGGCCTGATGGAGAGAAAAAAATTCGTTTATCTTTGCACCAACGCCCTGCTGCTGGAAAAACGCTTCGATCTGTTTAAGCCCAGCCCCTATCTCACCTTTTCAATTCATCTTGATGGCGATAGGGAAATACACGATGCGGCGGTGTGCCAGGACGGCGTGTTCGAACAGGCGGTGAGCGCCATCCGCGAGGCCCATAAGAGAGGGTTCCGGGTCAATATCAACAGCACCCTTTTCGAGGGCGTTGATGCGGAACGTATGGCAAAATTTTTCGACTATATGATGGAGCTTGAAGTGGAGGGGATCACCGTCTCTCCTGGCTTTTCCTACGAAAGGGCGCCGGATCAGGATCACTTCCTCAACCGGGAGAAAACCCGTCAGTTGTTCCGGGATATTTTCCGCCACAACGGAGAAGGAAAATGGCAATTCAGCCATTCTTCCCTGTTCCTGGACTTCCTGGCCGGCAACCAGACCTATCACTGTACGCCCTGGGGTAATCCGACCCGCAACGTGTTCGGTTGGCAGCGGCCCTGTTACCTTCTTGGAGAGGGCTATGCCGGGAGCTTTAGGGAGCTGATGGAAGAAACCGACTGGCAGTCTTATGGCACCGGAAATTACGAAAAATGCGCCGATTGTATGGCCCATTGCGGATACGAGGCCTCGGCGGTGACGGATATCGTGACCAAGCCGTGGAAGGCTGTCGCCCTAGCCCTGCGCGGCATCAGAACCGAAGGCCCGATGGCGCCGGATATTGCCCTTGAGAATGCCCGCCCCGCCGAATATGTCTTCGCCGAGCAGGTTGAGTCCGCCATGGAGGAAGGCGCGGAGTCGAAGCCGCGAAACTCAGGAGAAAGAAAGGCCACTGTCTGCGACGCGGCGTAAGGCGCGCAGCCCCTTTTGCATATCCCGCCCCAGCCGCACCACGTCGGGTAATTCCCACGGACGAAGCAACAGATTTCCCAGTACTGCCAGGGCGCGGGTATGACCGTCCGGGCCCAGGCCACCCATGGCGGAGGCCGGCACGGCCCTGTGCGCAGGGTCGGCGATGGCCCGCAGAACCAGAAACGGCAGGCCGGCTTCCAGCGCCACCCTGGCTACGGCGTGGCTTTCCATATCCACGGCGACGGCCCCGGTGGCCGCGAAAAGTTCACTCTTGGCCTGGGGCGATGTGATGGCATGGTCGCTGCCGGCGATTTCAGCGATAGTTAGAGGGCCGGGGGTTATCTCCACAATATGATTACGCCAGGCGGTATCGGTCCCGATTTTCTCCCCTTCCGGCGTAATGACCATGGTGGCTGCAACCAGAAACCCGGGGGGTAGGGAGGGGTCAAGTCCGCCGCCGACGCCAAAGCTCACCAGTCCCGTGGCGCCGGAATCAACCATTTGTCGGGCGCCTTCGGCGGCCCGGCCCGGACAGCCGCCGGAACAAAAAGTGGAACAGGGGATGCGTTCAAGATGCGCGGCCTCGGCCACGAGGCCGGTCACGAAACCGGGGTTGTCTGGTGGGGTAAAGGTCACATTCCGTAAGGGACGGTTCTGGTGTTTCCCCGCAGCAGATTGCGATAGCGGGACAGCGCCCAGAGAGGGAAATATTTGGCGTATCCGTGATAGCGCAGATAGAAGACCCGTGGGAAACCGACGGCGGTATAGAGATCCTCGTCCCAGCGCGGGCCGCTTCGGGGAGAGACAAGAAGATAGTCGATGCCGCGCCTTACGGCGTCGCATTGCACTTCGCCGGCAGCCATCAGTCCCAGCACCGCCCAGGCAGTCTGGGACGGGGTGCTGTCCTTGGCCTCGCCCTTGCGTTCCGGCCAGTAGGTGGCGCCGTCCTCGCCCCAGCCTCCGTCATCCCGCTGGCGGGATTTAAGCCAATCCACGGCCCTGCGGATATGAGGGGCGTCGCCATCCTCCCCGGCAGCATTGAAGGCGCTCAAGGCCGACCATGTGCCATAGATGTAATTGCTTCCCCAGCGCCCGAACCAGGAGCCGTCCTCTTCCTGGTTTTGTCTTAAATATTCCAGCCCCAGGGAAAGGGCGGGATGGGTTTTCCCATAGCCGAGCTGGGCCAGCATGCTGATACAGCGGGCCGTAACGTCCGCGGTGGGGGGATCAAGAAGCGCGCCGTGATCGGCAAAGGGGATGTGATCGAGATAGTAATGGGTGCCGTCGGCATCGAAGGCGCCCCAGCCGCCGTTCTGGTTCTGCATGCCGATGATCCATTCGGTGGCGCGGGTAATGGCTTGCTGGTAATGGCGGTGGCCACTGCGGTCCAGCGCCATGACCACAACCGCCGTATCGTCCACGTCCGGGTAATGGTCATTCCAGTATTGAAAGGCCCAACCGCCGGGGCGAAGGTCCGGCCGGTCAGTGGCCCAGTCACCCTTCACATCGAGAATCTGGCGGTCAACCAGCCAGTCCATGGCGTTACGGATGCACGGGCCGTCATGGGGCTCGCCGGTCACCATCAGGGCCTGGACCGCAAGGCCCGTATCCCAGATCGGGGACAGACAGGGCTGGCAGAATCCCTGGTCCTCCTCCAGATAAAGGAGCTTGCGCACGGCTTTTTTGGCGGTGACGAAGTCGGGATGGTCCTTGGGATAGCCCAAGGCGTGATAGGCCATGACGGAATTGGCTATGGCCGGGAAGATTCCACCCAGGCCGTCTTCGCCGTTCAGGCGCTCCTTGCACCATTTGATGGCCGCGTCGATGCCCCGTTTGCGGATTGCCTTGGGAAAGAACGGCTCGATAACCTGCAGAACCTTGTCGATGGCGAGAAACACCTCGCCCCAGGGGTCTCCCGTGGGATTGGTGATATAGCGGCGATGTTTCTCGGGCGGGGTAACGAACAGTTCCTGCACGTTGACGTTACGAGGATTGACCGCTTTGGGTTTCAAGGCCATGAGCACAAGCAGAGGAATGATCACGGTCCGTGACCAATAGGAAACCTTGCTCAGGTGGAAGGGAAACCAAACCGGCAACATCATGATTTCCACCGGCATGACCGGAACCGCGCGCCAGGGTATTTCGCCGAACAGACACAGCGCGATACGGGTAAAGACATTGCTTGTGGCCGCGCCGCCTTTGGCGCGAATGGCTTCGCGGGCTCGCTTCATATGGGGAGCGTTGATGTCGTCACCGACGATTTTCAGGGCGAAATAAGCCTTAACGGTACAGCTCACATCCATGTCGCCAGCATGGAACAGGGGCCATCCTCCGTCATCCCCCTGTATGGAGCGGATGTAAGTGGCGAGCTTGGCTTCAATATCCTCCTCCACTTCTCCGATGAAGTGGTTGAGCAGGATATATTCGGCCGGGATGGTGGCGTCCGCCTCAAGCTTGAAGACCCAATGCCCGTCTTCTTGCTGGGTTTCCTTGAGCGCTTTCCAGGCGTCATCAATGACCGCTTCAACGGCCTTCAGATGATCGTCTTCGGAATTGTTGAACGTGTTCAGCATGAATCAGAAATGCTCCGTCATGTGGGACGCAGGAGGTATCTTGACAAAGAAGGGGCTGTCAAGGCCAGAGGTCATTCAAAACACCCCGTCAGGCGCGTTTCCCGTTATTTTCTATAATAGCTGCGGCGGCGGCAAATCCCGATTCTATGGCCCCCTCTATGGTGGCGGGAAGGCCGGTATCCGTCCAATCGCCTGCCAGGAAGAGATTATTGCAGGATGTTCTGGTTTTTGCCCTGAAAGCAAGCTGGTCCGGGGTCTGTGCAAAAGTGGCGCGTTTCTCCTTGATGACGCGGTAGGGGGGCAAGGGGCGGTCTGCGTCCATGTGGAGGACGCGGGCGATCTCGGGCCAGATGTATTGGGCAATGGTTTCGGCGGACTCCTGGGCCAGTTTATCGGCGGCGCTGACCGTTACCGAAACCACATCGCCACGAAGAAAAAGCCACTGCGCATGTCCGCCGATGATTCCCGTAAGGCGGGTTTCCCCAGTATCGCCGGTATCGCTGGGGGGTGGTTGCGATAGCCGGAAATGAACATTGACGATGGTACGGCTTTCGCTGGGAACGGATAATTCCGGGAGCAGAGAGGATGCGGCCTCCGGGGGCACGGCCAGAATCACATAATCCTTGTCCGTAACCGGGATTGCGCCGGAGGAAAAGCCGAGTTCCGTGACGGCGTTGCCGTTATTGTCCGCGCCGGTCTGGATTTTTCGCATCCGGGTCTGGAAATGAATTTCGGCGTTCTGTCCGGAAAGCCAGGCCAGTGCCGGATCGACGAAGGTTCCAGACAATCCCTGGCGGGTGAAACAGGGGCGGCAGGCGGCTTCTCCTTTACCAAAGGTCAGCTGGATCACTGGCCACAACAGGCGGGCCGCGCCCTCATGGGCGCCGGCATTGAGCACGGCAACGGCCAGGGGCTCCCAGAAGCGCTCGTAAACGGGCCGCGAGGTATCGAAACAGTCCGCCACGGTCTTGTCAGGCCCCGCCCAGGCAAGATTAAGGGCCGCGAAATAATCCCAGGGCCGGGATTCCGGCACACGCCTCGATTCTGAAAATATCCACCAGGGAAGGCGCCCCCGGTTGGGGCGGACGGACCATTGTTTGCCGTCGCGGATATCAACGAAGGGGTAAACCGCGCGCGGTGCCACGGACAGCTCCCCTTGGGCGCCGATGGCATGGAGATAGTCCATGGTGGCCCTGTTGCCGCTGAGCAGGAGATGGTTGCCGTTATCGATGAGGCGGTCCAGCGTGGTTTCGAAGAAAGAACGGCACCGTCCCCCGGCATGGTCCGCGGATTCATAGAGTGCGGGCCGGTATCCGGCCTGGGCCAGCCTCACGGCGCTGGCGAGGCCGGCGAGGCCGGCGCCGATGATGTGAACGGTGCTTTCCTTGGAGTTATGGGGTTTCTTTGACATGGGGTTCGGCGTCAGAGGATTAAAACATGGGGATTAAAAAAAGCCATAGCGCAGGGCGATCCAGAGTTTCTGCGGTTTCGGCACGCGCACCGGCTGATCGAGTTTTTCCCATCCCCTTTCGATGAGGCGCGCGAGGATACCACGATAAATGGCCCCCATGATGCGGGCTGGCCGCAAGGCCTTTTTATCGCAATCCTCCATGGCCGTTGCCGCATCGTCGAAATGGCGCTGTGCGATTTTTGCCAGATCGGCGCAGACATCCTTAATGGCGGGATGACGCAGAACCATGTGGGGGTCGGTCTCCGTGATGCCGTGGGCGAGAAGTAGTTCCTTGGGCAGGTAAAGGCGTCCCCGTGCCGCGTCTTCGTGAACGTCGCGCAGAATATTGGTGGTCTGGAGGGCGTGACCCAAGGCCAGGGCATGGTCCGCGGCACGGGGGCTGGAATCCCCGAAGGCACGGGTTGAAAGAAGACCCACGGCGCCCGCCACACGGGAGCAGTAGAGTTCAAAATTCTTCATGTCGGGACCACACATCTGTTCGCGCGCATCCATTTCCATGCCGTCAATGATGGCGAGAAAATCCTGTTTCTGGAGATCAAATTCGCGAACCGGCCCCAGCAGGGCGCGGGATGTGGGGTATTCCGGACACCCCGCGAACAGGCGGTCAATTTCCTCACGCCATTGCGCCAGCTGGGCCAGCTTTTCCGTTTCGCCTTCGCTGCTGTCGGCGATGTCGTCCACTTCGCGGCAAAAGGCGTATATGGCGAACATGCCATCGCGGCGATTCGGAGGCAGAATACGCATGCCCAGGTAAAAAGAAGTGCCGGAGGCTTTGACCACCTCATGAACATGCTCGCGGGCGTCGGAATCAACTGCCGTATTTGTGGCCATATGGTTCATCCCCGGGCGGGCTCCTTTTCCCGTTCACGGCTGTTTATGACCGCGTTGGCACCCTACGTATGGTCCGCACGGGCCTCAAGAAAAAACACAGACCAGACGCTTTTCCTTGAGGGATTGGAAGGTGGGGATTGGAGGGTGATATGAAGAATATCCCGTTGGTGCTCAGCGCTTGAAAAGTGCGTTGCTCACGCCCTCGATACCGCATAGGAAAAACGCCAATGGAGAAAGCACAACGCGGCCAGCCACGGGATCGTTACGCCGCAGGAGCCGGGTAAGGCGTGCCGCAATGCAGTAGATCACCGCCGATTCCATGGCGAGGCGGCGGTTTTCAAGACGGCCGGGAAGTGTCCGGGCGATTGCAAGAAGGTCTTCCACGCCGTCAAGACAGCGATTGAGAACGGCGCGCAGTTCCGGGGATGCGTGGGTATCGCCAAGGGCGGCAACGCTGCTGTTTGATTCCACCAGCCAGTTCTCGGGGATATAGACGCGGTCGAGGGCAAGATAATCGTCCTTGCAGTCCTGAAGATGATTGATGACCTGAAGGGCGTTGCACAGGGCGTCCGATGCCTCGTAGCCATCGCGGGATTCCCCATGAAGATCAAGCAGAAAGCGGCCTACCGGAGCGGCCGAGCGATTGCAGTAATCCATGAGGTCGTCCCAATCCTGGTAGCGGAGTTTCGTGGCGTCCTGTTTGAAGGCGCTGATGAGGTCGCGGCTGTGATTGATGGTGACGCCGATCTCCGTCAGGCTTTCCAGCAGCCGAGCGGACTTTTCATAGCGGGAATCGTCGCCGGGTTTTCCCGTCAGGGCCGCGTCGAAGCCGTCGAGGCGGGTCAGTTTTTCCTCGGGTGACAGGTCGGGATCATCGGCGATGTCATCGGTGGCCCGCGCCAGAGCATAGAATGTGGCGATATAGGGACGAAGATGCGCGGGCAACAGCCACGATCCCACGGGAAAATTCTCCGTGGCCGTGCTTTTGCCGGAAGGGGTTTCAATGGAGGGGGATGTAACCACAAGGGGGCTTTCTCAATGGGCGTCTGGCTTAATGCGTGTCTGAATTTCCGTTGCGCAGAGTCTGCCGGGATTTCCGGGCCATCACAAGGCGGGTCTTGGCAAAGGGAATGTGGAGGACCATTCGGCTAATGGCCGCGGGTTGCGGTGTTTTGTTGTTTGCTGAATTCAGGGGCACGCTACTGTTGTAAATATATCGCACATCAAATCAACATTTCCGCGACCCACAACATGTGCCATGGGCGCCTGTTGCGGGAAAACCCCACATAATGCCTAATTAATATGCATTATAGTTATGGTGCATATGTTTTAGGCGATTTTTTTTGTCTATTTAGAGTGCAGGCCACCATTTAATTTTTATAGAAATGCACATAAATCACTGTTTTATATAGATAAAAAAATAATTCTCGACCAAAATAAAAGATGGCATGGATATTGCTGTAATGGCTATGTTTGAGGTTCATAATTGGTTGGTTTATGCGACCATGAGGACATAAGATATAACAATCCAATTCTAGGTTGATGGAGACAACAATGAAGAAAACATGTCTGGCTTTTGGTGCAATGGTTTTGGCGATGGGAGTTTCCCAGGCCAATGCCGAATCACTGATCCCTGCTGAGGATGTTCCCGGTGAGTTTTCCGCCAGTATGGCCCTGACCACCGATTACATTTTCCGTGGCGTGTCACAGAATTCCGACGGCACCCCCGCCATCCAGGGCAGCATTGATTATTCCGTCGATACCCCGGTTGAGGGTGTCGGCTTCTATGCCGGCGCCTGGGGCTCCAATATCGAATTTGGTTCCGATGCCGGCAGCATCGAAATCGATTACTATGGCGGCTTCAGCGGTGAGGTTCAGGGTATCGGTTGGGACGTGGGTTTCGTCTATTTCAGCTATCCCGGCTCTCCCGATGCCAGCAATCTCGATTACGTGGAAGGCACTGTCAATCTCGGCTATGACTTTGGCATGTTCGCCGTTTCCGCCGGACTCGCCGCCTCCCCTGAATTCACCGGTGATACCGGCGATGCCTTCTATTACACCGCTGGCGTAGATGTGCCGCTCTTCAAGAGCCTGGCGCTGGGCTTTAACTTCGGCCATCAGACCGTGGATCAGCTCGAGGATTACAGCGACATCAAGCTGGGGCTTTCAGCCGATGTGGTCGGCTTCGGCATGGAGCTGGCCTATCACGATACCTTCAATCGCGCCGACAGCTCGCTCTCTGACGAACGGGCCGTGTTCACCATCTCGCGCTCTTTCTAAAGCGGTCTTTCCGGAGACAGGAAAAGCCTCTGGCTCTTGAATAAGAATTACTGAGACCAAAAGCCAACTTCAAAAGGGCCCGGATAACCGGGCCCTTTTTTTATGGTGTTGGAAAGATAACTCTCATGCCTGTGGTCGTGGCCTGTGCAGTTCATAGGCGGCCCACAGAGCCAGGGTGAACAGCACAAGCGCTCCGGCCTGATGGATCGCCGCCAGAGACACGGGAACGAAAAAAAGAAGCGTCGAAATGCCCAGCACCACCTGAATCAGCACCATCATGCCCAGGGCATGCAACGCCCGTGCGCTACGCCCGGACACGGCCTGGCCGCGTCCCCAACGCCACAGGACAAGAACCGCTATGAGGGTGGTCATGGCCAGCACCCGGTGGCTGAACTGTACCGTGGCGATATTCTCGAAGAAATTAAGGCTCCAAGGGCTCATATCAAACATGGCTTCGGGCACCAGACGGCCTCCCATAAGCGGGAAGGTGTTGTAGGCCATCCCCGCATCCAGCCCCGCCACGAAGGCGCCCGAAAACACCGTGACAAAGGTTAATACCACGATCGTTGAGGCCAGGCGTTTGAGTCCGGCCGCGGCCGGGGAGGGGGAGGCGGCGGGAGCCGGAAACAACAGCTTGAGGGCGATCCAGAAGATATAGCCGTAAATGGCGAAGGCCGCGACCAGATGGGCGGCGAGCCGGTACTGGCTTACGTCGGGCCGGTGCACGAGCCCGCTTTTCACCATATACCAGCCCAGAACCCCCTGGAGTCCCCCCAGCACGAACATTCCCGCGAGATGGAAACTCAACCGTCTTCCTATCCAGCCCTTGGCGAGAAAGAAGAGAAAGGGCAGCAGAAAGACCGCACCGATGGCCCGGCCCCATAGCCGGTGGATGTATTCGAGCCAGAAGATGCCTTTGAATTCCTCAAGATCCATGCCCGTGTTGATTTCCCGGTATTCCGGCGATTCCTGGTATTTGCCGAAAACGTCCCGCCATTCTTCCTCGCCCAGAGGCGGCAACAGCCCGGTGACCGGCTTCCATTCCACCATGGAAAGGCCGGAATGAGTCAGCCGCGTCACGCCGCCCAGCACCACCATCACGAAGATCATGGCGCAGCAGATGAAAAGCCATATGGCCAGCGGCCTGTTCGGGGTTGCGATGATGTCTGTGCCCTGAATATGTGGGGAAGCGGAGGGAGGGCTTTGCGTCATGGGAAGTTTACCTTGCCGGAGGGTAGGTCTATCCGATATTCAAAGGCGGAATTCTGGGTACATGTTTTGGGCGTCTAATCTGGAGCTGGGATATCTACGCCACAAGGGCTTGGGGATGCAAGGCGGTGAAACGGGACTTTACCCGGACAGGGTATTTATAACACTAAAATAATGTATATTATATAATTATACACCAATTATATTTGACAATATGTTATTATACACTATAATTTCCGCATAATTAGCATTTAACGATGTCTAACACTGGGTTTGGGAGCATACGCCATGTCTGACGCGATCTCTGCGCAGGCCTTGAGCCAGAACTGGGAAGCCACCGTGGGGCCTCTCTCGAGGCTGTCTGACTTCGAGGAATACAAAGCGGCCTACGCCAGCTTCGCCTCCGGTGAATGGGATGACGAACGCTGGACCGCTTTTCGCCTGCGTTTCGGCATATATGGGCAGTTGCAGCCCGGTGTTCAGATGATCCGCATCAAACTGCCGGGGGGCATTCTGCCCACCGAATGGCTGCGCAGCATTGCCGCCATTAACCGGAAATACGCCAAGGGCGATGCCCACATCACCACGCGCCAGGATTTTCAACTCTATTTCGTTCCCCTTGAGCGCACCCCGGACCTGCTCGAGGAATTGTATTCGGCGGGGCTGACCACGCGGGAGGCCTGCGGCAATACCCTGCGCAATATGACTTCCTGCCAACTGTCCGGAGCCTGTCCCCGGGAGCATGTGGATGCCGGCGTAGTGGCCGACAGAATTTCAAGAGGCCTGCTGCGCAATCCGCTGGTTCAGCATATGCCGCGAAAGTTCAAGGTTTCCGTTTCCGGCTGCGAGACCGATTGCGGTGCCTCCGGGATTCATGACCTGGGGCTCATCGCCACCGAAAAAGACGGGAAAAAGGGATTCATCGCCAATGGCGGCGGCGGCACCGGCGGTATCCCAATGGCTGCCGTGCGCCTGTTGGATTTTGTCGTGGAAGAAGACGTGCCTGCCGTGCTCGAAGCCCTGATCCGTCTCCACCAGCGCTATTCCAACCGCGTCAACCGCAACGCCGCGCGTATCAAATTCCTGGTCAAGCGATTCGGGGAAGAGAAATTCCGCGCCCTGTTTGAAGAGGAATTCGAGCGGGTGCGCATCCTGCCCCAACGCTCCTGGGCGCCTTTGGACTGGCGTGATCCGGACGAGGCCCCGGAACCCACCTCTCCGGGTGGCGTGGTGGGCCAGCATGACGGCCGCTCGGCGGTGGTTGTTAATCCGTCTCTGGGTCTCTTTTCTTCTGACCAGATGGAAGCCCTGGCGGATATTGCGGAACAGAACGGCGCCGAGGGATTCCGCATCTCCCGGGACCAGAACTTTATTTTCATGGGTCTGCCCAAGGATGCCGCCGCAACGGTGGTGGTCGCGGTGCGGAAGCTCGGCTTTGGTGTCGAGGACAAGCCCGGCGACGAGGCCGATGTGGTGTCCTGTCCCGGCACCACCACCTGTCGTATCGGTATCACCAATTCCCAGAACTTCGGGCAGGAACTTGCGGGGCTGGTGCGGAACTACGAGGCCAAGCCCGGCGTCTCGGTGAAGATTTCAGGCTGCCAGAACGGGTGTGGCCTTCACCATGTGTCCGATTTTGGTTTCCGTGGCATGGGTAAGAAGATCGATGGCCGCAATGCGCCCCACTATCAGATTTATGTGGGCGGAGATCCGCGAAATCTTGGCGATATTGGCGTTTCCGGTCCCATTGTGACGGCCCGTTACGCGCCCGAGGCGCTCGAAATTCTGATGCGGGACTATGCGGACAACCGCCAGCAAGATGAAAGCATCCGCCAATGGAGTGAACGGCTGGGTAAACAGGGCCTGTCGGATATTCTTGCCCCGGTTCTGGAAAAGGCCACCCCCGATGCCGAGAACGTCTATCTCGATTGGGGCGAGAGAGAGGTCTATGAGCCTCCCGCTCCGGCAAAAAGCGAGTGCGCCGCCACCTTTGCCGTGGATGATCTGTTGATGGACCTTGCCGACGACGCCCTGATTGGTTTCGACCGCGCCCTGTTCGGCGAGCGGTCGGAGGAAGGGCGGGCTTTCGGCCATGAGGGCATCTATTACGCGGCGCGCC
Organism: uncultured Rhodospirillaceae bacterium; assembly: GCA_964482135.1. GTDB lineage: Bacteria > Pseudomonadota > Alphaproteobacteria > UBA11136 > UBA11136 > UBA11136. The sequence continues at coordinate 25,710 of CAYZWF010000022.1, forward strand.
GTCTTCTGGTGCGTCAGGGCGATGTGAGGGAAGACCTGTCCCATGATGAAACCCTGCACACGGTGCGCGGCGGCTATGCCGGCAACCCCCAGGTGCTGGCGGCGCTGGACAAGGTCGTCGAGGCCGAGACTAGTGCCGCCAACGGGGACGGAAACGGCGCCTTGGGTTCCTTCCGCGAGGCACTGGCCGTGTGGATCGACACCGCCGCTGATCTGGCGGAGAAACCTCTTGAGCAGGCGGCCTTCGATGCATCGGCGCTGGATGACTCATCGGGCTCGGTGATGGACATGATCCGCAACCAGCAAAAGGGCGCCTGATGAACGCTGCGGCACATATTCAGGACGCGACCGCAAGCCAGGACCGGCAGAGACTGTCCGAGGAACGGGCGGCGGAGCTTGTGCGCGCCTACGGCGGTCTCGACGGGCTGGACCTGCTTGCACCCATGATCGAAAAGGAATTTCTCGGCCGTATCGCGCTGTCCTCTTCCTTTGGTGCCGAGGCCGCTGTGCTTCTCGACCTCGTGGCTCAGGTGGATCCCGCCACGCCGGTGATCTTTATCGATACGGGGAAACTGTTCGAGGAAACCTACAACTATCTCGCTTTGCTCTCCGGCCATCTGGGGCTGACAGACGTGCGCAGCATCAGCCCCGATCCGGCGCAATTGCAGGAAAGCGACCCCAACGGAAATCTCTGGGAGAGCGATCCCGACGCCTGTTGCCATATTCGCAAGGTGGAGCCTTTGGAGCGTGCGCTTGCCGGTTTTGACGCCTGGATTACCGGCCGTAAACAATATCACGGCGATCTCAGGCTTACTCTGGAACCCATCGAAGCGGTGGACGGTTTCGTTAAGATCAATCCCCTGGTGAACTGGAGCCACGAAAAAATCCAGACTGTCCTGTCCGAGAGGAAACTTCCCCCCCACCCCTTGGTGGCCAGGGGTTATCCATCCATCGGCTGTTATCACTGCACCCGCGAGGTGGCGGAAGGTGAAGACCTGCGTGCCGGACGCTGGGCAGGAGAAGAAAAAACCGAATGCGGTATTCACCGCGCAAGCTGGGCGACCAATCAATGAATCATCTCGACGTTCTGGAAAGCCAGAGCATGTATATCTTCCGCGAGGCTTTCCAGAGCTTCGACAAGCTGGCCATGCTGTGGTCCATCGGCAAGGACAGCAACGTCATGTTGTGGCTGGCGCGCAAGGCCTTTCTCGGCCATGTGCCCTTTCCGGTGGTCCATGTGGACACCTCATACAAGATTCCCGAGATGATCACCTTTCGCGACCGCATGGCCAAGGAGTGGGAGCTGGACCTTATCGTCGGCCAGAATAAGAAGGCTCTGGAAGCCGGGATGGGCCCCGAAAAAGGGAAAATAGAATGTTGTTCCGCCCTCAAGACCGAGGGGCTTAAGGCGACGCTGTCGGAGCACGGGTTTACCGGCGTCTTTGCGGGGATTCGCCGCGATGAAGAGGGAACGCGATCCAAGGAGCGTGTCTTCAGCCCCCGTGGCAAGAACGCGGAATGGGATTTCCGAGACCAGCCGCCGGAGTTCTGGGACCAGTTCAAGACCGAATTCGCGCCGGGAACCCATTTGCGGATTCACCCCTTGTTGCACTGGACCGAAATCGACGTCTGGCGCTATATCCAGCGCGAGGATATCCCGGTCCTGGACCTTTATTTCGCCAAAGACGGCAAGCGCTATCGTTCCCTGGGCTGTGCGCCCTGCACCGCGCCCATAGAAAGCGATGCGGCGACTCTCGATGAGATAATTACCGAACTTGAGACAACCCGCATTTCCGAACGCTCCGGCCGCGCCCAGGACAAGGAAGCCGAAGACGCCTTCGAGCGCCTGCGTGCCGATGGGTATATGTAATGGCGGGCAAGAAAAAAACGAAAACGGAGAAGGCTCCCGTGACGCAGGCTGAGGACATTACGGACAACAAGCCCCTGAAGATCGTCATCGTCGGCCATGTGGACCATGGCAAATCGACCCTGGTGGGGCGGCTTATTCATGACACCGGCTCTTTGCCCGAGGGCAAGCTGGAGGCGATCAGGGACATGTGCGACCGCCGCGGCATGCCTTTCGAGTGGGCCTTCCTTATGGATGCGCTTAAATCGGAGCGGGATCAGGGGATCACCATCGATACCTCCCAGATATGGTTCTCCACCGATCACCGCAAATATGTTCTCATCGATGCGCCGGGCCACAAGGAATTCCTTAAGAACATGGTGAGCGGCGCCGCCCATGCGGAGGCCGCGCTTCTTGTGATTGACGCCGAGGAAGGCGTGCGCGAGCAATCCCGAAGACATGGATATCTGTTGCATCTTCTTGGCGTGCGTCAGGTGGCCGTCGCCGTCAACAAGATGGACCTGGTGAAATATTCAAAGGAGCGGTTTGACGAAATCGAGGCCGAGATTCATGCCTATCTCGATGAGATCGGAATCGCCCCCACCCACATCATTCCGGTATCTTCCCGCGAGGGTGACCTGATCGTTAACCCATCCAAGCCCATGGACTGGTACGAGGGTCCCACCGTTGCCCAGGCCCTGGACCTTTTTGAGGCGCCGGTGCTGCCAACCGACCTTCCTTTGCGGTTCCCGGTTCAGGATGTGTACAAGTTCGACGAGAGGCGGATCATCGTTGGCCGCGTTGAAAGCGGACGTCTTCGCGCCGGGGACAACTTGCTGATTTCACCCACCAACAAGACCGTGCGCGTGGCCTCCATCGAATCGTGGAATTCTCCGGCGCCGGTTCTGGCGGCTTCGGCCGGGCAATCCATCGGCATTACGCTGGAAGACCAGGTCTTCATCGAGCGCGGCCAGATCGCCAGCAATGTGGAAAACCTGCCCATAGAGACCAATGTCTTCCGGGCGCGAATATTCTGGCTCGGGCGCAAGCCGCTCACCGTGGGCAAGACCTATAAGCTGAAGCTGGCCACGTCTCAACACAATGTGACTGTGCAGGCCATTGAGCGGGTGATTGATACCGGTGATTTATCCTCCGCCGAGGCCGAGACGGTGGAGCGCAATGCCGTGGCCGAGGTGGTCCTGCGGTCGCGCGGGATGATGGTGCTCGACGAGTTCGTGAACAATCCCGCCACCGGGCGGTTTGTCATGGTGGATGAATACGATGCCGTGGGCGGCGGCATCGTTAGCATGGAGAGCTATCCCGACCAGCGCCAGAGCGTCACCGTGAAATCCACCAATATCTTTTCGGTGGACCATCGGATCACGCCAGCGGCACGCAGCGCCAGTAACGGCCATCGTCCCGGGGTTCTCTGGCTGACGGGATTGTCGGGCTCCGGCAAGAGCACCATCGCCGTGGAGCTGGAGCGCCAGCTCTTTCTCAAGGGCTATCATGTCTATGTGATGGACGGAGATAATCTGCGTCATGGGTTGTGCGCCGATCTTGGGTTTTCTCCCGAGGATCGCACCGAAAACATCCGCCGTGTGGGCGAAGTGGCGAGTCTGTTCGCCGATGCCGGTTTCATTGTTATCACCGCGTTTATTTCCCCCTATCGCGCCGACCGCCAGCGCGCCCGCTCTATCCGCTCCGAACAGTTTCATGAGATCTACGTCAAGGCGGGCCTGGAGGTTTGCGAAAAGCGCGATCCCAAGGGACTCTACAAGAAGGCGCGGAAGGGCGAGATTGAGATGTTTTCCGGGGTTTCGGCGCCCTATGAGGCGCCCGAAAACGCAGAATGCGTGGTCGATACCGCTTCCCTGTCCGTGAGTGAAAGCGTGGCCGAAGTGATGGACTATATCGACCGGCATCTCGGCGGCGTCGACCATCATCACGAGGCCGGAAAGAAAGAAAAAGCGTCTCAAGCCGGTTAACCAAACCAGTTAATCAAACAGACGAACCCGCCGCGCGGACATCCCCGGAAAGCCTTTCCCGTTGCCGTATTTCACACCTCCGGCTTGACAGTCCCCGACTCATCGCCTACATGATTGGCACTCAGGCGCCGGGACTGCTAATAACTCCCGGCGTCAATAGTTCACACTCAATATATGGAGACTCTGAATGAAGTTCAGACCGCTTCACGACCGGGTGCTTGTGCGCCGGGTGGAAGGTGATGAAAAGACTGCCGGCGGGATCATCATTCCCGACACGGCCCAGGAGAAGCCCATGGAAGGCAAAGTGGTCTCCGTGGGCTCTGGCATCCGCAGTGAGGATGGAAAAGTCCATCCCCTGGACATCAAAAAAGGTGACCGCATTCTGTTCGGCAAATGGTCGGGCACTGAGGTCAAGGTTGACGGCGAAGAGCTGTTGATCATGAAAGAATCAGACATTCTGGGCGTGATCGAGTAAGGAGTGATCAAGACATGACAGCCAAAGAAGTTAAATTCGGTTCCGACGCCCGGGCGAGCATGCTCGACGGTGTCGATATCATTGCCAACGCCGTCAAGGTGACTCTGGGGCCCAAGGGCCGCAACGTTGTCCTCGACAAGGCATTCGGCGCGCCGCGCATCACCAAGGACGGTGTCACCGTGGCCAAGGATATCGAGCTTGGAGAAAAGTTCGAAAACATGGGTGCGCAGATGGTGCGCGAGGTGGCGACCAAGACCAGCGACCTTGCCGGAGACGGCACCACCACGGCGACGGTTCTTGCCCAGGCCATTTTCGGCGAGGGCGTCAAGGCGGTTGCCGCCGGCATGAACCCCATGGATCTCAAGCGCGGCATCGATGTTGCCGTTGACGCCATCATCGACGACATCCAGTCGCGCTCGAAGAAGGTTTCCACTACCGAGGAAATCGCCCAGGTGGGCACTATTTCCGCCAATGGCGAGCGTGAGGTTGGCGAAATGATCGCCGACGCCATGGAAAAAGTCGGTAAGGAAGGCGTCATCACCGTTGAAGAAGCCAAGACCCGCGACACCGAGCTCGATGTGGTTGAGGGCATGCAGTTCGACCGTGGTTATCTCTCCCCCTACTTCATTACCAATGCGGAGAAGATGATTTGCGAGTTGGATGATCCCTATATTCTTCTTCACGAGTCGAAACTTTCCGGCCTTCAGGCGATTCTTCCGATTCTTGAATCCGTCGTCCAGTCGGGCCGTCCGCTTCTCCTGATTTCCGAGGATGTGGAAGGCGAGGCTCTGGCCACCCTGGTGGTCAACAAGCTGCGCGCTGGCCTCAAGGTAGCTGCCGTCAAGGCACCCGGCTTCGGCGATCGCCGCAAGGCCATGCTGGAAGACATTGCTCTTCTCACCGGTGGCCAGCTTGTAAGCGAGGATCTCGGCATCAAGCTCGAGAATCTGACCCTCGATATGCTGGGTACCGCCAAGCGCGTTATCATCACCAAGGAAGAAACCACCGTCGTTGCCGGCGCCGGCAAGAAGGCCGACATCAAGGCCCGCTGTAACCAGATCCGTCAGCAGGTCGAGGAAACTTCCTCCGACTATGACCGTGAAAAGCTGCAAGAGCGGCTGGCCAAGCTGGCTGGTGGCGTTGCCGTGATCAAGGTCGGTGGTGTGACCGAGGTGGAAGTCAAGGAGCGCAAGGATCGCGTTGACGACGCCATGCACGCCACCCGCGCGGCGGTGGAAGAAGGTGTTGTCCCCGGTGGCGGAACGGCGTTGCTTTATGCCACCCGTGTGCTGGACAAGGTCAAGCTCTCCGATAACGACCAGAAAGTCGGCGTCGATATCGTTCGCAAGGCTCTGCAGGCTCCCGCCCGGCAGATCGCGGACAACGCCGGCGCCGAAGGCGCCATCGTTGTGGGCAAACTTCTTGAAAGCAAGGATACCAACTTTGGTTTTGATGCCCAGGGCGATGAGTACACCAACCTTGTGAAGGCTGGCATCATCGACCCCACGAAAGTGGTGCGGACGGCATTACAGGACGCGGCTTCCGTGGCCGGCCTGTTGCTGACCACCGAGGCGATGATTGCCGAGAAGCCGGAGCCTAAGGAAGCCGCCGGTGGCCATGCCCATGGTGGCGGTGGCGGTATGCCGGATATGGGCGGCATGGGCTTTTAAGCTCTGCTTCCAAAAAAGACCACAAACGAGAAAGGGGCCGCGCGAACGCGGCCCCTTTTTTATGGAAAAATCCGTAACTGATGGTTCAGAGAAGAATATAGTGGGCGCGGGCGCCGCGTTCGATGGCGGCGGCGCTCAGCCGGTCAATATCAAGATGATGGCGGATCATTTCCAGCAGCCGTAATTCTTCCTGGGAGACATGGGAATCGGCGGCGGCCACATCACATGCCAAGGCATAGGCCGTTTCGCGCAGCTTTTCGGGGAGTGATGCCAGAATCAGATCGAGAATCTGATCGAGGCCGTCTTCCTTTTCGAGAAGCGCGGCGCAGGCATTGGCCGTTTCGGTCAGCCTGTTCTGGTCATAGTCATTAAAGATCGGCAGATGCTTGATCATATCGCCGATGGTTTGCAGTTCCTCGTCGTTCATATCCTGGTCCACGGCGGAAACCATGACCATGGTGTAAATCAGGGCGTCGTGGTGATCGATCATTCCCACTCCAGTTTCATAAAAATTATTGCCGGTCTAGAGACTTAAAACCCGCGGGCGGGGTGCCGTCAAGTATGGCGGAGAAAATCCCTGGTGGCTGCCACGGCTTCGGCCAGGCCGATACGCCGGACCTCGACATCTTCCGGAAAAGCGGTCGCCAATCGCGAGGGCATGCGGTTGTCCAGCAGGATAAAAACGCCCTTGTCGCCAGCCTTGCGAACGAGACGGCCGAAGGCCTGTTTAAGCCGCAGCCGGGTCAGCATGTCGTCATAGAGACCGCCGCCGAAGGCCTGTCTGCGGGCGCGGTGAAGGATGCTGGGCCGGGGCCACGGCACCCGGTCAAAGACGATCAGGTGCAGGGCGCGCCCCGGCACATCCACGCCATCGCGCACGGCATCGGTGCCGAGCAGACAGGAATCGTGCTCACTGCGGAAAATATCCACCAGAGTCGCAGTGTCCAGGCCATCCACATGCTGGGCGAGAAGCGGTATTCCGGCTTCGTCTAGGGGGGTGGCGATGCGTTCATAGATGGCGCGAAGGCGCGCGATGGCCGTAAACAGGCCCAGCCCACCACCGCCGCCAGCCAGGAACAGTTCACGATAGGCGGCGGCCACCTGGTCGCTGTTGTCCCGGTTGACGTCGGTCACCACGAAAACCCGGGTTTGCCGGGGATAATCGAAAGGCGAGGGCACGGCGATTTCCGTGGGTTCGGAAGGAAGATACGCCGCGCCGGTGCGCGCCTGCGCTGTCATCCATCCCGTTTCATCGGCGGGCGTAGCATCGCGAAGGGTGGCCGAAGTTATCAGCACTCCCTGGGCGGGGCGGGCCACAGATTCGATAAAGGGCTTGGTGGGGTCGATCCAGTGGCGGTGCATGCCGAGGTCATAGTCGCGTCCCTCCCTGCGCTCCACCGAGAACCAGTCAACGAAGTCGGGTGGGGTTTCAGATTCCAGCGACCGCAGCATGGCCCGCCATGCTTCTACCTGATTCTCGGCGCGCCGCATAAGGCCGCGGCTGATGGCCTCGACACGCAGCCGGTCGGCGGTTTCCATATCCGAGGAATTCTCGTCAAGAAGCGCCCGCAGACGGCGCGCCAGGGCGGTGAGGGGGGCGGAAAGCGCGGCCAGTGCGGATTCAAGGCCAGCGGCGGCCTCCCCTATTCCCTCCACAAGGGGGAGGCACTCGGTTTCCAGGCTGTAAACATTGCCGGGCTGTTGGCTGCGGGCATAAATCTGGCTGCGAATCAGGCGCAGGAAATCATCCGCAGCGCCCTGGCCGCCGCTCTGATTGACGCGCTTCATCCAGCCCTCGGCGGGAAGGGCGCGTGCCGCCTCAAGGATGTTTTCCAATGCCGTGGCTGCTTCCTTGTCGGAGTCGGCCACATCGCCGATGCGCCGTTTCAGGCCCCGCATGCGTCCGGCGGTGAGCCGTCCCTCGCGTCCTTCGGAGCCGAGAATCCAGCGCCGCAATTCCACCATTTCCAGGCCCGTAAGATGGGCCGAAAAGGCGCTGTCGGCGGCCTCGAATACGTGATGCCCCTCGTCGAATACATAGCGCGCAGGCACGAAAGGGTCGTCATCCTCACCGCCGCCAAGAGCCGCCTGGACCATGACCAGGGCATGATTGGCGATAACGATCTCCGCGCGCCGCGACCGCCGCACGCTGCGTTCAATGAAGCATTTCCTGAAATGAGTACAGGAGGAAAAGATGCATTCTCCGCGTCTGTCGGCCAGCCCGTAGGTGCGGCCCCGTCCCAGGAGGTCAGAGAGCCAGGCAGGGAAATCACCGCCTACCATGTCGCCGTCACGGGTGGCGCCGGTCCAGCGGGCAAACAGCCCCAGGGCCGTGGCGTCTCGTTCGCGCGACGCCGGCGGCCGTCCGGCAAGGGCGCCCACCGCCTCTTCCAGATTAAGAAGACATAGGTAGTTTTCCCGCCCCTTGCGGATGACGGCCTTGGCGGCCTTGTGGTTGGGCTGTGGGTAGAGACGGCCCAGCTCACCGTCGATCTGGTGCTGGAGGTTGCGGGTATAGGTGCTGATCCATACCGGGCCGTGATTTTTCTGTGCCCACAGGCTGGCCGGAGCAAGATAACCAAGCGTTTTGCCGACGCCGGTGCCGGCCTCGGCCAGGGCGACACGGGGGTCGTCGGCCTCCTCGCGGGGAATAAAGGCGGTGGTGACGCCCGCCGCATAGTCCATTTGCTGGGGCCGTGATTCCGCCTCTGGGCCCAAGAGACTTTCCAGCCGCGAGGTGGCTTCGTCCGCCGTCACCGCCTCTTGCCCGCCGGGTGGTTCGGGAGCGTATTCCCCCCATTCCTTCAATCGCCGCCAGACCTCAAGGGCCTGCTGTGAAGGCCCGGAGCGCTTTACGATGTTGTTCTCAAAAACCCGGCATATGGTGGCGCCCCAGGGCCAGCCGCAGCCCTCCATGATTTCGGCCAGGGACAGAACATCACCGGCGCTATGCGGATCCATCAGGGAAAGCTCTTCCAACAGTAGCTGGGTAGCCGATGCAAGGGCACGGGTCTCGTCTTCAGGGGTTTTTGGAAGGGGCAGATCAAGGGCGGCGGCCACCCCGCGCGGGGTCGGCAAACAGAACCGGGCCGGCCGTATGAAGGCGAAGAGTTCAAGAATGTCACGGGCGTGAAAAAGCGCCACATCGAGGCGCCGCGCGGTGGCCGGTGCGTGACAGACGATGGGTAGGAACGAGGCAGCCAGCCGTGAAGCGGCTTGCCTGTGGGAAAGGGCTTCCACCTCGTTTTGCGGGGTCAGCCACCAGGCGCCGCCTATCCCGGCCACCAGGACGGCGGCCTCGGGCAGGTGAGGGATTGGCGACGGGGAAGGGGCCGGACTCATGGGCAGGGATCACAAATGAAGGGCGGCAGTCGCCACATTGTGTGCTTCAGTCATCCTCGTCTTCGGCCGGGACCGGAACCAGCGCCAGCTCCACGCCTGCCTCTTTCAGCATTTCCACGGTAATTCTTTCTTCGCGGCCCCATCGTTTGGCGAATCCTGAATCACTGCGGCTGCCTTCATCCACCACCACCTTCGAGATTCCCACCTGGATAATGGCGCGGGCGCAGTTGGCGCAGGGCAGATGGGTCGCATACATAATACAGCCGCCAAGGGCCATGCCGATGCGGGCGGCATTATAGATGGCATTGCGTTCGGCGTGTTCGGTCCAGTCATATTTGATGGGGCGCTTGTGGCGTTTTTCCAGCTCGTCATCAATATGACGGGGAAAGCCGTTATACCCATAAGGTCCGGGAGTGCGGTCGGCCTGGACAATGACGGCGCCGACGCGGGTGGAGCGGTCCTTTGACCATTTGGAGACCTCATGGGCCAGGCGCAGGAAACGCACATCCCATTTGGATATCTTTTTCCGGGTCTTTCGGGAGGAGACTTTTTTGGTCTGACGTTTGGCTGGCATGACGGCCTGCAATTCTCCATGATCTCGGTCATTGACGCACTCGCGGCTTGCGCCTAGGTTCTGCGCGCCAGACCATACGTTCTAACCATACGTTCTATAGGACTGATCGGCCTTATCATCAATGACGGATATTCGTGAACTTGCCAACAACGCCCGGGCCTGGCCTTTCGAGGAGGCCCGGAAGCTGCTCTCGCGCACCAAGGGCGAGACCCCGGAAAAGGGCTATGTGCTTTTCGAGACCGGTTACGGGCCTTCGGGGCTTCCCCATGTGGGTACTTTCGGCGAGGTGGTGCGTACCTCCATGGTGCGCCATGCCTTCGCCACGCTGTCCGATATCCCGACCCGGCTTTATGCCTTTTCCGACGACATGGATGGTCTGCGCAAGGCGCCCGATAACATTCCCAACCGCGACATGGTGGCAGAGCATCTGGGCAAGCCTTTGACGGCGATCCCCGACCCTTTCGGTACCCATGAGAGCTTCGGCCATCATAACAATGCGCGGCTGTGCGCCTTTCTCGATTCTTTCGGTTTCGACTACGAGTTTCAGAGCGCCACCGAGTGGTATAAAAGCGGTCGTTTCGATGATTCCCTGCTGAAGATGCTGGCTCATTTCGAGGAAGTGCGCGGAATTATCCTGCCCACCCTGGGGGAGGAACGACAGGCCACCTATAGCCCCTTTCTTCCGCTATGCGAAAAAACCGGCAAAGTACTTCAGGCGCCGGTGGTGGCCACCGACGTGGATGCCGGAACCATCACCTATCATAACGAGGAAACGGGCGAGACAGTGGAAACGCCGGTCACGGGCGGCCATTGCAAGATGCAGTGGAAGGCCGACTGGGCCATGCGCTGGATGGCGCTGGACGTGGATTACGAGATGTCGGGCAAGGATTTAATCGATTCGGTCCATCTGTCGGGAAAGATCGCCCGTTTGCTGGGGGCGCACCCTCCGGAATCCTACACCTATGAACTGTTTCTCGATGAAAACGGAGAGAAGATATCCAAGTCCCGGGGCAATGGCCTGGCGGTGGAGGAGTGGTTGAAATACGCGCCGCCCGAAAGCTTGTCCCTGTTCATGTATCACAAGCCGCGCAAGGCGAAGCGGCTTTATTTCGACGTTATTCCGAAAAATGTGGATGAATATCTGACCTATCTGGGCAAGTGCGAGGACGAGGATGATGCCGCCCATCTCGAAAACCCCGCCTGGCATATCCACAACGGCGCCCCGCCCCGGGAAAAGGCGCATCTGAGTTTCAGCATCCTTCTCAATCTGGCCGGGGTCTGTCATGCCCACGACAAGGAGGTGCTGTGGGGATTCATCTCCCGTTACGCACCGCAAGCAAACCCGGAGAACGACCCCATTCTCGACGGGATGGTGGGGCACGCCATTGCCTATTTCAACGACTTCGTTAAACCCACAAAACGCTACCACGCGCCCGATGATATGGAACGCAAGGCCCTGGAAGACCTGATGGGTGAATTGGAGGGGCTGGGTGATGATGCCGATACCGAGGCTATCCAGACCCAGGTCTATGAAGTGGGAAAACGCCACCCCTTTGAAGACCTCAAATCCTGGTTCAGGGCGCTGTACCAGATTTTACTGGGCCAGGAACAGGGGCCGCGCATGGGCTCCTTTATTGCTCTGTATGGGGTTTCGGAAACCATCGCCCTGATTAAAAAGGCGCTCGCCGGCGAAGACCTCTCCGCGGATTAAGCCGCGGGTCTATCGGATTATTCAGACTGAATGTCCCTGGGCTGAGGCCCGGGCAGCGAGGCGTGTGATTACTGGCTGGCCCAGATGACGCGCGCGATCCAGGCCACATCTTCGAGATTGATATCGCGAATTTCATGGTCCGGGTTTAACGACTGCAATTCAACCTTATGGGCGGTGCGGCGCTGGAGCTGTTTGGCCATGACCTCTCCCTTGGTGGTCTTGACCACCACCCGGTCCCCCTTGCGCAGTCTTTTCCATGCCCCTGCCGCCGGGGAGACGACCACGGTGTCGCCGTCACGGTAGAGGGGCTCCAT
>CAYZWF010000023.1:0-13813 GCA_964482135.1 uncultured Rhodospirillaceae bacterium
CGTTTAATTACGGCATCACGGGTTTTTTTGGGAAGTTTCTCCCACCAATCCGGCTTCATTAGGACGTTCTCGCAGTGTTCGAAGAAAAAACGTAACAACGCGTTAGTAACCTCACTATCTGTTATACGATCGAGCGTTTGGATAAATTGATGGCAGGCCTGATCGCTTTCTGGCAGCCATGAGAAAATTACAACACCCCGATCTCCGTCGCAGAAGGATGTGATACTCAGAAGGTCCGGGGTTGATTGCAAATCCGCAATGTCCTGTAACTTGTTTCCTTCGAAGTCTTCTTCGGGGAATATGCTAGCACTGCACATCACATCGGGTGGTTGCTCTAGCTCAATGACGTAACTACGCACCCGTTCAAATTCGCCTTTTTGAAGAATTGCATCATAGGTGGACTTGTATAGGTCGTTGTCTCTGACGCCCGCGCCCAGCCCTAGGTCGTGCAAAAGATTAAATGCTTGGATTTGGTACTGCTCTTCAGGCGAAGTTTCTCGATCAGCATCTCGGCGTAGATCAGCCAAAGAATCTGCGGCCTTCTTGGTATAGACCTCCCGTGCCAAGGATCTGTATGCAAGCAAGAAACATTGTTCCTGGCTGTAAGTGAATGCTTGTTTCTCGATTGGAGCAAAAATGGCGTTATCGTGTTTGGAGCAAAAGCCCGAAAACGTAGAAGCGTGTTTCAAGCCCACTAGCTCAGGCACGACGAGACCGTCGTTTTTCGTAAAGTTCTCTATGCTCGGAATAAACGCATAAACGTGTCCATTTCTAGCAATCTTGCGAAGGCTGCCGGATTTGGGAACGGTGTGTGAATGTGAAATCTGTTGGCTGCATTCGCTTCGCCATGCGTCTGGTGCCGAGCAGGTCTCGGTTTTAAAGGCCTGTCTAAATTTGGTGGCGCCATCCCAAGGAGATATACGCTCCTGCTGCTCTCGATCTAGGTGGCAATGTTTGAATTTTTTACCAGACCCACACCAGCACCGTTCATTCCGTCCTAATTTGTGGTGGCTCATTTTTAGTTCAAGTCCCAAACCGGGAGAATGGAGTTCAGCAGAATTTCCTAGCTTACGCCCCCCATCACCGGGTAGGAAAGACACATGAAATGGCTGCTGGTCATAAATCTCCTCTCGCCGGTTGAAGACGACCTGTCCGAGCGGTTCAGCTTCGAGACCAGGGCCGAATGCATGGCTGCGGCGCAGGCTTTCGTTGAGGAAAATCCTGGCGTGGAACTGCGCGATCATGTGGATAGTCTGGAGGTGGAACCTCCCGTCCTGCGTTCCTACGTGGAATGCATGCCTGAGGAGTATATGCCGGGGGAATACGACCCCCCCGAGGAAGACACCCCCTGAACACACAGCAAAGCCGCCTGCGGGGGAACCCGGAGGCGGCTCGGTGTGCGGCTCTCACAAGACGCGAGAAGGGGGCTAGTAGCCCTCGCGGTCCATGCGCTTGCGCATGAGCTTGCGGTGGCGGCGCAGGGATTCGGCGCCGACGCGGGCCTTCTTCTCCGAAGGCTTCTCGTGAGAGCGGCGCAGTTTCATCTCACGGAAAACGCCCTCGCGCTGCATCTTCTTCTTGAGCGCGCGCAGAGCCTGGTCAATATTGCCGTCGCGGACGGTGACTGAAACGATGGCGTGGTCTCCTTTTTCTCAAATATAACGCCCCTTTAGAGGGGGTTTACCCAGTGGGCCGCGCTTCATAACACAGCGCGCCCGGCTTGGGAAGCCCCACAAGCCGTTTTGGGGCAGGGAAAGCCATTCGCCAAGGGGTTCTTTACCGTGGGCGAACCGGGCTCCATATTATTGTCATGGCAATTCTCAAGATCGCGCGCATGGGCCATCCCGCGCTACGGGGCCGGGCCGAAACCGTGGAAGACCCCGGCAGCCCCGAAATCCGCGCCTTGGTGGCAGACATGATGGAAACCGTGGAGGATATCGGCGGCGCCGGACTGGCCGCACCCCAGGTCCATGTGCCCCTGCGGGTGGTGCTGTTCCGCGTTCCCGCCGAGCGTATCGCCGAGGAACCGGGGGCCGAGCCGGTGGGATGGACGGTTCTGGTTAATCCCGTGGTGGCGCCCTTGGGCGAGGAGACGGAGCTGGGCTGGGAAGGCTGTCTTTCGGTGCCGGGGCTGCGCGGGGTGGTGCCGCGTTATACCCGCGTGCGCTATGGCGGGGTGACGCCCGATGGTGAGGAAATCACCCGCGAGGCCAGCGGTTTCCACGCCCGGGTGGTACAGCACGAATGCGACCATCTCGACGGGGTGCTTTACCCCATGCGCATGACCGATCTCTCTTTGCTCAGTTTCACCGATGAGCTGCAGCACGGCCTCGCCGAGGAGGTGACCGCGCGCCGTGACACGGCGGGCAATATTCCCTAGGCTGAGGAAAGGAGGTCACCTATGACGGAACAGAGCTCTTCGGGCGGAGATTCAGAGCGGGATTCAGAGCGGGAAAAGACGCAGATTCTTCTCGCCGCCCTGCCCCATGTACCTTTCGATGGCTGGACCCAGGCGGTGATCGACGCCGGTGTGGCCGATGCCGGGCTCGATCCCGATTTAAGCTGGCGCGCCTTTCCCGGCGGTCCCGCCGATCTGGTTGAATTCTTCAGCCGTTATGCCGACCACAAGATGGTGGAGGTGCTCGAAAACACGTCCCTGGAGGATATGCGCATACGCGACCGCATCGCCGAGGCCGTGCGCGTGCGTCTCGACCTTCTGGCCGGTCACCGCGAGGCGGTACGCCGGGCGCTGGCCTTCCTGGCGATGCCTGCCCATACCGCTCTGGGGGTATCCTGTATGGCCCGTACCGTGGACGAGATATGGCGCGCCGCCGGCGACACCGCCACCGATTTCAACTTCTATACCAAGAGGGGGCTTCTGGCCGGCGTCTATGGCGCCACGCTGTTGGCCTGGCTCGACGACGAGACCGAGGATTTCTCGGAAACCTGGGCCTTTCTCGACCGCCGTATCGGCGATGTGATGGAAATCCAGAAGGCGCGGGGGCGGCTCGACAAGCTGGTGGCCGATCTTCCCGATCCCCTGGCCTTGTTGCGCCGTTTCAGGGAAGGAAACCCGGATAACACAGAGAATCCCGGCGACTCTTCTTCCTGAATAGGGCCAGGGTACGTTAGGTGCTGCGGCCCCAATAACAGGCCAGGGTACGTTAGGTACTGCGGCCCCAATAACACGCCAGGGTACGTTAGGTACTGCCGCCCTAAATAACCATCAGTCTTCGGGGTTTTCGGGAACGTTTGCCGTCTGATTGGCGCGGAAATCGTCGAGCGCGGCGGCGATGGCGTCATCGCTCAACCCCAGTACCGAAGCCGACAGCAGGGCGGCGTTGATGGCGCCGGCCTTGCCCACGGCGAGCGCACCCACGGGAATACCGCCGGGCATCTGGACCATGGCCAAGAGGCTGTCCATACCGCCGAAAGCCTTGCCGGGCAGGGGAACGCCGAAGACCGGCAGGGGCGTCAGTGCGGCGATGGCGCCGGGCAGAGCCGCGGCCATGCCGGCTCCGGCGATAAACACTTTGGTGCCCCGTTCCCTGGCTCCCGATACGTAGGATTCAAGGCGCGCCGGCGTGCGATGGGCGGAGATAACCTTGGCTTCACAGGGAATGCCGAGCTTTTCCAGGGTTTCCACGCTGTTGCGCATGACCTCCCAGTCCGACTGGCTGCCCATGATGACGGCGACGGTAGGATTATTCGGGGGGGATTGTTCAGCCATGAGGTGTCCTTAGCGGGTTGGTGGGGCCATGAGGGCGGCCATTATAGGGAGGGGGCCCTCCAAG
Source organism: uncultured Rhodospirillaceae bacterium (assembly GCA_964482135.1). Taxonomy (GTDB): domain Bacteria; phylum Pseudomonadota; class Alphaproteobacteria; order UBA11136; family UBA11136; genus UBA11136. Next base: position 3,795 of record CAYZWF010000023.1, read on the forward strand.
GCAAGGCTGGCTGTGGGGAATCCGGGGGAGAGGCCGGGAAAACGGCGGAAAACAGGAGGAAAACAGCCAAATCAGGCGATGATATCGGGCAGTATCTTGTTCTCAATCTGGACAATCTGATCCTTCAGCGCCAGCTTGCGTTTTTTCAGCCGCTGGATCTGTAACAGGTCGTAGGGCCGGCTTTCGTCGAGTCTGGCAATGACCTCGTCAAGGTCCTTGTGTTCGCTCTTGAGCTCCGCCAGCCGCTGATTCAGCTTCTCTTGGTCGTCCATGATACGCCACACCGCATCCCAATCGGCCCATTGTAACAGCGTTTATACCGAAAACGCAGTGATATTAGGTTTTTACGCCTTTTTCTTTCCCCGTGAGGACGGGGGATAAAGGGACATTTTGTCACAAATATCATTTTTTTTTCATATGCCGCTGGAAATATTTCGTGGCGATGCTTAACATATAAGTGTAGCGTATTGATCAAAACATCCTAGGGAGAACGCGATGGGAATCGAGGATCATGTTGAGCAGCTGTGGGCGAAGCATTCGGAACTGGAAGCTGCAATTGAAGAAGAAAACGGCCGCCCGCATCCCGACGATATCCACTTACATGATTTAAAGCGCAAGAAACTACGGGTTAAGGACGAAATCACCCGCTGCGGAGCGCACTGACAGTGCACTAACAGTTTCTCGACGAACCGCCTTCCGGGAAGGGAACCCCAAAGGAAAGAGGGGAAAACGGCGGCGTATTATTAAATTTTCAAAAAAAACACCGGCGCGCCGAAATGACGCGCCGGTATTTTTATATAGAGTCTGGGGCGCACCAAAATGGCGCGCCGGTATTTTTATGCCCAACTTGACCAGTTAAGGGGTTTCAGACGAATCCGCGGGGTCGTTCTGGGGGCTGTCCTGGGGCGGCTCTTCCGGTGATTCCTCAGGGGTTTCTGCCGGCATTTCGGGGGTTTCTCCGTCCATGGTCGGAGAGGATTCCGCCTTCGGCGCGGCGTCGCCAGAATCAGTAGAGGAATCGGCCCCAGAATCAGCAGAAGAATCAGCAGGAGCGTTGGAAGACGAAAAGACGTCTTCGGGCGTCAATTCTTCCCGTACCGGCTCTTCATGAGCGGGTGCCGGTGAGTCGCTTTCCGCAGTCTCTGTGGCCGCGTCCTCTGTGTTCTCCGTGGCCGGGGGCTGTGAAACCGGCGTCTCGGCCACGGGTGCCTCGGCCATTGGGACTTCGGCGGTGGGGCGAGCCTGGGCGGCGCCGCGTTTCTTCGCCTGCTTGGCTTTTCTATCCCGTGCCTTGGCTATTTCCGCATCTATCTCCGTGCGGGTGCACAGCCCCAGCTCCACGGGATGGCGGGGCCTGAGGTTGGAGGAGTTCCAATGGGTGCGATCGCGCACGGCGTTGATGGTGGGCTTTGTGGTGCCCACCAGACGGCCGATCTGGGCATCGCTGAGGTCTTCCTGGTTCTTGACCAGCCAGGCAATGGCGTCGGGCTTGTCGTTGCGCTTGGAAATAGGCGTATAACGCGCCCCCTTGGGCTTGGCCTCGGGAATGGGAATATCGGGTTTGACCAGCTCAAGCTCGGCATTGGCATCGCCCTCGCAGCGGAGGATTTCCTCGCGGGTCAGCTGGCCATTGGTAACGGGGTCGAGTCCTATGATCCCGCTCGACACCTCGCCATCGGCAATGGCCTGGATTTCCAGAGAGTGCAGTTGGCAGAGCTTGGCGATCTGGTCGAAGGTCAGAGTGGTATTGTCCACAAGCCAGACGGCGGTCGCTTTGGGCATCAAAAGTGCAGGCATGAAGTATCCTCAATTTGCGCTTGGGCGCCCGTCATGGGGCGCCGAGGGGGTTTTACCGCGAACCGCGGATATGTGCATCCTTTTTCAGGGATTATTCCCGGTATTCCCGGTGGGGTTTCGGCAATACCTGTTCTAGACCTCGAGAATGATTTTACCCATATGCGCCCCGCTTTCCATCAGACGATGGGCCTCGTCGGCCTGTTTTAAAGGGAAGGTGGCGTGAATCACCGGCGCCACATCCCCGCTCTCTATATGGGGCCAGACCCGTTCTTTCAAGGCCCTGGCGATGGCGCCCTTGATCTCCACGGGGCGAATACGCAAGGTCGAGCCGGTAATGGTGAGCCGCTTCAGCATGACGGGAAGAAAGTTCACCTCTGCCTTGGGGCCCTTCTGATAGGCGATATTGACCAGCCTGCCGTCGGCGGCGAGAAGACTGATATTGCGGGGGATGTAGTCCCCGCCCACCATGTCGAGGATCACATCCACGCCCTTGCCGCCGGTGGCTTCCTTGATTACTTCCACGAAATCCTCCTCGTGGTAATTGACGGCCTTCTCGGCGCCCAGTTTTTCGCAGGTAGCGCATTTTTCAGGGGTTCCGGCGGTGACGAAGACCCGGGCGCCGAACAGGCGGCCGATCTGGATGGCGGTGGTGCCGATGCCGCTGGTGCCGCCGTGCACGAGCAGGGTTTCCCCCTCTTGAAGATTGGCCCGGTCCACCACATTGGCCCAGACGGTGAAGAAGGTCTCGGGCAGGGCCGCGGCCTGTGTCATATCAAGGCCCTTGGGAACAGGCAGGCATTGGGTTGCCGGGGCAAGGCAGTATTCGGCATAGCCGCCGCCGGAAACCAGCGCGCATACCGCGTCGCCGGGTTTCCAGCTGGTGACGTCCCCGCCAATGGCGGCAATAACGCCGGAGACTTCAAGGCCGGGAATATCGGTAACGCCCTTGGGTGCGGGGTAAACGCCCTGGCGCTGCATGATATCGGGCCGGTTGATCCCCGCCGCCGCCACCTTCACCAGAATCTCATCCTTGCCGGGCGCCTCAACCGGACGGGTGGCAGGCGCCAGCATTTCCGGCCCTCCGGGCTCAAGGATTTCAATGGCCGTCATGGTGGCGGGAATCTCAGGGGACGAGGCGGTCATGTAAGTGTCCATTGTCAGGGGAAGCAGGAGCGGAAATGCAAAGAATCAGGGAAATTCGCCGCACGGCTGTGGAATACACTCCGGTCAAATGGTTCTATGTGATCTGATAGTGCTCTAATATTATTCATACTCCCTGGCAAGGCCAGAAAGACTCTAGAGCCGCCCGGCACAGGTATTGAGGAGGCCCGGATCATGGAAGAAGAGGACAATCTTCCGCTCCATACACCTGATCAGGGGTTCACCCCCCGCAAATTGGATACCCTGTCGGTGGAGGAACTGACGGAATATATCGCCCAAATGGAGGCTGAAATCGCCCGTGTGCGCGAGATGATCGAGGCTAAGAAGCAAGTGCGGGAGGGCGCGGAAAACCTGTTCAAGAAATAACGGCAGGCATGGCAAAGGATTTAGCGCCGTTTTTGAGGGCTTTCCCAAGCACAGGGACTCACTTAACCAAATATCAATATCTATTTTTTAAGATGTCATCAGTGATTCAGCGGCCTAGCCCCCCTAGGTATCAGCTGACACTCATAAATACTCCTCCCTTTTAACTTGGGCCGCCAATCGTGGCGGCTTTTTTTATCCATATTTTTAAAATGGTTATTTTATATTTATCGGCGTTTTCTTCAAAACAAGCCCTGTGTCCAGGATGAACACGTTGCCGCCTGACCATTAGGTTAGAGCACACTCCGGCCAAATAGAACCAATTTGATGGCGGCAAATCGGCTTTCCGGGCAGGCGCGACGCGGGTTTCCGGGACTTTCCCAGAGGTAAAGCCGGAAGAAATTCCAAACAGCGATGAAGGGAGAAAATTACCGCCCCCATAAACGGGACGGCGGGAGCGCGATGCCCCAGAAAGGACAGAAAGACGGAAAGAAGCGGAAGAGCTAGACGCCCATCCCCTTGAAGCGCTTGTTGAAGCGAGCCACCTGGCCGCCGGAATCAACAAGATGCTGGGCACCGCCGGTCCAGGCCGGATGAGTCTTGGGGTCGATGTCGAGCTTGAGGGTTTCCCCTTCCTTGCCCATGGTGGAGCGGGTCTTGAAGGTGGTGCCGTCGGTCATGACCACGGTAATTTCGTGATATTCGGGATGGATATATTTTTTCATGTCCCGGCTCCTCTCAAGTCTCGTCAAGTCTCGCACAAATCTTGCCACGTCTTTGTGGCGTCAATATCCAGCGGCGGTGTGGGACCGCCGGAGGCCGGGTTTATAGCCGAGCTTTTCCGTGCCCGCAAGTCCTCCTTTTGCTGGCGGGGGGAAGGTGATATAGGGATGCGCCTAGCCATTGTTCCCTCTGTTGCGCGCATTTTTCCCCATGATGGACGAAAACCACTTTGCCACCCTTGCCGACGCCACCCTGACGCAGCTGTTCGAAACCATCGACAGCGCTGCGGGGGACGAGCTCGATGTGGACCAGGGCGAAGGTATCGTGACCATAGAATTAGAGGATGGCGGCCAGTACGTGATCAACAAACATGCGCCCAACCGCCAGGTCTGGCTGTCTTCGCCGGTTTCCGGAGCCCATCATTTCGACTATGACGAAACTGCCGGAGGCTGGGTGAACGCCCGCGCCGTTTCGCGCGGAGCCATGGCATCGGAGAGCATGCTGGAGGTAATTCTGGGAAGCGAACTCAGCGCCGTTTTGGGTCGTGAGCTTGATCTGGCCGTGTCAGTACCGATTTCGGGGCCCATGTCGGGGCCGGGGGCGGCGTAGGGATGTCTAGCATGTTCGGTCCTTCCAGGGAAAATAGCGACGCGATGGCGGGAAAGCGGGAGGAAACCAGGCCCGTGGGCAAGGGTATCTCCCATCTTGGGCGTTTGCTGCGGTTTTTGCGTCCCTATGGCGTACAGCTGGCGGGCGCCGTCATCGCCCTTACGGTGGCGGCGGGGACGGTCCTGGTGCTGGGCCAGGGGTTACGCCAGCTTGTGGATGAGGGCTTCAGCAGCGGCGATACGGCGCTTCTCGATCATGCCCTGATCGGGTTGCTGATTATTATCGTGGTTCTGGCGGTGGCCTCGGCCAGCCGTTTTTATCTTATTTCTTGGATTGGCGAGCGCATGGTGGCCGATCTGCGGCGCGCCGTTTATGACCATGTGCTCTCCCTGTCACCTGGTTTCTTCGAGATTACCCGTGTCGGGGAGATTCTCTCCCGGCTCACCACCGATACCACCCTGATTCAGGTGGTGGTGGGGTCCAGCGGCTCCATGGCGGTGCGCAATGCCCTGCTGCTGGTGGGCGGGTCGGTGATGCTGGTGGTCACCAGTCCGGTACTGACGGGCATGGTGTTGATGGTGGTGCCGCTGGTGGTGCTGCCTATTGTGGTTTTCGGGCGGCGGGTGCGGGTGCTTTCCCGCGACGCCCAGGAACGTATCGCCGATGTGGGTGTTCATGTGGATGAAAGCCTGGACGCCATCCGTACGGTTCAGGCCTTCGGCCACGAATCCCTGGACCGCAGCCGTTTCGGCGAGCGCGTGGAAGAGGCCTTCGCTACCTCCATCCGCCGTATCCGGGCACGGGCCTGGCTCACGGGTCTGGTGATTCTCGTGGCATTCGCCGCCGTCGGGGTGATTCTGTGGCTCGGCGGCAAGGAGGTGGTGGCGGGTGAGATCAGCGCCGGCGAACTTTCCGCCTTTGTTTTCTATGCCGTGGTTGTGGCCGGCGCGGTGGGGGCGTTGAGCGAAGTAGTGGGCGACGTGCAGCGGGCCATCGGCGCCACGGAAAGGCTGTTCGAGCTTCTCGATACCTTGCCCGAGGTCATGCCGCCGGTCCGGCCCCAGCCCCTGCCGGAACCTCCTAGGGGCGCGGTGGCCTTTTCCGGTATCGGTTTTTCCTATCCCACGGGTTCGGACGTGGCGGCGATTGATGAGTTCAATCTTGATGTGGCGCCGGGCGAAAAGGTGGCTCTTGTGGGGCCGTCGGGAGCCGGAAAATCCACGGTATTTCAGCTTTTGCTGCGCTTCTACGACCCCCAGAAAGGCGCCATTACCCTTGACGGGGTAGACCTGCGCGACGCCCATATGGCGGCGCTGCGACAGCGTATCGGCCTGGTGCCCCAGGAGCCCGTGATTTTTGCCGCCAGTGTCTGGGAGAACGTGCGCTATGGCAATCCTGACGCTTCCGACGACGAGGTGCGCGCCGCGGTTTCAGCCGCCGCGGCGGAGGAATTCGTCTCGCGTCTGCCCGCGGGCATGGACAGCTATCTCGGCGAGCGGGGGGTGTTGTTGTCGGGTGGCGAGCGCCAGCGCCTGGCCATTGCCCGGGCCATCCTGCGCAATCCCTCGGTGCTTCTTCTCGATGAGGCTACCAGCGCGCTCGATGCCGAAAACGAGCGCCTGGTGCAGGACGCCATGGACCGGCTCATGGCCGATCGCACCACTCTGATTATCGCCCACCGCCTGGCCACGGTGTTGAAGGCCAACCGCATTGTGGTCCTTGACCAGGGGCGTATTGTCGCCACCGGCACCCATGAGGAGCTAGTGGCCCGTGGCGGCCTCTATGCCCGGCTGGCGGCGCTCCAGTTCGATGACGCCGCGGCCGCCGGCAACGGCCGTCTCCGGATCGTGGAAGACACCGGCTCCTAACACCGGCCTCTAACGCTGCGTCAGCTTGATCTCAATGCGCCGGTTGCGGCGGAAGGCGATTTCGTCCTTTTGCGGATCCAGCGGTGAAAACTCGCCAAATCCGGTGGCCGCCAGCCGGTTGGCCGGAATCCCCGCCTTGACCAGAAATTTGACCACGGAAATGGCGCGCGCCGATGAAAGCTCCCAGTTGGAGCGAAATCTCTCATTGCTGATGGGAACCAGATCGGTATGCCCGTCGATGCGCAGAATCCAGTCCAGGCCTTCAGGGATAGTAGCGGCGATTTCGAGAAGGGTTCTGGCGAGCTGCTCAAGCTGTCCCTGTCCCTCGATCCCCAGGGCATCGGAGCCGGAATCGAACAGAACCTCCGACTGGAACACGAAACGATCGCCCACCACGCGGATGTCCTTGCGCTCGCCAAGGACCTCACGCAGCTTGCCGAAGAATTCCGAGCGGTATTTTGCCAGTTCCTGGACCTTTCCGGCCAAGGCCACGTTGAGGCGCTTGCCGAGATCGGAAATCTTGACCTTATTTTCCTCATCCTTCCTTTCGGCGGCTTCCAGGGCCTGGTTGAGGGTTGCCAGCTGGTTGCGCATGGCGGCGATCTGTTGGTTGAGGAGGTCGAGAGCGTCGCGCTGTTTCCTGGTCAGCTCCCGTTCCCGCATGAGTGCCGATTCGCCCTCCTGGTGGCGTGATTCCATATCCGCCAGGGCTTCGGCGTTGCGCCGCTGTTCCTCGATCAGCCTTTCCTGGAGGGACGCCATTTGCCGGCTGGCGCCTTCCAGATCGCCTATCAGGGAGGTGACCGACTGTTCGCTCTCGCGCAGGGCCGAGGTAAGCTCGCCGATGGTGGCTTCCATCCGGTCCTTTTCACCGAGGCTGCTTTGCAACTGGGCGGAAAGCTGCTCGATGCTGAGGTTAAGATCGCTATTGGCCTGACGTTCCAGGGACAGCAGTTCGGCCAGTTCGCTCACTTGCTGGGTCAGGCTGTCCAGCGCCTTCTCGCGGCCCGACAGGGTGTTCTGGAGATAGAACTGGGAGACCACGAATACCATCAGGAGAAAGATGACGATAATCAGCAATGCCGCGAGGGCATCCACGAATCCCGGCCATATATTGACCGGGGCTTGGGAACGGCGGCTGAAGGCGGTAAGGGTCATGGGCGTTCTGCGGCGTTCTGCGGCCCTGCCGTCAGTTGGAGGACTTGGAATCGGAAAGGGCGGCGACGGTGCGGGCCAGCAGCTTGATCTCGTTGCGAATCTCCTGCACCAGTTGATCCCGCCCCGAAGGTGCGTCTTCGAGAAGCCGCACCATATGAACATCGAGGTTACGGATATGGGTCCGGGTGGCTTCGTCCATGCCGAAGCTTCCCTCAGCCGCCGTTTCCGTGAGTTTGGAAAGAATCGGCTTCAACTCGAGCTGACTTTCGGCCAGCTTCACCATGAGGGTTTGTTCGGCCCGCATCTGGTCGGTGAGCGAGCCCAGTCTTTCATTGAGGGTCACGAAGTTGGCGGCGGCCGAAACCTGTCTCTCTTCGCTCCGTGACATGATCCGTTGCAGATTCTCAAGATTGTCGGCGGTCTGTTCGAGAAGGGCCTGGATATAGACCGGGACCGATTGATCGCCCTCCACCACGCCGGCGCCTGTGGAAAGCCGGGTCTGGCTCGCCAGCCATTCCTCCAGGTCGTTATAGAAGCGGTTTTGGGCCTGTCCCGCCTGGAGGTCAAGGAACCCCAGAACCAGGGATCCGGCCAGTCCGAACAGGGAGGAACTGAAGGCCGTCCCCATGCCCGACAAGGGCGCTTCAAGCCCCGATTGCAGGTCACGGAAGGCGGTGCCCAACTCCGCCGATGGCATTTCCAGGCTGGCGATAACCCCGCCCACCGAGGCCACGGTCTCCAGCAATCCCCAGAAAGTGCCGAGCAGGCCGAGGAAAATCAGCAAGCCGATGAGATAGCGCGAGATGTCCCGCGCTTCGTCGAGGCGGGCGCTGATGCTGTCGAGCAGGGAACGCAACGCCAGGGTGGAAAGGCTCAGTTTTCTCTGCTTGTCGCCGATCATGGTGGCTACCGGACCGAGCAGTTGCGGGGAGCGGGAGGAAAGCGATCCCCGGCGATAGTTTTCGATCCACGCCACTTCGGGGTTAAGCATCAGCACCATGCGGAAAATGAACACGATGCCGATGACCAACACGCCGAGAATCATGCCGTTGAGCGCCGGATTGGCGAGAAACGCCTCCCTCAGCATGGGAAAGAGAAAGATAATCCCGACAACCACGGCCACCAGGAACAGGATCATACGGGTGAGGAAACGCTTGGGGCGGCTCATGCTGGAACGGGTCCGGAGTTAGGGTGCCGGTCTTTAGAGAAACAGGGCCACCCCGGTTTATGGAAGGAGGACGAGGTCCACGCGGTCACCGGGGGCCTCCTCGAACTTGTTGCCTAATGCGCGGACATCCATGCGGGTGCTTTTTATGCCCTTTTCCACGAGCTGGGAACGGACGGTCAGCGCCCGCGACAGGGACAGCCGCCGCGCCCGGCTGGGATTGTCATCGGTGCTGGTGGCATAGGCCACCAGTTGCAGCCGCAGGGACTGGTCTGATTCCATTTTTCCGTGGACGGCGTCAATACGTTCCGAGGCCTCGGTGTTGAGAACGGCCGATCCCGGAGAGAAAAGGACGGTAAGGGGGCCCGTTGTGGGCACCTTTGTGGAAGGTGGCGGCAGGGCGGCGACCTGTTTGGATTCCTCAGGCTTCGGCAGGACGGGCTCGGGCATGGGAACCGGCTCTGTGGCGTCCGTGGTATCCCCGGACTTCGCCTGTTTCTCTGCGGGTGGCGGCGGCGGCGGCGGATCGGCCGCTGCTTCCTGCACTGTTTCCTCGGGCAGCGGCGGAAGATCGAGGTTGGCCGCCGGTGGCGGCGGCGGCAGATCCGGCAAGTCGGGCAAGGGCGGGGGGGTCAGCCCGTCATCGGCGGCGGCCATGTCGGGCGCCGGCGGTGGCGCAACGGGTGCCGGCGGTGGCGCTTCAGGAGCCTTCATGGCTGGTTTTTCGGCCTTGGGCGCGGGTGGCGGCGCGGCCGGGGGCTCCGGCGGAGCCTTCTTTTCAGCCTTGGCCGCCAGCTGGGGCTCTTTCTTTGGCTCTTTCTTGATTTCTGGCGCAGGCTCGGTCGTAGCCTTTTCCGGGGCTTTTTCCGCCGCCTTTACCTTCTTGGGCTCCGCTTTTGCGGCGGGCTCTGGCTTCATATCCATTTGCGGCGGCGCTTCGGGCGGCGCGGCGGCCATTTCGGTGGGTGCGGCGGGGGCCGGTTTTTTGGCCTTTGCGGGCGCGGGCGGCTTTGCCTTGGGCGGCTTGGGCATGGCCGGCTTGGCGCTTGAGACATCGGGAATATTCAACTGGGGCACACCAGCCTTGGCCTGTTTTGTCCGCGGTGGCTTGAGCCTGGGCGCCTTGGCCGCGGGTTGCGATCCCGGCGGAGTCAGGACAATGCGTTCCCCGGGGG
>CAYZWF010000023.1:13913-36577 GCA_964482135.1 uncultured Rhodospirillaceae bacterium
GCCTTGGCCGCGGGTTGCGATCCCGGCGGAGTCAGGACAATGCGTTCCCCGGGGGCAGCCTTCGATCCGGGCATCAGGAGGCCCTTGCTCCGGAATGCTCCGAAGGAAACGGACTCTTCCATACGGCCGACGCGGCCTTGAGGAAATTCGATGGCGTCGAAGTCGATTTCCACCTCGGGCATGCCGCCTCGACCCACCACGATGGTATCCTGGGCCAGGGCAGCGCGCGGGGGCACAAACAGGGCCACGGCGAGAAAAGCCATGAGAATCAAGCACGGGTAGCGTCGGTCGCACCTTCGCCGCGCTAAAGGACTGAAATCAGACATATGATCCTTGCCCCCCGTAAGTCTTCCCTGCCACATCTTCCGTCTCCCGGCGATGCCAACCCATTATCGTCTTTCCATATAGAAAAACAGGAATGTGTCAGAACTATGCCCCACGGAATCCCACCGGTTGCCCGATGCCGAGACAATAGCCCAAGGAATAGTGATGGGACAACAGGCTAAGGAGTCCTTAGCTCTTGTCCGGCTTTCCTTTTTTGCCGATGGCGTCGCGCAAAAGGCGGGAGATGGGCTGGTCGAGAAGATCATTGGTGGCGATAATATTACCGCTTTCCATCATGGTTGCGCCGCCTTTGAGGTCGCTGACCATGCCTCCGGCCTCGCGCACCAGAAGGATTCCAGCAGCCATATCCCAGGGCTTCAGTCCGGTTTCCCAGAGACCTTCATAACGTCCCGCCGCCACATAGGCGAGATCGAGGGCCGCCGAACCGAAACGGCGCACGCCGGCGCAGGTATCCATTACCGCGGAAAGCATCTCAAGATAGGCGGGATGGCGATCGCGCCCGAGACAGGGAATGCCGGTGGCCAGCACTGAATTTTCCAATGCCCGCCGCGCCGAAACTCGCAGCCTGCGGTCGTTGAGAAAGGCGCCCTGGCCCCGTTCGGCCCGGAACATTTCGTCACGAACGGGATCGTAAATGACCCCCGCGTTCAAGATGCCGTTGCTTTCATGGGCAATGGAAATGGCGAAATGGGGCAGACCATGGAGGAAATTAATGGTGCCGTCCAAGGGGTCTATGATCCAGCGGTTGTCCGGGTCTTTTCCGGCGATGGTGCCGCTCTCTTCCATGAGAAAGCCGAAATCGGGCCGTGCCCGGCTCAGTTCCGCATGGAGGGTCTTTTCCGCCTGGATATCGGCCTGGGAGACAAAGTCGGCGGGGCCTTTCAATGACACCTGAAGCTGTTCCACCTCGCCGAAATCGCGCACCAGTTTCCGCGCCGCCTTGCGTGCGGCGGCGATTATGACGGTAAGGATGGGGGACATGGTGGCCATGGGAAGAAGGGCGGAAAGCCCTAGTCCTTGGCCCGTTCGGCATAGCTGCCGTCTTCGGTATTGACCACCACCCTGGTGCCGGCGGCAATGTGGGGCGGCACCATGATACGCATGCCGTTTTCAAGAACCGCCGGCTTGTACGAGGAAGAAGCCGTCTGCCCCTTCACCACCGGATCGGCCTCGGTAATGGTCATGGTGACCATGGGCGGCAGCTGGACCGCCACCGGCTTGCCCTCGATAAAGTCCACCGTTACCGCCATGCCGTCCTGGAGGAACCCCGCCGATTCACCCAATGTGTCGCGGGACAGGGTCATCTGTTCATAATTCTCGGCATCCATGAAGGTGAGGGTCTCGCCGTCGGCAAAGAGGAAGGTGCTGGCCCGTTCCTCCACGGTCAGTTTTTCCACGCTGTCATTTGTGCGCCAGCGCTCGTTGGTCTTGAGCCCCGACTGGACATCACGCATCTCCACCTGGATGAAGGCGCTTCCCTTGCCCGGCTGCAAGAGGTTGATCTTGAGAACGGCGTACTGGCGGCCCTGATGTTCGATGACATTGCCGGAACGGATGGTATTGGCCTGAATTTTCATGGGGGAGGCCCGTGACTTGTTGGAGAAATAGTGCCTTCGGAGAAATGCGGCGCAGAAGCTATCACTCCGGCTCGGTGGAGGCAACGCCGTCACGCGGGTCCGTGGCCGGGGGGTAGGCGTGAACGCCGCCCTGATAGTCCTCCACCCGGTAGGCCTCTTCCGTGCCGCCATGATCGCCATCTTCCCCGGGCGTCAGATAGGCGGGGGTGAGGGGGACCTTGCCGTGTCCGCCCGGTATATCCAGCACATAGGTGGGCTGGCACAGGCCCGAGATGCGCCCCCTCAGCTCGCGCATGAGTTCCTGGCCACGGGCGATGGGGGTGCGAAAATGGCCCGTGCCGAGCGCCAGATCGCAATGATGAAGGTAATAGGGTTTGATGCGGTGACGCACCATGGTCCGGAACAACGCTTCCAATACGTCCGCATCATCATTGATGCCCTTGAGAAGCACGGTCTGGCCAAGCAGGGGAACGCCGGCATCGCTTAAGGACCGGCAGGCGGCGAGGGCCTCCGCGTTCAGCTCGTCGGCATGGTTACAGTGCACCACCACATAAGCGGCAGTTTCGGCGGGCGCCGTCAGCGCCGCCACAAGATCATCCGAAATGCGTCCCGGCTCGGCCACTGGCACGCGGCTGTGCAGGCGCGCTACGGCCACATGGGGAATGGAATCGAGGCGCTCCAGGATGTGGCTGATCTTCGCCACCGGCAGCATCAGGGGGTCGCCGCCGCTCAGGATCACCTCCCAGATTTCTTCATGGCTTTCAATATAGGCCAGCGCCGCCTCCAACTCGTCCGCCGACAGGGCGTTGCCGTGGTCCTCTTTGTTTGGCCCCACGCTGTCGTTGCGGAAACAAAAGCGGCAATAGGCGGGACAGAGGTGGTTGGCCTTGAGCAGAACCCGGTCGGGATAGCGGTGCACAATGCCGGTTATGGGGGAAAAGGCCTCGTCGCCGATGGGGTCGGCGCTCTCAAAGGAGGCCTCCGAGAGTTCCCGTGCGTCGGGCAGGTATTGCCGCGCCAGGGGGCCGCTGTCGCCGTCGGGGGGCAGATCCTCCATATGCTCCATACGTTCGGCGAGGCCCGCCGGCAGGCGCAGGGCGAATTTTTCGGTGACGGCGCGCAGCAATTCTATTCCCTCTCTGGGGATCAGCCCCGCGGCTGCGAGTTCCTCCACCTGGCGAAAGGGCCTGGGTGAAGGTTTGTCGTGATAAGTCATGACTCGAACCTGCGTTTTGGTGCATGTATGGGGCACATCCATCAATAGAGGAAAGCAGAGGCCAGCGTGCAAAAAAAATGGTGGTCACGGGAAAAAATTGCGGCCCGTCTTCCGTTTCTCGAAGCGCGGAGCGCCGTTCTTGGCGCCGTAAGGGCTTTTTTCACCGGCCGTGATTTTCGCGAGGTGGAGACCCCGGCTCTCCAGGTTTCGCCTGGCATGGAGCCCCATTTGCGGCCTTTTTCCACGACGCTGAATGAACCCGGCGGGGCCAGGCGCGGGCTTTACCTTCACACTTCGCCGGAATTCGCCATGAAGAAACTGCTGGTGGCGGGGCTGCCCAGGATTTTCCAGCTGGCGCGGGTTTTTCGTGATGGCGAGCGTTCGGACACCCACCATCCTGAATTCACCATGCTGGAATGGTACCGCGCCGGCGATGAGACCCCGGCCCTGATCGAAGATTGCCGGGGTCTTCTTTGCGCCGCGCTGGAGGCGGTTCCGGGCCGCGACAATTTTACGTGGCGGGGACGGTGCTGCGATCCGGCCAAGCCGTGGCAGATCATGAGCGTGGCCGAGGCCTTCGATCGCTACTGCGGCATTGACCTTCTCGCCACCGCCCCCGATCCCTTATCTCCCGACGCCGCCCTATTGGCCGCGGAGGCGCGGCGTATGGGAATCGCGCCGCGAGACGAGGACCTCTGGGAAGATATTTTTTTCCGCATTTTCTTCGACCGTATCGAGCCCAATCTGGGTCTGGAGACGCCCACCATACTCACCGACTATCCGCTGTCCATGGCGGCTTTGGCCCGGCCCGCGCCCCATGACCCACGGGTGGCCGACCGCTTCGAGCTTTTTGTCTGTGGGTTGGAGCTGGCCAATGCTTTTGGCGAATTGACCGATGCCGTGGAACAGCACCGCCGCTTCGAGGCCGACCAGAAATTGCGCCGGGAGCTTTACGGAACGCAGGTTCCTATCGACGAGGATTTCATGGCGGCGCTTGAGGCGGGGTTGCCGGAAAGCGCCGGTATTGCGCTGGGTCTCGACCGGCTGGTGATGCTCTGCACCGGGGCGCAACGCATGGAAGATGTGCTCTGGGCCCCCGTTGATGGCGGAGAAGGCGGGACGGGCTAAAACACGGTCGTCAGGCGGATGTCTCCTCAAGAACCCTGTGGAAGGCCTTGAGGGCCTTTGCGGGTCCACCTTCGTGATCCCATACGGCGGAAATCACGGCCAGGAAATCGGCTCCCGCCTCAATCAGGAGCGGTGCATTGTCCGGAGTAATGCCGCCAATGGCCACCGCGGGCACATTGCCGATGTCCCGCCACCAGGAGAGGATTTCCGGAGACGGATTGCCCTCGGCTTCTTTCGTGGTGGTGGGGAAAAAGGCGCCGAAAGCCACGTAATCGGCTCCGGCTCCCGCGGCCTCGATGGCAAGATGCCGCGAGTCATGGCAGGAGACGCCGATAACCGCATCTGGACCCATCATGGCGCGGGCCTCGGCGTAGGGTATGTCGTCCTGGCCCAGATGAACGCCGTCGCATCCTGTCTTCCTGGCAAGGTCCGGTCTGTCGTTGAGGAGGAACGTCACATCACGGTCCTGGCAGACGGGACGCAGAATCTCCGTGGCGCGGAGGATAGCCTCGTCCTCCACATCCTCCAGGCGCATCTGCACACAGGCCACCTTTACGGCGTCAAGGGCGGCGGCAAGGGTCTCGCCGAAGGGGGCGGGGTCCAATTGTGGCGGCGTGATGAGATAGAGTTGGCAGGCGCTCACATCGGGAGCCTTTTCTAGTTCTTCCCGCGCATGAATTCTTCGGTCACATCCCGGACGCGCTGGACGAGGATGGTAATGACCCGCCTCATGCTTGGATCGAGGTCAGTGAGACGGCTGGAAAATTCCTTTTTGGATATGGCCACCAGCTTGGTGGGCTCCTTGGCGATGGCCGTAGCCATGCGCGGACGGTCGTCGAGCAACGCCATTTCGCCAAGGATGTCGCCTTTTTTCAGCACCGCAATGACCTGGGGGTTATCGCCGCGCGATCCCACTCTGATCTCCACACGGCCCTCCTTGACCAGATAGGCGTAATCGCCCCTGTCGCCTTCATCGAAGATGGTTTCGTCGGCGCGATAGGATTCACGCTTGAAAGAAGGACGTTTGGATTTTTTTTGCGGTTCTGGTGATTTGGCCATGTGAGTGTTGTCTCCGTTAGCGACGGTTTTCCAGCCACTTGCGGCAGGAGTCCGTGGCATTGTTTACCCCATCCAGATCAAGAGAATCCATCTTTCCATGCCATAGCTCGGCCCCGAGTTCAGCGGCGATGGCGGCAATTTTCCCGCGGCTGGCGGCAGTGCCGTTGTAGCGGATGACTTTCATTCCCTGGCGCAGGGCGCTCAAGGCAAGCCCCGGCTCATCGCCGCAATCGAGGACGGCGGTGATTTGTCCCGGCGTTAGGCCGTCCTGTTCGGCCACGGCTTTCTCCACCACTTTGCGAAACCATCCGGCGCCCGCATAGGCGGCGGCGAAAGGCGCGCTGGCGATGGTGACGGGGACTCCACACTGTATCGCGGCGGCCACCGCCGAACGGGCATGGTCGAGGCTGTGAATGATGATGACGCGGGGTTTCATGGGAACAAAGCCAAAGATTAACAACATTGGTGCAGATAGCGGGATTCATCATGCCATGAATTCCCTCGCCGTTCAGCAGCGGAGGCGTATCGAATGTAACGCACTCGAGTCGGCGCGGTGGATCGTTTATGATGGAGACCCATCGGGAAAGATCGCCGCCATGCCAGAAAAAAGAAAATCCGGGTCAAAGCGCCCTTTGGTCTCTAAACGTCCGAGGTTCTACAGCAACAGACGGTTGCGGCCGTTCTTTCCTCTTTTTCTGGTGGCCGGGATCGCTACCTATGCCTATTACGCATGGCCGGTGGATGTTACGGCGACCCAGGTCTTCCGTGGCCGGGCGGTGGAAGCCTTGCCTCTGCGCGGAACCGTGGAGCACGAATATGCTACCGCCCGCGCCAAGGTGGATGGACGCGTGGTGGAGATCACGGTGGCTGAGGGTGACGAAGTCTTCGAGGGGGAAATTCTCGCCCGTTTTGCTCGGCCCGAAAAAATCCCAGAGAAAATCCCAAAAAAAATTTATGTCACTGCGCCCATGTCGGGCTTCGTGCTGGGCGTTAATACCGAGGCCGGCGCCCAGGTGGCTGTGGGGCAGCCATTGTTCCATATACGCACATGCTGTACCCGGCGCGTGGTGGTGGAGGTGGCAGAGGAGAAAATCGTCAAATTGATTGTCGGCCAGGATGCGTATGTGGCCTCGGATGCGTTACCCGGAGAAGTTTTCCAGGGCCAGTTGAAGGCCATTATTCCCCGTTCCTCTTCTCCGGGGCAGGGCTATCTGTTGCACATTCCCATGCAGTTGGAAGCATCGCTGGAGATTGGTTCCAGGGTCAATGTGGATGTCATCGTGCGCCAGGAAGAAGAAGCCATTCTAATTCCCCTGGACGCCCTGACGGAGGGGCATGTCTGGGTGGTGGAGGGAAAACGGGCGGTGCGCCGGAGGGTGGAGGTAGGCAGTCTTATCGATGGCAGGGCCCATATTCTGTCCGGACTTAAGGACGGCGATGAAATTATTCTGAATGCACCACCGGAACTTCATGCCGGGCGGCGTATCGCCGTTATAAGGGGCCCCGTCACCGAGTAAGCGACGGGGATGCCTTGGTTCCGGTTTCCCCTATCCCAGTTTTCCCAGCGCCGCCGCCGTATCCAGCATGCGGTTGGAAAAGCCCCATTCGTTGTCGTACCAGGACAAGACCCGGCAGAAGCGGCCTTCGATAACCTGGGTCTGGGTTACATCGAAAGTGGAACTGTTGGCGTTGTGATTGAAATCAATGGATACCAGAGGTTCATCGGAAACGCCGAGGATGCCGTTGAGGTTCCCCTTTGCGGCCTCTGAAATGGCGCCGTTGATTTCCTCGGTGCTGGTGTCGCGTCCGGCGGTGAAAGTGAGGTCCACCAGCGAGACATTGATGGTGGGCACGCGAATGGCCGAGCCATCGAGCTTGCCCTTGAGTTCCGGCAGCACCAGCCCCACGGCGCGGGCGGCGCCGGTGGAGGTGGGAATCATGGAATTGGCCGCGGCTCGTGCCCGGCGCAGGTCCGAATGCAGGGTGTCGACGATTTTCTGGTCGCCGGTATAGGCGTGGATGGTGGTCATGTATCCGCGTTCGATACCGATGGTGTTGTTGAGAACAAAGGCCATCGGAGCCAGGCAGTTGGTGGTGCATGAGGCGTTGGAGACCACGGTATGGGAATCCGCCAGTTGATCGTGGTTGACGCCGTAGACCACGGTGATATCGGCGCCGTCGGCCGGAGCGGAAACCAGCACTCGCTTGGCGCCGGCCTCTATATGCTTGGCGGCCTGGTCGCGTTTGCTGAAAAGCCCCGTGCATTCCAGGGCGATATCCACATCCAGGTCGCTCCATGGCAGCTTTGCGGGATCGCGTTCGGCGATGACCCTAATAGGGCCACTGCCGAGATCCATAAAGTCTTCACCGACGGTTACGTCTCCGGGCAGGGGGCCATGGGCGGAATCGTATTTCAACAGGTGGGCGTTGGTGTCAACGGGTCCGAGGTCGTTAATGGCAACCACCTCCAGGTCCGTGCGTCCGGACTCGTGAAGAGCCCGCAGCACAAGGCGTCCAATACGCCCAAATCCATTGATCGCGAGACGAACAGCCATCCACACTCTCCTGTTTGGCCGGAATGAAAGGAAAAAATAACGCGGCGTTTATGTATACCGTGTCTCCGCGGGGGGCAAGATGCCGTTGCCGATACGCGGCGTCAACCACCATGGCGGCTGAAGAGGCAAAATGACCGTTTTTTAAGTGCCGGCGTTGCCCGGAAGGGGGATGCGGTTGACGCTCTCCGTGGGGGAAGCGTATCTTCACCGGGAAGCAGACGGGGTGTAGGGAAACGGGGGCATCGTCCATGGCGAAAAGTAATGTGGAAAAGGCCAAGAAACGTCTTGATAAGGCGGTGTCCCGGCTTGAGGCCATGTCTCAGGACGACAGCGCCTTGACGGCGGCCCAGGCCGGGGAACTGAACTCTCTGAAGGCCGAGCGCGACGCCTTGCGGGATACCGCCCGCGCCGTTTCCGAACGCCTCGATTCCACCATCCAGAGAATCAAGGGAATCCTGGAGTCCTGAGAATGAGCCATCTCTCCATCACCATTAACGGCCAGAACTACACCATCGCCTGTGACGACGGACAGGAAGACCGCATCCGTGAACTTGCCGCCGGCATCGATACAAAAATTCAAAGCCTGGTGGGCGAGGTGGGACAGGTGGGTGACAACCGGCTCTTGGTGATGGCTGGCCTGTTGGTGGCCGACGAGTTGGCGGAACTAAAGGAATCGACGGGGGGGTCGCCTGGGCAGGAGAATTCCGCTTCCGGGGATGATACGGATATCGCTGAAGGGATCGACCATCTCGCCCAGCGCATCGAAGCTATTGCGTCGCGTCTGGAGCAATCCTAAAATCCTCCACAAGGTGGGCGCTGCGTGGCGCGTTAGGTTGTTTCATCCCTCGGGCCAATAATTCCATCTTGGGAACCGTCCCTGCCGGAGCCGTGGTTTCGGTATATGGTGCCCACCTGCATTGCAGGCTCAAAGGATGTCCATGACCAAACGGCCAGCGCGGCCCCGCCCTATTATTTACGCTCCGGTTATTTGCACTCCGGATTTTTCCCGAATCATGTCCCCCGAAATATGTCCATAGATGACACCAAGCGCGAGGCGCGGGCACAAGCGCTTGAATCCCGCAGCCGCGCCCATGAAGCGGCACTGGCCAACCCGGCGCAGGATGTGGGCCAGGCAGTGCTGGGGCATTTCCTTGATGCCCTGACGCCTTCTCCGGGGATGGTTGTCTCCGGGTACTGGCCGGTGCGTGGCGAGATAGACGTCATGCCGCTGCTTTCCCATATGCACCGGCAGGGCCATCCCTGTGGCCTGCCGGTGATGGTGGGGCGGACGAAGCCGCTTTTATTCAGGCAATGGCATCCCGGACTGGAGATGAAAGAAGCCGGTTTCGCCATACCCGTGCCGGACGAGAACGCGCCGGAAGTGGTGCCGGAGATACTTTTGGTACCGTTGCTGGCTTTCGACGGAGAAGGCTATCGTCTGGGCTATGGCGGCGGTTATTACGACCGTACCCTGGCCGCGCTGAGAGCGGAGAAGGGGCGGGAACCAGTGGCCGTGGGCGTTGCTTATGGGGCGCAGCAATGTGACCATGTGCCCCGCCACGACGGGGACCAGCCTCTTGATATGGTGGTGACGGAAAACGGTGTGGTGCGCCCCCGGGGAGTGAAGGGGAAACATATGGAGGGCGCGCGTACGGAGATGCCACGGGGAGAACGTCCATGAAAATTCTTTGCTGCGGCGATGTGGCGGGCCGTTCGGGCCGCACCGTGGTATGCGAGCATTTGCCGAAGCTGCGTTCCGATCTGGGCCTTGATTTCGTCGTCGTAAACGGTGAGAACGCGGCGCGGGGGTTTGGAATCACCGAAAAGATATGCAAACGGCTCTACGAAGCCGGAGTCGACGCCATCACCACCGGCAACCATGTCTGGGACCAGCGCGAGATCATCTCCTATATTAATAGCGATCCCCGTCTGTTGCGGCCTCATAATTACCCGCAAGGCACGCCCGGCCGCGGCTCGGCCGTGTTTACCCTTGGCGACGGGCGCAAGGTGCTGTTGCTCCACCTCATGACGCGGCTCTTCATGGATGCGCTGGACGACCCGTTTGCCTGTGCCGAGGCGGAGCTGGCCAAATACCGGCTGGGAAAGTCGGTGGACGCGATTTTGATGGATATACACGGTGAAGCCACGTCGGAGAAAACGGCTATGGGGAATTTCCTCGACGGCCGGGCATCGGTGGTCTTCGGCACTCATTCCCACGTTCCCACCTCGGATACCCGGATTCTTCCCGGTGGCACCGCCTATCAGACCGATCTCGGCATGTGCGGCGATTATGATTCGGTTATCGGTATGAAGAAGGAAGCGGCCATCGCCCGGTTTGTTAAAAAGGTGCCCGGTGAGCGCCTGACTCCTGCCGAAGGCGAGGCCACATTGTGCGCAATTTATGTGGAGTTGGACGATAAAACGGGGCTCGCCACGAGGATAGAGCCATTACGGCTGGGGGGCTCTCTTTCTCAGACCCCACCCCTTTGACCCTATAAACCCAATATGTGACGGCCAAAAGAAGACACCGGCGCCCCGAGGGACACCGGTGTTAACTGAACTCGAAAGGGGTTAAATGCTGCTAGTAAACCACCGTCTGGGCGTTTCGGTTCTGGGCCCAGGCTTCTTCGTTGGAACCGAGAGCCGTCGGCTTTTCCTTACCGAAGCTGATGGTTGCAATGCGTGAGGCATCCACACCCAGGGCGGCCAGGTAATTCTTGACCGCATTGGCCCGGCGTTCGCCGAGGCCGAGGTTGTATTCGCGGGTACCGCGCTCGTCACAATTCCCCTCAATGGTGATAGTCACTCCGGGGTTATCCTTGAGCCAGGCGGCCTGTCTTTCAAGGCGCGTGGCGGCGGCTTGATCAATATTGTATTTGTCAAAGGAGAAATAGACGCGGTCACCAATGTTCGTCGACAGATATTCCTGAATTTCCACATTGGGAATGGGATCGGAAATAACGTCAACCGACGACATGGGAGGTGAGGTCATGGTTTCGCCCTCGCCACCGGACATCATGGTGTCGGCGGGTTTGGTTTGGCAGGCGGCAACCAGAAGAACCGCGGCGAATAAGCTTAAAATCCTAAAGTGCATTGTTTGACTCCCCCTTTGAAAGTAGCTTTTGAGCACAGAGAACTATGGGCACATAGTCCGAACTTCACCATTACCTTGAGCGATTCAAGCAAAAATTACAACCTTTACTCAAAAAAAGGGAATAATTTCCGAGGCGACAACGACTTGTATCGCTGAAATCCTAAGGAATCAAGGGGGACCAGGCCGGATCGGAGGCATCCAAAGGGGTCACGATTTCCCGTTCGTTATGGCCGGTAATATCAATCACGTGAAGCCGGCTTTCCCCGCCACGGCCTTTCTTGTCCCGTTTTCCCTGCTTGAAGAAAGACAGGACCCGTCCGTTGGGTGCCCAGGTCGGACCTTCCACCAGGAATCCCCGCGCCAGCTGGCGTTCGCCGCTGCCGTCGGGATGCATGACGCCGATGAAGAATTCCCCGCCTTTTATCTTGGTAAATGCGATGTAATCGCCGCGCGGCGACCACACCGGCGTAGCGTAGCGTCCCTTGCCGAAACTGATGCGCTGTATGTCATCGCCATCGGCGTCCATGACGTAAATCTGTTGGGTTCCACCACGGTCGGAGTTGAAGGTGACCCGCTGGGAATCCGGGGAATAGGAAGGCGAGGTATCGATGGCCGGATTGTTGGTCAGCCGCTGTGCGGTGCGGGTGCGGATATCCATGGAATAGAGCTCCGAATTGCCGTCCGTGGCCAGACTCATGATCACCTTGTTGCCGTCGGGCGAAAAGCGCGGGGCATAGGTCATACCGGGGAAATCACCGAGGACTTCCTGTTGCCCCGTGTCGATGTTGAAAATATACACCCGCGGCTTGTTGCCGATGTAGGAAAGGTAAGTGATTTCCTGTGCCGTGGGTGAAAAACGCGGGGTCAGAACAAGATACTGGCCGTCGGTGAGAAAGCGGTGGTTGGCCCCGTCCTGGTCCATGATAGCCAGCCGCTTGATGCGTTTGTTGGCGGGTCCGCTTTCCGCGATGTAGACCATGCGGGTGTCGAAATAACCGTCCTCTCCGGTCATCCGCTTGTAAATAACGTCGGCGATGATATGGGCGACCCGGCGCCAGTTCTTGGCCACCGTGAAATAAGCCTGGCCCGCCATTTGCCGCTCCGCGAACACGTCCCAGAGACGGAATTCGATACGCAGCTTTCCACTTTCCTGAATCTCAATGCGCCCCTGTACCAGGGCCTGGGCATTGATGATGCGCCAGTCGCCGAACCGGGGACGTACCGCAAGGGAGGCCCCGGTCTGGATGAATGCCTTGTGAGGGATGGGCCGGAACAGGCCGGAGCGCTCAAGATCGGCAGACAGCACGGCGGAGATATCCTTGCCGATTTGCGCCTCTTTCGACGCCTCGCCGATGAAGGGGGTAACGGCGATGGGCAGGGGGTCGATATTGCCCCGGGTAATGTCGATCACCAGTTCGGCCGCAGCCGGAGAGGCGCGCAGCACAATCAGGGCCGCCACTGCCAGCGGAAAAATCAGGCTGCGCAGGGGAAGCCTGATCCCCAAAAGAATGCCGCGAAACGTCGTCATGTTACACCTCTTCATCGTCATGTCCTTGTTATGCGCCATGAAATCACCTGTCAAACATGGCTCTGTTATCTTTCACCGCCAAACATGGCTCTGTTTATCTTTCACCGCCAAACATGGCTCGGGGATCAAATTTGAGGCGCATGAGTTTCCAGCGCTGGTATTTTGCCGGCGGCAGCTTCAAGGGGCTGCAAATGGGGTTGAGCACCGCCCGCAGCGCGCTTTCCGCCGCCGTGCGATAGAAGGGATCGCTGCGCATGCGGCTCTGATTAAGAATTTGCGCCCGGCGGATGGTGCCGTCGGGATTGGCCTGTACGGAGATTTCCACCAACAGGTTCTTGGCATCGCGGGCGCCCGCCGGGACGTTCCAGCATTTAAGGAACTGCCGTGCCACCGCATCCAACTCGCTGATGGTCATGGGCGCCGATTTGTCAAAGGGCCGCTGTGCCGATTGTCTCAGTTTTTCGGGAATCTTGTACTTCTTCGGTTTTTCTTCCTTTTTTTCGGGTTCGGGCTGCGTTTTCTGTTTCAGTTTTTCCACGGTTTTCAGCACCGAAGTCATGAGGTTGTTCTCGCGGGGCTTTTTCACCTTCTTTTCAGGCGGTTTCGGCTTGGTGGAAGGTTTCGGCGCCGGCTTTGGTTTTGGCGGCGGCGGCACGGCTTTCTTCGGCGGTTCCGGTTCGGGTTCTTTCGGTTCAGGTACCGGCTCTGGTTCCGGTTCCGGCTCGGGCTCAGGCACGGGCGCGGGTTCCGGCGCGGGCGGCGGTGGAGGCGGAGGTTTCACCGGTTCCGGCGGGGGTGGTGTGGGCTTTTCCGGCTCCGGCTCGGGTTCCGGTGTTGGCGGGGGCGCGTTGGTCATCTCGGCGACGGTGACGATTTCCACCGGAATTGGCGCATCGAGCATGGGCAGGTCACGGCGCAGCTCGGGCAGGCCGAACCAGGCCACCAGAAAGGCCACCACATGAAGAAGCGCCGAATAGGATGTGCCGCGGATCATGGCTCTAACGTTTCTTCCCTTTCTTGTCCTTTCCCTTTTTCGCGGCGGGTGCGGGCAGGGGATTCTCGGCGATCAGCGCGACCCGGCTGAATCCCGCGCTGGCGACCCTGCCCATGAGTTCCATGACCCGGCCATAGGCGATGGCCTTGTCCCCGCGCACGAAGATGCGGGTGTCGGCCTTGTTCTCGGTAATGGCTTGTAGGCGTGGCACCAGACCTTCAAGATCGGTCTCTGTTTCCTGGAGAAAAATCTTGCCTTCGGCGTTGAGAGAAATCACCAGCGGTTCGTCGGCCTCGCTCAGAACCTTGGCCTTGGTCTTGGGAAGGTCCACCGGCACTCCGACGGTCAAAAGGGGCGCGGTGACCATGAAGATAACCAACAACACCAGCATCACATCCACCATGGGTGTGACGTTGATTTCCGACATGGGCTGGAAGACGCGACGCCTGCCCAGGCCAGGCTGTGACCGCATTGCCGGACCGAAGGCCATGTCAGTGGGTCTCCTCGAGCTGGCGCGACAGCACGGCGCTGAATTCGCCGGCAAAGGATTCAAGGCGGTTGGCGTAGCGGCCGAGATCGTTGGATATCTTGTTATAGGCCACCACCGCGGGGATCGCCGCCACCAGCCCCAGGGCGGTGGCGAACAGGGCTTCGGCGATGCCCGGTGCAACGACGGCAAGGCTTGTGTTCTTGGTCAGACCAATGGCCTCGAAGCTGTTCATGATTCCCCACACGGTGCCAAACAGGCCGATGAAAGGGGCGGTGGAGCCCACCGAGGCCAGGAACACCATATGGCGCTCGAGAAAATCCATCTCGCGGCCCAGCGATACCTGCATCACCCGCTCGATGCGCTGTTGCAGGCTTTCGCGCAGGCCTTCACCGCCGCGTATTCCCTGAGCCGTGGAGCGCCGCCATTCACGCATGGCCGCGGCGAACAGGGCGGCCATGGGATGCTGTGGGTGGTTGCCCACACGGTCGTAGAGGTCGTCGAGGGATTCCCCCGACCAGAAAGAATCCTCGAATTCCGTGGTCTGGGCGTTGAGGCGGCGCATGCGCATGACCTTGTCGAAGATAATGGCCCATGACCAGAACGAGGCCAGTATCAGGACCACGATGACCGTCTTGACCACCAGGTCGGCCTCCATGAACAGACCGAAGATGGAAAGGTCCGTTGCGGCCACGGAGGCGCCCACGGTGACAGTATCGATGACGTTTTCTTCCATGTTTTTCTAACCGTTATGATGAAGGGGGAGTCAGGGATTGAAGGGCATTTTTCAAATCTTGAGGGATTCGCGCGGGGCGGCCGTCGCGGTTGAGGCAGACCAGCTCCACTTCCATCCGCGTCAGTTCCTCGCCGCCGCGGGTGACCACCTGATGACCGCTTAAGGAGGCGCCCCGTATCCGCGACAGGGTGGTGCGCACCTCCAGAACATCGTCGAGACGGGCCGGGACCAGATAGTCCACTTCACAACGCCGAACCGTGAAGGCGATTTCGCCGCTGGTGACTCCTTCGGCGTATCCGGCTTCCAGAAGGTGCATCATCTCGGTGCGCGCCCGTTCAGCGAATTTGAGGTAATTAGCGTAATAAACGATGCCGCCGGCATCGGTGTCCTCGTAATAGACCCGCAGGGGATAGCGATGGACGCCACCGTCGATGACCCCGCGCGCGGGCGCGGTGGAAAGGGATGTCTCGGCATGCATGGCGTCACGCCTCCTCCTCATCCGTGCCGAGATCAAGCTGGCCTTCGTTGAGGTCCGGCGGTGGCGTCAGGCCGAGATGACGGAAGGCGAGATCGCCCAGTGAGCGTCCCCGCGGGGTGCGGCGCAGGAATCCCTGCTGGATCAGATAGGGTTCGATCACATCCTCGATCACGTCGCGCTGTTCCGACAGCGCCGCCGCCATGGCTTCCACCCCCACCGGGCCGCCGCCGTAATGTTCGGCGATACAGCGCAGATAGCGGCGGTCCATGGAATCGAGTCCGCTGCCATCCACCTCGAGCCGGGTCAGCGCCTTGTCGGCCACGGCGGCATTGATATGCGCGGTTCCGGCGACGGCGGCGAAGTCGCGCACCCGCCGCAACAGCCGCGCCGCCACCCGGGGCGTTCCCCGGGACCGGCGGGCGATTTCCTCGGCCCCGTCTTCGCCCAGATCCATGTTGAAGATGTTGCCGCCACGAAGGACGATCTCTTTCAGTTCGGCCACCTCGTAAAAGGCCAGCCGCAGAGGAATGCCGAATCTCTCGCGCAGGGGGTTGGTGATGAGGCCCGAACGGGTGGTGGCCCCGATCAGGGTAAAAGGCGGAAGGTCGATACGCACCGAGCGCGCCGCCGGACCCTCGCCGATAATAAGATCGAGCTGAAAATCCTCCATGGCCGGGTAAAGGATTTCCTCCACCGCCGGGTTGAGGCGGTGAATCTCGTCTATGAACAATACGTCGTGGGGCTGAAGGTTGGTGAGCAGGGCCGCCAGATCGCCGGCCTTGGCGATAACCGGACCCGAGGTGGCGCGGAACCCCGTGCCAGCCTCGCGGGCGACGATCTGGGCCAGGGTGGTCTTGCCCAGACCCGGGGGGCCGTGAAAAAGCACATGGTCCAGCGCCTCGGCGCGGCCACGGGCGGCCTCGATGAAGACCCGGAGGTTGTCGCGCAGGGTATTCTGGCCGATGAAGTCATCGAGGGCCTGGGGCCGCAGCGAAACCTCGCCGCCATCGCCGCTTTGTCCGCCCTCACCGGAATCGAAGGCGCCGTCTACAACGCGGCCGTCCTCTGTGGTCTCTGTGGCGGGATCGTTTGCCGGCTTGCTCATGGGTTTAGCCTCATGACGCCAGTTCCTTCAGGGCTTCGGGGATCAGGGTTTCCACGCGCGCGTCGCCGCCGAGCCGGCGCGCCGCCCTGGCGGCGGCGGAATAGGCATCGGTCTGGCGATAGCCGAGATGGGCCAGGGCCGAGGCGGCATCGGCCACCGGGCTGGCTTCCTCTTTTGCGCCGTCCTCGGTCATGGGAATGACGGTGCCTTCGGGGGCGATGGCGGCGATCTTGTCCTTGAGTTCGTTGACGATGCGTCCGGCGAGTTTGGGTCCGACGCCATTGGCCTGGGAGATGGCCGATTGGTCGCGGGCGGCGATGGCCTGGGTGATTTCGTCGGGGCCGAGCACCGAAAGAATGGCCAGCGCCACCTTTGCCCCCACCCCCTGTACCGACAGCAGCAAGCGGAAGGCATCGCGTTCGGATGTTTCGGAAAATCCGTAAAGATGGATGTGATCCTCGCGCACATGGGTGTCGATGAGAAGGCTCGCCACTTCCCCCTGGGCGGGCAGGCGCGAGAGCATGCGTCCCGAGGCGAAAACCAGATAGCCCACTCCGGCCACGTCAAGCACCAGCCAGTCGGAGCCGGTGGAATCAAGAATACCCGTCAGCTTGGCGATCATGAGCGTCCTCCGGCCACGTTACGTTCCTGCCACAGCGCCGTGGTGGCCCCATGGTGGGCATGGCAGATGGCCACCGCCAGGGCATCGGCGGCATCGGCCGTGGCGCCACAGCCGGGAAGCAGGGTGTTCACCATCATGGCCACCTGTTCCTTGGCGGCGTGGCCGCTTCCCACCACCGATTTCTTCACCAGATTGGGGGCGTATTCGGCCACCGCGAGTCCGGCCTGCGCCGGGGCCAGTATGGCGATTCCGCGGGCCTGGCCGAGCTTCAGGGTCGAGGCGGGGTTGCGGTTGACGAAGGTTTCCTCCACTGCCGCTTGCTCGGGCGCATATTGGGAAATCACTGCGGCCACGCCCTCGAAGATCTGTAACAGGCGATACGCCATTTCCCGCGAGGAATCGGAATCCACCACGCCGTCCGCCACATGGCGCAGATGTGATCCGGCCACGTCGATGACGCCCCAGCCGGTATGCCGCAGCCCCGGGTCCAGTCCTAGGATGCGCATGGAAGCCGCCTTTTGTGGAAAATCATTTTCAAGGATATGCACCCTCCGCCCTTGCGGTTTCCAGGATTCCGCCGCTCAGGCGGTCAGTTTCGCCATGACGTCTTCGGGGATGTCGTAATTGGCGAAGACGGTCTGCACGTCGTCATTGTCGTCGAGAACATCGATCAGCTTGACCAGCGTTGATGCATCTCCTTCCTCCAGGGCCACCAGATTTTGCGGACGCCATATGAGTCCGGCCTCCTCGGGGTCGCCGAATCGCGCCTCCAGGGCGTCGCGCACGTCATTGAATTCGTCGATGCCGCAGGTGATTTCATGGCCGTTTCCGGTGGAACTTACGTCCCCGGCGCCGGCTTCGAGCGCTGCCTCGAACATGGTGTCGGCATTGGTCACGCCGGCGGGGTAGTTGATGGCGCCCATATGGTCGAAGAGATAGCTGACGCTGCCCGTTTCACCAAGATTTCCACCGTATTTGGTGAAGGCGGCGCGAATTTCCGGGGCCGTCCTGTTGCGGTTGTCGGTGAGCGCCTCGACGATGACCGAAATGCCGCCGGGCCCGAAGCCCTCGTAGCGGATTTCCTCGTAATTGACGCCGTCCTCGTCGCCGCTGCCGCGCTTGATGGCGCGCTCGATGGTGTCCTTGGGCATATTGGCCGCCCGTGCCGCGCTGATGGCCCCGCGCAGACGCGGATTCTGGTCGGGATCGGGCATGCCGCTGCGCGTCGCCACCGTGATCTCGCGGATCAGCTTGGAGAATACCTTGGCACGCTTTTTATCCTGCCTGCCCTTGCGGTGCATGATGTTCTTGAATTGCGAATGTCCGGCCATGCGGAAAACGACCCCACTAAATGTATTTAATGCGTTAGCTTATACCATATCTTGTATGGAAAGGGAGGAAGAGACTGAGCCTTCTCTGCTACCAGTTCAATATGGCAAGAATGGGGCGTCCCTGGGGGATGTGGGCAGAATATGGACGGGATGCGGTGTGTCCCTCCCGCCCCAAAATGAAAACCGCAAAGGGATGGAAAAAGCATCGTTGTCCCGATGGCTCCCGTGTTCGTTATGATTCGCCATGAGAGGTGCCTTAATTTCTCCAAAATTCGCACCTAGCTTGAGCGTCATGCTGAACGTTCAGGCGCGCTCGGCAGTGAGTCGTGTGACGTCACCCTTGCTGGACACGGGCCTTTTTGAACATCATTCTTTATGAAGATTGTTCTTTATAAAACCATTCCGGCACTCTCTTACGCGGGGCGGAATCGGAGGAACGCATTATGACGGGATCGGGAACGCATCCCATTTCCCCTGACACTTTTCGGCCCTTGCGGCGGCGGGCGCGGGTATTCTTTCCCGGTCTTCTCGCCCTTGCCGTTTCCCTTATCCTGTCCGGTCTTCCGGTGCAGGCCCAGGATGACAGTCTGCGGCCGCTTGTGGAGCGTCTCGGACGCCTGGAACGGGACATCAACCTCCTGCAGCGCCAGGTCTATACCGAGGGCGCCAAGGGAGTCCCCGGTAAAGCCCTTAAGCAGGCCGTGCCCCCAGCCACCGGAAACCCAACAGGCGTTGCGGGCGGCGCCGGCGGCGCGCCCTCCAACCTGGCGGTGCGGGTGGAGACCCGGTTTACCGAACTTGAGGATGAGCTGCGCAAGGTGACGGGTCAGTTCGAGGAACTGACTTTCAAGATCAACCAGGTGCAGACACGCCTCGACAAGCTGGTGGGCGATATTGATTTCCGCCTCACCACTCTGGAAAAAACGGCGCCACAGGCCTATGGCGGCACACCCGGAGCCGAAGGCGGCGGAGTTGCGGGGCCGGACGGGATAATCGCCGGACGCTCCGGAGAGGAGGGAATCCTCGGTGTCCTCAAGGTTCCAGTGGACAAGGACGGCAATCCCATAGAGGGGGCGGCGGTAAGCGAGGCTGCCCCCGGTCAATCACGGGATCAACAAGGGGACCAACAACAGGACCGGCAGACCGAGCCGCAGCAGGCGCTGTTGCCCGAAGGCACGCCGGAGGAGCAGTACAAACACGCCATCAACCTTCTGAAAAAGAATGATTTTGTGAGGGCGGGCCAGTCCTTCCGCGCCTTTCTTGATGTCAATGCCGAGCACCCCTTGGCGGCCAATGCCCAGTACTGGCTGGGCGAGACCTTCTATGTGCGCAATGACTACACCAACGCCGCGGTCATCTTCGCCGAAGGCTATGAAAAGTTTTCCAGCAGTTCCAAGGCCCCGGACAATTTGTTGAAGCTGGGCCTGTCCCTGGCCAATATCAACGAACAACAACAGGCCTGTAAGGCTTTCTTCGAACTTGAACGGCGCTTTCCCGACGCACCCTCGGTCATCATGAACCGGGCCTTGAAGGCACGCAAATCCATCGGTTGCGCCGAGTGACGTCGCCCAGCCATCCGTCTTGCGCCGTTACCACACCCCTTAAGGCCACATCCCTTAAAGGCAGAGAGTTTTCCGCCCTGATGAAGGCCTTCGGGGCGTTCGAGCCCGACCCATGTGTGGCCGTGGCCGTTTCCGGAGGCTGTGACAGCATGGCCCTGGCCCTGTTGGCCCATGACTGGGCACAAGGACTGGGCGGCCGTTCCGTGGCCCTGACCGTGGATCACCGGCTGAGGCGGAACTCCGGGGCCGAGGCCCGGCAGACGGGAGGATGGCTCAAGGCACGGGGACTGACCCATCACATTCTTCCCTGGACCGGCGACAAACCAAAGCGGGGTATCCAGGCGGCGGCGCGCGAGGCGCGCTATGGGATGCTTTTTGACTGGTGCCGCGGCCACGGCATTCTTCATCTTTTGCTGGCCCATCATCAGGAAGACCAGGCCGAGACATTTTTGATGCGGCTCGGCCGCGGCAGCGGCATTGACGGTCTGGCGGCCATGGCGCCCGTATCCGAGGTTCCCGCCCTGCGCCTGTTGCGGCCCTTGCTCGACATGCCCAAGGCGCGGCTCGCCGCCACCTTGCGGTGCCGTGGTCAGGAATGGGCGGAGGATCCTTCCAACCGCGATCTTACCTATGCCCGGGTGCGGATGCGCGCTTTGATGCCGGACCTTGCCCGCGAGGGACTCGGCGCGTCGCGGCTGGCCGCCACGGCGGGACTGATGGCGCGGGCGCGCCAAGCATTGGGAGAAGAGGTGGCGGAACTGTTGTCACGGGCGGTGGAGATTTACCCCCAGGGCTATGCGCGGCTGGACCGGGCGGCGCTGGCGGCGGCGGAGACGGAAATCTCGCTGCGGGCGCTCTCAAGGATTCTCACCTCTGTGGGCGGAAGGGCCTATCCTCCGCGTTCGCAACGTCTGGCGAGACTCCATGGGGAACTCTTCTCGAAAAGAGAGAGCCGGGCCCGCACCCTTCACGGCTGCCGCCTGATTCCCGAAAAGACAAAAAAAGGCGGGGGCACCACCAAGACCATGTTTGTCTGCCGCGAGCCCGCCGCCGCCGGGGAGCGTCTGGCGTTGACGCCGGGGATGCGGGTGGTCTGGGACGGGCGTTTCCTGTTCGAAACCGGCAGGGCCGGGGAAACGGGCCGGGTCCGGACCGGCAAGACGAAACGGACGCCGGTTCTTGCCCGGCTCGGCCGCGAGGGCTGGTCGCGGATCGTCGGGCGGGTGCCCGAATTGCGTGATTTCATGATTCCCTGGCCGGTGCGCCTTTCTCTGCCGGCGCTGTGGTGCGGAAAAAAAGTGGGGGCGGTGCCGCATCTGGATTATGTTGACGAAACCGTTATCCAGCCCGGATTCGGGCTCCGTCTGAAGGGCTTCTGTCCGGCCAATTCCCTTGCATAATCGGGGATTTTGGAGTTGCTTAGGCGAAATTGCGCATTATCTGTTATCCTGACCCATAGAACAGTGAAATAACGTCCCGCGGTGAGTGCGGGCGCATAAGGAAAGACAACGTGAATAATCTAGGTAAGAATCTGGCCCTCTGGGTCATTATTGGACTTCTTCTGGTGGCGCTCTTTAACCTGTTCGAGGGGGCGTCCCGCCACGAGCCGACGACGAAACTCGCTTTCTCCGAATTTCTGGGCAATGTGGAAAAGGGCGAAATCAGCGACGTCATCATCCGTGGTAACGAGATTTCCGGGCATTTCGGCGATGGCCGTGGGTTCACCACCTATGCCCCCAGTGACGCCAGGCTGGTGGACCGACTGGCGGAGAAGAACGTTGTTATCCGCGCCGCGCCGCCGGAGGGCAGCTCGCCCGGCCTGTTCGATATCCTGATTTCCTGGTTCCCCATGCTGTTGCTGATCGGGGTATGGATTTTCTTCATGCGCCAGATGCAGTCAGGCGGCGGCAAGGCCATGGGCTTCGGCAAGTCGAAGGCGCGCCTGCTTTCCGAGGGCCAGGGCCGGGTCACATTCGAGGACGTGGCCGGCATTGACGAGGCCAAGCAGGAACTGGAAGAAATCGTCGAATTCCTCAGGGATCCGCATAAATTCCAGCGCCTCGGCGGCAAGATACCCAAGGGCGCGCTTCTGGTGGGGCCGCCGGGCACCGGTAAGACCCTGTTGGCTCGCGCTATCGCCGGCGAAGCCAATGTGCCCTTCTTCACCATTTCAGGTTCCGATTTTGTTGAGATGTTCGTCGGCGTCGGCGCCAGCCGCGTGCGCGATATGTTCGAACAGGGCAAGAAGAATGCGCCTTGTATCATTTTCATCGACGAAATCGACGCCGTGGGACGTCATCGTGGCGCCGGACTCGGCGGTGGCAACGACGAGCGCGAACAGACCCTCAACCAACTGTTGGTGGAAATGGATGGTTTCGAGAGCACCGAAGGGGTGATTCTGATCGCCGCCACCAACCGTCCCGACGTGTTGGATCCGGCCCTGTTGCGTCCCGGCCGTTTCGACCGTCAGGTGGTGGTTCCCAACCCCGACATCATCGGCCGCGAAAAGATTCTCAAGGTCCATATGCGTAATGTGCAGATAGCTCCCGATATGGATGCGCGGGTGATCGCCCGCGGCACGCCCGGTTTCTCCGGCGCCGATCTTGCCAATCTCGTCAACGAGGCGGCGCTTCTGGCGGCACGGCGCAACAAGCGTATGGTGACCATGGCCGAGATGGAGGAAGCCAAGGACAAGGTGATGATGGGCGCCGAACGGCGTTCCATGGTCATGTCCGACGAGGAAAAGAAATGCACCGCCTATCACGAGGCGGGTCACGCGCTGGTGGGAATTCACGTTCCCGGCAACGACCCCCTGCACAAGGTCACCATCATCCCCCGTGGCCGTGC
>CAYZWF010000024.1:0-34724 GCA_964482135.1 uncultured Rhodospirillaceae bacterium
GCTGCTGCAATGGGCCAAAATGTGAATACTTCGAGCTTATCTATGTCAGCCCCAATATAAATTCGCGATGGCCCCACATCGCCACGGTCCACGGCGGCCTGGTATTTATCGAGGCCGGTCATCATGGCCTTGGCGTAATCCGCCTGCGGCGTGTGAATCAGGCCCCTATGAGCACCCATGGGATTGAGAGACGGCGGCAGCTGGTCGGGGGAGGGGGGGGCGGAACAGGGTGTTGGAAACGCCTCCGGGGGGCGGTGCGGAGACAACGCCGCCGCCATTAGCCTGGGCGGCCACCACTGCCGGATTGACGCCTTGCGGTGTGACGGTGGCATTCTGGGTAGGCATGGGCATGACTTGGGGCGCGCCTGCGGCTTGCTCCCGGGTCGTGGCTACGGCGGCGGAGGTGTTGCCGCCGTTATTGGCGAATGCTTTGAGAAAGGCATCAAGATTATTATTGATGGTCACGGTCTGGCCCGGCCCGCCGGAGAGCGGCGCGGTCTGGGCTGTGGCGGAAGTTCTGGCTGGATTTTGGATCGGAGCGGCGCTGGTCTTTGCCGGGATAACGGGGGCCGGGGTAACGGGCGCCGGAGTTGCGGAAACAGGAGTAGTGGTAGCGGGGGCGGGCGGCAGGTCCATGACTTCCACCGCGTCCACCGGCGCACGGCCCAAACCGGCCTGGGGTTGCGCCGTCGCTGTGGGTGAAGGCGTCTGGTCTGTGGGAGAAATGGTGGCGGGGGCGGGCTCTGCCTTGGCCACCACCACGGTTGCGGTTTCGTCACCGGCCCCTGTAGTGAGTCCGTTCTTCCCGGCCATATACCAGGGAACCGGGCCCCCGGGGCGGGAGGCAAGGGTCACAGGGGCCGAATCTTGCGCGTCCGAAGCGACGGTTCCGGCATCGGCGGTAATGACGGTATCGGTCTGCTCGCCGTTACGGGAATAGATTACAACGCCCGACGCATACCAGGGGGCGTCCGCCGCCGGCAGTTCGGCCACCATAACCGGCGGGGTGATATTGCCGTTCTCGTCTCCAAGAAATGCCGTTACTACATGTTCGCCGATATCCTTTCCGGTGGCGTGATCGAGCGCCACATTCACCGAGGCCGCGCCGAGGCCGGGGAGACCTCCGAACAGGACGCCTCCCATAAGACGCGGAAGAGAGCCAATTTCGTCCCCGGTGGCCATGCGATAGATGGTGGAAATCACGGGAATATGCTGAAGCGGATTGACCACATCGAGAAAAT
The DNA here is from genome assembly GCA_964482135.1 of uncultured Rhodospirillaceae bacterium. Taxonomy (GTDB): domain Bacteria; phylum Pseudomonadota; class Alphaproteobacteria; order UBA11136; family UBA11136; genus UBA11136. The sequence continues at coordinate 1,242 of CAYZWF010000024.1, forward strand.
CGAAGAAATCCAGCCCGTCCTCGCCAAAAAGCTGAGGGCCCTGCGCGGCTGCGGAACCGGTTGTGGCGGTATCGGCGTCCGCCGTGGAGCCGGGTGTGGCCTCATTGGCATAGGCCGGACGAATGCCCACGGGAGCGAAGGGAGAGGAGGCTAAATCCATGGAGAAGATAATCCGGGGTGGATTTCAAAGCTATCTGGCGGAAAAGCTCGCAAGATCAGTGCCACGAAGACAATGAAAAAATGTTTTTGAATCAAAGGAATAGAAAACCCGAAATGTTCCAGGAACACCCCATCCCGCTGGAACTGGGCAAAAACTGCCCTTTAGGCGGCGTTTTTACCGCTCTTTTTCCTACAAATTTTGGGCAAATTTTGGGCGCTGCGCTTTGAGGGAGGAACCCCAAAACAGCCCCCGAACGGGGGTTACAGAATGTGGCCGCCGCGCCGGGCCTTGGTCCTGAGGTAGGTTTCGTTGTGGTCGTTGGCGGGGAAGGCGTGGGCCACCCGCTCTTCCACCGTGATGCCACAATGTTCCAGCGCCGCCACCTTGCGCGGGTTATTGGTGAGCAACCGCACACGGGAAAACCCCAGGTCGCCAAGCATTTGGGCGGCGGCCGAAAAAACCCGCTCATCGGCTTCGAAGCCAAGCTGTTCGTTGGCCTCGAAGGTATCGAAACCCCGATCCTGGAGATGATAGGCGCGGAGCTTGTTGACGAGCCCGATGCCCCGGCCTTCCTGGGTCAGATAAAGCAACACGCCGGCGCCGTTTTCGGCGATGGCGGTAAGCGCCCCGTGAAGCTGTTCACCACAGTCGCAACGCAGACTCTCGAGAAGATCTCCGGTGAAACAGGAGGAATGAATCCGCGTCAAAACCGGCTGATCCGGCGCCGGTTCGCCGATAACAATGGCAAAATGTTCCTGGCCGCCGTCTGCGGGGCGATAGACGTGGATTTCGGCCCTTTCGGCCAGCGCCAGCGGCACCCGGGCGGTGACCACGGGAACCAGGGTGACCTCGCTGGAGCCGACTCCGGCCCACACCTCTTCGGCGCGTACCGCCAGCAATCCCGCGCCCAAAGCCCATTGTTGCGCAGCCGTAATGGCCCCGCCTTCCCCAGCTCCAAGATGGGAAACGTCCAGCGGCACCGTCACACAGGCCGGCAACAGATGACCCAGGCGAGTCAGGGAAAGAGCCGCCTCATGAGCCCCGCCGGGTTTGGCCGGGGTGGCGGGAAGATGGGCGAAGGGACCGGCGGCCTCCTTGCTGGTGGGATCGGCGAGTCCGGCCAACAGAGCGGTATCGAAATCCGTGGGCAGGGGCAGCACGAGAATGGAATCGGCCTCCGGGTCCTTGCCTTCTTCTGTTTCATCACCCGTGGCGGAGGAGAGAATCAAAACCTCGCCGCGCCGCGCGGTGACCACAAGGGACGCCCGCACCGGAGATGACGCTGGGGAAGAGCCTTGTGACCCGGCCGATGAAGAAGCGCCCCCGGCCAGCGACAGCAATCTCTCGAGGCCCTGGTTGGTGACGGTTTCGGCGGCCTGAACCAACAGCGCCCCGTGGTTTTTTTCTTCCGCGCCTTTCTCTCCGTCTCCGGGCAACAGTAGAACGGGAAGGCCGCGGCGCAGATCGGCCACGGCGCGGTCCACAGCGATGGCGGCATTATTCGCCACGCCCGTGGTCGCGGCCTCGGCGCTTTCTCTGGGGTCTTTCGGCGGCTGCGTCATGGCATCGTTTTCCGATAAAAATTTCCCGGCGGCAAGGGCCGGCGCTCCAGCGGGGCGGTGATCTTGTGCCAGGTTGTCTTATGACCCGGTGGAGACACCGGCTCCGCATCAGCCCCGTATCATCGCAGGATGCGTCCGCAGAGGTAATCCGTCACGATGGGCAGGACTATGCATGGGCACAGTCCCGCGTCAAGCGGCCCTAGAGTCAATCTAAGCCGGAAAGACTCTGAACTCGCCATGTTATCGCCATGTTTGTGGCATCTTGATATATTATACCTCTAAAAGGCAGAGAGAACGGGCGCTTCTGGCCATGACGGCGACGAAGAAAATACTTCTGGTGGAAGACGACGCGGCCCTGCGCCAGTCGCTGTGCGAACAGCTGGAGCTTTACGAGGAATTTTCCACCACCGAGGCCGAGAGCGGAGGCGACGGTTTGGAACAGGCCCGTTCCGGCCAGTTCGATATTGTTCTTCTCGATGTGGGCCTGCCGGATATGGACGGGCGCGAGGTCTGCCGCCTCATGCGCCAGTCCGGGGTCAAGGTGCCCATCATCATGCTGACGGTGGCCGATACCGATGCCGATACCATCCTCGGCCTTGACGCCGGGGCCAATGACTATATCTCGAAACCGTTCCGTATCGGCGTTCTGCTGGCCCGGCTCCGGGCTCAACTGCGCCAGCACGAACAGAGCGAAGACGCCGTCTTCACCATCGGCCCCTACACGTTTCACCCCAGCGCCAAGATTCTCCAGAACGAAGAGGAAGACCGCAAGGTCCGCCTCACCGAGAAGGAAACGGCGATTCTGAAATTTCTCTACCGCGCCGGCAACAAGCCCACCGGTCGTGATGTTCTGCTCGACGAGGTCTGGGGCTATAACAGCGGCGTCACCACTCACACCCTGGAAACCCATATTTACCGCCTGCGCCAGAAGATCGAGGAAAACCCCTCCGAGGCCCGGATTCTCGTCACCGAACAGGGCGGATACCGGCTTACCCTTTAAAAGCTTTGCCGCTGAAACGCCCCATCAAAAAAAACATCCCCACCGTCATCTGACATAATTTAATTAAATTGTGATCTTTATCACTTTCACTGCAACACTAGGGGTGGCAGTGTCCACATAGAGTGATAGATGGAAGGGCGTGATGGTGTCTGAAGGAGAATCCCAGTCGGGAGATTTCTTTGTCCGGTTCTGGGGCGTACGGGGCAGCATCGCCTGTCCCGGCCACGATACTCTGCGCTATGGCGGCAATACGTCCTGTGTGGAGATACGTTGCGACGACCATCTCTTTATCTTTGATGGCGGCACCGGCCTGCGGGAACTGGGCAAGGGCCTTTCCGACAAAGGCGCCATCGACGCCGACATCTTTTTCAGCCACGCCCATCTCGACCACATCATCGGCATTCCCTTCTTCAAGGCGATTTTCGATCCCAAGAACACCTTCCGTCTATGGGCCGGCCATCTGTTGCCCGACCACACTCTGGAAGATGTCATGCGCACCATGATGACCTCGCCTCTTTTCCCCGTGCCGCCGGATGTTTTCAGCAAAAAGGTGAGCTATCACGATTTTAGAGCGCGCGAGACCCTGACTCCGCGTCCCGGCGTGACTCTGCACACGGCCCCCCTCAACCATCCCAACGGCGCCACCGGATACCGGCTCGAATTTGCCGGACACGCGGTGTGCTACATCACCGATACCGAACACGTGGACGGAAAGCTCGACGAAAATATCGTCGAGCTGGCCAAGGGCGCCGACCTCATGATCTATGACTGCACCTACACCGAAGAAGAATATCCCCAATATGCGGGATGGGGACATTCCACCTGGGAACAGGGGGGCAAGCTCTGCGAGGCGGCGGGCGTCAAGTCCCTGGTGATTTTTCACCACGACCCCGGCCATGACGACCTGTTCATGGACAAGCTGGCGAAAGAGGCCAGCGAACGCTATCCCACCAGCATCGTGGCGCGCGAGGGCATGGTGCTGCGTCCCGGAGAATAGTTCCTCCAGGGAACAGAGCCTTAAGAATTGGCGCTGAAAAAAGAAATCACGCCCCCGCCTCTTAAACGATCTCCACCCTAGAGCTTCAGATCCACCACCACCGGCACGTGATCGGAAGGCCGCGTCCAATCCCGCACCGATGTCATGACGGTTGCGCCGGTGAGAGAGCCGCGCAAGGGTTCATTGGTCCAGACGTGATCGAGCCGCCGCCCGCGGTTGTTCTTTTTCCAGTCCTGGGCGCGATAGCTCCACCAGCTATAGAGAGGCTCCTCGGGGGGGATGAAGTGGCGCACCGCGTCGGTCCAGGACGCCGAGTCCTGAAGCTTCGCCAGATGCGCCACCTCCACCGGCGTGTGGGTGACCACACCCAGAAGCTGTTTGTGGGACCAGACATCGGTTTCCAGGGGCGCCACATTTAAATCTCCGGTCAGAACCATGGGACCGCCGCCACGCCGGTGTTTTTTGAACCAGGCCGTGGTCTGTTTCAGGAACTCCAGCTTATGGGCGAATTTGGGATTGGTTTCGGGGTCCGGCACGTCGCCGCCGGCGGGCACGTAAAGGGAATGGATTTCCAGTTTTTTGCCGCCACCCTCCAAGCGTGCCGAGACATGGCGTCCGTCCTGGCGTCCGCACCAGTCATGGCGCGCGGGCTCCACCAGCGGCAGGCGCGACAGGATGGCGACGCCGTTATAGCCCTTGATGCCGTAGATATGCTGGTGGAGAAACCCCATGGCCTCTATTTCGGCCCGGGGAAACAGATCGTCCACCACCTTGGTCTCCTGAAGACAGATCACATGGGGATCGGCCTCGCGCACGATCCGGGCCAGATGATCGAGACGGATACGAATGGAATTAACGTTCCAGGTAACGAGGCGCAGCGTCATGAATCAGAGACTTTCTTTTAAACCCCAAGGTATGAAAACAAGAGGGTTAAATTTCAGGTGATGACGGCGGCAATTTCGCCCACGCCGTCGATAGATCCCTCCAGCCTGTCTCCCCGGCACACCGCCCCCACGCCTTCCGGCGTGCCGGTGAAGATAAGGTCGCCGGGACGCAGGGTCACAAGGCGCGAAAGGAATGTGATGGTTTCGGGCACGCTCCAGATCAGGTCTTCGAGATCGGACTTCTGGCGCGGCTCGCCGTTTACGGTGAGCTCGATAGCGCCCCGCTCGGGATGGCCACAGCGGGCAACGGGGCTGAGGGCGGAACAGGGTGCGGCGTCGTCGAACCCCTTCGCCATGTCCCAGGGCATGCCCGCCTTGCGGGCCACGGTCTGGAGATCGCGCCGGGTCATGTCCAGCCCCACCCCATAGCCGAAGACACAGTCCGCGGCCTCGGCGCGGGGAATGTTGCGGCCGCCACCCTTCAACGCCGCCACCAGCTCGATTTCGTGATGCAGCTCGGTGGTCTGCGGGGGATAGGGAAGATTGACCAGGCGCGGCTCGCCGCGGCCGTCACAGGCGGGCAAAAGAGAACCCGTGGGTTTGCGGAAAAAAACCGGAGGACTGCGCTCGGGGTCGGTCCCCATCTCGCGGGCATGGGCGGCGTAATTCTGTCCCACGCAATAGATGGTGTTGACGGGGAACAACAGTTCCTCGCTCCCGGCCCCCTCCTGGCGCACCGGCAGCGCGGGGCGCTCTCCCGGCTCAAAGACATAGGTGGTTTCGCAAGGGCACATGACGGGGCGCAGAGTGGCCAATCCCGCAACAGGCCGCAATGACAATTTTAAGGCTGGGTTGGAAAAACCAGGTGTGGGGAAAAACCAGGTGTGGGGAAAAACCAGGACAAAGCTCCCGCGGAACCAAAAGCCGCCGCGCAATCATCGGCGAAATCACCGTAGAATCACAGGCGGAGATGGGCGTCCGGTCGGGGGGCGACCGGACGCCCGAGCTCCTCGCGGATGCCGGGGAAAGCAGGGGAACCCGCCCCGGCACTTCAAAGGCCGTCTATACGGCCTTGAATGCTCTTGGTGCATAGATGGGGTGCAAATCGGGGCGCATCAATATGTGGCCCGGAGAAAAAAACAGGGAAACGGCGGGAAATTACGGAAACCCCCCGTTTTAAGCCAAACCCGGTCCTTTCGGGCCGGCCCCGCATCCCCTTGCCATGAGAGAAGATGGGGAGAGGGCGAGAGAGGCCCATGAGAGGACCGCGAGAGGACCTGGGCGCCGCCGCTCCGCCGCGAGGCCTTCCAGAGGGCTTGAAAGGCGACCATACGGGCTGCGAAACAAAAAATCCGGCTGCCGGGAGCCGCCGCCGCGAGGCTCTCCCGCCGCCGGAAAAGGCCTCGCAAAGGCCTTCCGTTCACGCCCACCGACAGGCGGGCATGAATCAGCGATATTTTCAGGTAGGACAATTTAAAATTATACGAAGAAACACCAATAAATCCACCGATTAAAAAGTAATACGCCCAGGAAATCCGGGCCTTGGCGGAACGCTGCGGAAATTAAATAAGAACGAGTCTATAAATTAACAGATGGTTAATACCAATTTAGAGCCTGAATCCATGGCAGATAAAATCACAAGAAAAAGACAACAGTCCTATTTTGATAAAATTTTGGGCTCCTCTGGCGCCGCTGCCGGTCATACATGGAAAAATGAAAGTATGCCATTATATTTCAATAGGTTATCTTGGTATGGGGATAGTTAGGCTCCCGTTGAGGAGCCCATGGTGCCAATGTAATACAAAGATAGGAAACAAATGCTAGAATAATTGTATGGAGTTATAATCTATATTATGGATTTATTGTATAATTTCCAGTGGTTTCTTTGTCGTCACCTTGAGGAAAAGCTCTTATTCAACGAAACAAATTTGTGTATTCCGTAGTAGTCCATTTAACAAATTGATATTAATGGAAAAATTCTTTAGTCCTACTTTATATTTGGCGGGTTTTTCGGGGCTGTTTCGAAGTCGGTTCGAAAATTTTATGTCTGAATCCGGCCCCGTTTTTTACGGCCTTTTCTGGCGGCGGTGTAATTTCCCGTGAGTCGCCATGATTGCGGCTCAACGTCGTTTCGCAACGGCAATTATAATATTTACGGCATTCAGGGGGGGCTGGCTGGCTAGAGCGGTTCAGGGCGGACAAAAAACCGTTTGAGCGGAAAAATAATGCGCTTGAAAGTAACCGGAGCCGGTGTTTCCAGAGTCGGCGTTTCCAGAATCAGTATTCCCGGGGCTAGTTCTCAAAGGGAACGTAGAGTTTTTTCGGGTCTTCGAAGACGAAGAGCCCGGGATCCAGCTCCATTCCAAAACGGGCGTCGAGCAAGGCCACCGTGGTGACGATTCCCTGGGGATCGGTCACCGCCCATTTGCGTAAAATCAATGGCTTGTCGGAGAAAGTGAGGGCCAGGGTCCCGGCGTCGGGGTTTGCGCCATCAACAAGGGTCAGCTTGAGAACACCTCTGCCCCTGGAAAAGCCGGAAATCTTTACATCACTGCCGAGATTAAGCTTACGCCGCAACAGAACCCCCGCCGGGGTCTCGCTGAGGCCGATGGCGTTGGCCGAATTAAGCTCACTGTCATAATAAATCAGGTTTTCCCCGTCGGCGATGATCTGCAGGGGGGTCGGTGGATTATACTCCACCCGCATCTTGCCCGGCCGCGAAAGATAGATCCGGCCCTCGGCCACGCCGCCCTGGGAGGTGACCTGGTAAAAACGGGCGGTCATGGTGGTGACGGCGTCGAAATAGCTCTCGATTCGGGCGATGTCTCCCTTGTCCAGGGGGCTCAGCGCGGCCAGCGCAACGTCTTCCTTTGCGGGCGCAGGCGTTATGGTCTCGGCCGCCGCCGCCGGGGCCAGCGCGAGACAGAAACAGACAAAGGGAACAACTATGAACTGATGCCGGGTCAAACGGCCCTCCTTTCGGTCATTCTTGTAAGAGTTGTTTGCGGCAGGAACATGGCACCGTGACCGCCGCTCGGCGGAGAGACGTATCACCCGCCCCATAATCAGAGGCCGTAATCAGGAACCGTGATCGCCGGCCAGAACTTCCCGTTTTCCCACATGGTTGGCGGGGCCGATGACGCCTTGGGACTCCATCTGTTCCACCAGCCGCGCCGCCCGGTTATAACCGATTTTGAGGTGGCGCTGGACAAAACTTGTGGAGGCCTTGCGCTCCCGGCACACCAAAGCCACCGCCTGGTCGTACAGGGCATCGCCGCCCTCGCCGCCACCGTTACCGCCGCCGCCGGGCCCGGCTTCGAGAATTTCCTCATCGGTGACGCTGTCCACATAAGCGGGTTCGCCCTGGGACTTGAGATAAGTGACCACCGCCTCTACCTCTTCATCGCCCACGAAGGGGCCGTGGACCCGGGTCACGCGCCCGCCCGACGCCATATACAGCATGTCGCCCTGGCCCAAAAGCTGTTCCGCCCCCTGTTCGCCGAGAATGGTGCGGCTGTCCACCTTCGAGGTGACCTGAAAGCTGATGCGGGTGGGGAAATTGGCTTTTATGGTGCCGGTGATCACATCCACCGAAGGACGCTGGGTGGCCATAATAATGTGGATGCCAGCCGCCCGCGCCATCTGTGACAGGCGCTGGATCACCGCCTCGATGTCCTTTCCCGCCACCAGCATGAGGTCGGCCATTTCATCCACCACCACCACGATAAGCGGCATGGGAGAGAGGTCGATGGGCTGGTCCTCGAACAGCGGGTTTCCGGTCTCGGGGTCGAATCCGGTCTGTACCTTGCGCACGGGAATCTCGCCCTTGGCCCGCGCCTTGGCCGCGCGCTCGTTATATCCGGCGAGATTGCGCACCCCCATATGGGACATCAGGCGATAGCGGTTTTCCATCTCGCGAACGGTCCATTTCAACGCCACCACCGCCTTCCTCGGTTCGGTGACCACGGGAGCCAAGAGGTGGGGGATATCGTCGTAGACCGAGAGCTCGAGCATTTTGGGATCGATGAGGATGAGCTTGCAGTCATCGGGCGGCAGGCGATAGAGCAGGGACAGGATCATGGCGTTGATGGCGACCGATTTGCCGGATCCGGTAGTTCCCGCCACCAGAAGATGAGGCATGCGGGCGAGATCGGCGATCACCGGGGCGCCGCTGATGTCCTTCCCCAGAACCAGCGGCAACAAAGTTGCGGTCTTTTCATAGGACTTGGATTCGAGAAGCTCGCGCAGAAGTACCGTCTCGCGGGTGGTATTGGGGAGCTCGATACCGATGGCATTGCGCCCTGGAATGGCGGCGATGCGGGCGGAAATGGCGCTCATGGAGCGGGCGATGTCGTCGGCCAGGCCGATGACGCGACTGGTCTTGGTTCCCGGCGCCGGCTCCAGCTCATACAAGGTGACAATGGGGCCCGGCCGCACCTTGACGATATTGCCGCGGACACCGAATTCATCGAGGACGGATTCCAGCAGGCGCGCGTTCTTGGACAGGGCCTCGTCATCAACCGACGCGCCCTTGTCGCCCTCGCCGGAAAGCGTGAGAAGGTCAAAGGGCGGTATGGCGTAATGGTCGCGCGGGTCGAGGTTAAGCCGCGACTGGCGCGAACTCTTGGCGCGTTTGCCCTGTGATGGTGCGGGAGAACGGGCCGCCACCAGCGGCCGCCCGCCGGGCTTGGCCGCTTTCCTGGCCGTCGCCACGGTTCCGGTTCGGGCCCCGGATATCTGGGGTTCCATGCGGGTCTCGGTTTTCTTGCTATCCAAAAGCAAATGAGCCACCCGCCACACCCCTCCCCAAATGGCGGCGATGATATGAAATAACGTGGTGACGGTACCGCGCAGGGCTTTCCACCCATGGCGCAGGAGTATCGACCATTCCCGGCCCGACAGACCCAGGGCCACGCCAAGACAGATCAGCGCCGGGAGGGCGGCTGTTGCGGCAAGAATAGTGGCCAGATCACCCGGGGATATTCCGGTTCCAAGTTTTCCAGCCCACCCCAGCAGAAGCGAAAGCAGGCTTTGTCCGGCAAAACCGCCGCTGCTGAAGGATGCCGGCCAGCCTTGCGGGGTCGGTAAAATCGAAAGGGCGATGGCGGCGAAAATCAGGGCCAGGGGAAGCACGGCAAGTGAAAGCCAGAGATGAGGGTTGGCTTTCTTGGTCATCAGCCGCCATCCCCACACCACGGAGACAAGCGATAACAGATAGCCCGCCAGACCAAGGGATTGCAGAACCAGATCGGCGGCAACGGCTCCCGCCAGCCCCAGCGGGTTGAGCGCCGCGCCATCAGTGGCGGTGTTGAGCGACGGGTCCGTGGGGTGATAGCCGAAAAAGGCCAGCGCCAGCGCGCCGCCCAGTAACAGCAACGCCAGACCCGAAAGCTCCACCATCCGGCGGCGGAAAAAGGCGCCGGTTCCGAAAGGAAGAAACGTGATTCTTCTGGGCTGTCCGATTTGTGCCGACATCCCCGGTGCCCGAATTATGGAAACAAGTAGCGAGAATCCGCGACGATTGTATGCCGACGCAACTTGGGCCACAAGGGCGCAAGCCTAAAAACCCACAGGATAAAGTATATGGAGAAAAATCTCCCTACTACAGGTTGGGCGTTAGGGGCTTCAGGACGGATAAGGAAAAGGGGCCTTGCGGCCCCTTTTCCTAGTTAGCGTCATGACGGTCGGCCGGCAATTCCCGGCCTTTTTTAAGGCCGACGTACCTACACGTACCCTGGGCCTTATTCTTGGGGCCGACGTACCTACACGTACCCTGGCCTTTGAGCCTTATATTTCGTAGCCCTTTTCGCCATGCACCGTGATGTCCAGTCCTTCCACTTCTTCGTCTTCGCTGACGGAAAGACCCACCACGGCGGCCACCACTTTGATGATGATGTAACTCACCACCGCCGACCACACCAGGGTGGCGATGACGCCCACGGCCTGGACATAGAACTGGCTGCCGATGGTCATGCCCTCGGCGAGGCCGAGCCCGCCATATTCGGTGGCGGCGAAGACCGCGGCCATCAAGATTCCGGTGGCGCCGCCCACGCCATGGACGGCCAGCACATCGAGGGAATCGTCGATCTCGAAACGCTTCTTGACCACGCTCACCATATAGAAACAAACCGCGCCCGCGGCCGCGCCGATGACCAGCCCGCCGATGGGGCCCACGAAACCCGAGGCCGGCGTGATGGTGGCCAGTCCGGCGATGGTGCCGGTGACGGTGCCCACAAGGGTGGGCCGTCCGTATTTGGCCCATTCGATGACCATCCAGACCAGCGAGGCGGTAGCCGCCGAGATGTGAGTCACCAGCATGGCCATGCCGGCGCCGCCATCGGCGGCAAGGGCGCTTCCCGCGTTGAAGCCGAACCAGCCGACCCACAGCATGGCCGCTCCTGTCATAACCATGCCGGGACTATGCGGGGGATGCACATGATCGGGGAATCCGCGGCGCGAACGCATACACATGGCGATCACCAGGGCCGAGGTGCCGGCGGTCACATGAACCACCAGCCCGCCCGCGAAATCGAGAACTCCCATATCGGCAAGCCAGCCGCCGCCCCACACCCAATGGCATACCGGGGCATAGACCAGGACCAGCCACAGGGCGGAAAACAGAATCACGGCGCCGAAGCGGATTCTCTCCACATAGGCGCCGACGATCAGCGCCGGGGTAATGATGGCGAAGGTCATCTGGAACATGAAGAACACGCTCTCGGGGATGTCCCCGGACAGCGTGTCGGCTCCCATGCCCGCCAGGAAAGCCTTGTCGAGCCCGCCGGTCCAGCGGTTGAGCTCTCCGCCGTCGCTGAAAGCCAGGCTATAGACGCCCGCCAGCCACATAATCGAGGCCAGACAGCATATGACGAAACAATGCATCAGCACCGAAAGCACGTTCTGGGACCGCACCAGCCCGCCGTAGAACAGGGCCAGGCCGGGGATGGTCATGAACAGAACCAGCGCCGTGGAGGTGAGAATCCAGGCCGTGTTTCCGTCGCTCAGTGTTGCCGCTTCCTGGGCAAGCGCCTGGGGAGAAATCAGGCCGAGACCCCCGGCCACCAGAACCCCTAAAAAAATCCGCAAGGCTTTCATGTCCACTCCTTAAATCAAAATACGTTCAGGGCCGCCGTTGCGGCGAACCGAAAATGAAGGGAGCGTTTCTGAAAACACCAGATAACCCCGGACCCTCCTCCCCTGTCGGACAAGGGACGATCCGTGGAAACGCGATACGGGCGACACCTACGCGAATACGTGACGCCGTTTGGTAACCCCCCGACCACCCGCTAGGGCGGTCGGGGTAGGAATATCAAGATTCGTGCCAGCCCGCCATGGGCCATGTGGGGACATGGAAAAGCCCGGATTCCCGTGCCTGTGGAGAGGGGGGCGCGACCCTGACGGAGAAAGGTCCCGGGCGCAGGGGCGGGCGGGGGTGGTGAATTAATATGCAAAACCACCCGGCGGCGCATAAAAATTGTGCAGTAGGCTATGGAATCAGAAAAGGGGCCCGAGGGCCCCTTTTCCGCCTTAACTCCGGCCTAGGCCGAAGGGGGGGTCACTGCACGACTTCGCCATGCAGAGCAAGGTCGAGGCCGTCGCGTTCGACCTCTTCCGAGACTCTCAGCCCCACCAGCACATCCACCACCTTGAGAATGATGAACGAGCCGACGGCGCAGTAGATGATGGTGGCGCCGATACCATAGATCTGGGTCCAGACCTGGCCCGGATTGCCTTCGAGCAGGCCCGGCGTGCCGCCGATGGCCTCTACGGCGAAGACACCGGTCAGCACCGCGCCAACGATCCCGCCGATGCCGTGGACACCGAAGACGTCCAGGGAATCGTCATAACCGAGAGCATTCTTCAGGATCACGGCGCCCCAGTAACAGGCAGCGCCGGCGGCAATGCCGATATAAAGCGCTCCGGAAGGATCGACGAAGCCCGAGGCCGGGGTAATGGCCACCAGCCCCGCTACCGCGCCCGACACGATGCCGAGAACGCTGGGCTTGCCGCGGTGCATCCACTCGATGAACATCCACGACAATGCCGCTGAGGCGGTGGCGATCTGGGTCACGACCATGGCCATGGCGGCGGTCCCATTGGCGGCCACGGCGGAACCGGCGTTAAACCCGAACCAGCCGACCCACAGCAGGGAAGCGCCGATAATGCTCAGCACCAGATTATGAGGCGCCATGGGTTCGGCGCCATAGCCGTTGCGTTTACCGACCACGATACAGGCCACCAGACCGGCGATGCCGGCATTGATGTGAACCACGGTGCCGCCGGCGAAATCGAGCACGCCCGCCTCGCCGAGGAAACCGCCGCCCCACACCCAATGGGTGATGGGAGCATAGATGCACAGCATCCAGATGCCGGTGAACAACAGCATGGCGGAAAACTTCATGCGGTCGGCGAAGGCGCCGACGATGAGCGCCGGGGTGATGATGGCGAAGGTCATCTGAAAGACCATGAACAGCGATTCAGGGATGGTCCCCGACATGGCGTCCAGAGTCAGGCCCGACAACATGGCCTTGCTCAGGTCTCCCACATAAGCGCCGCCCTCGCCGAAGGCCAGCGAATAGCCCGCCACCATCCACAGGACGGTCATCAGGCAACAAACGGAAAAAACCTGCATGACCATGGCCAGCACGTTCTTCTTACGCACCATGCCGCCATAAAACAGGGCGAGACCGGGAATGGTCATCAACAGAACCAGCGCCGTGGAGGTCAGCATCCAGGCCGTATCGCCGGTATCCAGTACCGGCATTTCCTCCTGGGCAAAGGCCGTGGTGGGATCAACCGCCGCCGCCAGGACGAAAAGTCCTACGCTCAAAAGAAAAGGCAAAAATCGAAAGGGTTTCATTTTCTTGAATCTCCTGATTGAAACGGCGCCCTACAAGGCATCCGAATTGGTTTCACCGGTGCGGATGCGGACCGCGCCGGAGACATCAAGCACGAAAATCTTGCCGTCACCGATCTTGCCGGTGCCGGCTGTTTTCTGGATCGACTCAATGGTGGAATCCAGCTGATCGTCGTTGACGACGACCTCGATTTTGACCTTTGGCAGGAAGCTCACCGAATATTCGGCGCCGCGATAGATTTCAGTCTGTCCCTTTTGGCGGCCAAATCCTTTGACCTCGCTGACGGTGAGGCCCTGAATGCCGAGGCCGGTCAATGCCTCCCTCACTTCGTCGAGTTTGAAGGGCTTTATGATGGCCATGATCAGTTTCATGGTGTCATTCCTCTGTTCAAGTGATGTTCGTGGGGGGCCATAGGGCGATTTATCGCCCGAAACGCCCCCCGCAAAGCGATATGCCACCTGCCTATTTCAAGAACCGTGCCAACTGGCGTCACACGAAATATATTAATATTTTCAAGTGGTTAATGGCCTCATTCCGGAATCGTAAACAAACTGAAAATGAAGATCTGACTAATAATTAAGCATGTCTTTCAATGTGCATAAATTATATGCAACCGTAGCGGTTCTTAAGGATTCCGAATTCCTCGAAACAGGCGGCGAAACAAATGGTGAGGCACATGGCCTAGACAGGGGCCGCTTCCCAAGCGAAGCTTGTTTCATGGGAAGGCAGGACGAAATCAAAAGCGGGACCGAATCCGGCCCAGTGGAAGCCCCCGCAGAGACCATCGACCTTCTTATCGTCGGCGGCGGGTTTTCCGGTCTCGCTTTGGCCATCGCCGTGGAGCGTTGCGGGCTCAAGACCGTGGTGGTGGACCGCGCCGCGCCGCGGGACGTCCTGGGCGCCGGTTTCGACGGCCGCACCTGTGCCTTCGCCGACGCTTCGGTGCGCATTCTCGAGGCTCTTGATGTGTGGCCGGACATGGCAGCTAGCGCCGCGCCCATCAACGACATCCGGGTTTGCGACGGCCATCCCCCGCTGTTCCTCCATTACGATCACCGCGAGGTGGGCCACCGGCCCTTCGGCCATGTGGTGGAAAACCTCGTCACCCGGCGGGCTCTGTACCGGCGCCTTGAAACATGCCGCCATGTGACCCTGGAGGCGCCCGCAGGCGTGGACTCCCTGGATTTTTCAGATGACGGCGTGACGGCGCGGCTTGAGGATGGCCGCCGCCTGCGTGCGGCCCTGGCGGTGGCCGCCGATGGCCGCCGCTCCCAGACCCGCCAGAGCGCGGGCATCCGCGTCGGCGAAAGCGCCTACAACCAGACCAGCATTGTCTGTACCATCGCCCATGAGCACCCTCACAAAGGTGTCGCCTTCGAGCGCTTTTATCCCGCCGGACCCTTTGCCGTACTGCCCATGGTGGATGATGCCTCGTCTTCCGCCTCCTGGCCCCACCGCTCCTCCATCGTCTGGTCGGAGAAATCGCAATTGGCGCCACGGCTGCTGGCGCTTGATGATGCGGAGTTCACGGCGGAATTGCGCCGCCGCCTGGGCGACGCCCTGGGGAACCTCGAAGTGACGGGAGGCCGCTGGTCCTATCCCCTGGGTCTGTTGCGCGCCGAAAGCCTTATCGGCCCACGGCTGGCCCTGGTAGGCGATGCCGCCCACGGCATTCATCCCATCGCCGGACAGGGCCTCAATCTCGGGCTGCGCGACGTGGCCACCCTGGCCGAGGTTATCGTCGAGGCCCGGGACCAGGGGCGTGACATTGGCGGCGGGGAGGTTCTCGAACGCTATGCGCGCTGGCGGCGTTTCGATGTGATGACTCTGATCGCCGTCACCGACGGGTTAACGCGTCTGTTTTCCAATGATGTGGCGCCGCTGCGTCTGGTCCGCGACGCGGGTCTCGCCGCCGTCAACGGGATAGCGCCTCTGAAGCGGTTCTTTATGCGCCACGCCATGGGGGTGGTGGGGGACCTGCCCCGGCTGATGCGGGGCCAGCCGCTGTGAGAGCGGAAAGACTCCCAGAAAGATTCTAGGGGTCGCGGCTGGCGCCGGCCTGTTCGAGTTTTTCAAGATAGGCGCGCCACAGGCCGTCCTGAGTTTCACCCAGTTCGTAAAGATAGTCCCAGGTGTAAATACCGCTGTCGTGAAGATCGTCGAAAACGATCTTGATGGCGTAGTTGCCCACCGGCTCCACCTCCATGATTCCCACATGACGGCGTCCGGTGACGAGGGTTTCCTGGCCCGGCTTGTGGCCCTTTACCTCGGCCGAAGGGCTTTCCACGCGCAGGAACTCGGCCGCGAAGGTGAAACTGCTACCGTCGTCGAAATCCACCTCCAGGGCCTTCTCCGCCGTCTTGAGACGGATTTCAACGGGTTGCGGCCGTGCATGCGCCGCGCCGGAAGGTGGAGCAGGGGCATCTCCCGCGCCGTTCATTGGCTTTTGCCCCGCGGTCCCGCTCTCATTCGTTTTTTGGGGCCGGTTTGGCTTTGCCGTCGAGGGGGCGGGCCTCGTCCACCAGCATGATGGGAATGCCGTCGCGGATGGGATAGGCAAGCCGCGCCTGTTCGCTGATCAATTCCTGGGCCTCCTTGTCATAACGCAGCGGACCCTTGCTCAGGGGACAGACGAGAATCTCCAGCAGCTTGGGGTCTACGGAGGCTTTCTTCGCCGATGCTTGTTCACTCATGATGGGTTCTCCGGAGGTGTGGGATATATGAGAGCATATCTTTAAATGGGGGTTCTGTGCCGATTGTTGGTGTGATTATTGATGGGGAATGTCTTCGCCCCTGTTTTCCAGCAGCGCCATTTCAATAAGCGAAATCAGGACATTGGCCCGTTCCGCCAGGCCGGGGGTTTCAAGCAGGGCCTGTTTCTCGTTGGCGGCAAAGGGGCGCCCCATGGCCAGCGAGGTAATAAGATTCTCGTCGGTGGTGGCGGAAATAACATTCCAGTCAGCCTTGATCCCATGCAGGTCAAAAAATTCGCGCACGCTGCCCTGAAGCCTGTCGCGGTCGAGATGGTCAGAGGGCTCGGATTCCATATCACCCGAGAACGGTTCCCAGTTGGGACGCACCCGGCGATAGCCGTCCTCGGGCACCAGCTCTTCGGCCACTTCAAACCGGCACACGCCTTCCAGCGCAATTTCATAGCGGTTGTCGGCGGCCTCCTGGAAAGAAACGATGCGGCCGCCACAGCCGATTTTGTAGATGGGACCGTCGCCGCCGCTGTTGCCGTTGTCTTCGTCCTCCGCCCCGTTGCCGTCTCCACCGTTTCCGCCCTCGCCACCATTACCACCGTGACGGGGCTGGATCATGCCGATCATGCGGTCGCCCTTCAACGCGGCGTTCACCATGTTCACATAGCGCGGCTCGAAAATATTGAGAGGCAGCCGCCCCCGCGGCAACAACAACACCCCATCCAGCGGAAACACGGGCAGCACGTCGGGAAGGTGGTCAAAATCAAGGGCAAAAGAATCATCACTCATGAGTCATGTTTCCCCTGGGGTTATGTCCCCCACCGGACCCATATTCCCCACCGGCCCATGGTTTCTATCGGATGGTATGTGGCCGCGGAATACCATTATGAAAATATAAGCGTGGACAGCGAGCGCCGCCCCGCCATGGTCAAGGGATGGGCATGGCCCAGGGCCTCGAAGAATTTGAGGAGCTGGAGCCGCGCCGCCTGTTCGTTCCATTCCCTGTCGCGGCGGATGATTTCAAGAAGCGATTCGATCGCCTCCTCCTGTTGCCCGTTGGCGAACTGGGCCAGGGCAAGGTCGAGACGGGCCTGGTGGTCGTCGGGATTTTGCGCCGAGAGCGCCTCAAGCCGGGACAAATCGCCACCCGACTGCTGGCCCTGTTCGGCCAGCTCCAGCGCCGTACGCGCGGCCTGGACGGGGGATGAGGAAGCCAGCTTTTCTTCCAAGGAATCGAGAAGCCCGCGGGCGCGCTCATAATCTTTCGTGGCCACATGACACCGCACCAGCCCGGCCACCGCATCGGCATTGTCCGACTGGGTGGCGAGGATGCGGCCGTAAAGCTCCGCCGCCATGGCCGAGTCGCTTTCCTCCAGCGCCGCCTTGGCCTGTTCCAGGGCCTTGGCCAACTCTTCCCCGCCATCACCCTTGCCGGTCTGTTTCAACACACGGTCGAAAAAGGCCTTCAGTTCGCTTTCCGGCAGGCCGCCGGTGAACCCGTCCACGGGCCGCCCCTGATAAAACGCATATACGGTGGGGATGGACTGGATGCGAAGCTGTTGTGCCAGGGCGGGGCTCTCATCCACATTGACCTTGACCAGACGCACCGCCCCCTTGGCGGCGGCGGTGAGTTTTTCCAACAGCGGCGTCAGTTGTTTACAGGGTTCGCACCAGGGCGCCCAGAAATCGACGATAACGGGAGTTTCCCCCGAGGCCTCGATAACGTCGGCCACGAAGCTGGCCTCGGTGGCATCCTTTACGGGCGCCTCGGATTGGGGCGCGCCGTTTCCAGACGAAGGGTCGTTAAGGGTGGGGTCCATGGGTGCTGTCCCGGTCGGATATCCCGGTGGGGGCTCCTTGCCGGGAATTCCTATCTGCAGTTATAAAAGAAAACCATTCCCCGCCGAAGACTCTTCCTCAGGATCGGGGCATTATATGGTCATCATATCCCACCGCTCCGCGCAAGGTCCATCCGGGCAAAGCGCGGCGCTTGCAAACGAAGCGTCTTTGCGTATTATCTGGCCCCTCTTCATGCGGGTGTAGCTCAGGGGTAGAGCGTCACGTTGCCAACGTGAATGTCGTGAGTTCGAATCTCATCACCCGCTCCAGTTTCGCAAAAAGGCCACCGCTAACCCGGTGGCCTTTTTCGTTTCGCCCCCTACGGGCTCTTTTAATATTCGAATATGGCGCTGAAAAACAGCAGACCGGCAATGATAACAAGATAAGTCAGGGCCGCGCAGCCGCCCACAAACAGAATATTTCCCAGAGTGCGAAGGGGGTGAATCTGTCGATCCTGGCTGTGGCGCTCGGGGCTGCGGTGGCAGATACCGGCCACCAGGGTGAGATAGCCGCGGCGCAACAGGAGGGGAACGCGAAGCCGGATATTGACCGGGTGGGTGCTCCAGTCCTCCTGGGTGGCGGCGCGGATGGCGGCAATCTGTTCGGCGCTGAATGTGGTGCGGATGGCATCGGGCATGCGGCCCAGGACATCGTTGGAATGGTCGTCGCCGCCGGAGTCGGACCCAGGCTCGAGGGTCTCCTGAAGAATACTTTCGCCCATGCTGACCTTCCCTTCCATCACATAACCATTGCGGCGCGAAGATTTCCGTTCCGCCCCCATTCCACCGGGTGGCATTCGCAAAATCATGACCGCGCACGGCCATGTCTGATCGCGTGCTGACCGTCTTCGTGGAATTATGACGCCGACCATGGTGCCCTGACAAGCGTAGGGGAGAAAGAACTCCCCCCGAAAGACCGGCTGCCAACCTTGCTGTTAACTAAAAATAGAGACAATCTAGGAAAGTATACCATAGATAGGGCGTGATGACCCACGACGACCCGCGACGACCTATGGGGGGGAAGTCCAATGGCTTTGAAGCCGGATCTGATCCGCAAGATTGTCCATCATGTTCGCAAGACCGTCCGGGGCCGCAAGGCGGCTGCGGCGGAACGCTTCGTTCGGGCCTATTATTCCCATGTCGCCATGGACGATATCCGCGCATCCGAGCCCGAGGATCTTTGCGCCGCCGCGCTTTCTCTTTTCGATCTGGCCGCGACCCGGCGTCCCGGGGTGGTAAAAATTCGCGCTTTCAATCCACGCCGGCAAAAGCCAGCCAGGCAAAAGAATACCTGGGGCTGTCCGCATACGGTTGTGGAAATCGTCAACGACGATATGCCGTTCCTCGTGGATTCGCTGACCATGGAGTTCAACCGCCGCAACATCGGGGTCCATCTCAATGTGCATCCGGTGGTACACGCCATGCGCGACAAGGCCGGGCGGCTGACCGATGTCACCACCAACGGCAAGCCCAAGGCGCAGGCCTTGAGCGAATCCTGCATTCATCTGGAAATCGACGAACAGCCCGCCGCCGCGCTTAAGGAAATTCAGGAGTCCCTGAAAGCGATCCTTCAGGACGTGCGCTTCGCCGTTACCGACTGGCATCCCATGCTGTCCAGGGTCAACGACATCCTCTTTGATCTTGAATCCTCGCCGCCGCCCTTGTCTTGCGAAGAGGTGGACGAGGGAAGGGCGTTTTTGGAATGGATGCGCGACGACCATTTCAGCTTTCTCGGCATCCGCAGCTACGACCTGGTGAAAAAAAACGGCAAGCAATATCTCAAACCCAGCCGCCAGCCCGGACTTGGTGTCCTGCGCAAGGTCTTGCCGGACGCCGCCCGGCGCCACAAGACGCCGCTCTCGTCCGCGCGCTGCAGGTTTGTGCGCCGCAAAGAGCTTCTTATCGTTACCAAGGCCTACAGCCGCTCCACGGTGCATCGCCCGGTGCATATGGATTACGTGGGCGTGCGGCGTTTCAACGCCCATGGCGAGGTGGTGGGCGAACACCGGTTTCTCGGCCTCTTCACCTCCATCGCCTATAACCAGAGCCCGCGCTATATCCCGCTGCTTCGGCGCAAGATCGCCCGTGTCATGACCCGGTCCGGGTTTTCGCCTCACGGCCATGACGGCAAATCCGTTCTCAATATCCTCAAAACCTTCCCCCGCGACGAGCTCTTCCAGACTTCCGAGGAAGACCTTCTGGAAACCAGCCTCGGCGTCCTCAAACTCGAGGAACGCCGCCGCGTAGCCTTGTTCGTGCGCCGTGATTTCCTCGAACAGTTTGTTTCCTGCCTCGTCTACATACCCCACGACCGTTACAGCTCCGATCTCATTAACCGCTTCCAGGGCATTCTTGAGGACGCTTTGGGCGGGGTTCTCAACGGATTTTCCACCCAGGTGGGCGATGCACCCCTGGCCCGTGTCCATTTCACCTTCAAGCTCACGCCGGGTGCCGGAAAAAAGATGCGGGACCGGGACATCGAGGCTTTGCTGGTGGCCGCCGCGCGCTCATGGCGCGACGAGCTTTCCACCGCCTTCGTTCAGAGCAAGGGCGAAGGCCTTGGACTCGGCCTCATGAAACAGTACGGCGAGGCTTTTTCAGCGGCCTATCGCGAGGCCTTTTCGCCTCCCGACGCGGTTGCC
Source organism: uncultured Rhodospirillaceae bacterium (assembly GCA_964482135.1). Lineage (GTDB taxonomy): Bacteria > Pseudomonadota > Alphaproteobacteria > UBA11136 > UBA11136 > UBA11136. The sequence goes on from CAYZWF010000024.1 coordinate 21,885, forward strand.
GATGTGGATGACGTGGATGCGGTTCTCGAGACCGGGGGCCGGCGCTTCAATCTCTACCGCCCCGATAAATCCGAAAGGCAAGAAGCCTGCTTCAAGATCATCCATTCCGGCGCCACCCTGGCGCCGTCGGATTCCCTGCCCATGCTGGAAAACATGGGGCTGCGGGTAGTGCGCGATATTCCCTACGCGGTGGACGTGAATGATTCCCAGGCTGGCGATTCCCAACTTGGCGATTCCCAATCCCCGGCCCAGCGCGTCTGGGTCCACGATTTCGTCATGGTCAGCGACGACGGTGAAGAAATTCACATTGAGAAATCGAAACAAAATTTTGAAACGGCCTTCGCCCGTGTCTGTTCGGGAGAGATGGAAAATGACGGGTTCAACCGGCTTATCCTGTGCGCCGGTCTGACCTGGCGCGAGGTGGTGATCCTGCGTGCCTACTGTAAATTCCTGCGCCAGGCCAATATCCCCTTCAGTGAAACCTATATGCAGGAAGCCCTGGTGAAAAACGCCGCTTTCGCGCGCCGCCTGGTGGCCCTTTTCCATCACCGTTTCGATCCCGCCGGGGACGACCGGGCGGCGGATAAAATGGTGGCGGAGATCAAGCGCGGGCTCGACGAGGTGGAAAATCTGGACGAGGACCGCATCATCCGCCGCTTCCTCAATCTCATCCTCTCCACATTGCGCACCAACTATTACCAGGCGGTGATACCGGAGACGGGTGGCAAGGCGGAGCCCAAGCCCTATCTTTCCCTCAAGCTCGACAGCCGGGTCATCGATGGGCTGCCTTTGCCCCGGCCCCTGTACGAAATCTTCGTCTACAGCCCGCGCGTGGAGGGCGTGCATCTGCGCGGCGGCAAGGTGGCCCGTGGCGGCCTGCGCTGGTCCGACCGGCGCGAGGATTTCCGTACCGAAATCCTCGGCCTGATGAAGGCGCAGATGGTGAAGAATACGGTTATCGTTCCCATCGGCTCGAAGGGCGGGTTCGTGGTCAAGCGCCCTCCCTCCCCCCTGCTCGGCCGCGAGGCATTCCTCGCCGAAGGCATTGATTGTTACAAGACCTTCATCGGCGGTGTGCTTGATATTACCGACAATCTGAAAGGCAATCGCGTGATCCCACCTCCGGCGGTACGGTGCCACGACGACAACGACCCCTATCTGGTGGTGGCCGCCGACAAGGGCACGGCCACCTTTTCCGATATCGCCAACGGGGTGTCGCTGGATCATGGATTTTGGCTCGGCGACGCCTTCGCCTCGGGCGGCTCGGTGGGGTACGATCACAAGAAAATGGGCATCACCGCCAGGGGTGCCTGGGAATCGGTGAAACGCCATTTCCGCGAGTTGGGTCTCAACACCCAGACCCAGGATTTTACCGTGGTGGGCGTGGGAGATATGTCGGGCGACGTGTTCGGCAACGGCATGCTGTTGTCGCGTCATATCCGGCTGGTGGGGGCCTTCAACCATCTGCATATCTTCATCGACCCCGACCCCGATCCCGCCAAGAGTTTTACCGAGCGTAAGCGGCTGTTCGCCCTCAAGCGGTCGAGCTGGTCCGATTATAACGCGGCCCTGATTTCCAAAGGCGGCGGAATTTTCGAGCGCCGCGCCAAATCCATCACGCTGACGCCGGAAATAAAAAAAGCCTTCGCTATCAGCCGCGACCGCTTGACCCCGGCGGAACTGATCCAGGCCATGATGCGCGCAAGTGTGGATCTTCTGTGGTTTGGCGGTATCGGCACCTATATCCGGGCCAGCGATGAAAACGACGCCGAGGTGGGGGATCGCGCCAACGAGGCCCTGCGCGTCACCGCCGACGAGGTACAGGCGCGGGTGCTGGGCGAGGGCGCCAATCTCGGCGTCACCCAGTTGGCGCGCATCGAATATGCGCTCAAAGGCGGCCCCTCGGGCGAGGGCGGGCGCGTCAATACCGACGCCATCGACAATTCCGCCGGGGTGGGCTGTTCCGATCACGAGGTCAACATCAAGATCGCCCTGGGCAGTGAAGTTTCCAGCGGGCGTTTGTCGCCCCAGGCCAGAAACAAGCTGCTTGCCTCCATGACCGGTGAAGTGGCGGTCCTGGTGCTGCGCGAGAACTATCGCCAGACCCAGGCCATCACGGTGGCCGAGTCGCACGGGGCGGGGCTTCTCGACCGCTACATACGGCTGATGCACAACCTCGAACATAGCGGGCGGCTCGATCGCAACATTGAATTTCTGCCCGACGACGAAACCCTGTCCGAACGGGGAAGCAACGGGCAGGGTTTAACGCGCCCCGAAATTGCCGTGCTTCTGGCCTATGCCAAACTCTGGCTTTATGACGCCATCCTGGAATCCGACCTGCCCGACGATACGCTCCTGACCCAGGATCTTCTCGTCTATTTCCCGCAAGCCATGCAGACCCGCCACCGCAAGGCGGTGCTGGGTCACAGGCTGAAGCGCGAGATCATCGCCACCAGGGTCACCAACAGCCTTATCAATCGCTGCGGCATCGGCTTTATCAACGAGATGACCGAGAAAACCGGGCTCGCGCCGGCCGATGTGGCGCGCGCCTATACCATCACCCGCGACGTTTTCGGGCTGCGGGAATTCTGGTCGGACATCGACGCCCTGGATAATAAAATTCCGGCCTCGGTACAGACCGAGATGCTGAATTCCATCGGCCATCTTATCGAATACAGCACCCTGTGGTTTCTCAACCACGTCTCCCAGCCTCTGGATATTTCCCACACCTGTGGGCAGTACGCGCCCGCAATCGCCGCCCTTTCGGACTGTCTTGAAGACTTGGTTTCCACCGCCGACAGGACGGCATTCAAGGAACGGCTGTCGGTGCTGACGGGGAAGGGCGCGCCGCGTCCTCTGGCCCATCGCGTGGCGTCCCTCTACGCTCTCTTCGGCGGCCTCGATGTGGTGCGGGTGGCGGCCCGTGCAAACCTTCCCGTGGCCCTGGTGGGCCGGGTCTACTATGCGTTGGGCACCCGCTTCCAGATCGACTGGCTATGTGTCCAGGCCACCGCCCTGTCACCGGAAAACACCTGGGACCGCGAGGCCGTCTCCGCCATTGTGGAAGACCTCTCCGATGTTCAGGGAGCGCTTACCGAAGATGTGCTGCGCCACGGCGGAAAGTCCGTCCGCAAAGCCAGCGACAAACAGGTAGCGGCATGGATCGAAAGATGGATTGAAACCCGCCGCCACGCCGTGGGCCGTCATGAACAGACCATCGATGAACTGCGCGCCGCCGCTGGTATCGACCTTTCCATGCTGGCGGTGGCGAGCCGCAACGTAAGCGGCCTGCTGGGCGGTTAGATGTCCGATCCGGTTGAGAGCGAAGGCGAAGGACGGCGCGCGCTGTTCTCCTGGTGCCTGTTCGACTGGGCCAACTCGGCCTTTCCCACGGTTATCACCACCTTCGTCTTCGCCACCTATTTCACCACTGCGGTGGCCGAGTCCACCATTGCGGGCACCGCGGCCTGGGGCCATGCGCAAAGCTTCGCCGCCCTTCTCATCGCCCTTCTCGGCCCCGCCCTCGGCGCCATCGCCGATCGCGGCGGACGGCGTAAACCCTGGCTTCTGGCATGCACCGTTCTGTGCGTGGCGGCCTGTATCGGTCTGTGGTTCACCCAGCCCGAGCGCGGCGATGTGATCTGGGCGCTGACCTTTGTGGTGCTGGGCACGGTGGGATTCGAAATCGGCATGGTTTTCTATAACGCCTTGTTGCCGGAAATTGCTCCGCCCGGGCGTGTGGGGCGTCTTTCGGGCTGGGGCTGGGGGATGGGCTATGCCGGGGGGCTGGTCTGTCTCACCGTGGCGCTGCTGGGGTTTATCCAGACCGATGTGCCATGGTTCGGAATTGCACCCGGAACCGCGGAGCCGGTGCGGGCGACCACGCTTCTGGTGGCGATGTGGGTATCCCTGTTCGCGTTACCTCTGTTCCTGTGGACTCCCGACCAGCCTAAGGGTGAACCCACCACGGAGGCCCTGCGCAACGGTCTGGTGACTCTGATCAACACCCTGTACAACATCCGCCAACACGCCCAGACCGCGCGTTTTCTGCTCGCCCGCATGATCTATATCGACGGCCTCAACACGCTGTTTGCCTTTGGCGGTATTTACGCCGCCGGAACTTTCGGTATGTCACTCGAGGAAGTGATTATGTTCGGCATCGCCATCAATGTGACGGCGGGAATCGGCGCGGCGTCCTTCGCCTGGCTTGACGACACTATGGGTCCGAAACGCACCATTCTCATCGCCCTGGGTGGGCTGATCTGTTTTGGCGGGGCTTTGCTGCTGGCCTCGGGCAAGTTCTGGTTCTGGGCATTGGCCCTGCCGCTGGGCCTGTTCGTGGGTCCGGCCCAGGCCGCCAGCCGTTCCTTCATGGCGCGTCTGGCGCCGCCTGACATGCGCGCCGAAATGTTCGGTCTGTTCGCCTTTTCAGGCAAAGCCACTGCCTTCCTCGGTCCGCTGTTCCTGGCCTGGGCGACTTTGGCCTTCGACAGCCAGCGTGCGGGCATGGCCACCATTATCGTCTTCCTGGCGGTTGGCTTCGTTCTGCTGCTGCCGCTGCGCGATCCGGGACAGCCGTCGGGCTGATATCCTAGTGCCGGAAGTGGCGCATGCCGGTCAGCACCATGGCCAGCCCCTTTTCATCGGCCGCCGCGATCACCTCGTCGTCGCGCATGGAGCCTCCGGGCTGGATGACGGCGGTGGCCCCGGCTTCGGCCGCCGATAACAGGCCGTCGGCAAAGGGGAAAAAGGCGTCCGAGGCAACCACGCAGCCTTGGGTCCGGCTCTCGGTCTCGCCCGCCGCCTTGGCCGCGTCGTCTGATTTTATGGCGGCGATATGGGCGGAATCCACGCGGCTCATCTGGCCCGCTCCCACCCCCACCGTGGCGCCGTCTTTGACATAGATAATGGCGTTGGATTTCACGTGTTTGCAGATGGCGAAGGCAAACAACAGATCGGCCAGTTCGGCGTCGCTGGGCGCGCGCTTGGTGACGGTTTTGAGCATGTCTTCGGTGACGCGGCCGTTATCGCGCGATTGCAACAGATAGCCTCCCGACAGCGCGCACATCACCATGCCGGCCTCGCCGGGATCGGGCATGGCGCCGGTTTCCAGAACCCGCACATTCTTTTTCTCGGCCAGGACGGCGCGCGAGCCGTTGCCGATTTCCGGTGCGATCACCACCTCCACGAAAAGCTCGGCGATGGCCGCCGCCGTCTCCTCGTCCAAGGGCCGGTTCAGCGCCACGATACCGCCGAAGGCCGAGACCGGGTCGCATTTCAGGGCCTTTTCATAGGCTTCCAGCGGCGACTCGGCCACGGCTACGCCACAGGGATTGGCGTGTTTGATAATGGCGACGGCGGGGCGCTCGAATTCGGCCACCAACTCGAAGGCGGCGTCGGTATCGTTGAGATTGTTATAGGACAGTTCCTTGCCCTGGATTTGTGTCGCCGTGGCGACGCCGGGCCGCTGGTGGCCGGTTGTGTAAAAGGCCGCCTGCTGATGGGGGTTTTCGCCATAGCGCAGGGTCTGCCGCAGGGTGCCGCCCAGGGCATGACGCGCCGGGAAGGTCTCGTCGCGCTGGCCGGCGAACCAGGCGGCGATGGCGGCGTCATAGGCGGCGGTGCGGGCATAGGCCTGGTGGGCCAGCCGCCGCCGCAACTCGAGGGAGGTGGCGCCGTCATTGTCGCGCATTTCGGCCATCACCAACTCATAATCATCGGGGTTCGTCACCACCGCCACGAAATCGTGATTCTTGGCCGCCGCCCGGATCATGCCGGGTCCGCCGATGTCGATATTTTCCACCGCGGTGGCGGCATCGGCCCCAGAGGCTACGGTAGCCTCGAAGGGATAAAGATTGATCACCACCAGATCGATAGCGGCGATGCCGTGCTCCTCCATGGCGGCCAAGTGGTCTTGCGCGTCGCGCCGGGCCAGGATGCCGCCGTGAATCAGGGGGTGCAGGGTCTTGACCCTGCCGCCCATGATTTCCGGAAAGCCGGTCTGCTCCGACACGTCGCGCACGGGGATGCCGGCATCGCGCAGGGCCTTGGCCGTGCCGCCGGTGGAAAGGATATCAACACCCTGTTCGGCGAGAAATTTTCCCAAGGCCTCAAGCCCCGTCTTGTCTGAAACGGAGATCAAGGCACGGGTAACGGGAACTGTGGAAGTTTCGGTCATGGCTCTCTTTTATGTTACAGCGGGAGAATGAAAGGGGCGGGTCATGACTGCGAGACCTGGGCCGGAGGCAGGGCTTCGCTTTCGTCGGCGCGGTGATAATCGGGAACCAGACGGCTCAATGTGGCCAGCGCCTTCTCGGTCTTGCCGGCGCGGGCCAGTTCTTCCAGCTTGTTGAGGGCGCGCAGCAACACCCCGTGGTCCACCACGCGCGGCGTGGCGAGCAGAATGCCGTCATATTCGGTGGGCACCAGGGGTTCGGAATCGTGGAACAGCTCCTCGAACAGTTTTTCCCCCGGCCGTATGCCGGTGAATTCGATGCGCACGTCCTTGTCGGGCGTCAGTCCGGCGAGACGAATGATCTGCCGGGCGAGATCGAGAATACGCACCGGCTCACCCATGTCGAGGACGAAGATACCGCCTTCTTCAAGCAGACTGACCTCGCCCCCGGCCAGGGCACAGGCCTGAAGAATCAGTTCCACCGCTTCGCGCGTGGTCATGAAATAGCGCTTCATATCGGGATGGGTCACGGTCAGGGCCCCACCCGCGGCCAGCTGTTGCTGGAACAGTGGCACCACCGAACCGGTGGAGCCCAACACGTTGCCGAAACGCACCGTCACGAACCGTGTGGGTGTGCGTCTGGCCTCGGCGCTGAGGTCCAGGGACTGGCAATAACTTTCCGCCAGCCGCTTGCTGGCGCCCATGATGCTGGTGGGGTTCACGGCCTTGTCGGTGGAGACCTGAACCATCATCTCGGCCTTGGCCTTGACGCAGGCATTGGCCACGTTGTGCGAGCCGATCACATTGGTGAGGATTCCTTCGCAAGCGTTGGCCTCCACCATGGGCACATGCTTGAGCGCCGCGGCGTGAAAGACCAGGGCCGGGGTCTCCGCGGACATGATCTCGTCGAGCCGTTTGCGGTCGCGCACGTCGCATATGACGGCGCTGCGGGGCAGGCCGGGATGGGCGGCGGAAATCTCATAATCGATGCTGTAAAGCTGGTATTCGCTGTTATCGAGCAGGGTAATCCGGGACGGGCCCAAGGCGCATATCTGGCGCGCCAGTTCACTGCCGATGGTGCCGCCCGCGCCGGTGACCAGTACCGGCTTGTCCTTGATCAGCGCCTTCATGGCGGGGCGGTTGAGAACCGTCTGGGGCCGCCCCAGAAGATCCTCGATGGCCACCGGCTTGATTTCCAGATGCTCGCTTACCCCGCCTTTGAGGTCGCTGAGCCGGGGCAGCCGGGCCAGGGTCAGGCCAAGGGCCTCGGCCTGGTCGAGCAGCCTGCTCACCACCGTGCCGTCGAGACTATCCTTGGTGATAATCAGCCGCTGTGGCGCTGGGCCGTTTTTCTTAAGCCGCGCCACCACTTCTTCCAGGTCATCCACCAAGCCCAGCACCGCCACGCCGTGAATCTCGCGGCCCAGCCGCGAGGGTTTCTCCGACAGCATGCCGAGAACCCGGTGCGGGGAATCCGCATCGCGGGCGAGATCGCGCAGGAACAATTCCGCCGCGTCGCCGGCGCCCACCAGAAGTACCGGAATACGTGAATAATCGTCGCGGGCGAGTACATTTTCGAGACGCCGGTCCTTGAATACGCGATAGATGAATCGCGGCCCGCCGAGCAGGGCCATGAGCACGAACCAGTTGATGAAAACAGCGCTTCGCGGCAAGGCCTCGAGACGGGTCATGAGGAACATCAGCGCCAGGAAAACCAGCAGAGACAGGGTCACGCCCTTGGTGATGGCCACCAGGTCATTCAACGAGGCATAGCGCCATATGCTGCGATACATACCGGTAAGGGAAAAAACCAGGGCGCAGACCACGGCGAAGATAATGGTGCCGTTCAGTAACAGCGATTGCGGATAGTACTGGAGTACATTTCCTTCCCGCAGGTAAAGAGACAAGGGGAAGGATAGGGCCGCCATGAAGGTGTCATGGAGAAGGGCGGCGCGCGCGCGGTTGAAAGAGAACAGTCGAAAAGCCATTCCCGGACCCTAAGACGGTGCAACGCAAAGCACAACCGGCTGCATTGCCGCCGCGCGGTGATTTTGGATGCTCCGGGTCCGCGTTCCCTTCGCCGCCTTCTTCATCGCTGCGCCCCTCGCGGATTTTTCAGCCGTCTCATGAGTCCCGCCACCACCAGTGCCGCCGCGACCACACAGAGCAGCGGCGCATCGGGGGAAAACCCCGATCCGGCGGCCACGGCGAGAACAACCAGACCCAGATTGGCCACCGCCACAAGACGGCACACATCACCATGGCTGGCGCCCGCCTGCACCGCGCGTTGATAGAAATGCTCGGCATGGGCCCGCCACACCTTCTCGCCACGAAGCAGCCTCAGCCCCAATGTGAGGCTCGCGTCGGCCAGGTAATAAAGCGGCAGGATCAGCGCCGGCGCCCAGTATCCCATGGTGGCTAGCCCCAGCAACAGCCAGCCCAGCAGGAACCCCAGCGGCACGCTGCCCACGTCGCCGATGAAAAGCTTGGCCGGGCTCCAGTTCCAGCACAGAAAGCCTGCCGCCGCCGCCGCCGCGCTCAACCCGAACAGGGCCCAGTCCTGCGCCCCTCCGGCAAGCAGGGCCACCAGGAAGACCCCGCCCCCCAGCGCGACCGCCTCGACGCCGGTGATGCCGTCAATGCCGTCCATGAAATTAAAAAGATTGAGGAACCACACCCAGACCAGGGCCGCCGCCATATGATCGGCGGTGGCGGGAAGAAGCCCCTGAAAGACCAGCGCCGCGCCGCTTGGCCCTCCCGGCAGGGCGTCGAGCCCGGCGATGACGGCGGCGAACTGAAGGATGAGCCGGAACAGGGGCGTCAGCCCCTTCAAGTCATCGAGCCAGGACAACAGCGCCAAGCCTGAGGCGCAGAACAGCACCAGCACCACGGCGGAAAAAGGAACCGTGGGCGGATGGGCAAAAACTCCCGGCGCGAGAAAAGCGATGCCCGCCCATACCGCGAGCAACACTCCCACCACCGCGATGCCGCCACCGCGCGGCGTGGGCACCAGATGGCTGCTGCGTTGATTGGGATGGTCGAGAAGCTCGCGCCGCCGCAGAACATCCACCAGCGCGCCGCTGCCGGCGAAGACGGCTGCGAAAACGGCCGTGAAAACGGCCAGGGAGATAAATGGAACAAAAGCCCAGCTCATGAACTAGGGTTATACTCTTGATGGACGAAGGTGGCGATAGACGAAAGCGAAAAAGCGAAAGCGGCAAACAAAGTAGACTCCGTCATCGCCACAGGCTCCCGCGAATTGACAAAATCCGGCGGGAAAGTTACCTGAGAGATAAGAAAACCGGGAGGCTGTATTGAAAATCTGCGTTATCGGACTGGGCTATGTGGGGCTGCCGCTGGCCGTGGTTCTGTCCCGGCAGTACCAGGTCATCGGCTATGACGTGGATAGCGGGCGGCTGACCGAGCTGCGCCAGGGCCATGACCGCACCGGCGAAGTCTCTTCTTCCGATCTCGATTCCTGCGCCATGGAACTCAGCGGCGATGACGGCGACCTGGCGGAACACGACGTCTATATCGTCACCGTGCCGACCCCCGTGGACGCCGCCAGCGAACCCGATCTTTCGGCCCTGCGCGCCGCCTGCGGGACGGTGGGAAAGGCCATGGGCAAGGGCGCCATCGTGGTCTTCGAAAGCACGGTTTATCCGGGTGTTACCGAAGACGTCTGCGGCGCCGAATTGGCCGCCGCCTCGGGCCTCGTCTGTGGCCGCGATTTTTTCCTTGGCTATTCACCGGAACGGGTCAATCCCGGCGACAAGGAACACCGGGTGGACGAAATCGCCAAAATCGTCGCCGGCCAGACGCCGGAAATCACGGCGAAGCTGGAGGAAATCTACGGCAACGTCACCCGGGGCGGGGTTTTTGCCGCCCGTGACATCAAAACCGCCGAGGCCGCCAAGGTCATCGAAAACGCCCAGCGCGACATCAACATCGCCTTCATCAACGAAGTCACCCAGATTTTCCAGAGCCTCGATCTTTCGGTCCAGGACGTGCTCGACGCGGCCATGACCAAGTGGAACTTCCTGCCCTTCAGGCCGGGCCTGGTGGGCGGACACTGTATCGGCGTCGACCCCTTCTATCTCGCCCATTGCGCCAAGGAGGCCGGGCATCATCCGGAAATCATCCTCGCCGGACGGCGCATCAATGACGGCATGGGCGGGTTCATCGCCGAACGCATCCATGCTTCCCTCGGTTCCGAAAAGGGGCCCGCGCGCATCCTGGTGCTCGGCCTTACGTTTAAGGAAAACGTACCCGATTTGCGTAATTCCAAGGTCATCGACGTGATCGCCCGTTTGCGTGAGCTGGGTCATGAGGTGACCGTCCACGACCCCCTGGCCGATGCGGTTGAAGCCAAGGCGCTCTATGGCGTGGACCTACACGCCGAGGAGGATGTGTCCAGGACCGGTGGCAAGGTTGCCTATGACTGTGTGGTGGGGGCGGTGGCCCACGACCTCTATGGCCGTTTCACCGCCGAGAGCTTCGCGCAAATGGTGGCGCCCGGCGGGCTGGTGGCCGATATCAAGGGGCTGTGGCGCCATATTGACCTGCCCCAAGGGGTGCGGCGCTGGGATTTATAATTCCGGTTTCGTAACGATCGCTTTTTCCCGGTTTGTGGCGGGTTTCCCCCGGGTTTTTCCTAATGATCGCTGACCCGTGACAGGGCCCATTTGACGGTGGCTTCGGCGCCGTCATCGCCGCCCGCCATCTGGCTGCTGATGGTGACCTGTTCACAGCGCTTGATTTCTCCATCGGCGCCCAGATAAACGCTTTCATTGATCCCGATCAGGCCGCCGCTGGCGCGCAGCCGCCATCCCTGTCCCGAGGGCAGGCGCATGAGAACCGTGGCCCGGTTATGAAGAAGCGAGGCGCGGACCTGGGGGTGAAGATGAAAGCGCAAAATGAAAAACCGGTTTTCCGGTTCGCTGTCATGGCGCGGCGAGGTGCGGATCAGCGAATCCTCGCCGCGGAAATCCTCGCCGCCGCTGGCGAGATAAAGACGGCGCCGGTGAATCGTCCCATAAAGGTGCTCATAACCATCATGGCTGGCCTCGATCCAGATATTACCGTCTTCGTCGTCGCGGCGGCTGGTCACCGTCATGTCGTCCACGTTCAAATGGCCGTTGGTGAGAATCTCCGTGGAATTGGTGTCTTCCAGGATCAGGGTGGAATGGGCGGCCGAGGTGCGGCATGAATAACGCCAGTTCTCGTTGCCTCCGGTATGGGCGCCGCAATTGACGATCAGTCTCTCTTTGCCGAGGCTCATTTCGAAACTCAGCGTGCCGGCATGGGCGTGCTCGTCGGAGGCCGAGAGGGTGGGCGGGCCGGCGTCGAGAATCACCAGCGAGCGGTTGAGATGGAGGCGCTGAAAGCCGCTATGGGGCGCGGTGGACAGGGGCTTGCCCTTGGCGTCGGCGCGCGTCAGCACCATGTCCACGAGCCAGCTTTCGCTTTCATGAGAATCGTTGAACAGGGCGAGCCCGCCATCGCCATGACGGAAAAAACGCAGCATGGGCGCCATGCGGTCGATGGCCGATTGCAGGGTGGTGGGAACTTCCTGCTTGCCCGCGATCAGGGTGGCGCGGATATCGATGAACAATCGAAGGAGCACAAGCTGGAGCCGCGGGCTGCGTTCGTAATGACAGCCATCGGCCAGGATCTGGCGCCCGATTTCCTGTTCGAGAAGCCGCAATCCCCGGGCCAGCGTCCCTTTGCCGTTGGGCAGACAGACCCCGGCATAGACCAGCCCCTTAATGGCGAAAAACCGGCGTGCGCCATCGGCTTCCCTGGTGGCGGTGCGGGCCAGGTGTTTTACCTGGCGGTTGAGGCTGGTGAAAAACTTTTCCCGGAACAGCTCGTCGGCGCTGGCGCAGAAAAAATCATAGCGCCCCAGCCATGCGGCGATGCGGGTGCCGAGAACGTCGCTGCGCCAGGCCACGGGACTCCAGCGGTTATGATGGGCGATCCAGTTGGCCACCAGGGCGCGGGCGCGCAGCCGCGCGGCATCGGACCCCACCATATGAAGGTCGCTGATCCAGGAAAACCCGTGCAATTCCTCCATCCAGACAGGACTGACGCCGGGCGGTGACCACAGGGACTCATCGCCGAAGACGGATTCTCCGGCAAAGGTGAATTCGCTTTCAAGGAGGGCCCGCCCTTGGCCTGCGTCTCCGGGCCAGGGGTCGGGCGGGGTGACGGCTATGACCGCCGGGCCACGGCCTATCAACGAGAGGGAATAGAGCGGCGTGCCATAGACCAGCCGCCTTAAAAACGTCTCGATCAGGGATGCAAGACTAGGGAGCCGAAGCCGGGTGCGACGACCGATAAGGGATCTGAAGCGACCCCGGGGCCGTATCGCTTCCTTCCCTTGGGCGGTTTTTTTCCTCCCGGTTTCGGGGGGCGCCATGCGGACCTGTGTCTGCATGGATTCTCTCCTACCAGCTTGCCGGAAATGAGGCAAGGAAAGAGGCGCGAAAGCCACAGATTTAAGCCCCTCGGGAGCGGAATTTCAGATAGGGGCCGGTTTCAGCCTATGGCTAAGGGCCGGGTATTCGGTGTCTGTTTTTGACGCTCTTTATTTAGGGCCGACGTACCCTGGCCCGTTTCAACGCCGCCATTCACGACAAATTGCCCGCAAACTTATAGCCGAG
>CAYZWF010000025.1:0-4500 GCA_964482135.1 uncultured Rhodospirillaceae bacterium
TTTTTCTTAGCTGCCTTTTTCGGGGCCGTCTTTTTCGGGGCGTATTTTTTCTTGGTTTTTTTCGCGCTGCCTTTGGCGCGTATCTTGGTGGACTTGCGCGGCGGTTTTATGTTCAGCGCCTTCTCCAGCACCGCCACCCGTTTAACCAGTTCTTCCTGCTGGTCGCGGGCCTTGGCCGCCATTGTCCGCACCGCCTCGAAATCCTCACGGGGGATCAGGTCCATCTTGTCGAGAACCTTCTCGAACTGTTGACGCATGACGGCCTCGGCTTCGCTTTTGACCCCGGTCATCACCGACAGGGCGCCACCGGCTACCTTGGCCAGATCGTCAAGAATGCGGTTACGGGTCTGCATGGCGGGATTCCTTCAGTTGGGGCAATCGCTAAAGGGGACCCCCATTATGTGACTCCGGGGGCAGTTGGCGCAACCGTTCGTCTTTTCTTCCCCTGGCTTTCCCTGGCCTTCCCATGGCTCATGCCGCCCTCCCCTTGCGGCATTTCGGGGGGATGCCTATAACGGAGGCCGGATGGTCCCCCCAGCGAGGCGGTTGCCAATGTCCCCAATGAAGGCGGATGAAAGATGTATTTGATTACCGGCGGCGCCGGTTTCATCGGTTCGAATCTGGCCGCGGGTCTGGAAGCGCGCGGCGATGGCGAGGTGGTGGTCTGTGACTGGCCGGAACGGGACGGCAAAGGGCGTAACCTGGACAAGCGCGACATCTCGAGAATCATCCCCCCGGAAGAGATTCTCTCCTTTCTCGACGCCCATGGCGGGGAATTGACCGCGCTCTTTCACATGGGCGCCATATCGTCCACCACCGAGACCGACGTCAATCTGGTGCTCGACACCAATGTGCGCCTCTCCATGGATCTGTGGGAATGGTGCCGCCAGCACCAGAAACGTTTTATCTATGCCTCCTCGGCGGCCACCTATGGCGACGGCGCTCAGGGGTTTGACGATGATGAAAGCGATTCCGCCCTGGCCGCCCTGCGGCCGCTCAACCTCTACGGCTGGAGCAAGCACCTGTTCGACCGTCATGTGCTGGGCATGAGCCGCAGCGGCGCGGCCCCGCCGCAATGGGCGGGACTCAAGTTCTTCAATGTCTACGGCCCCAACGAATATCACAAGGGCAATATGAAGAGCGTGGTGTGCCAGATTTTCCCCACGGCCAAGGAGGGAAAGCCGTGCCGGCTGTTCAAGTCACACCATCCCGATTACGAGGATGGCGGCCAGCTGCGCGATTTCATCTCGGTCGAAGACTGCGTGGATGTGATGCTGTGGCTGCTCGATACTCCCGGCGTCAACGGGCTGTTTAATCTCGGCACCGGCGAGGCGCGCAGCTTCGCCGATCTCGCCGCCGCCGTTTACGGGGCGCTGGAGAAGAACTGTGCCATCGACTATGTGGAGACGCCCGAGGAACTCCGTGACCGTTACCAGTATTTTACCCAGGCGCGGATGGAGCGCCTGCGCGAGGCCGGATACGCCGCCCCCTTTACCACCCTGGAGGAAGGGGTAGGGCGCTATGTGCGGGAATTTCTCGATACCCCAGATGCCTATAGATAGGATGCCTATAAATAGTTCCCTGTCAGTCCTGAACCGCTCCAGAGGCGAGAGAAAACCGTGATTCTGGCTCTTCCCTATCCCCATATCGACCCGGTAGCCCTGGAACTGGGGCCGCTGCTCATCCGCTGGTATTCCCTGGCCTATATCGCCGGGCTGATTCTCGGCTGGCGTTATTGTCTGGGGCTGGTGAAGCGGCCGGGTTCGGCCATCTCCCCGGAGAAAATCACCCAGAAGAAAATTGCTCCGGAGAAGATCGACGATTTCCTGGTCTGGGCCACCCTGGCGGTGATTCTCGGCGGGCGGCTGGGCTATACGCTGTTCTACAAGCCCGGATTCTACCTCAGCAACCCGGAGGAGATTTTCCTGGTGTGGAAGGGCGGCATGTCCTTCCACGGCGGGTTTCTCGGCCTAATCGCCGCCATTGCCCTGTTCTGCCGCCGCCACGCCATCCCCTTCCTCAGGCTTGGCGACCTGGTCTGCGCCGCCGCGCCGATCGGCCTTTTCTTCGGCCGGCTGGCCAATTTCATCAATGGCGAGCTCTATGGCCGGGTCGCCGACGTGTCCTGGGCCATGGTATTTCCCCGCGGCGGCCCCTATCCCCGCCATCCCAGCCAGCTCTACGAGGCGGTTCTCGAGGGGCCGGTCCTGTTCGTCCTGATTTATGCCCTGATTCGCGGCAGGAACGCCCTGGAGCGGCCGGGTCTGGTGAGCGGCGTCTTCGCCGTGGGCTATGGCCTGTCGCGTATTGTGGTGGAATTTTTCCGCCAGCCCGACGCCCATCTCGGCTATTTTTTCACCGCGGCCACCATGGGACAGCTTCTCTCGCTCCCGATTCTGCTTTTCGGCCTGTGGCTGATCGCCAGGGCGGTGAAGGAAGGCGAGGCGGGGAAGCCAAAAAAATGAGAATGCCGTGACGGAGCTGGCGGCGCTCCTGCGGGCGCGTATGGAGAGCGACGGCCCGCTCACCGTGGCCCAGTATATGGCCGCGGCCCTGGGCCATCCCCAATGGGGTTATTATATGCAGCGCGATCCCCTGGGCCGCGACGGGGATTTCATCACCGCCCCCGAAATCTCCCAGGTCTTCGGGGAATTGCTGGGCCTGTGGTGCCTCGACTATTGGCGGCGCATGGGCTCTCCCGATCCCTTTCTTCTGGTGGAGGCGGGGCCCGGGCGCGGCACCCTGATGGCGGACGCCCTGCGCGCGGTATCGTCGCTGGACCCGGCTTTCCCGGCTGCGGCGCGGGTCCATCTGGTGGAAACCAGCCCGGCGCTGCGCGAGCACCAGGAAAAGGCCCTGAGTGATTACCAGGTGACCTGGGTGGACTCCCTTGAGGGTATCGGTGACAAGGCGCCGATACTGTTATTGGCCAACGAATTCCTCGACGCCCTGCCGGTGCGCCAGTTCCAGCGCGCGGGGGATGGCTGGCGTGAACGCCTGGTGGGACTCGACTCTGAAAAAAGCGGTGAAAAAAGCGGAGGAAGCGGCGGTTTTTGTTTTTGTCTCGCCGAAGAGGCCGCTCCCCTGCCTGATGCCCTGAATAGCTCTGAGGTAACGCAAGCCCCGACGGGGGCCATCATCGAAACATGTCCCGACGCGCTGGCCTTTGTGGGCCAGCTTTCCGCGCGTCTTGGCCGGGATGGCGGCGCGGCCCTGATAGTGGATTACGGCCATACCCGCAGTGCCGTGGGAGACACCCTTCAGGCGGTGCGCGGCCATCGCCCCTGCTCGGTGCTGGCTGAGCCCGGCTCCGCCGATATCACCGCCCATGTGGATTTCGCCGCCTTGGCGAGCGCGGCCCGGGAGTCGGGCGCTTACGTTCATGGTCCACGGACCCAGGGTGCGTTCCTGCGCGACCTGGGGATCGAAGCCCGCAGCGCGCGGCTGGCCGAAGCCGTGCCTGAGGAACAGCGGCGGCTTCTGGAAAGCGGCTGCCAACGCTTGATTTCCGAGGACGAAATGGGCGCTCTGTTCAAAGTTCTTGCCATCACCGGTGCGCCACAACCGGTGCCCGCGGGTTATTCGAACCGCTCTAAGCTATTTCCACTTCTTTCCCATGGGTATAAAAAGGTTGTTATGACCGCCGATATCTCCATTCCCCTCATCAGTTCCGGTGCTCTCAACGACCTCAGCGGTGTCCGCCATGCCTTCTTTACCCGCCAGGGTGGGGTGAGTGCGGGCATCTATGAGTCCCTCAACTGCGGGCCTGGCTCCGATGATGATCCGGAATGCGTACGCGTCAACCGCGAGCGCGCCATGACGCGGCTGGGGATGCCGGGGAACGCCCTGGTCACGCCCTATCAGACCCACAGCGCCACGGTGGCGGTGGTGGACGGCTCCACCCGTGAAGCGGAGATGCCCCAGGAAATGTTACAGGCGGATGCCCTGGTGTCGGGGACGCCGGGGGTGGTGTTGGGCATTCTCACCGCCGACTGTGCGCCGGTGCTGCTCGCGGACGACCAGGCCGGTGTGGTGGCCATCGCCCATGTGGGGTGGAAGGGGGCGCTGGCCGGGGTGATCGAGGCCACGGTGGAGTCTATGACCAGGCTCGGCGCGGTGTGTGGGTCCATTACCGCCGTCATCGGCCCCTGTATTTCAATGCGTTCCTATGAAGTGGGGCCGGAGTTTCCCGACAACTTCCCGGACCAGAGCACCGGACATTACGAGATATTCTCCCCGGCCCCGCGCCAGGGGCACTTTCTGTTTGATTTCTCGGCCTATATCTTTCGCCGCCTCCATGCCCTGGAACTCAAAAGCGCTTCACGGCTGCCTTACGACACCTGCACCGAGGTCGACCGCTTCTTTAGCTATCGCCGTTCCCAATTGACCGGAGAGTCCGATTTTGGCCGCAACCTGTCGGTTATCTTCCTCGAAAAATAGCCATTCTCAAGGGCGTTTACAGGCCCCCGGCACCCTGTTACATTCCGCCGCGTCCCGCCG